>NZ_JBIAOU010000024.1:0-68260 GCF_042879035.1 Rhodococcus sp. NPDC003318 | reverse complement strand
AGGTCCAGGACGCCATGATCGACGTCCCCGACGACGAAGTCGAGAAAATGGTCGAAACCAACGCCCGCGCCCTCCTCAACTTCCCCCGCAACTGAGCCGGACACTCGGGGCGCAACTGTTCGGTGATCGCGAAATTCGCATCACGGCAACAAGTCCCGCAATCCGTTCGGACCGAGATTTCGGAGAACCCCATGACAGAAACGACGTCGGCAGCGCAACCCACTCACCTGAATGCTCCGCCGCCATCGGGTGACTACACCGGAACCCCCTACCTGCGACTGAGTCGCGAGGGGTCCTTCGCCCATCTGGTCGTCGATCGACCGGAAGCGCGCAATGCACTCACCAATGCGATGTACTTCGGAATTCGGTATGCGGTCAAGCGTGTCGATGCAGATCCGGAACTCAGTGGCATGGTCATCACGGGAGTCGGCGACGTCTTCATTCCCGGCGGCGACCTGGGTCGGCGAACGCCCGACAGTTGGATGGACTTCTCGTTGGTCGACGTGCTCCCGTTCGACACGTTGCGCACCAGCGTGAAGCCGGTGGTGGCCGCCATCAACGGCATCTGCCAGGGCGGTGGCCTGATGATCGCGATGTGCTCGGACATCTCCGTGGCCGCGGAGAGTGCGACCTTCCGCGTTCCGGAGTTGTTCCGGGGGATCGCCGATCTGTACTACGCCCAGATGCTTCCCCGCATGGTCGGTCCGGTCCGGGCCAAGGACCTGATGCTGACCGGTCGGGTGCTCACCGCACGGGAGGCGGTGGAGTGGGGCCTCATTTCTCGCGTCGTTCCGGATGAGGAGCTCATGAGTACGGCCACCTCGGTGCTCACCGACGCCGCGTCGACGGCGCCCGACGCTCGGTTGCAGGTCAAGCGGGTCCTGGACTCCTACATCGGCTTGCAGGACCGGATCGGTTTTGCCGCGAGTCTGCGTGGCCCCGAGTTCGTCGAAGGGTGGAAGGCGTTCTCGGAGCGACGCGCGCCCAACTGGGTTCCAGAGGACCTGCGGCGCCCCGGCCGTCTCTGATCGTCCAATGTCCAACTCCGCTTGACGATTACGGAAGTGGTGTCACGCTTGATCACACGTTCAGTCCTTCTCAAGGGTGCCGCGATTGCCGCCGCGGCACTCGTACTGTCGTCCTGTGCTGGCGGTGGTACCGGCGGTGGGTCCCAGGCTGCGAGCGGATCGGTCGGTGCTCCGGTCTCCGATGCGGATCCGAACGGCACCCTTCGCGCCGCCTCGACGGTGCCTACTCCCGCGCTCAATCCACACAAGATGCCATCGGCGCCCGCCGCGTACGCATATCTCGCTCCGGTATACGACCGGCTCACCCAGATGATCGACACCGACGGCACGCTCGAACTCGCTCCCATGGTGGCGACGAAGTGGGAGTTCTCGCCAGACGGCAGGAGAGTCGTCTTCACGCTGCGTGAGGGAATCACCTTCTCCGACGGCGCTGCCCTCGATGCGGCGGCGGTGAAGGCCACCCTTGACCATGCCATCAAGACCCCGGGATCGACTGTCGCATCGACGTTTTCGATGATCGAATCAGTCGAGGTGGTTGATCCGACTCATCTCGCGATCGTTGCGAAGCGCCCCGCCGCGGATCTGCCCTACGTCCTCGCGGGCGTGGAGGCGTCCTTGATCAGCCCGAATGCGCTGGACAACCCCGACCTCGACGTCAAGCCGGTCGGCTCGGGGCCCTATGTGGCGACCTCCGTCCGCATCGGCGACTCGGCGACATACGAACGGCGCGAAGGATACTGGGATCCCGCAGCCCAGATGGCGAAGACCATCACGATCATCGGAATCGTCGACGACAATGCACGATTGAACGCGCTGCGGTCCGGTCAGGTCGACCTGATGCTCTCCAAGATCGGCCAGTACAAGCAGGCATCGACGCTCGGCTCCGGATTCGGGTACTTCAGCTATCCCTCGAACCAGCTGTACGCCGTACAGATGAACACGTCCAGTCCCGAACTGTCCGACGCGCGGGTACGACAGGCGCTGAACTTCGCGGTTGATCGTGACGGGATCAACACATCCCTGCTCAACAATCAGTGCACTCCCGCCAACCAGCCGATTCGGGACGGGCTGGACGGACATCTGGCGACGCCTCCGGTCGACTACACCTACAACCCCGACAAGGCGCGCAGCCTGCTCGCGGAGGCGGGCGTCAACAACCTTGCCTTCACGGCGCTCGTCGGTGCGGGACTGTCTCCCCAGGACGACATCGCTGCTGCCTTGAAGGCTCAGTTCGCGGCCATCGGTGTCACGATGAACGTCAAGCCGGTCGATCTGGTCGAGATGACAGCGCAGTTTGCCGCGAAGGCTGAACCTGCGGTGGTGAATCTCCGGGTCGGTGATCCCACGCCCGCGCAGTACCTGAACCGCAACTACACCGTTCCGCGCCTCTTCCCCGGAACCGTGCCGCCCGAGTTCACCCAGGCGCTGGCCCCGGCGTTCGCTCCTGCAGCCTCGGACGACGAGCGAACCACCGCGCTGGAGGCGGCATCCGCTGTTGCCGTCGAGAATGCCTTCGACGTCTTCATCTGTTCGGTCGGAACGAATTACGCGTTCTCGGACAAGGTGATCGGAGCGTCCGACATGGGTGTCTCGCACTACACCGGTGTGTTGGATCTACGCTACGTGGGTATCGCGAAGTGATCCATTCGAACGGCTCAGCGATTCCACACAGCCGGGCCGCCGAAAGGTAAGCCCACTCCGTCGCACCCCGACGGAGACGCCTCACCCCGGTCCGACTCATGTCGGGCCGGGGTTGTCTCGCATCAGACCCTCAGCTCATCTATTACCAAGTGTTAATAGGCATAGAAGTTGGCCGATTTCTGGAGTATGGTGTGACACACATCATCTCGATGCCCCTCCGTCCGGACCGCGCCCGTCGCCGCTTCGTCCGTGACCGGCCCGAGGAGAACCTCCATGTCAACAGCTGCTCCGTTGTCCGTGCCCGAAAGGGTCGATGACGACATTCTCAGGATCGACAACCTCTCCGTCGAGTTCCACACCGACCATGGATGGACCCGTGTGGTCGACGAAGTGTCGCTGCGCGTGCCGCCCGGTGTCACGGTGGGACTCGTCGGGGAGTCCGGCTCCGGCAAGACAGTCACGTCGCTGGCCGCGATGGGACTGTTGCCGCCGCGAGGTTCCCGGGTGAGTGGGTCGATTCGTATCGCCGGACGAGAGATCGTCGGACTGCCCGAGTCGCAGATGTCGAACATCCGGGGTGTCGACGTGTCGATGGTCTTCCAGGAACCGCGGCGCAGCCTCTCGCCTTCCTTCACCGTCGGTGACCAGATCGCGGAAGTCGTTCGTCGGCACCAGGGTTCGTCGAAGAGGGAATCGTTCGCCCGGGCGATCGAGATGCTCGACGCGGTCGGTATTCCCGATGCCCGCAATCGTGCGAAGGCGTACCCGCACGAGTTCTCGGGCGGAATGTGTCAGCGCGTGATGCTGGCGATCGCGATGGTGTGTCGTCCGAAGCTGCTGATCGCAGACGAGCCCACGACGGCGCTGGACGTGACGGTGCAGCGAGAGATGCTGCGGCTGATGAAGGATCTGCAGCACGAGTACGACGTTTCGATTCTCTTCATCACCCATGATCTCGGTGTCGTCGCGGAGATGTGCGACCAGGTGACGGTGATGTACGCCGGGCAGGTTGTCGAGTCGACCTTGATCGACGACCTGTTCGAGGACCCGCGACATCCCTACTCCGAGGGGCTTCTCGCCGCCATCCCGGACGCCCGCACGAAGGGAGCCCGTCTGTCGTCGATCCCGGGCGCGGTGCCGGCGCCGTGGGACTGGCCGCAGACGTGTCGGTTCCAGGCACGGTGTGAACACGCGAAGGTCGGTCGGTGCGATGTCGAGCCGATCGTTCTCGGCGGGGTCGGCGGTGGACGGGCAGTGCGCTGTGTGCGCGACGGCGAACTGAGTCTGAAGGGACTGGCAGGATGAGCCCCTTGTTGGAGGTCACAGGTCTGCGCAAGTCGTTCCCGGCCAAGCGCAACCTGTTCGGGCGGGTCACCGAGCGAACCGTGGTGTCCAACGATGTCAGTTTCACCGTCGGACGCGGTGAAACCCTCGGCATCGTAGGAGAATCGGGCGCGGGCAAGTCGACGATCGGGCGGCAGGTCCTTCGCCTCATCGAGCCCGACGCGGGCACGATCCTGTTCGACGGGCAGGATGTCCGAAAGCTGAAGGGCAAGGAGCTCCTGACCTTCCGGCGGCGGGCCCAGATGATCTTCCAGGATCCCTTCAGCTCCCTGGACCCGCACATGACGATCCGCAACGCGGTCGGTGAGCCGCTGTCGATCCACTTCGGGTTGTCGGGGGAGGAGCGCGACCGCCGTGTCGTCGAGATCCTCCAGCGCGTCGGCATGCGCGAGGATCAGTTGGACAAGTACCCGCGGGAGTTCTCCGGAGGCCAGCTGCAGCGGATCGCGATCGCCCGAGCGCTCACCCTCGACCCGGATTTCATCGTCTGCGACGAACCTGTTGCCGCCCTGGATGTCTCGATCCAGGCTCAGGTTCTCAACCTGCTGCTGGATCTGCAGGAGGAGCGGGGTCTGGCGTACATCTTCATCTCGCACGATCTGTCCCTCGTCCGGTTTCTCGCACACCGGGTCGTGGTGATGTACCGCGGTGAGGTCGTCGAAACGGGAACCGCGGAAGAGCTGTTCGACAACCCCCAACACGCGTACACCAAATCGCTGGTCTCGGCAGTGCCGGACCCGAGGGCCCGGCGCCGCCGCCGCGCCGTCCCCGCGCAGGAGGCATGATGGTCACTCTGCTCGCCAAGCGACTGCTGTCGGCGATCCCCTTGTTGCTGATCCTGAGCTTCTTCGTCTACATGCTGGTGGACCTCATGCCCGGGGACGCCGCGACCAGCCTCGCCGGTGACAACGCCAGCGCCCAGGAGATCGAAGCGCTACGGCAGCAGCTCGGTCTCGACCAGCCGCTGATCGTCCGGTATCTCGAGTGGCTCGGCAACATCCTGACCGGTGATTTCGGCACGTCGCTGTACAGTTCGCAGTCCGTCACACAGATCCTCACCGACCGACTTCCCATCACCCTGTCACTCACCGTCGTGACGATGGCGATCGTCATCCTGCTCGGCCTACCGATCGGCATCATCGCGGCGATGCGCGCCAACTCACCGCTCGATCGGGCGCTCACGGCGGTCTCTGCGGTGGCGATGGCGATTCCGCCGTTCATCATCGGTCTGGTCCTGGTGATCGCGCTGGCCATCTCGGCGCCGGTCTTCCCCGCAACGGGATACGCACCCCTCGCCGACGGATTCGGCGTGTGGCTTCAGCATCTGATCCTCCCGGCCCTCGCGATCGCCGCGATCTCCACAGCAGAGGTGGCGCGGCAGACCCGCGCCGCAATGGTCGACACCCTCGGCAAGGACTTCATCCGGACCACGCGGGCGAAGGGATTGCGCACGAAGCAGATCGTGGGCAAGCATGCGCTCAAGGTGGCCGGTGCGCCGATCGCGACGGTGCTCGGTCTGCAGGTCAGTAGGGTGCTCGCCGGCGCAGTGACGGTCGAGTTCGTTTTCGCGCTTCCGGGACTCGGGACGCTGGCCGTGAATTCGGTCTTCAGTAAGGACATTCCGGTGATCCTCGGCATCGTGATGGTGATGGCGATCGCGATCGTGCTCATCAACCTGATCGTCGACATTGCCTACGGGTACTTCAATCCACGGGTCCGGGTCTGATCCGGTCGCCGCAGAAAGGCACGCTTCATGAGTGAGATCAGTGCGCCCTCGGAATCCGACGGCCCGGTGGTCCGCACACGCCACTCGTTCGGCGGCCGTGTGGTTCACACTCTCCGTACGTCTCGACCGCTTCGGCTGCTTCGTCGCAACGCGCTGGCCATGCTCTCGCTGGTATTTCTCCTGCTGGTTCTGTTCATGGCGATCTTCGGGAGCTCGATCGCGCCGTACGACCCGAATGCCCAGGATCTGAGCAACAGCTTGGCCGGCATGTCGGGCAGTCATTGGCTGGGCACCGACGTCTACGGCCGAGATGTGATGAGTCGGCTGCTCGCGTCCGCGAGTGTGACACTGCTCGCGGTCGTCCAGGCGGTGGGCGTCGCCGCGCTCATCGGCATCCCCACCGGCCTGTTCGCGGGATTCGTCGGTGGTTGGTCCGGTGGCGCGCTCAGCCGCATCTCGGATGCTCTGCAATCGCTTCCCCCGCTCATCCTCGCGGTCGCGATCATCGGTATCTTCGGACCGGGCCTGACGAACGCGATGGTCGCCATCGGCCTCGTCATGGCGCCGGCCCTGTACCGGCTGGCCCGGGGTGCCGCGGAGTCGGTGGCGACGGAGACGTACATCGAGGCAGCCCGGGCCCTCGGGTGCAGCAAGCGCCGATTGTTGTGGAACCACGTGCTGCCCAACGCGTCGTCGCCGTTGCTCGTCCAGCTGTCGTTCGCCGCGGGCCTCGCGATCGTCGCCGAAGCGAGTCTGAGCTTCCTCGGTCTCGGAGTGCAACCGCCGCAGACGTCGTGGGGTTCGATGGTGCGCGAGGCCTTCGACAACGTCTACACTGCGCCGGGACTGATCGTCGCGCCTGCTGTGATGATCGTGCTGACCGTGCTTGCCTTCTCGACGTTCGGCGATGGTCTGCGCGATGCACTCGAAGGGGCCGAAGGTGCCACATGAGATTGGCTGATCTGCCGAAAGGACATTCATGACCGAACTCGGTGTGGAATATCAAACCGTGCTGGGCCTTCCGCCGGTCGAGTTCGTCCAGGTGGCGGCGGATCTCGGATGCCGTCACATCTCGATGAAGGTGGCCGGTGGTGGTGGACCGGACAACCCTTACGGATACCCGGCCTACTCCCTGCTCGAAGATGTTCCTCTGCGTCGGCGTTTCATCTCGGCGCTACAGGATCACGACGTCTCGATCTCGCTGGGTGAGGGCTTTGTCGTACGACCCGGCCACGACCTCCGGGACGCAGGTGCGGACCTGGACGTGATGGCCGAGCTCGGGGCTACCCGGGTCAACGCCGTGGCCGTCGACCCCGACCTGCCGCGTAGCTTCGACCAGCTGGCCTTGTTCGCGGAGATGGCCGCCGGCCGAGGCATGGCCACGACGACGGAGTTCGCGAAGTCGCTCACCGTGTCCGATCTGCCGACGGCTCTGCAGGCTGTCGGGCACGTCAACCGCCCGGACTTCACCCTCCTCGTCGACACGATGCACGCCTTCCGCTCCGGCCATGGCCCGGGGGAGCTGGTGATGCTCGACGACGAATGGGTCGGCTACATCCGGCTCAGCGACAACACGCTCGCGCAGCGCAACCCCGCCTACCGAGACGACTCGATCGACCGTCGCGTGCCCGGCGAGGGCGAGCTGCCGCTGGTTGAGATCCTCGCAGCACTACCAGCCCTCCCTGTGATCGGCGTCGAAGCGCCGATGCGGTCTTTGGCAGTGGCGGGCACGCCGGCGCGGGAGTGCGCCCGGCTCGCCGTCTCCGGTGCGCGGAGTGTCCTCGATGCCGCCGCCGAACTCCGGCGTGTGAGAGCCCGCGGCTGCCACACGTGACACCCGAGCCCCGTTCCGTGAACCGGCAAGTCCCGTGATCACAGGCGGAACAACGTGAACCTCGAGCTGGCCGCCGACCGGACACACCCGCGAGTGTCCGTCAGCGGACTGTGCTTTCCGACGTTGTCGGCCGTCGACGTGATCGAGGTGGTCGGCGGACTCGGCGTCTCGAAGACATCGCTGACGTCGGCGAAGGTCCGAGAGGTCGGTGCCGACGCGGTCGCCGCGGCGAGCCGCAAGCACGGCGTCGACGTGGTCACGACGACAGCTCTCCTTCGCTTCGACCTGACGCCCGGCGCCGACATCGAGGACCAGGTTCTCCAGGCACGCGCGGACATCGACCAGGCCGCCGCGGTCGGCGCCGGCACCATCTACACCCTGACCGGCCGCCGCGTCTTCGCCGATTGGGACGAGAACGCCGCTGCGTACGCCGAGATCACGGCGGATCTCGTCGAGTACGCCGCAGGCAAGGGTATCGCCGTGGCGCTGGAACCGACCAACTGGCTCTACGCCGACCTCAACTTCGTGCACAGTTTCCACGACGCGCTCCTGCTGGGCAGGCGTACGGGAATGGGCGTGTGCCTGGACGTCTTCCACGTCTGGACCGAGGCCGAGCTGCGCGACGAGATCCGCGAGAACATCGAACTCGTCTCGCACGTCCAGCTCAGCGACATGACCCCGGGCATGCGGTCGCTGCCCTGCCGCGCCGTCACCGGCGCCGGCGACGTCCCGGTCCGACAGGTCGTGGAGTGGCTGCTGGCCGCCGGGTACACGGGAACCTTCGACCTGGAACTCAGCGGCCCGAGCATCGACGAGCGCGGACACCGGGAGGCCGCTGCGGAATCCGTCGCGTGGCTCGGTCGTCTGCTCACCGAGCTGGGCGTGTGACCGCTCCCGGCTTCCTGTCGAGGTGTCCTCGACAGGAAGCCGGTGCTCGGGGGTCTGGTCACTCGGTGAGTGAGAACCGCAGCAGGTTGGACTCACGCAGTTCGAAGCCGACCTTGCGGTACGGGTGATTTCGCGGCGACCCGCCGGATCAGTTGAGCCACGCCCGCTCCCACTCGAACGCGGCGCCTGCGGCGGTGCCGGTCGCGGCGATTCCCTGGACCTTCTGATCCGCGTAGATGTAGCCCGACATGTTTCGCCAGATCAGGAACGGAGCGTCCTTCGAGATCTCGCCGTTGGCGACCTCGTAGGCCTTGGCGACCTCGTCGGGTTCCCCGGACTTGCGGGTGATCTCGAGGGCCTCGTCGACCTTCGGGTTCGAGTAGTTCATGGCGTTGAGTGATCCACCCGTGTGGAAGAGGTCGTACAGCAGGTCCTCGTCGACGGACAGGTTGCTGGTGACCACGATCTGGAACTCGTGCTGCCTCTTCCGCTTGAGCATGGTTGTGTTGTCGACAGGCTCGAGCGCGACGGTCAATCCGTTGATCTTCTGAATCTGCGCCTGGAGCAGTTGGGAAGTCTGCTCCATCTGCGGGAAGCCCGCGTACGTCAGCAGGGAGATGGTTTCACCGGTCCTGCCCGTCCTCTTCAGATAGCTGTCGAAGAGTCGCTGCGCTTCCGAGAGATCCGTCGTCGGGAGGGTGCCGAGCGAGTCGTCGTCGGTCGGGAGGAACGTCTTCACCGTTTCCTCGCTCGGGGTCACGGCCTTGTTGATCTGGGTCCCGTCGATGGCGTGCTGGATGGCTTTGCGAAGATCCGGGTCCGCGATGGCCGGATCGGCGTAGTTGAACATCACTCCGCTACCGCCGACCAACGGGGTTTCGTAGATGTCGTAGCCGCCCTCGGCCTCCACGGTGGCGGTGTCCTCCGCGGAGAACGACGTGTCGACATCGATCTCGCCGCTGCGCAGGGCATTGAGTCGTTGCTCGTCGGAGTTGATCGGCTTGGTGATCAGACCGTCGAGGTAGGGCAGGCCCTCCTCGAAGTAGTTGGGGTTGCGGGTGAGCTCCATCTGCGAGTTGCGGATCCACTGTGTGAGCACGAACGGGCCGGCTCCGACCGGCTTGTTCCCCACTTCCGCACCGGCAGCCTGGATCGCGGTCGGGGAGCCGATCGCGCCGAGGCCCTTGACCAGCTGCCACGGCAGTTGATAGTTCGGCGACTCCAAAGCCACGCTGACGGTGAGGGGATCGACCACCTGCCACGTCATGCCGGCGGTCACGCCTGCCGCAGGCGACAGCGTCTGGGGATTCTTGATCCGGTCCCAGTTGAACACCACGGCGGCTGCGTCGAACGGGGTCCCGTCGCTGAACGTGGTTCCCTCCCGCAGCTTCAGGGTCCAGTGCTGTCCGTCCTCGCTGTCGAACGACTGGGCCAGGTAGGGCACGAACTCGGCGGTCTCGCTGTCGTAGCGCATCAGGGTGCCGAAGATCGTCGAACACCGCGGGGGCGCAACCGTACTGCAGACGGCCGGGTCCATCGACGCGGTCTCTCCGGTCACGGCCCAGGACAGCGTGCCGCCGCTCTTCGGTTCGCCCGCAGGGTCGCCGGAGTCTCCGGACGAACCCGTGCAGCCCGCCAAGGTCACGCCTGTCACGAGGGCAGACGCAATCGTCGCCATGACACGTCGAGATCTCATTTCCTTGCTCCTGTGCTTCTCGAAATATCCAACTGGTGCATGAAGATGCCCCAGCTCCAGGGTCTCGTCGGTGTCGATCCCTGAAGTTGTGTTGCCCGCAGCGATGTCTCAGCTCGCGAGCATGGCTCGGATGATCGGCACGACCTCGCCGCCGATCGCCTCGATCTGTTCTGCCGCCCGGGCGGGTCCGACCGAGGGAAGGTGGACGCGGATGCTCAGTGCGGTGCTTCCACCGGCCCGCATCTCCTCGACGACCTGGGCCGCCAGTTGGTGCGGGTCGGGTGCGGACGCGACCCGCATCGCTTCGGTGCGCTTGCCGCCGTCGATCGAGGTGGTGTGTGCCTCTTCCCAACTGCGGATTGCCGATTCCGGTGGATCGCCCAGCCACACCCAACGCATCAGGACGCGTGGCCCCGTTCCGCCTGCCGCAATGTACTGTTCGTGGACCGCGGCGAGCTCTGCCGGGTCGTGAAGTGGAACCGACAGGCCGAACCCGAGTGTGGCAGCGCGGGCGACGGCTTGTGGTCCCTTGGCGGCCACCAACATCGGGATGCGTGCCGCGGCCGCTGCCTCCACGACACGATCACCGGTGAACCGCTCCGAGGGCCCGGACAGCTCGGCGGCGACGAAGTCGAGGGAGCTGCGGAAACGCGAGTTCCGGTCCGCGAAAGGGACTCCGCAGGCGTCGAAGTCGCGCTGGACGTACCCCGCGGCAAATCCTGCGGTGACTCGTCCGGGGTGGCGTGCGTGGAGCCAGGCCAGTTCCTGGACCACGACGCCGGGAGGGCGCAGTGGCAGCAGGAGAGGGAAGGCGCCCGCCCATCCGCGCGGCATCGCGTCGAGCATCCAGCCCGTCGCCTGGAGCGGATTCGGTAGGTACGTGGGATAGCCGGCGTGGTGCTCGCTCACGGTCACGCCGTCGAAGCCCGACCTGACGGCGAGGACCGCGTGATCGACGAATGTCGACACGATGTCATGTGGGGGGAGGAAGTCGTGGACGTAGTGACCGAGCGACACCGAACCGGGGGCGAAGGGTATGTCGGTCGTCATGCGGCTCTTGTCCTCGTTTCTGCGGAAGGTGACGAGAGGGGCGGTGCTCCAGATGAACTCGTATCCGTGGTCGGATGGCCGAATCGGTTCGGCCGCATGGTGAAACCCAATATATATGACTCAGGTCACATGGTATACCTCGTGTGATCAGTCGCCATGTCTGGCTCAGTTCCCGAGACGGTTGACCCGGTCATGTGGACCACCTACATTGGTGCTCATTCACCGAACACTGTTCTAGAGGTGAATTCGCCCACCGCGCCCTGCTTCTATGTGCCGAAAGGGAAGCGCCGATGAAAGCCCTCATCGACTTGAAGAAGTGTTCCGGTCACGCCCGTTGCTACCAGACCGATCCGGAACTGTTCGACATCGACGACAGCGGTTACGCGTTGCGGTCCGAGTTCGAGATCCCGGACGAGGCGCAGGGTCGCGCCCGTGAATCCGCCGCTGCCTGCCCCGAACGAGCAATCACCCTGCAGTGAAATGCCTGCCCTGAAACAGAAGGAGTGGAAGATGAGCACCACCGAGCCGAAAACGGGTGTGTGCCCCGTCAAGCACATCTCTCCCATCGAGATCAAGCCGATGGGGGAGTGGACGGCCCTCTACGACGGGCTCCGTGAGGAGGCCGCGGTTGTTCGGAGCGACTTCGGGCCGGGTTTCTTCGTCTTCACGCGACACGAGGACATCCTTGCGGCATACCAGGATTGGGAGACCTTCTCCACGGAGGCCGTCACCGTGCTGGATCCGAACCCGTCCTACCTGTGGATCCCGCACATGCTCAGCGGCAACGAGCACCTGCAGTGGCGGCGGCAACTCGGACCGACCTTCGCTCCGAAGACGGTGGACAAGCTCGAAAACAAGGTTCGGCAACGCGCAATCGAGATCATCGACTCGTTCGCAGAACGGGGCTCGTGCGATGTGATCAAGGACTTCTCCTACCGCTATCCGACCACCATCTTCCTCGAGTTGTTGGGGCTTCCCGTCGAAGACCTCGAGAAGTTCATGGCGTGGGAGGCTGACATCCTCCACGGTGCGGGGAACAACCCGGAGGAGATCCTTCGTCGGCGGTCGGCCGCGATGGCCGAGGTGATCCAATACTTCGAGAACGTGATCGTGGAGCGGCGCGGGAACCCTGCCGACGACCTCATCTCCAAGGCGCTCGAGTACGAGTTCGACGGACGACCGGTCACTGACGAAGAACTGAAGTCGTACTACTACTTCATGTTCCAAGCGGGACTGGACACGGTCGCCGCCGCGCTGGGGTACGCCTTCTACCACCTCGCCACCCACCAGGACGACCGTCAACGCGTCGTCGACGACACTGCGGTCATTCCCTCCGCGATCGAAGAGATCCTGCGGTTCTATTCGTTCATCATCCCGTCACGCAAGGTGACCAGGGACGTCGAGGTGGCCGGCTGCCCCATCCCGGCCGGTTCGATGGTGCAGTTGCCGCTCAAGGCCTCCACTCGCGACGAGGCAGCGTTCGAGGGCGCCGAGACCTTCAGGATCGACCGGAAGCCGAACAACCACCTCGGTTTCGGTGCCGGTCCGCATCGCTGCCTCGGCTCGCATCTCGCGCGATTCGAACTGCGAATTGCGCTGGAGGAATGGCACAGGCGCATTCCGACCTACCGACTCGCCGACGACGCAACCATCACCGAGTTCGGCCGTAGCTCGGGCCCGAGTGCCGTCCCGCTCGTCTGGGACGTGTAGCTCAGATCCGCAGGCCCATCGGAGAGGACGGTGAGCCGAGGCGGTCGACCGCCGCCACGATGTGTATGGCTGCGGTGATGGCGGTCTCCGCCTCGGCATCGTCGGAGCACTGCATGATCTCCACGAGGGACTCCGACACCGCGGACACGATCAACTTGTTCACGATTCTGTCGGTGGGGGTGTCGGGGCTGCGGAACATCGTGGAGTTCTCCGCGATCCAGGAGTACTCGTCTCTGCGTCGAGTTTCGGCGAACTGGGCCGGAAGGCCCCCGAAGAAGAATGCCCGGGCGGTCTCTCGTTCCTTCCACATGAAGGTGAAGTAGGCTCGGGCACCCCGGTCGAAGAGTTCGCTCTCGTCCGTGACGCCCCCGCTTCGAGCGGATCTCACTGCGCTACGAGCAGATTCCTGGGCCGCGGCGACCGCATCGTTGAGGGTGCCACGCAACTCGCTCCACAATTCCTCGAACAGTGCGTTCTTGCTGTCGAAGTGGTGGTAGAACGTGCCGACGCTGACTTCGGCGGCGGCGACGATGTCGGCGACACCTGTCTTCTCGTAGCCGTGCACCGCGAAGATCTTCGCTGCCGCGTCGAGCAACTGGCGTCGCGTCGCCCTGGTCTTCTCCTGGCGACTGGTCCGCACGCTGACGGTTCCCTTCGTTCCCACTGTGCCACCTCTGTACTACATAGTTGACTACGTTAATTTGATCACATAACCTGTGGGCAACTCACCGAACTTGATTCTAGACGGCGGTTTGGTGAATTTGGCAGTGGTGGGCGACGTCGGAGACTTCGCTGTCTGTCTCCCACGATTTCGAACCATGTGCAGCCTCTTCGTCGGTGTGGAAACGAAGTCGTGGCCGCCGGACGATGCACGACGAGGAGCAGGACGTGAGCACAGCAATAGTGGGAATCGGTAGGACCGAGTACACCAGGAACTCCGGCCGCACCACCCTCGCCATGGCGGCCGAGGCCTCCCGCCTGGCTCTCGCGGACGCGGGGCTGCCCGCTTCCCGAGTGCGGGGCATCATCGACTTCCAGTTCGCGGATTCCACCGGACCTCTCGAGGTGGCTCGTGCGCTCGGCATCAGCGAACTCCCTTGGTACGTGGACATGTCCGCGGGTGGTCAGGCCGTCGCGACGATGGTGCGAACGGCGTCCGCGGCCGTCGAGTCCGGGCTCGCCGACGTCGTGATCATGTACCGGTCGCTCAACGGGCGCTCCGGCTACCGATTCGGCACCGCGAGCTCCGACCGCCGGTACACGGGACCGGCGCAGTTCACTGCTCCCCACGGCTACATCGTGCCGCCGGAGTGGCTGGCGATGTGGACCCGACGCCACATGCACACCTACGGGACCAGGGCCGAGGACCTCGGTGCCATCGCGGTGACCCAGCGCGCCCACGCCGTGCCGAACACCCATGCCATCGCCCGCGACCCGCTCACTCTCGACCAGTACCTCGACAGCAGGGTGGTGTTCGACCCCTTCCGGCTCTACGACTGCACGTTCGAGGTCGACGGCGCCGTGGCCATCGTCATCGCCTCAGAGGAGGTCGCGGCGGACACGGCGAAGGCACCCGTGTGGATCCGGGGCTCGATCGATGCGCACGGCACCACGGGCTGGGACCAGTGGCCCGACATGACCGAGATGTACAGCGCGAAGGCCGGCCCCCGGTTGTGGAACGAGACCGGGCTGCGTCCGGAAGACATCGACGTCGCCTGCATGTACGACTGCTTCACCTACACGGTCCTGGCAACACTCGAAGGTTACGGCTTCTGCAAGCCCGGAGAGGTCGGTGACTTCTTCCGGGACGGCCGCGCGACCTACGGGGGAGACGTTGTCGTCAATCCGCACGGCGGGTTGCTGTCCGAGGGGTACATCCACGGGCTGAATCACCATTACGAGGCGGCGCTGCAGTTGCGGGGTGAAGCCGGCGTCCGCCAGGTCGAGAATGCGCGGACCGCGCTGGCCACCGCCGGGGCGGGACCCTTCGGCGGCGCCGTGATCTACGGGAAGGACAAGCCATGAGTGCGACGACGTCGGTGGCCGCGAGCGAGGCGCGGCGACCGCAACCCACACCCGACCCCGACTCGCAAGGGTTCTGGGACGCCACCGCATCCGGTGAGCTGCGCATCTGTCGTTGCCGGGAATGTCGGACGTGGATGCACCCGCCCCAGGAAGTGTGCCCGCAGTGCGCGAATGAGGTGTCCTTCGAGCCGGTGCCCGGAACCGGCATCGTCTACAGCTTCATCATCGTCCGGCATCCGGCCGTCGAGGGTTTCGAAGTGCCCTACGTCATCGCCGTCACCGAGCTCGACGGGACCGACGGGATACGCTTGTCCACCCGACTCGTCGACGTCGACCCGGAGCGGGTGTGGATCGGAATGCCCGTGCGCGTCCGGATCGTCGATCACCCGGGCGGGGACTTCCGCGTACCAGTCTTCGCCCCGGCCGAGTGAGCATCGCGATCCGCTGATTCGGTGGGTGATGCTCGGGCTACGGACGGCTCAGGTGGCTCCTTCCCGAGTCGGGTCGGGGTCGTCGTCGAACATCGCTTCGATGCGTGCCTTGATCTCGGCGGTACTGATCCCGGTTCCCGCGGCCGGGAGGTGCGGTGCTGACGTCGACTGCGGTTCCGGTGCCGTCGGCGCCGGGTCGGTCGATGTGTTCATCTGTCTCGTAATGCCTTTCGCTGCCCGGTGATCGTGTGGTGACGGTCAGGCCCGGGTGTCCCACGGCGGTGTCGGCGCTTCGGTGTCACGGCCGGCGCGGCCCGCTCCGTACGCCGCCCGACGCGCGTCGGCGACCCACTCGGGCCACATGTCCACGCCGTCGGGACGGTTGAGCACCGGGTCGAACGACGGCTGCAAGTCGTCCGGTACGTCGGTGGGGAGATCGAGCGACAGACGGCCGGCCGGTTTCGCCGGACCACGGGCGCGGGCCAGCGAGAGCGTGAAGTGAGGCGCATCGCCGTCGGCGAGTGCCGCCAGGGAACCGGTTCCGGGCTGCCCGGCCTCCGGCTCGGCGAGCATCCAGGTGAGGGCCTCGGTGTCGCGCGTCCGGAAGGCGGTCACGCTGCTGTAGCGGGCGCGAGACCAGCTCAGCGCCGGCCACAGGATGATGCGGGACTGGGCCGTCACCAGCAGAAGGTCCCAGGGGCCTCCGGCCAGGTGCAGCCGCACCGCGAGTCCGAGAAAGTCGGGCAACGGCCCGGGCAGTCCGAGCCCCTTGGACAGTCGGGCGGTGACCGGTATCCGGCCCTGGACCGGCCACCAGTGCGAACCGAGCTCCGCGTGGCCCTGTGCCGTCACGCCGTGGGCGTGGAACACCCGGGCGTGGCGAATCGCGGACGCGAGCGCGAACGGTGGACGCAGGAGCGTGTCGAGTTGTTTCATGTGGATGCGGTACCCGAACGGCGGCGCGTTCAATCGGTCGGCGCGCTCGATCGCTGGCCGCGTTCGACTTGTGGCACGGCGCATCCCGGTCGATGACGAGGACGTGCGTCCGGTTTCAGCGCCACGCCGCTCACGTCAGTTACTGCACAGTAATTTCGATCATCGGTTAGTATCGCGTTTGCGTCGTCCGCACCCCCGACGCGTGCGACGCCGTTCCGCCGGGCACTTCGTGTGTCCGGCGGGACTTCTTTCTGGTGCGCAGAGCGGCTTTCGGGGGCCCCGCGTGCCAACGAGATCCGCGGCTCACCGGAATCGTTCTGCCCCGGCCGGCCTTCGGATGGCGGCCGAGTTCGCAGAATGCCTCAGCGGTAATGATTCAGCAAATGCGTGGTTTGTCTGATTGGATCGAATCATGACAACCAATCCGCAGGCGGGATGCCGTGCCGACCTCGTCGCCGGGCGCGGATCGACCTCCGTGCGGGTGATCGTCGCCGTCGCGCTCGTCTGCCTGCTGTCCGGGGTGATCCTGCTGCTCGCCGGTATCCGGGCGGACGGTGTCGACTGTGGCAGTCCGGTGGCGTCGACCGCGAAGGCCTCCGGTTCCGTCCGCTCGGGAGCCTGCGAGGAGGCACTGGACACGCGCCGGGCACTCGCGTGGGCAGCGCTGGGTGCGAGCGCAGCGTTCGCCGTCGTGGGCGTGGGTCTGTCGGTCGGGCGGGGGAGGGCCACCGGCGACAGCTGATGACCCGCCCGGTCCGGGCCCTACTCGGGCCGGGCCGCGCTGGTCGCCGACCACCGTCCCCGGTGGCGGTCGATCCGGATCGGATGGTCGAATGCCTTCGAGACCACGTCCGACGTCAGGGTGCTCGCGGCCGGACCGGCGGCGAGCACCTTCCCCTCGGCGAGGACCATCGCGTGGCTCGTGGTGGTCGGAAGTTCCTCGAGGTGGTGGGTGACGAGCACCGTGGCCAGGTCCGGCTGCAGCACCCGCAGATCGGCGACGACGTGGAGCAGGATCTCGCGGGCCGCCAGATCGAGGCCGGTGGTCGGTTCGTCGAGCAGCAGCAGGTGCGGCTCGGTGATCAGTGCGCGAGCGATCAGCGTCCGACCTCGTTCGCCCTGGGACAGCACCTCCCACACGCTGTTCGCCTTCGAGGTCAGTCCCAACGCGTCGAGCAGTTCGTCGGCGCGGTCCGATTCGGCGTCGGTGGGGGACCAGTGCCGCGGCAGGGCGGACGCGGCGTGCAGCCCGGTCAGCACCACCTCGCGGATCGTCAGGTACGGCTCGATCCGCGAGCGCGGGTCGACGTGCCCGATCGTGGTGCGCAGCCACCGCATGTCGACCCGGCCGAGTCGATGTCCGAGTACGTGGACGGTTCCCCGGGTCGGATGCAGACGCGCACCGCAGAGGGCGAGCAGCGTCGACTTCCCGGCGCCGTTGGGTCCGAGCAGTGCCCACTGCTGCCCGGCGTGGACGTCGAGGCTGATGCCGTCGAGGAGGGCGCGCCCCTGGCGGACGACGGTGACGTCGTCGACGGACAACACGGGACCGGCGTGTGCTGTGGTCACTGCAGCTTCTCCAGGTTTCGGGCGATGTCCAGCAGGTGGGCGCGGGCGAGCTGCCTGACGGCCTCGCAGAGGGCGGAACGGCTGGTACCGAGGGTGGCCGACAGTCGGCGGGGTGTCGATTCCGTGGTCCGCACGCTACTACTTGTCAGACAAGTGGTCAACGGACGAATTAGGCCGGGGTTGTGGGTATTGTCTGTAACGCCGGGACTCGCAGACCCGACAACCCCCATGACGTGGCGCGACCGCACGGCACGCGTTGTCCGCACGTCGCCTGAGAGTGACGGATTGGGAGCGGACATGACACTTCGCGGCTTCATCACACGGCATCGGCTCATCTCGGCGGTCGCGGCACCGACCGCGCTCGGCGTCGCCGCCGTCGCGACGGCCTGGGTGGCGTTCGCCCCACCACAGTCGTCCGTCGAGACCGAGCTCACCGCGTCGACGACGGAATGCCACGACATGGTGACGGTGTCGATCGCCGGCCGCACCGACACCCCGCCCGACACCGTGCCCCGGCTCGTCGACGCCGACGGCAACGCGCTGCCCGCTGCTCTGTCGGACGACTACAGCAGCCACTGGGTGGACCCGGTGGCCAACGCTCCCGCCGCCGTCAACACGGTCAAGCCCGGGTCGTACGCGAACCTCTACATCGCCTACCCCGCGAACATGGACAGCTACGAGGACGCCGTCGCCGCCGGGGTGGAGAACACCCAGCAGGTGATGGAGGAGATCCGCGTCTCCTGCCCCAACACCCGGTTCTCGATCGTCGGCTACAGCGAAGGCGCCGACGTCGCCCGCCGCGTGGCGATGAACATCGGTCACCAGGACGGATCCGACGGCTACGAGATCGTCGACCCCACGAACGTCGTCGGTGTGGTGATCTTCGCCGACGCCGGCCGCGCCGTCGACCAGGGTCCGTTCCCGGGCGCGCAGAATCCGTACAGCAACCCCGACGGCTTCGACACCCAGTACCAGACCGGGGAGAACGCGGCCGGCGGTGCGGGCGCCGTCACCGGCACCGGCGGCGACGACTTCGGCGCCCTGGCCGGCAAGGTCGCGGCGTTCTGCTCGGACGGCGACCTCACCTGCGCGGCGCCCGACAACATCTCGCTGCTGCAACTGGCCGTCAACGTCGGTAGGCAGCTGAACATCGACTCGCTCGAGAAGGAAGGGTTGACGCCGGCGACGGGCATCGACGTCGCCACGGTCATCGGCCGCATCGCCTACGACGCGTTCGCAGTGATCCAGTCCGACCCGAACTGGATGCGCAGCAACCAGACGTTCCTCGACGTGCTGCTCCAGGTGTCCGATCCGGCGTACGACCCGAGCAAGGCCACCACGCCGCTGCCCGCCGAGGACGCCGCCGACTCCATCGACGCCGAGGACATGTCCCCGCTGGCGTACCTGCCGGAGAAGGTGTTCAACGAGATCGTCAACCTGATCGTGACGAACCAGAACACGATCCCGGTCGTGCTGAGCGACCCCTACCAGCTGACGCTCGGCCCCGACACGGGTCACCACTTCGACTACTGGAACGACGCGACCGACGGCCAACCGCTCACGTCCGCCGAGTACGCGGCGCAGTGGCTGACTCAGCTCGCGGAGGACGCACGGGACGGCAAGCCGCTCGTCACGCCGACCCCGACTGCGACCGTCGCCCCGACCACCGCCGCCGCGCCCACCACGACGGCCACGACCTCCTCGCCTGCGGCGAAGGTCGCCGCGGTCGCGCCCAGCGGCACGACCAGCCCGGCTCCGGTCGCCCCGGCCCAGCAGAGCGTGTCGGCATCGGCGGCCCCCACCACGTCACCCGCCGCCGCGGCCACCACCGTGCCGGCCGAGACGAGCGTCGAGAAGCCCGCGACCACCCAGCCCGCGACCACCCAGCCCGCGACCACCCAGCCCGCGACCACCCAGGACGCGACGACGCCGGTGGTCACGACGACGCCCGCCGCCCAGGCCGCGGGATAGAGTCCCGGCGAGTCGAGGCCCATCCGCACTGCGCGGGTGGGCCTCGATCATGTCGTACCGGTCGAATTGACCGATTCGTCCGTGACCTGTGCCTCATCGCCGCACGTGGGTTCCGTGCCGGGACGGGCCCGTTCGTAGCCTGAACGGTTGTGTCGAGCAACGGGACGAGCACTCACGCACAGACCCTGCCGATCCCCGCCCCCGCGGCGCCGTGGACGGCTCTGCTGTCGGTACCGCGCAGCGGGCGCCGCTGGCCGGGTGTCGTACGCGCCGCCGTGACGGTCGCCCTGCCCGGACTGCTCGGCCTCGCGTGCGGGGCGGGATCGGCCGCCGCCGTTGCCACGCTCGGCGCCTTCGCTGTGGTTTACGGGGAGGGCAAACCGTATCGGGTGCGCTGGTGGACGGTGGCGTTCGTCGGCGCCGCGCTCGTCGCGCTGGCCGGTACCGGGGCCACCGTCGGATCGACCGTGCACCGGGCGCTGGACGCGGGCGGGTCCGGGTGGTGGCCGATGCTGCTGGTGCTCGTGATGACGGTCGTGGTCGCGGTGGCCGCGTTCGTCGTCGACGCCCTCCGGCTCGGTGCGCCCGGGTCGTTCCTGCTGCTGCTGTCGGTGGTGATCTCGTCCACGTTGCCCACGGCCGGGATTCCCGTCCCCAGCGTCGTGGCGTGGACGGCGATCGGGGCGGTCTGGGCGCTGGTGGTGGCGATGTCCGGTGTGGTGCTCCGTCCGCGGACCGCCGAACGGGCGCAGGTCGCCGCGGCGCTGGCAGCCGTCGACGCCGTCCTGGAACAGAACTCGCCGGCCCACCGCCGAGAAGCCGTCCGGTCGTTGCACTCCGCGTGGCAGTGCCTTCACGACGCCCGCCTGGTCGAGTCGGACCACCCGCTGACCCGGACACTGCGGGCGGCGCATGTGCGGTGCGCCGCGGTGCTGCACGGCGTCCCGCACGAGTCGGCTGCGTCCGAGGACGACCTGCGGGCGCAGATCCCGTTGCGCAGACCGTCGATCCGGCACCGCCTCGCGCTGGCCGCGCATCCCCGGGGCCGAACCGCGACCGTGGTGGCGCGGTTGGTCGTCGCCTGCCTCGTGGCCGGCTCGACCGCGGTGCTGTTCGGGGTGGGCCGCCCGGACTGGGCCGTGATCACCACCGCGATGATCCTGCACCAGGGCCCCGACCGGGTGCTCGGCACCTATCGGGCCGTGCACCGGTTCGTCGGCACGCTGCTCGGCCTCGTGCTGCTCGTGGCCCTGTCGCTGCTGGACCTGCACGGCGTGCTCCTGATCGTCGTGCTGGCGATGCTGATGGCCGGGATCGAGGCCTTCCTGGTCCGGCACTACGGGTTGGCGATAGCGGCACTGACCCCGCTCGCGATGATTCTCGGTGGCGCCGGTGACCCGGGCGACATCGCCGTCGTCTCGCGCGACCGGTTCCTCGAGACCGTCATCGGGGTGTCCGTCGCACTCGTCGTGATGTGGGGGGTGCTGCCTCGAGCCCACCGCCGCATCCTCGTCGACGCGGACCGTCAGGTCGCCGACACGATCGCGCGCATCACCGCCCCCGACGCCGGTGACGAGGGTCGAGCGGAACTCCGCCGTGACCTCGAGTTCGACCTGCACGCCTCCACGACCGCGGCGGTCACCGCCGCCCACACCGACCGCGAGTGGACGACGCGCCGCTGGGAGGAGCACCGCAGTCTCCACGAATGCGGCTACCGCGTCCTGACGTCACCGACCACCGGATGAGCGGGGCCGAGCGCCACCGCTGACCGAGGGCAATACCCGCTGACGGAGACGCGCGTGCCCTCGACGAGGCGTTCGTCGGGCGAAGCGACTGGAACCGCGTGGCTCGGCTCCCCGTCGTCCGGGGAGCGGGGCGTCTCGAGGGCTTGCTCATCGCGCGGCCGCGCAGATCGCGCAGTTCCAATGCCGCGTAGCGGTGGCGGGCCGAGCCGCACACGCCCTCCGCGAGCGCCACTTGACAGGCCGTCACCCTGGGTGTGATCCTGCCTACACGGATTCAAGTACACTTAATGAGACGCCTGCAGCAGGCTGAAGCGCTGTTCCTGCGCTTTATGCCTGAGGTATCTGAAACAAGTGGACTAAATGGAAGGTGGTGGGCGATGCCGTCGACACTGAACTTGGTTACCTCCGCAACCGAGATCGGCCTGACCGACGAGTCACTGGGGAGCGGACCCGCCGGCTCGATCACCGGCAGCCACACCACAACGAGAAGCAGCCGGCAGAACTCGGAACGAACCGTTTTCGGACGGATCGCGTCGATCATGGGGGCTTTCGACGGCAACCAACAGGTCCTCGGCCTGGGTGGCCTGAGTGAGCGCACCGGCCTCCCGAAGTCCACACTGCACCGGATGGCGGACCAACTCTGCCAGGTCGGATGGCTGGCACGCGACGCCGGCGGATATCGAGTCGGCATGCGCATGTTCGAATTGGGAAGCCTGGCCATCGCGGAAAACCGACTCTACGAAGTGGCATTGCCGCACCTGGTGGCGCTCGCAGCCAAGACTGGAATGTCAGCACACCTCGGAGTCCTCGACCAGGGTGAGGTCGTGCATCTCGGTAAGGTCACTGCCGGGTCGAGTCGCCTCACGGCGCATCGAGGAAGTCGTCTTCCGGCCTACTGCACTGCACTCGGAAAGGCCATGGCGGCTTACGACGACGACGCCCTCCGTACGATCCTGGCCTCGCCGATGCCACGCAGAACTGCGAACACGATCACCGAGCCATTCGCCCTTCGCTCCGAACTCGGTCAGATTCGCAAGACCGGTGTTGCATACGACCGCGGTGAGCTGCACGAGGAACTCTGTTGTGTCGCGGCTCCGATCGGAAGGCCCGGCGAGACACTCGGCGCGATCTCGCTCACCGGTGTATCGGGTCGAACCCGCTGGGGTGTCGCCGCGGAGGCAGTGGTGAGCACGGCCTCCGCCATAGCCAACGCGAACTACCGCAACACTCGGGTTGATGCGTGGATGTGATGTCGTGTCGCCGTGTAGCCCGACTGTCCCTCGGAGTGCCAACGCAAAGTAGCGAGGGCGGGTCGTAATCCGCCCTCGCTACCAGGCCGCAGTCACTGTGCCGGCGAACCTTTCAAGGCTCAGGGCTGACCGGGATTGAGGATGACGAACAATCCTTCCGCCTCTGCGCACACCACGTCGCCGTCGCGCAGTTCGGCGCGAACGATCCGCTTCCGCCCCTCCTCCCTGACGAACCATCCGTGCACAGTGAGTTCTGTGCCGACGGGGGTGACAGATCGGAAGTCGGTGTGCAGGTAGGCGGTTCGGGACTGTGTCCGGTCCGCCGAGTTCGCCAACCGGCCCAGGACCTCGTCGAAGAACAGTGGTATTGCGCCACCGTGCACTGCTCCGTTGCCGCCCAGGAAGTAGCGGCCGAATCGGACCGTCCCCCATACGTTGTCGCGGTCGGCATTCTTGACGACGAAGGCCGGCGACATCGTCTGACCTCGCCCGTGCTGATCCCGCAGATGGCCGAACACCTGATCACGTTCCGGAACGGCCATCGGTGCGAGCTGGTGACCCCAACGCTCCAGATCGGCACGCAGCGCGGCCAGGGTTTCGGTGTCCGGCCGGGCAGCAGTGACGTAGTCCAGGAAATCGCGCAGTCTGGCAACCATGTCGCCGTAGGCGCTGTACTGCTCGTCGCCTGGCGTCACCGGCCTCGCCCAGGTGTCTGCGACCGGACCGTCATCCAGTGCGGGCATGTTGACACCGAGCTTCGCATCACCGTCGCGAGCCATAGTGCTCGTCTCACCGGAATTCCGTTCGGACTGCTGAACTGTCATCACCTGCTCCATTTCCAACGTGGCCACCCGCCCGGGACAAGATGCTGTCGTTCAACCGAAGTGCTGCCCGAGTGAAGCCGCGCGACAAGCAGCCTTCCTCCTGGTCTGGAACCCCGAGTTCGACTCGACGCGCGAGCACCAGCACTCCGTGCTGATCCACCTCGGGAATGATTCTCGGACCGTCCGAGATGGGATCAAGGTCGACTGTCGGGTTCATTCCGATCTGCCGGAACTCGACGACACCTCATCGACTGCGCCCGCGTTCGTTTCCGGAGCATCGACCGAGAACTCCTCGATGGTCTCTCCGCGCCGCTCACGGAGAACCGTGACACCGACGACGAGGGCGACGACACACAGCGCAGCCGAGATCCACAGCCACTTGGTGATGCCCTGGTCCTGATAGAAGATGCCGCCCTCAGGGGCCGGGACCATGTACGGAGCGAGCACGGCGAACATCACGACCGGGAGAATCGACGAGGCACCCGTTGTGCACAGCTGCACGGTGCCGGCCGTCGACCCCTGATCGCCGGCGGGCGTAGCACGCATCACCAGGTTCGGGACCGCGGCGGTGGACACGCCACCGGCGAGACCGAGCAGGAGGCTACCGACCATCACCGTGGCGAAGGTGTCGTGCGCCAACGCAAACGACACCAACGACGCCGCGAACAGCGCCAGCCCCAGAGACAGGAAGATCCGAGGGTTACGCCCCCGCGCCAGCAGGACACCGATCACGACGCCACCGAGGACGGTCGCGAGCTGCTTCGGGGTGGCGATGCTCGAAAACTCCAGGGTGTTCAACCCGAGACCGTAGGTGACTCCGTTGTCCCGCGAGGTCATTGCAAGCAGGGGGACCAGCTGGTAGGTCGCAGCCGAGACCGAATAGCACACCGCGCCGGCGAAGGCCACGAAGACGAGGGACTTACGGCGGAAGAGCGAGAGTTTGATGATGGGCTCCTCCGCTGTGCGTGCGCGCCGCACGAACACGAAACCCAGGACTATGCCGACGAGCAGCAGCGGTGAGGCCGCGACCCAGCCCCAGGTCCGGCCCATGCTGACGTAGAGCAGCACTGGGACTACGGCTGCGACCAGAATCAGGCCACCGACGATGTCCGGCTTTGCCTCGCGGCGATTGTCCGACTCGGGCAGGGTCACGAAGATTGCCAGGCACAGGCCCAGGGTCCAGACCGCATCGAACAGGAACATCCCGCGGAAACCCCAGTTTTCGAGCAGCCAGCCGATGACCGTCGGTGCGGCGATGGTGAAGGCGCCCATGCCGGTCACGGTGATACTCGCCGCAAAGGCGGCCTGCTTCGGTGGGTAGATGTCGCGGATGAAGGACGGGATCAACGAGAGAGTGGCAAGGATGGGGCCCTGGAGGATGCGACCGATCAGCAGGACCGCGAAGCTCGGAGCCACGGCACAGACGAGGGCACCGACTCCGGACACCGCCATGGTGGCCAACAGCACCCGCCGCTTGCCGTAGAGGTCGGCGGCCTTACCGAGGATCGGCGCGCACACCGCACCGACGAGGAAGTAGACGGTCATCAACCAACCGCCCTGCGTCGTCGGAAACTCCTTCAGAATGTTGGGCAGACCGATCGAGACCATGCTGTTGCCCAGCGACAGCGCTTCGAGCACTGCCGACATGAGAACCATTCCGACAATCATTCGGGCGGTCCAACCCTGGGTCAGTCCCGGTACCTCGCCCGACTTCGGTGTGGGTAGTGGCATCAGTCTTCCTCCTGGGGACGGGGGCGAGTGCATGTGGCCGGCTCGCCGGTTGTTCGCGCTCGGGCGAGGCGCCGGGCGGTATTGCGAGGAAAGGTCGATGGCCCGGGGTTCGGGCTACGGCCACGACGTGAGGACGATTCGGTGACACCGCTACCGAACTCGATCGACAACCTGTCGCCGAGATCTGTATCACACCGTTGCGGGCTCAGCGTAAGACACGTCGACCGGCTTTCCGCACTGTCCGTTCCGTTTGATGGAACCGGGCATGGACAATCCGAAACCGCCGCAAGGCAATCGGCGGGGATATGCCGACCGGATATGGTTGAGCCCAGGTTTCACGTGGACAGTGCACGGTTGAGTGTCACGTCGGGGAGGTGGTCTGCCATGACAGCAGTCGACGATCCGGGGAATCGGCGGGCCGGTCTGATTCGAAGGCGACGTCCCTCCAGAGCAGGTGTCGGAGAAGTACCGCTTGGACCGAGCGTTCATGCCTCGACGACGTCTGGCTCGCACTCGACGGCGCGTGGTGGGGCCGTCGGTTCTCGGCCCTCCGAAGTGACCGCTGTCGGCCCCGCATTGCGCGCGATATCGTGAGCGCTCTTGCTCGGACCGAGTAGAACAGGAGTTCCTGGCAGATGCATATTCAGGAGGTGAGCGCACCGGCTGCACCTGCAACCGAGAAGCTCGCCGTCCAAGTTGCCCGACGTATCGAACGCGAGATCATCGAACGACGGTGGCCGGTCGGCGAGGTCCTCGGCTCCGAAACGGCGCTGCGTGAGCAGTTCGGGGTGTCCCGGTCGACCCTCCGCGAAGCGATCCGGGTTCTGGAGCATTCCCGTGTGGTCCACATGCGGCAGGGCCCGGGCGGGGGTCTTGTCGTCGGTACCCCGGATCCGACACCGGCCATTCGCGGGCTCGTCATCTATCTGGAATACGCCGGGGCGACTGTGGAGCAGGTTGCCAACGCCCGTTTCGTGATCGAACGGATGGCGATGGAGGCCGTTTCGGACTCGTTGACCGAAAGCGGGCTCCGCGAGCTCAGGTCGATTGCAGACGGTGAAGGCGGCGTTCTCCCCGAGGACTTCCACCTCGCGCTGGGTCGTCTCTCCGGGAACCCGGTGCTCGAGCTGTACACGAACATTCTGGTCAGTTTGACGAAAACGTACACAGAACGCGTACGAGGAATTGCGAACACGGAGGAGGAAGGCAGCGCCGCCGCCCGGCAACACCTGGCAATTGCGGAAGCCATAATCGCAGGCGTCGGCGGTCGAGCAGAGAACGAGCTCCGGGACCACCTCGACAGAAGTGCCACCTGGTTGAGTCGCTTCGTCCACCCGGTTCCCGGTGAGAGCACCGCGGTCGGGCCGATGGAACCGGGCCCGGACGAATGGCCACGGGAAAGGAAGCTGGCCGGTCCCGTCGCAGGCCGCATCCGTGACGACATCTTCAGGGAAGGCAGAAGCGTCGGCGAAGTGCTCGGGTCGGAATCGTATTTCGTGTCGCGCTATGGGGTGAGCCGCTCAGTGTTCCGCGAATCGGTTCGCATCCTCGAGCACTACAGCGTGGCTCGGATGCGCCCGGGCCCGGGAGGTGGCCTCGTCGTTCTCGAGCCCGACCCTACGTCCAGCATCCGGACGGCCGCCCTCTGCCTGGACTTCCGCGGAGTGACGCTCGAGCACCTCCGCTCGGTGCGCGACGAGATCGAATTGAGTTGTCTCACAGCTGCAATGCGGTTCGGTGCGCTCGACGAGGCGGAACTCCGGACGGATCGGCACAGGGAAGAATCGGAGTCCAGCCGCTACAGCACTCACCTCCGCGACCGGGTCGCCACCCTGAGCGGCGACCCGGTGTTGACGATGTTCCGATCCATCCTGGCCGTCCTCTGGGACGAGTACGGCAGTGGGGCTCGACCTGTCGATCCCTCACACGAGACGGAACCGGCGCGTGCGGACCACGCGGAACTCGATGCCATCGTCGAGGCCATGGTCGACGGCGACGAGGGCCTCGCCCGATTCCGGATGCGACGGCATCTCCGATCAAACCCCGGTTGGTGACGCGGACCGACCCCCGCTGACCGTCTGCCCGCCATCACGGCCGCGACTGCACAGGCTTGATCCCCAATGTTCGGACACCAGTCCGAAGGGGTGTCTAGGCTGGTTGTGCCGACTGTGGACGACGAGAGCAGGTGTGCAGATGAAGACCAAGGGCGCGTTGATCTGGGAATTCAATCAGCCATGGTCGATCGAGGAGATCGAGATCGGCGATCCGCACAAGGACGAGGTCAAGGTCCAGATGGAAGCGTCGGGAATGTGCCATTCCGACCACCACCTGGTCACGGGCGGCATCCCGATGGCCGGCTTCCCCGTGCTCGGAGGACACGAGGGAGCGGGCATCGTCACCGAGGTCGGACCGGGCGTCGAGGACATCGCCCCCGGCGACCACGTCGTGATGTCGTTCATCCCCTCGTGCGGCAAGTGTCCGTCCTGTCAGGCCGGGCTGCGCAATCTCTGCGACCTCGGCGCGTACCTGCTCGGTGGCGCGTCGGTGAGCGACGGTTCGTTCCGGGTCCAGGCCAGGGGGCAGAACGTCTACCCGATGACACTGCTCGGCACCTTCTCGCCGTACCTGGTCGTCCACAAGAGTTCCGTGGTGAAGATCGACCCGTCGATCCCGTTCGAGGTCGCGTGCCTGGTGGGCTGCGGCGTCACCACCGGCTACGGCTCGGCCACCCACACCGCACAGGTCAAGCCCGGCGAGGATGTCGCGGTCATCGGTCTCGGCGGCGTGGGCTTCTCGGCACTGCAGGGCGTGGTCAACTCCGGAGCCCGCTACATCTTCGCCGTCGACCCGGTCGAGTGGAAACGCGAGCAGGCATTGAAGTTCGGTGCCACCCACGCCTTCTCCTCGGTCGAGGAGGCGACCGCCGCGGTAGCCGAGATCACCGCGGGCGGCATGGCCCGGAAGACTATCGTCACCGTCGGTGAGGTGCACGGCGAGGAGGTAGACGCGTGGATGGGCATCACGTCCAAGGCGGGCACGGTGGTGCTGACCGCGATGGGCAGCCTCCTCGACAACAAGGTGACGCTCAACCTGTCCATGCTGACGCTGCTGCAGAAGAACCTGCAGGGGACCATCTTCGGCGGCGCCAACCCGCACTACGACATCCCGCAGCTGCTGTCGCTGTACAAGCTCGGCAAGCTCAACCTCGACGACATGGTCACCCGGCAGTACCGGCTCGAGCAGGTCAACGAGGGCTACCGGGACATGTTGGAGGGACGCAACATTCGGGGCATCATTCGCTACACCGACGCCGACCGCTGACCCGCCGCCTGCCGGGGTGCCGGGCTGGCGGCAGTGCCCGGCGGCCCGGCGCGACCCGTGGGTTCGAATCTCGGCGAATCCAATGGGAGCGTTTCGGCCGCACTTGTGACAGTCTGTGACAGAAGCCTTCGGGAGGTCCGGCATCGACACGCGTGTCGCCCGACCGCAGGGTTGATCGACCGGCTCCCGAACACCGGGGTGGTGCGGAGCCGGCTGCGAGACACGGGGTCCGGCGTCCGAGGGGGACGCCGGGCCCCGTGTGATGCGCTTCGCGCAGTGGTGCACTTTCGGACCCCGGGACGTCCGTAAGTGCACCACTGGGCGGAGCCCAGCATCAGGCGCGCAGCACCTCGTCGGACAGGCGCGGCGGCAGGTCGCCGTGGGGGATTCGCGGGCCGACCGCCACGGCTGCGCCCGGTGCGCGTCCCCGGCCCCACCCGAGGTCCGCGCGGTAGCGGCCGATCTGGTCGACCGCGATGGCGTGGCCGGCGTCCAGCGGCGTGGACAGCGGATGCACGTAGAGGGCGTCGGTCGGGCAGTACGCCTCGCACATGAAGCAGGTCTGGCAGTCGGACTGCCGGGCGATCACCGGAACACCGGTCTCGGTGCGGTCGAACACGTTGGTGGGGCACGCGTCGACGCACTTGTCGCAGCCGATGCAGGCGTCCGCGAGGACCTTCTCGATCACGACGCGACCTGCAATCGCGCCGAGCGCAGCGGTGCCGGTCGCGTCCACACCTCGTCGAGTCCACCGGTGAGGACGTGGTGGTGCTGTGCCGGATCGAGATCCGGGTGGTCGGCCCGTTTGCTCATGCCGCGACTCTCGGTGCGGGCCAGCGTCGAGTGGTACATCCACCGTCCGACGGCGGTGATCGCGGCGGCCTGACGGGACCGGATCCTCTGTTCGCCGCTCTGTCCGCCGAGTCCGGATCCCACTGCGGTCCAGAGTGATTCGAGTTCGTCGAGCGCAGCACGGACCCGTGGTCCGTCGCGGAGGAAGTTCTTCTCGTACGGGATCAGTTCGTCCTGCGCGGCCGCCACCACGGCGGCCGCGTCCAGCGTCCGGGAACCGGTGGGCCGCAGGCCCGCCCGACCGGCCGGACGCAGGTTGCCCGCCGGCGCCCGGCGGACCGACCGCGCGAACCGTGCCGCGCCCGTCCCCGCCCAACTGCCCGACGACATCGCCCACGCCGCGTTGTGACTGCCCCCGCCGGTGAAGCCGCCGCAGATGCGTTCGCGGGTCGCGGCGTCACCCGCGGCGAACAGGCCCGGCACGCTGGTCGCGCACGTGTCGTCGACGATGTCGATGCCGCCGGTGCCGCGCACCGTGCCCTCGGCCAGCAGGGTCACCTCGAACCGGTCGGTGAACGGGTTGATGCCGCGCCGGTCGAACTGCAGGAAGAAATTCGGCTGACCGAGCCGCATCAGCCGCTGCGTCTGCGGGTCCGCCCGGTCGAGCTGCGCGAACACCGGCTCGGACAGCAGCGTCTGCGCGATCACCGACCGGCCCCGAGCGGAACCCGCTCCCTCGAGGGTCCGGCCGTCGGCGTGGAAGAAGGTCGCGTAACCGTAGTAGGCGGTCTTCGTGACGGACGACCCGGCCGGCGCGATCGCGTAGGCGTTGGAGAACTCCATACCGGAGAAGGAGGCGCCGACCTCGGCGGCCATCAGTGCACCGTCACCGGTGTCGACGTTGGTGCCGAGGGCCCCGGCGAGCAGTGCACAGCCGCCGCTCGCGAGGACGACGGCCCCGGCGGTCACCCGGTAGTCGCGGTTCTCCTGCCGCCGGTGCCCGTCCGCGCCGCGCACCCGGCCGTCGGCGTCGACGAGCAGCTCCAACGCCGGCGAGTGGTCGAGGATGCGGACGCCGGCCCGCCGGATCCACGTGCGCATCCGGCGCATGTACTCCGGGCCCTGGAGACCGGTGCGGATCTGGCCGCCCGTGTCGGGATCGACGGGGAACGGATACCGGCCCTCGTCGCCGAGGAGGTTCATGTTCTCGTACGTCTGGTCGAGTACCCGGTCCATCCACCGGTGGTCGGCGAGGTACCCGCCGAGCGCTTCGCGGTCGGCCTTGGCCCGATCCCGCGCATCCCGGTCGGGCGCGACGTACCAGACGCCGGTCCCCGACGGTGCGGTGGCGCCGCTCGTGCCGCAGTATCCCTTGTCGACGAGGACGACGTCGGCGCCGGCCTGCGCGGCCCGCAGCGCCGCCCACGTCCCGGCCGGGCCACCCCCGATGACGAGAACGTCGGTGTTCAGTTCTTCCCGTGCACTCATGCGGCACCCTCCTGTCGACGGACCTCGGTCATCGGTAGAGATTGCCGTAGTCCGCGCGGGAGCGCGCCGGTTGCAATCAGCGTGAATCGAGCGTGCGCAGCGTCGACCGAGTGCCACGGACACGCGTGAGCCCGGCATCGGCGGGCGATGCCGGGCTCACGGCGCGGAGTCGATCAGGCGAGCTTGGCGATCAGGTCGGCGCGCTGGCGGGCGCCGAGACCGGAGACGCGGCGCGTCTCGGCGATCCCGACCGACTCCGCGAGCTCACGGGCCTTGACCTTGCCGACCTTCGGCAGTGACTCGAGCAGGTAGAGCACCTTTGTCTTGCCGACGAGCTCGTCGGTGTCCGCCTTGTCGAGGACCTCGACGAAGGTGACCTTGCCGGACTTGAGGTTCTCCCGCAGCTCCGAGCGGGCCTTGCGGGACGCAGCGGCCTTCTCGAGGGCAGCCGCGCGCTGTTCGGGGGTCAGGGTGGGCAGTGCCATTGGTGAGAGCCTCTCTCTCCGTTTTCAGGGCCAGGACCCCAGGCTAGAACCGTGCGAGTCGGGAACGGCGGTACCCGCGCCCCCGCGTGTCGTCACCTGGACGCGCGTGTCACTTTCCCAGCCACACCGGGGTCCGCTTCTCGAGGAACGCGCTCATGCCCTCCTGGGCATCGCAGGTGACGGCGTTGGTCGCCATCGTCCCGGCCATCGCGGCGTAGGCCTCGTCCTGCGGCAGGTCGATCTGACGGTAGAACGCCTGCTTGCCGATCTGGAGGGTCAGCGGGCTCGCGCTGGTGATTCGGGTGGCCAGTGCCCGGACCTGCGCATCGAGGTCGGCGGGGGCGACGACCACGTTGACCAGGCCCCAGTCGGCGGCGGTGTGGGCGTCGATGGTGTCGCCGGTCAGCAGCATCTGCATGGCGCGCTTGCGTCCCACTGCCCGGCTCAGCGCGACCATCGGCGTCGAGCAGAACAGACCGATCCGGACGCCGGGAGTGCCGAACACCGCCGAATCGGCCGCCACGACGAGGTCGCACGACGCCGCGAGTTGGCAGCCCGCCGCGATCGCCGGACCCTGGACGGCGGCGATCACCGGCTGCGGGATCTGCTGCACGGCATCCATCATCTCGACGCACACGTCGAAGATCGCCTGCTCCTCCTCGAGGGTGCGGTCGACCATCTCGGACAGGTCGTGGCCCGCGGAGAACACCGGCCCGTCCGCGGCGATCACGACCGCCCGCACCGAGCTGTCGCCGCCGAACATCCGCAACGCCGCCGTCACCAGCCGCATGGTGCTGCTGGACAACGGGTTCCGCTGTTGCGGTCGGTTGAGGGTGATGGTGCCGACGCCCGACCGGGCGTCGACGTCGGTCCGGACGGCATCGTCCATGGTGCACCTCTTCCAGTCGTCTCCGGTTCGATGCTATGACGGTTTCCCGGGCGCGACCTCCCCCGAACGGGGGGCCATCTTCCGGGGGTGGCGTTCTTCGACGACACCGAGGGCGCGCGCTGACAGCGCGCGGTTCCGCCTACGGTCCCGGCCCGTGGTCCGGGAGAATCCCGGACTCCTCCCATCGGGTCGATCCCAGCGCAGAGGAGATCCCGGCGACGCACCGGAACAGCGGGTCTCGGATCGGCGGGGCGCTGAGCGCCTGCTCGTCAGCGGCCCCGGTGAGGACCCCGACGGCACCGACTACGCCGCTGCGGTGGTCGAAGACCGGTGCCGCGATACCGCTGAGGAGCATCCGGCCCGTCATGCGGGGGACCTCGGCCCGCTCCGAGACGTCGTAGAACCGCGTACGGATCGTGTCGAGCCGTGCACGCAGCGTGGCGAGATCGGTGATCGGGTCGGGACCGACGTCCTCCAACCGGGCGGGCAGCATGCGCCCGAGGAGCCGCTGCGGCGAGAAGGCCGAGAGCACCCGCCCGCTCGCCGAGGCATGCCACGGGAAGACCACACCGAGCGACAGGCGCAGGGAGATCGGTCCGTCCGCGCCGAGGGAGATCACCACGGTCCCGCCGCCCTCACCGGGCACCGCGAAGTAGACGGACTCGTCCAGTTCGTCGCGCAGATCCACCATCCGCGAGTGCGCGACGTCGGTGAGGTCGAGGCCCTCGGCTGCGTGCTGACCGAGCCGGGCCAGGCGTCCACCGAGGACGAATCCGCGATCGGCCCCCCCGTCCACGAAACCGAGCGCCTGGAGGCTGTTGAGGTGACGCCACACCCGTGGTGGGGTCATCCCGAGGGCGCGCGCGATCTCGGCGGCCGACCGTCGCCCGCCCGCATCGGCCAGGTGGTCCAGGATCTCACCGGCCACCGCGAGGGCCTGGATCTCGACGGTGGACGACCCGGAACTCCGCGCGGGCACGGTCACCCGACCGGCAGTTCCCGGACCCGGTCCCGCAGCGGCGCCTTGAGGACCTTGCCGGATGCGTTGCGCGGCAACACGTCGACCACCAGGACCTGGGTGGGCTTCTTGTACGACGCGAGCCGGGCGCTGGTGAACTCGATCAGCTCCTGCGGCTCCGGTGCGTCGCCGTCGTCGTGCGGGACGACGACCGCGATCGGGGTTTCACCCCACTTCGGGTGCGGCGCACCGACCACGGCGACCTCCCGCACCTTCGGGTGGTCCGCGATGACGGCCTCGACCTCGGCGCAGTAGATGTTCTCCCCGCCGGAGATGATCATGTCCTTGAGCCGGTCGACGACGAAGTAGAAGCCGTCCTCGTCGACGCGGACGAGGTCACCCGAGTGGAACCAGCCGCCGTCGAACGCGTTTCGCGTCGCCTCCGGGTTGTCCCAGTAGCCGATCATCGTCTGCGGACCGCGGTACACGATCTCGCCGACGGCGCCTCGGGGGACGTCGTTCATCTCCGCGTCCACCACCCGCACGTCGACCAGTGGAACGGGCTTGCCGATCGAGCCGATCTTGTCGATCGCGTCCTCACCGGGCAGCACCGTGGTCACGGGTGACATCTCCGTCTGTCCGAAGGTGCACACGTTCGGCACCCCCGGGAAGGCCTCGGCCATGGCGCGCAGGACCGCGGGTGTCGCGGGCGCCGCGCCCCAGGAGATGCTGCGCAGGCTCAGCTTTCGGTTGGCGACGGTCGGGCTGGCGGCGACGATCTGCCACTGCGCCGGGACGAGGAAGGCGGTGGTGACGCGTTCGGATTCGATCAGGTCGAGGAACGCCTCCGGGTCGAACGCGCCCGTCGGGGTGATGACGGACGTGTAGCCGAGGACGAGGTTGGGCACGAGCGCGCCGACCGCCGCGATGTGGAACATCGGGGAGGTGATCGCCCCGACCTCGTCGTCGCCGAGCAGGCGGAAGGCGCGGACCAGGGTGATGGTCTGGGCGAGCAGGTTCTGGTACGAGAGCATCGCGCCCTTCGGGCGCCCGGTCGTCCCGGAGGTGTACATGATCATCGCGCAGGCGGCCAGATCGGTCGGGCCCGTGGCCGCGTGCGGCTCTGTGGAGGTGAGGACGTTCTCGTACAGCTCCGCTCCGGGGCCCGCGGGGGTGGCGTCGTCGCCGACGACCAGGCAGGACTGCAGTGTCGTGCCGTCCACCCGCAGTTCGGCGACGAGCGGCGCCAGGACCTCCTCCACGATCACCGCACGCGATCCGGAGTTCTCGGCGAGGAAAGCGACCTCACCTGCGGCGAGACGGAAGTTGACCGGAACGGCGATCGCACCCAGGCGGTTCACGGCGACGAGCGCCTCGACGAATTCGGGCCGGTTGGTGACGAGGATCAGCACCCGGTCGCCGGCGCCGATGCCGCCCCGCTCGAGCACCGTCGCCAGACGGCGGCTGCGGTCGTCGAGCCCACTCCACGTCGTCGTGTCACCACGGAACCGCAGTGCGGCCTCATGCGGCCGGCTGCGTGCGTGCTTGGCGACCTGCTCGACCCAGGTCAACGGGATGCTCGGAGAACCGGTGTTGCTCACGCGGCGCCTTTCGTCCTGGGCACTGTCTGTCCGCCGCAGGCTCGCACGCTGCGGAGATAACAGTGCTCGTTACTCGATAACCCACAATGTAACTTGGATCACAACCCGGGGGTAGTCCTCGCGAGAGGACATTTCCTCGGGCCGTCGAGCGGCGCATCGGGCGCGGGTGCCTGGCAGGATCGACGAGGTGAGCACCGCGAACCTGACCCGTGCCGAGACCGCCGCGCGTGCCGCGGCGGTCGCCGTCCGCTCCTATCGGGTCGACCTCGACCTGACGTCCGCCCCGGACCCGGACGTGCCCGGGTTCGGCACCACCACGACCGTGGAGTTCGACGCCACCGCCGACGTCACCTGGCTGGACTTCCTCGGCCCCCGAGTGGAATCGGTGACCGTCAACGGTGCGCCGGTCGACGTCGAGTACGACGGCGCCCGGATCGTGCTGCGCGGGCTCGTTGCCTCCAACACCGTCGTGGTCACCGCGACCGGCGCCTACAGCCGCTCGGGGGAGGGGCTGCACCGCTTCCTCGACCCCGTGGACGGGCAGACCTACCTGTACACGCAGTACGAGCCGGCCGACGCCCGCCGCGTGTTCGCGTGCTTCGAGCAGCCGAACATGAAGGCGCCGTTCACGTTCGCGGTGACGGCACCGGCCGACTGGGAGGTGCTCTCCAACCGCCCTGCCGTCACCCGCGAGGAGTCCGGTGGCGGCCGGCGCATCGAGTTCTCCCCGACGCTGCCGATCTCCACCTACATCACGGCGATCGTCGCCGGCCCCTACCATCGCGTCGAATCATCCTGGAGCCGAGACGATCTCGCCGTTCCGCTCGGAGTGCTGTGCCGGGCCTCGCTGGCGCAGTACCTCGACGCCGACACCCTCTTCGAGGTGACGCGTCAGGGCCTGGACTTCTTCGCCGAGCACTTCGACTTCCCGTATCCGTGGGGGAAGTACGACCAGGTGTTCGTACCCGAGTACAACCTCGGTGCGATGGAGAACCCGGGCTGCGTCACGTTCACCGAGGCCTACGTGTTCCGCGGCGCCGCGACCGACGCCCAGTACGAGGGCCGCGCCAACACGATCCTGCACGAGATGGCGCACATGTGGTTCGGCGACCTCGTGACCATGCAGTGGTGGGACGACCTGTGGCTCAAGGAGTCCTTCGCCGACTACATGGGAGCGCTCGCCAGCGCCGAGGCCACCCGCTGGACCGATGCGTGGGTGGCGTTCGCGAATCGCCGTAAGGCGTGGGCGTACTCGCAGGACCAGCTGCCGACGACACACCCCATCGTCGCCGACATCGTCGACCTCGAGGCCGCGAAACTCAACTTCGACGGCATCACCTACGCCAAGGGCGCCAGCGTGCTCAAGCAACTCGTCGCGCACGTCGGGCGGGACGCCTTCTTCGCCGCGTCCCGCCGCTACTTCCGGGAACACGCCTACGGCAACACCACTCTCGCGGACCTGCTGACCGAACTGTCGGCGGCGTCGGGTCGCGACCTCGAGGCCTGGGCGCGGGCGTGGCTGCAGACCACCGGGATGTCGACACTGACGCTCGAGCGGCGCGGCAAGCGGTACGAGATCGTGCAGACCGATCCGCGGCCGCACACTCTCGGGGTCGGGCTCTACGACTTCGACGACTCCGGTTCGCTGGTGCTCACTCGGCGGCTGACCGTCGACATCGCGGGTCCCCGGACGCCGGTCGAGCTGACCGAGACGCCGCTGGTGCTGCTCAACGACGGCGATCAGACGTACGCGAAGGTCCGGCTCGGTGGACTCTCCGTCCGCACGGTCGAGGCCTCGCTGGATCGGGTGACCGACCCGTTGGCCCGGGGACTGATCTGGTCGGCCCTGTGGAACGCGACGCGCGACGGCGAACTCGACCCGAACCGGTACCTCGGGATGGCCCGGCGTTTCGCACCGGCCGAGACGAACACCGCTCTGCTCGCGTCCGCCCTGACGAACGCCGCGTTCGCGATCGGGCACTACCTGAAGTCCGCGGACCGGGACCGGTGGCGGGGGGAGTGGCTCGAATCCTGCTGGGCGGCACTGTGGGACGCGGAACCGGGTTCGGGGACCCAGCTGGCGTTCGCCCGCGCGACGGCGGCCGCGGCGACCGTCGACGACCGCCGGGCCACCGAGATACGGGACATGCTCGACAGCGCCGCGTCCGCACCCGAGCGACTCCGGCTCGACCCGGACCTGCGGTGGGCCTTCTGGACCGCGCTGTCCGCCACCGGTCACGCCGACGAAACGAACCTGGAGACCGAACTGGCCCGCGACGACACCGCGTCCGGGCGCACCGCGCTGCGGCGTGCGCTGGCCGCTCGACCGGAGGGCGACGTCAAGGCCGCCGCGTGGACCGCGGCACTGACCGACGCGACGCTGACCAACGACCATCTCGACGCCACCATCGGCGGCTTCCGCGCCGGCGACCGGCGTGACCTGATCGCCGAATACGACGCCCGCTACTTCGCCGCCATCGACGGCATCTGGGAGCAGCGGAGCATCGAGATCGCCAAGCGGATCGTCGTCGGACTCTTCCCCGCCGCGAACTCGCTCGAGAAGGTCGACGCCTGGCTCGACGCGAACACCGACGCACCCGGTGCCCTGCGCCGGCTCGTCGTCGAGCAGCGCGATCACCTCGCCCGCGACCTGCGGGTGCGGGCACGTCGCTGGTGACACCCGCCCCACCCGCTGACACCCGCCCACCCCACCCGACCCCACCCGCTTCGGCTGAAGGTGGCCTTCGGCTCGTTGGTGCGAACGAATGCCACCTTCAGCCGGGGGTGGGGAAGCGCAGGTCGCGGCGTCGGACAGACGGTGCGGAGGCAGGCCAGGGTTTCGATCACGGTGAGCACAACCCTCGGGTCGCCTCGCCTCGGGCCCTAACGTGCGGGGACATGTCACTTGCGTTCCACTGGTTCCTGCCCACCTACGGCGACAGCCGCCTCATCGTCGGCGGGGGCCACGGCACTCCCGCCGGCGCGGCGGGTGGAGACCGCAGAGCCGGCATCGGTTACCTGTCGTCGATCGCGCGAGCCGCGGAGGAGTTCGGGTTCACCGGCGCGCTCACCCCGACCGGGGCCTGGTGCGAGGACGCGTTCCTGACCACCGCCATGGTCGCGCGTGAGTCCGAGCGGCTCGCGTTCCTCGTCGCATTCCGGCCGGGACTGATCAGTCCCACCCTGGCCGCGCAGATGGCGGCGACGTTCTCCCTGCACGCGCCCGGCCGGATCCTTCTCAACGTCGTCACCGGCGGCGAGGCGCACGAGCAGCGGGCCTACGGCGACCACCTCGGCAAGGACGACCGGTACGCGCGCGCCGACGAGTTCCTGTCCATCGTCCGCCGACTGTGGGCCGGCGAGACCGTCACCCACAACGGGACGCACATCCACGTCGAGGACGCGGCGCTGGCGACGCTGCCCAACCCGGTGCCGCCGCTGTACTTCGGCGGGTCGTCCGCCGCGGCGGGCCCGGTCGCGGCCGAGCACTCCGACGTGTACCTCACCTGGGGCGAGCCCCCGGCCGCCGTCGCGGAGAAGATCGCCTGGATCCGCGACCTCGCCGCCGCCCGCGGCCGCACCGTCCGGTTCGGTATCCGGCTGCACGTCATCACCCGCGACACCTCCGAGGAGGCGTGGGCGCAGGCCGACAAGCTCGTCGCCGCGCTCGGTCCCGAGACCGTCGCGTCCGCTCAGGCGGGACTCGCCCGCAGCGAGTCGGAGGGCCAGAAGCGCATGCTCGCCCTGCACGAGGGCAACCGGAACAGCGGCGACTGGCGCGACGCCCGCAACCTCGAGGTCGCACCCAACCTGTGGACCGGTGTCGGGCTGGTGCGCGGCGGAGCCGGCACCGCCCTCGTCGGCAGCCACACCGAGGTCGCCGACCGGATCGCCGAGTACGCGGCGCTCGGCATCGACGAATTCGTCCTCTCCGGCTACCCGCACCTCGAGGAGCTGTACTGGTTCGGCGAGGGCGTGCTGCCGATCCTGAGCAAGCGGGGCCTGTTCGCCGGGGGTGTCGACGTGGCCGGAACCGGCAACGTGCCGTTCCTGGCCGCGGGCGCACGGTGACCGCCGTCCCGGTCGCGACCCGGATCGCGACCGCCGAGGACGCGCTGCGCGTCGCCGCCGAACTCGCGGCAGGGTTCGCGGTCGACGCCGGCCGGCGGGACGCCGAACGCGGGTTGCCGCACGAGCAGGTCCGGCAGCTCGCCGCGTCCGGGTTGCTGGCGGTGACGGTGCCTGCCGAGTACGGCGGCGCCGACGTCCCGTTCGAGACGGTCGCGGAGATCTTCCGGCTGCTCGCGGAGGCGGACCCGAGCATCGGCCAGATCCCTCAGTCCCACTTCACCTTTCTCGAGGCGCTGAGGACGCAGGCCGATCCCGGCCAGCAGCGGTTCTTCTACGACAAGGTGCTCGACGGGATGCTGCTGGCGAACGCGCAGAGCGAACGCGGCCCGCACCCGATCAACGTCGACACCACCGTGCTGACCCGCGAGGGCGCCGACTACCGGCTCACCGGCCGCAAGTTCTACAGCACCGGAGCCCTGTTCGCCGACTGGATCCTGGTGCGTGCCAGCCTCTTCGAAGGACCCGGGGAACCCGACGCCACCACCGGGAAGGCGATCGCATTCGTTCCCCGCGACGCCGACGGCGTCACCGTCGTCGACGACTGGGACGGGATGGGGCAACGCACCACCGCCAGTGGCACCGTCACCCTCGAACACGTCGCCGTGCCCGCGTCGTCGGTGGTGCCGTACTCGGCCATCTTTGCCGGGCCCACCACCTACGGTGCCCAGGCGCAGCTCGTGCACGCCGCGATCGACGTCGGCATCGCGACCGGGGCGCTGCGCGAGGGCGTCGTGCAGGCCGGCAAGGCGCGCCCCCACTTCGAGGCGAATGTCGAACGGACGGTGGACGACCCGCTCCTGGTGCAGGTCGCCGGCGAGGCGACGGTGACGGTTCGGGCCGCGCAGGCACTGCTGTCCGTCGCGGCGCGGTCCGTCGACGCCGCCCGCGCCGACCCGACCGCTGAATCGACCGCGGCCGCGTCGATCGACGTCGCGACCGCGAAGGTCGCCGCGGCACGCGCGGCGGTCGAGGCCGCGAACGTGCTGTTCGAACTCGGCGGCACCCGCAGCGCGTCGGGAGCCGCGAACCTGTCCCGGTACTGGCGCGATGCACGCACCCACACCCTGCACGACGCGACGCGCTGGAAGCTGCAGCACATCGGCCGATGGACCCTCAGCGGCACCCACCCGCCCCGACACGGCGTGCTCTGAGGTTCCGTGACGAGAGCGCGGTACGGCGCTCTCGTCACCGGTTCCGTTCTCGGCGATCGTAATTGGTGCCTTCCTCCGCCCCGCCCGGCATCGTGGAATCCATCCCCGGTGACGAAGGAGCAGGTACGTGAGCAGTGCAACGATCGACAGCGCAGTGAGCGAAGGGACGACGACCAGCGAACTTCGCGAGCAGTTCGAACCCATCTTCGCGCGCATCGCGGAGGGTGCGGTGGAGCGGGAGCGGGACCGCCGGTTGCCCTTCGACGAATCCGGGTGGCTCCGGGACGCGCGCTTCGGTGCGCTGCGGGTGCCGGTCGGCAACGGCGGCTTCGGCGCCACCGTCCGGCAGCTGTTCGACCTCCTGATCGACCTGGCCGCCGCGGAATCGAATCTGCCGCAGGCGCTTCGGGTGCACTGGAGCTTCGTCGAGGATCAGCGCCTGGCCGGCGACGACCGCGCCCGTCGCTGGCTCGAGGCCGCCGCCACCGGCACCCTGGTCGGCAACGCGATCACCGAGCCGGGCGTCGGATCCGCCGACCGGTACCGCACCGCCCTGACCCGGCGCGGGGACGACTGGATCCTCAACGGAGTCAAGTACTACAGCACCGGCAGCCTGTACGCGGACCACATCCTCGTCGCCGCCGACCGCGACGGCGAGCGGATCTCCGTCCTCGTCGACGGAAACCAGGACGGCGTCACGCAGTCCGACGACTGGGACGGCTTCGGTCAGCGGCTGACGGCGTCCGGCACCACCACGTTCACCGACGTCGTCGTTCCGGAGGACCGGATCCTCGGTCCCGGATACGGCGAACCCGGGCGCACGTACGCGACGTCGTACCTCCAGCTGGTGCAGCTCGCGGTACTGGCAGGCATCGCCGCGCGCGCCGAGTCGGACACCATCGACTGGGTGCGCGGCCGTACCCGTACCTTCACCCACGCCGCGGCCGACCTGCCGCGTCACGATCCGCTGGTGCAGCAGGTGATCGGCCGGCTCGCGTCCGCCGCGTACGGCGCCCGCGCCGCGGTCCTCGCCGTCGCGGACGAGCTCGACACCCTCCTCGACGCGGGTGGCCAGGATCCGGAACTGCTCGACCGCGCCGAGGCCGCGGCCGCGAAGGCGCAGTCCGTGGTCATCGGGCTGGTGCTCGACTCCACGTCCGAACTGTTCGAGGTCGGAGGCGCCTCCATCAGCGCATCGGGCCTGGGACTGGACCGGCACTGGCGCAACGCCCGTGTCATCTCCGCGCACAACCCGCTGATCTACAAGCAGCAGGCGGTTGGCGCGCACCTGCTCAACGGGGACGCGCTGCCGTACGCCTGGAACGCCGGACGCCGGCCGGGAGTGCAGGCGTGAGCGAGGTTGTGCGGCAGATCCGCTTCAACGCGTTCGACATGAACTGCGTTGCGCACCAGTCGCCGGGACTGTGGCGCCACCCGCAGGACCAGTCGCACCGCTACACCGACCTGCGGTACTGGACCGAGCTGGCCCAGCTGCTCGAGCGGGGCCTGTTCGACGGTCTGTTCATCGCCGACGTCCTCGGCACCTACGACGTGTACGGCGGCACCGACGAGGCCGCGCTGCGGCAGGGGGCCCAGATCCCGGTCGCGGACCCCCTGCTGCTGGTCTCCGCGATGGCCGCTGCCACCGAGCACCTCGGATTCGGCATCACCACCGGCACCGGATTCGAACATCCCTACCCGTTTGCCCGCCGGCTCTCGACGCTCGACCACCTCACCCGCGGCCGCATCGGCTGGAACGTCGTCACCGGGTACCTGCCCTCGGCGGCACGGAATTTCGGTGCCGACGACCAGCTCGGCCACGACGACCGCTACGACCACGCCGACGAGTACCTCGAGGTGCTCTACAAGCTGTGGGAGGGCTCGTGGGAGGAGGACGCGGTCGTCCGCGACGCCGAGGCCGGGGTGTACGTCGACCCGGAGAAGGTGCACCACATCGGGCACCGCGGAAAACATTTCACCGTTCCCGGGATCCACCTGTCGGAGCCGTCTCCGCAGCGGTCGCCGGTGATCTACCAGGCCGGGGCGTCGCCGCGGGGCGTGCGGTTCGCAGCGGAGAACGCGGAGGCGATCTTCATCGGCGGACCCTCCAAGCGGGTCCTGAAGGACACCGTCGCGCGGATCCGGCAGTCCCTCGTCGACGCGGGCCGCGACCCGTACTCGGCGCGCATCTACGCGCTGTCGACGATCATCACCGACGCCACCGACGAGGCCGCCGCCGCGAAGCACGAGGAGTACAAGCGGTACGCGAGTGTCGAAGGGGCACTGGTCTTCACGTCGGGATGGATGGGCATCGACCTGTCCCGCTACGACCTGGACGAGCCGATCGGCAACGTCGAGTCCAACGCCATCCAGTCCGCGGTCGCGGCCTTCCAGGAGGCCGACGACGACGGCCGGGAGTGGAAGGTCCGCGACATCGCCGAGTGGGCGGGCATCGGTGGCCTCGGCCCGCGGTTCGTCGGCTCCGGGGAGACCGTCGCGAGCGCCCTGCAGGAATGGGTGGACGAGACCGACGTGGACGGTTTCAACCTCGCGTACGCCGTCACGCCCGGATCCTTCGAGGACGTCGTCACCCACGTCGTGCCCGCGTTGCAGGCACGCGGTGCCTACCCGACCGGATACCGGGACGGAACGTTGCGCCACAAGCTGTTCGGCCAGGGCGACAGGCTGCCGGAGGACCACCGAGCGGCGAAGTACCGGCTCGGTGGCGAACTGTCCACCGTCACCGGACGATTCAACGCATACGTCGGCTGAGCCGGCTCACACACTGCACCAGGAGAACTCACATGGCACGCACAGCAGCAATCGTGGGGGCGGGGCTGGCGGGTACGACCGCCGCCCTCGGCCTCCGGAACATCGGATTCGACGTCACCCTGTACAGCGACCGCGACCGCGACTCGCTGCGCAACGACGTCCCCGCGACGGGGACCGCCGTGTACTTCGGAAAGTCGCAGGAGTCGGACTCGCAGATCATCGAGGACCTCTACGCCGACGGTCCGTACTCGACGGGAATGAGTGCCCGGCTGCACACCGGCGTCGGCGACACCTACGGTGAGGTTCTCGAATTCGATCCCGACTTCCGGTACATCGCAAAGGGTGTGGATGTCCGGCTGCGCGCCGACGACCGACTGGGACGCTTCCTCGACGGGGGCGGACGTTTCGAGGTCCGCGCGATCGACGTCGACGGGCTCGACGCGATCGCCGCCGAACACGACCTGACCCTCGTCGCCACCGGCAAGGGTGGGTTGTCGGGCCTGTTCCCGGTCGACGACGAGCGGACCGTCTACACCGAGCCGCAGCGACACCTGCTGATGGTGACGCTGCAGGGACTCGACCAGGGTCCCGAAACCTGGGGATACCGTGGTGGCGGCACTCACAACCAGTTCAACCTGCACACCGATTTCGGTGAGGCGTGGTTCGGTCCGTACCTGCACAAGGACGCCGGTCAGTCGTGGAGCTTCCTCGGGTTCGCGAAGCCGGGGTCGCCGTGGGTGGAGCGGTTCGCGTCCGTCACCGACGCGCACACCGCCCGGCAGGTGGTGGTCGACCTGTACCGCGACTACTTCCCGAAGGACGCCGCCGAGGTCGAGCAGCTCCAGGTGATCGAGGCCGATCCCCATTCGTGGCTGCGCGGTGCGGTCACCCCGACGGTACGCCGCGCGGTCGGTCGCACCCCCGGCGGGCATGTCGTCGCCGCCATCGGGGACACCGCGATCTCGTTCGACCCGATCGCCGGCCAGGGCGCCCAGAACACCGTCGTCCAGATCGCCGCACTCGTCGCGGCGGCCCGGGACCACGACGGCGAGTTCACGCAGGAGTGGCTGACCGAGCAGTTCGAGAAGCACTGGCACACCCGCGGACACGCGGCCGCCGAGGTCACTCGCCTGTTCCTCGGCGACGCGAAGTACGCCGAGTCCGCCGACCTGTTCTTTCCCGCAGCGACGGTGAGCGAGCCGGTGGCGGCGGCGCTGTTCCGGTTCCTGTCCGAACCCGACGCCCTCGTCGCCCTGCAGGGCAAGGACGACGTCCTCGCCTACATCGCGGAGGCGGCCGGCGAACCGGCCGAGGACCTGCTGGCGCGCTTCGCCCCGAGCGAGGGGTTCGCCTCCTCCCCGCGGGCCCGCGTCCCCGCCTGACGGCCAGGGCAGTTCACGAGGGCCTTTCGCCCGGTCCGACCGGGCGAAAGGTCTCTCACCGCGACGGCGAGCACGCCGTAGAGCTCACCGAGGAATCGCGGTCGTCACCGAGAAGCCGGCGATCCACTCCGGAACGGGTTCGTAGAAGCGGGAACTCATGGTGTACGCACCGGTCGCGGCGAGGGAGGCGTAGGCGGCGATCCAGGTCCGCACCTCGTGCGAGGAGCCGCCGCCCTCGGCGCCCATCCACTCGACGGTCCAGGCGTCGATGTCGGTGAGGGTGCCGCGCTCGAAGGTGTCGAGGACGAGGTTGTCCCAGTTGGGGTTGATCGGGATCATCGTGGTCGAACCGGCGGCGTAGTCGCGTCCCGCCTGGATCACCCGCTCCTCACCCTTCGCGCGCTGTTCCGGGGTGGGCGGGTGGCCTTCGATGAGGGCGTCGGCCACCCGCGGCGGTGCGCCGTCGAGGGTGGGGACCGGCGGGTCGTGGGAGAGGCCGCCGGAGGCGAGGAACAGCACCCGCTTGTCCAGTGCGGCAGCGGCTTCGCCGACGGCGGTGCCGAGCGCGCGGATCCGGCTGACCGGGCCGAGCGGGGTGGCGACACCGTTGACGAAGACCGGCACCACCGGCACCCGGTCGATGCCGCCGAACAGCACCTCGAGGGGCTGGACGAATCCGTGGTCGACGACCATGCGCGCGGAGACGGTCAGGTCCACACCGCGGTCGAGGACACCCTGGGCGAGCGCCTTCGCGGCGGCGGCGTCGACGGACAGCGGTCCGGCCTGGGAGCCGAAGTCGCCGACGGCGTGGGCCTCGGTGGCGAGGCAGAACGGAGGCATCTCCTTGTAGAAGAAGCCGTTGTAGTGGTCCGGTGCGTACAGGACGACGAGTTCGGGATCGAAGTCGCGGACGAATGCGCGAGCCCCCGCGACGGCGGCGTCGATCCGGGCGAGAACCTCCGGGGCCGGGTCGTTCTTGCCGATCAGGGGTGAATGAGAGAGCCCCACGAGGGCGGCGGGCATGGGCGGATTCCTCACTGCTGCTCCGGATTCGGATGGACGACGAGTTTGCCGGTGAGCGTGCCGTCGATCATCAGCTGGAAGGCCTTGTGGATCTCGGCGAGCGGCAGGGTGCGGTCGATGACCGGGCGCAGGCCGGTGGCGTCCATCATCTTGAGCATCGCGACCAGCTCGCTGCGGGTGCAGCCGGTCGATCCCAGGATTCGCTGCTGCAGGTAGAAGATCCGGTTGAGGTCTGCGGGAGGGTTGGCGCCGCTGGTGGCGCCGGCGATGACGATGGTGCCACCGGGCCGCAGGCACTTCATCGAGTGCGCCCACGTCGCTTCCCCGACGGTCTCGATGACGACGTCGACACGTTCGGGGAGCCGTTCGCCGGTACCGACGGCGGCGCGGGCACCCCAGGAGACGGCCTCGGCTCGTTTGGCTTCACTGCGGCTGGTCGCGTAGACCACGGCACCGGCCGCGGCGGCGAGCTTGATCGCGGCGGACGCGACGCCACCGCCCGCGCCCTGCACGAGAACGCGGTCACCCGCGGTGATCCTGGCCTGGGTGAACAGCATTCGGTAGGCGGTGGTCCACGCGACGGGAAGGCAGGCGGCCTCGTCGAAGGTCAACCAGTCCGGCTTCGGGATCAGGTTGCGAGTGGGCACGGTGAGGTATTCGGCGAAGGCGCCGTTGTGCTGTTCGGACAGCAGTGCCCGGTTCGGGTCGAGGGTTTCGTCGCCCATTCCGGCGTCGGCGTCGGCGATCACCGGGTAGACGATCACCGCGTTGCCGTGCTCGTCGTAGCCGGCGGCGTCGCAGCCGAGGATGATCGGCAGCCGTTCGGGCGGGTGCCCCACGCCGCGGAGCGTCCACAGGTCGTGCATGTTCAGCGACGACGCGACGACTCGGACGACGGACCAGCCGGGCCGGGCTTCGGGTTCGGGGACGTCTCCGAGGACGAGGCCGGACAGCGGGTCGGTTGCGCTCTGGGAGACTGCGGTTGCGGCGAGCATGGCGACGATGTTTCCTCCGCCGCGGTGACCGACCCAGTGCGTGTGCCGTAGTACGGAACGCCGCGCCTGGATGTGCCGTAGTACGGAACGGCTCCTGGAACGGCCCGGATCGATCGGCTTGTCTGATCGGCATGACTTCCACCATCCGACCTGGCGCCGGGGCGTGCGGCGGTGCCTGCGAACTCCCGCGCGGGGCCGCGACATCGGCGCCGCGCGGCGCGTTGCGGCGCCCGGCCGCGATGACCCGGAACATCGACGTGTCCGGGCTCGTCGACGCCGACGGCGGCCTGCTCGACCGCGCCATCTTCACCGACGAGCAGCTGTACCAGCAGGAGATGCGACGCATCTTCGCGCCCAGCTGGCTGTTCCTCGCGCACACCGACCAGTTCCACAAGCCGGGCGACTTCTTCACCACCTACATGGGTGAGGACCCGGTCATCGTGACGATGGACAAGAGCCGGAGGATCCGGGCGTTCCTCAACTCCTGCCGGCACCGCGGGGCGCGGGTGTGTCGCGCCGATTTCGGCGCCACCCGCAACTTCACGTGCACCTACCACGGATGGGCGTACGACCTCGAGGGCAAGCTGATCAGCGTCCCCAACAAGGACGGGTACCCCGAGTCGTTCGACGCGAAGCACTGGGGTCTGGTCGAGGTCCCGCACGTCGAGACCTGTCACGGCCTGATTTTCGGTACCTGGAATCCGGAGCCGGTGTCCCTGCGGGAATCGCTCGGCGACATGGCCTGGTACATGGACGCCATGCTCGACCACGACGACGAGGGCACGGTTGTCGTCGGCGGGGTGCACAAGTGGGTGCTCGAAGGGAACTGGAAGCTCTCGGCGGAGCAGTTCGCCACCGACTGGTACCACGTCAACATGAGCCACGCGTCGGCGCTGATGGTGCTGTCCCCGACCGGCAAGGCCCCCAAGGACGAGATCGTGCACCGCACCGGCAGACAGTACGTCGACCCCAACGGCCACGGCGCCGGGTTCCCGGTGCACCCGAAGAACCGCTTCGACGCCCGCACGGTGCACGACTGGACGGACTACGACGCGCTGCGCGAGCGTCTCGGTGACGCCCGGGTGGAGGGCCCGCTCACCAACGGCCATGCGACCGTGTTCCCGAACTTCTCGTACCTGCCGGTCAACGGCTCCATCCGGATCTGGCATCCCAAGGGGCCGGACAAGATGGAGGTCTGGGCCTGGACCATCGTCGACAAGTCGATGCCGGAGGAGGTGCGGGAGGCGCAGCGCCTGTACAACCTGCGCACCTTCGGGCCCAGCGGCATCTTCGAGCAGGACGACGGAGAGAACTGGAGTGAGGTGCAGGCCATCTCGCACGGGTTCATCACCAACGGTGTGGCCCTGAACTACCAGATGGGGATGGGATCCGAGCGTGAGGACGGCCGGCATCCCGGCACCACCAGCGAGCTCTACAGCGACGCCGCGGGGCGCGCCTTCTACGCCCGCTGGCGCGATCTGATGAACACCCCCGCCTGGCACGAGGAGAAGCCATGACCACAGGTATTCGCGTCGCCGCCCTCGACGACATCCCGGAAGGGGAGGGCATCGCGATCGACAAGGCGGTGACGGGAACTGCCGACAACATCGCACTGCTCCGCGACGACGACGGCAGCGTGTGGGCCCTCGACGACACCTGCACCCACGCCGACGCCTCCCTCGCGGACGGGTGGGTCGAGGACGGGCACGTGGAGTGCCCCCTGCATTCGAGCAAGTTCTGCCTGAAAACCGGTGCCGTCGACGGACTGCCCGCCACCAAGGACGCCTGCCCGCACCGGGTCGAGGTCCGCGACGGCGAGGTCTTCCTCTTCCCGAATGAGGCGCCCTGATGGCCGCCGGGGTCGACCGGATCGTCGTCGTCGGCGGTGGCATCGCGGGCGTGAGCACGGTCGGGGCCCTGCGCGCGGGCGGCTTCACCGGTGACCTGACCCTCGTCGACGCCGGGGAGTTTCCCTACGATCGGCCGCCGCTGTCGAAGGACTACCTGGCCGGCGCGAAGGACCTCAAGCAGATCGCGCTGCAGCCCGCGGAGTGGTACGACGACAACACGATTCGTCTGCGCACCCTCACCAGGGCGGCCGCGTTGCGGGCCGGCGAGGGCGGGGTCGAACTGGCCGACGGGACGGTGCTGCCCGCGGACCGGGTGGTGCTCGCGACCGGCGGGCACGCCGCCCGTCCGCCGATCCCCGGCGCCGACAGCCCTCGGGTGCACGTGCTGCGCTCGAGCGTCGACGCCGACCGGCTCCGTGAGGCACTGGTGCCGGGCGCCCGCGTCCTCGTCGTCGGCGCGGGCCTGATCGGTGCCGAGGTCGCTTCCACGGCAGTCGATCTCGGATGCGAGGTCGTGCTGGTCGATCCCGTCGCGGTGCCGATCGCTGCCGCTGTCGGACACGACGTCGCGGCCTGGCTGCACGGTCTGCACACCGGCCGCGGCATCACCACGATCACGGCCGGAGTCGAGTCCTTCACCGACACCGGTGCGGGGATCGACGCCGTCATCGGCGGCGAGGCCGAGCCCCGAACGTTCGACGCGGTGATCCTCGGTGTGGGCATGGTTCCCGAGACGACACTCGCCGAGTCGGCTGGGCTCGTCGTCGACAGGGGGATCGTCGTCGATCCCGGGCAGGTCACCTCCAATCCCGCGGTCCTCGCCGTGGGAGATCCGACCCGGATCCGCGTCGGGGACGTGCTCCGGCCCCGCGCCGAGCACTGGGACGCCGCCCAGTACGACGGCCGCCGCGCCGCGGCCACCATGCTCGGTGCGCCCGCACCGGAGTCGAGTGCGCCGTGGTTCTGGACCGATCGCCATCACCGCCACGTCGAGGGCGTGGGCCGCATGGCCGATGCCGACACCACGGTCGTCCGAGGTGAACTGGGCGCGGGTTCGTTCTCCGCGTTCGGTCTGCGGAACGGGACGGTCGTCGGGGCCGTCGCGGTCGACGACTCGAACGCCGTCCGAGCGGCACGCAGGATGATCGACCGCTCCCTCGTCGTCGACCCGCAGCGGCTGGCCGACACCGCCACCGACCTCCGAAAGTTGCTGCGCGGCTGAGCTGACCGACGCCGGCAGCCAGTCCGTAGAAGGGATCGAACACCGTGAGTACCACCACCGAATCAGCACCGCAGACCGAGCCGCGGGCCGGGCGACGCGCGGACCGGGACACCCATTTCGAGGTCGAACAGTTCTACTACGAGGAGGCCGAGCTCCTCGACGACGGCCGGTTCACCGACTGGCTGGACCTGCTCGCCGACGACCTCGACTACTGGATGCCGACGCGCACCAACCGTCTGCGCCGCCAGCAGGCCCTGTCGATCGCCGCACGCGGGGAGGCCGCGTTCTACGAGGAGACGAAGGACAGCCTCGCCTGGCGCATCCGCCGGTTCGACTCGGGTATGGCGTGGGCCGAGGACCCGCCGTCGCGCACCCGTCACCTCGTCACCAATGTCGTTGTCCGACACATTGATCCCGATGAGCACGCGGGATTCACCGACGACGACCTGGTGGTACGTTCGGCGTTCCTGGTCTACCGCAACCGTCTCGAACGCGAGGAGAACATCTTCGCGGGAGGCCGCACCGATGTGCTGCGCCGCACCGACTCCGGGCTGCAGGTCGCGCGGCGGACCATCCTGCTCGACCAGAACATCCTGCAGTCGAAGAACATCTCCACCTTCTTCTGACCACGACACCGATGGGACTTCCAGTGACGACCACCACCGACATCGAACTCCGGCAGCACCGGGTGCAGACCTCCCTCGGCGAGATCGCCGTCGCGGAGGTCCCCGGGGACGGACCCGTCCTCGTGATGCTGCACGGCGGCGGGCCCGGCGCTTCCGGGGTGAGCAACTACCACCAGAACCTCGCGGCGCTGTCGAAGCGTTTCCGGATCCTGCTGCCCGATCAGCCCGGGTTCGGCGGCAGCTACCGGCCCACCGAAGCCGACCTCGACGAGCGGTCGATCACACAGATCACCGTCGACGCCCTCTTCCAGGCGCTCGACCAGCTCGGGGTCGACTCCTTCCACCTGCTCGGCAACAGCCTCGGCGGCGCCGCGGCCATCGCCATGGCGCAGTCGCAGCGTGACCGGGTGACCGGCCTGGTGCTGATGGCGCCGGGCGGCGGGTGGCTGCCGTTCGGCCCCACCCCGACCGAGGGCCAGAAGGAGATGTTCAAGTACTTCAACGGCGGCGGGCCGAGCGAGAAGAAGATGGCCTCGTTCATCCGCACAATGGTCTTCGACCACAAGCAGTTCGGCGAGGACGTCGTCCGCGCCCGGTACGAGGCGTCCCTCGACGAGAGCCACATCGCCTTCTACCACCACTACAACGCCGCCTTCGCCAAGCGCCACGGCATGGACCCGCTGTGGAAGGACCTGCACAGGATCAAGGCGCCCACCCTGCTGCTGTGGGGCCGCGACGACCGCACGATCACCCTCGAGGGGGCGCAGATCATGCTCAAGCAGATCCCGGACGTCCAGATGCACGTCTTCGGCAGGTGCGGGCACTGGGTCCAGCTCGAACGCGCCACCGAGTTCGAGCGCCTCGTCGCCGACTTCCTCGGAGACCTCCGATGACCGGCTGGCTCGACGGCTACTCCGCGCTGATCACCGGCGGCGGCACCGGCATCGGCCGGGCGGTCGCCGAACGGTACCTCGCCGAGGGAGCGTCGGTCACCATCCTCGGCCGCAACCTGGACCAGCTGGAGAAGGTCGTCGCCGACTCCGCGGACCCGTCCCGCATGCACGCGGTCGCCGCCGACGTCCGCGACTCGGAGCAACTGCACGCCGCGGTCGCCGACACCGTCGCCCGGTTCGGGAAGCTCGACACCCTGGTCGCGAATGCGGGTGTGTGGGACTACCAGCGGCAGCTGACGCGCCTGTCCGGGCGCGAACTCGCCGACACCTTCGACGAGGTGTTCGCGGTCAACGTCAAGGGATACTTCCTCGCTGCCGAGGCGGCGTGGCGCGAGCTCGTCAAGACCCGCGGCAGCATCGTCATGACGCTGTCCAACGCGTCCTTCCACGTCAACGGCGGTGGTCCCGTGTACACGGCCAGCAAGCACGCGTGCCTCGGCCTGATGCGCGAACTCGCGTACGAACTCGCGCCGAAGGTCCGCGTCAACGGCGTCGCCTGCGGTGGCATGAACACCGATCTGCGTGGCCCGGACTCGCTGTCGCTCGGCGAGCGGTCCATCTCGGCGTCGTTCGCCAAGCGCGGCCCGGACAGCCCGCCTCCGCCGATTCCGCTCCACGACTCGAGCACCGACCCGAAGGACTTCACCGGTCCCTACGTGCTGCTCGCCTCCCGTGAGCAGGCCGGACCGATCACCGGTGAGGCGATCTCCATCGACGGCGGCATGGGCGTGCGCGGGTTCGCGTCCGACGCCGGCGGCGATCACCTCTGAGACGGAAAGGCCGACATGACATTCGGGCATCCCGCCAATTCCGGGTTCGCCGTCGACGTGAACCCGGCCGCGGCCGTGCAGCGCAACGCCGGCTGGAACGGTGACGCGGTGGCACTGCGGTATCCGGGCGTCGACCTCACCTACGCCGACCTCGAGGACCGGATCGCACGGCTCGCCGCGGTTCTCGCCGACGGCGGTGTGCGGCCGGGCGACCGCGTGGCGTACGTGGGACTCAACAGCCCCGCCTTCCTGACCACCCTCCTCGCGACCCTGCGAATCGGTGCGGTGTTCGTGCCGGTGAACTTCCGGCTCGCGGGCCCCGAACTGCGGACCGTGCTCGACCGCAGCGGTTCCGTCGCACTCGTCGGCGAAGCCGGGCACCGATCCACCGTCGACGCGGTCCGTGACGCGGTCGCGGTCACGCGGTTCCTCCTGGTCGACGACGACCCCGCGGTGCCGCTCACCGGCACCACCGACGGCTGGGAGCCGTGGTCGGGCGTCCTCGCCTCCGCGCAGCCGACCGACCAGGTCGCCGCCGGACGTTTCGACGATCCCGCCATCCTGATGTTCACCTCCGGGACCACCGGCACCCCCAAGGGTGTCGTCCTCACCCACGGGAACCTGTGGTGGAACTCGGTCAACGTGGACTCGCGGCTCGATGCGCGCCGCGGGGACGTCACCTACGCGTCCGCGCCGCTGTTCCACGTCGGTGCCCTGAACAGTTTCGTCCTCCGGACGATCGTGCGTGGTGGCACGGTCGTGCTCCGTCGCACGTTCGACCCCGCCGAGTTCCTCGCCGATCTCGTGGAACACCAGGTCAATTCGATGTTCGTGGTGCCGGCCATGCTGACCGCGCTGCGGCGGGTGCCCGGAGTGTTCGACGCGGACCTGTCGCACCTGCGGTCGGTCGTCGTGGCGGGCGCTCCCGTGCCACCGTCGCTGATCCGGGAGTTCTCCGAGCACGGGATCTGGCTGCAGCAGGCGTGGGGGTTGACGGAGACCGCGCCGTTCGCCACCCACCTGCCCGCCGAACGCACGCTCGACAAGCTCGGCTCGGCCGGTATTCCGATGCCCCACACGCAGATCCGGGTGGTCGACACGGTCTCGAAGAAGCCCGTGGAACCGGGTGCCAGCGGCGAGATCGTGGTGCGCGGACCCAACGTCACCCCCGGGTACTGGGAGAACCCGGAGGCGACCGCGGCGGCGTTCGACGAGGAGGGCTGGTTCCACTCGGGGGACATCGGCTACCTGGACGAGGACGGTTACCTGTTCATCGTCGACCGGCTCAAGGACATGGTCATCAGCGGCGGCGAGAACGTCTACCCCGCCGAGGTCGAACGTGTGCTCGCGCACATGCCCGGCGTCTCGGACGTCGCGGTCGTCGGTGTGCCCGACGCGAAGTGGGGCGAGGCCGTCGTCGCGGTGGTGTCGCTGGACCGCACCAGTTCGATCACCCTGGACGACGTACGGGACTTCGCGGCCAACGAGCTCGCCCGGTACAAGCTTCCGCAACGACTGGAGATCGTCGATCGGGTGCCCCGCAACGCGTCGGGCAAGTTGGAGAAGCAGACGATCCGCAGGCTGGTCGAGGACGGGGCCGGTCGATGACCGCGCCGTCACCGTTCCCGCTGCCGCTCTTCGCCGAGCCCTGGTCCGGCGAGGTCGTCTCGTGGTCGGATTCCGGGGGGCGGATCGTCCTGCGCCGAGACGGGGAACGCACGGTGACAGTCGAATTCGTTCGATGTGTGCGCGGGCGACTGCGTCTCGCGTACCCGGTTTCCACGCACGACGTCGAGGTGCGGGTCGCCGACATCGCCACGGCGGACGAGCTCACCGCGGCCCTTCGGGTGGTGGTTCCGGCGGTGCGGGAAGCGGATCCGCGCTGCCGCAAGGTGGTGTACCCGGTGGTGAGCAACGGATCGGCCCGGGAACCGCTCGGTGCACTCGCCACGATCGCGGCCGCCGAGGCGGCAGGATTCCGCTACGTGGTCGACGTCGACATCGCCGACGCGGAGTTGAGTCTGATGGTGGCGGAGCCGGATTGGGTCACCGCGGTGGACATCGACCTCGACCACGTGCCGGGCACCTGAGTCGACGGCGTCAGCCGGCGAGGGCGTGGCAGCGGGACGCGGTCTGCCTGCGTCCCGTCGGCAACACCCGCGCCGCGTCGCTGGCCACGCGGCGCAGGGTGGCGGCGTGGGTGCGCACGTCGAGGCGACCGGTGGGCCCGGAGACCGACAGGGCCGCGACCGGGCGTCCGGACGCCCCGATGACCGGCACCGCAACGCAACTGAGCCCGCGCTGCACCTCGCCGTTCTCCACGGCGATGCCGAGTCGCCGGATCGTGGCGAGTTCGGCTGCCAGTGCGACCGGCTCGACGATGGTCTGGTCGGTGTATCGGCGCAACGCACCGCTCAGGGACGCCTCGGTGGCCTCCGGGTGGTACGCGAGCATCACCTTGCCCACCGCCGTGCAGTGCGCCGGGATGCGATGACCGATCCGCGCCGGCGACGGCAGCTGCCGGTGCCCGTACAACTTCGCCAGGTACACCACGTCCGTGCCGTGGAGAGCGGCCAGGTGGACGGTCTCCTGCGTCGTCGCGTACAGGTCGGTGAGGAACGGGATCAGCAGATCCCGCAGCTCCTCCTGTCCCGGGGCGTACACCGTGCGGCCGAGTTCGTGCAGCCGGGTGCCGAGCCGGTAGCTCGTACCGATCCGTTCGATGACCGCGTTGCGTTCGAGCATCGCCAGGACCCGGTGGGTGGTCGACTTGCTCAGGGAGGCGCGGCGGGCCAGTTCGCTGACACCGACGCCGGTGAGGCCGTCCTCGCCGAAACACGCGAGCAGGCTGACGGCCTTGTCGATGGCTGCCCGGTCGTCACGCGTGCCTGCTGCAGTCATGGTCATGTCGGCCACCTCGGGGGATTGCTGTGGCCCACCGGTGGCGTCGCCCGCGAGGCGACAACTTTAGTGGACGAAATGGTACTTTTACGTGACAATCATCCCGGCGACCGTCGGGGTACGTCAAGAATGACGACGGTAACTTATAAGTGACGGTGAAGGTGTCGGACACCAATCAACTCGTGGCCCGCAACGTTCGTCGCTACCGGCAGGAACGGGGCCTGTCGCTGGCCGAGTTGGCGCGCCGCGCCGGCCTGTCCAAGCAGACGCTGTCCAAGGTCGAACAGGGTGTCGGCAACCCCACGGTCGAGACGCTCGCACTGCTCGGTGCGGCCCTGGACATGCCCGCGCGGCGACTGCTCACAGAGTGGGGGACCCCGGTGTTCGTCCAACGCAGCCACGAGGACGTGTGGACCTCCGCGGAGGGACGGTCCGAGCGGATCCTGGACGAGGTCTACGGATCGGGCTACGTACGCAACCACATCCTGCGGCTGGAGCGGGGGGCGCGCGTCTCGGGACCCGACGCGACCGAGCCGCCGGGCACCCTCCACCACGTCTACGTCATCAGCGGCCGGCTCGAGGCCGGCCCGGTGACCGACCCGGTGACCATCGACGAGGGCGACTTCGTCCGGTTTCCCGGCGACGTCCCCTACGGCTACACGTGTCTGAGCGACCGTGCCACCGCGCACGTCGTGACCACGCTCCCGCAGCTGCGTCAGTTCGGGCCGAACATGTCCCGATGACACGAACGGCCCGGATGGGGACATGCCCCACCCGGACCGGGAGTGCCGCTCGGCCGTCAGCCGTGGGCGACGAGGTCGTCGACGCTCTCGCTGCGGCGTCCCGCCCGTCGCACACCACGGGCCAGCGTCTCCTTGGACAGGTAGACCGCGAGCGCGGACACGGCGATGAGGCCGATGAAGTACCACGCGATGTTGCTGGTTCCGCCGCCGTTGTCGAGCCGGAACAGCCAGTTCGCCATCAGCGGCGCGGTGCCCGCACCGATCACGGAGCCGAGCTGGAAGGTCAGCGAGACACCGGTGTAGCGGTCCTGGGTGTCGAACTTCTCGGCGAGGAACGCTCCGATCGGTCCGTACATGGACGCCTGGATGACCGGATTGCCGACCACGAAGCCCAACGCCACCAGCCAGTAGCTGTCGGAGTTGAACAGCATGAACATGGGGAAGACGAGCAGCACGGAGATCACCGCGCCGGCCAGCATCACCGGACGCCGCCCGTAGCGGTCGGACAGCCACGCGAAGAACGGAATGGCGAAGATGTGCAGGAAGCTGGAGAAGGTGAGCATGTACAGCGCGTCCTGCCGGGGGACGACACCCTGCGCGGCCACGTACGGGACCACCCACACCGCGAGGAGGGCCTGCATGAACAGCGGACCGGCGGCGGCGAGGATGCCGTAGAGAGTCGACAGCGGGTACCGCTTGACGACACGCACGATCGGGACACCGGTGTGCACCTCGCCCGCGGCGCGGGCCTTCGCGAAGTCGGGGGACTCGGTGACCCGGTAACGCAGGTACAGGCCGATGACGACCAGAGCCGTCGACAGCAGGAACGGCACCCGCCAGCCCCAGCTGAGGAAGGCGTCGTCCGGCAGGCCCGCGAACAGGCCGAGCACCAGTGTCGCGATCACGGACCCGGTCGGTCCGCCGGTCACGGCGATCGACGCGGCGATGCCCCGGTTCTCGTCCTTGACGTGCTCGGCTGCCATCAACGTCGCACCGGCCCACTCGCCGCCGACGGCGAGGCCCTGAACGATGCGCAGCCCCACCAGGATCAGCGGAGCCGCGACCCCGATCGTCTCGTAGGTCGGCATGAAACCGATGCACACCGAGACCAGCCCCATCATCATCAGGGTGATGAAGAGCATGTTCTTCCGGCCGACCCGGTCGCCGAAGTGACCGAAGAGAATGCCGCCGACCGGGCGGGCGATGTACCCGGCGAGCAGGATCACGAACGACAGCGTGGCGCCGAGACCGGGATCCATCGACTCGGGGAAGAACAGCTTCGGAAACACCAGGCCGGCGGCCGCGCCGTAGAGCAGGAAGTCGTAGTACTCGACGGTCGAGCCGAGGAAGCTGGACACGAGCGCGCGGCGTGAATCCTTCGGCGAGACGGAATCACTCGCCGGCCGCGCGGCCGCGGAACGATCCTCCATGGGTACTCCTTCTGTGGTCGCGACGGCGTCGCGAGATCCGGGATTTCGCCTAGAGCCTGCTGGGTGGTCTGAGTCACACCAATGGACCGTTCCGTAGCGCGGAACGCCCCGGAAGGCGCGTCACGGTGTGTTCGAGAGGGACCGTCGTCGGGCGGTTAATGGTTTCGATCCACGTGATCGCAACCCTTGGGCTCGGGTGCCGTCGCAGCTTGAATCGGTCGGCATGTCAACCGAACGCATCGCCGACCAGACCACCTTCGCCTACTGGGTGCCCAACGTCAGCGGTGGGCTGGTCACCTCGGACATCGAGCAGCGGACCAGCTGGGATTACGAGTACAACGTCAAGCTCGCCCGGACCGCCGAGAACAACGGCTTCGAGTACGCCCTGAGCCAGGTGCGCTACGAGGCCAGCTACGGCGCCGAGTTCCAGCACGAGTCCACCAGCTTCTCGCTCGCCCTGCTCCTCGCCACCGAGCGGCTCAAGGTGATCGCCGCCGTGCATCCGGGGCTGTGGCAGCCGGCTGTGCTGGCCAAGCTCGGAGCCACCGCCGACCACCTGTCCAATGGCCGGTTCGCCGTCAACGTCGTCAGCGGCTGGTTCAAGGACGAGTTCACCCACCTCGGGGAGCCGTGGCTCGAGCACGACGAGCGATACCGGCGCAGCGCCGAGTTCCTGCAGGTGCTCCGCAAGATCTGGACCGAGGACGACGTCGACTTCCGCGGCGACTTCTACCGGATCCACGACTTCACCCTGAAGCCGAAGCCCCTCAACACCCCCGCGCGGCCCAACCCCGAGCTGTTCCAGGGTGGCAACTCGACCGCCGCGATCGCCAACGGCGGACGCTACGCCGACTGGTACTTCAGCAACGGCAAGGACTACGACGGCATCACCGCACAGATCGACGAGTTGCGCACCGTCGCGCAGGCCAACAACCGCGACGTCAAGGTCGGGCTCAACGGCTTCATCATCGCCCGCGACACCGAGAAGGAAGCCCGCGACACCCTGCGGGAGATCGTCGAGAAGGCGAACCGGCCCGCGGTCGAGGGCTTCCGCAGCGCCGTGCAGCAGGCCGGGTCGTCGACCGGCGACAAGAAGGGCATGTGGTCGGACTCGACGTTCGAGGACCTCGTCCAGTACAACGACGGTTTCCGCACGCAGCTGATCGGCACGCCGGAGCAGATCGCGCACCGCATCGTCGAGTACCGCCGCCGCGGCGTCGACCTGATCCTCGCCGGGTTCCTGCACTTCCAGGAGGAGATCGAGTACTTCGGCGCCAAGGTGCTGCCGCTGGTGCGGGAACTCGAGGCCGCCGATCGGGACCGCGAGCCGGTCACCGTCTGACGCCGTCCGGCCCCTCGACCACAGCGGGGCGGTTCACCCCGTCGGGTCGCGACTGTCCACCGCCCGGGAGGGCGACATCCCACCACCGGGCACGGTGGCCTGCGGGCCGTCGGGCCCGGTGACGTCGGGTCCGGTGACGGACGAGCGGGCCAGGGCGATCGTCGCCGTGATCATCGTGCCGACCGCGACGACGAGCACCGCGGCGGCCTTGCGGTCCGCGTCGAGGTACTCCCCGAGCACCACGAACCCGAGGAGCGTCGCGACGACCGGTTCCATGATGGTGCTGGCCGGCAGCGACGCCTGTAGCGAACCCGCCTGGAAAGCCGACTGCTGCAGCGACGTCGCGACCACGGCGACGACGATCAGTGTGTAGAGCTCCAGCGACGTCACGAGTGCGAGCGGCCCGCGGCCGAGCAGGTGGACGACGCCCTTCGTCAGCACGGCGGCGAGCCCGAAGAGCGACCCGGCCGCCACGCCGAGCAGCAGGGCACGCGCCGTGCCGGTACGCCGGTTCGCCTCGAACAGGCAGAGCGCGACGAGCGGCAGGCCGACGAGCGCGATCAGGATCCAGTGCTGTGTCACGGCCCGCGGCTCACCCGGTCGTGGATCGCCGACGATCACCAGGACGGCCACCGACGTCGTCAACGCCGCGGCCCACAGCCATTCGCGGGTGGCGATCCGCCGCCCGCCGAACCGGGCACCCAGCGGCAGCGCGAACAGCAGGGAGAGCACGAGCAGCGGTTGCACCAGCAACAGTGAACCCAGTCCCAGCGCGGCCGCCTGCAGTGCGTAACCCGCGGCACCCACGACGGTGCCGAGCCACCAGACCGGGCTGAGCACGAGGGTCGTGATCGGTCCGAGGACGCCGGTGGTCTCGTCGGGCACGACCGCTGCCGTGCGTTGCCGGACAACGGTTCCGACGGCGATGCAGAGCGCAGCCCCGATCGCGAGGAGCGCGGCGAGCAGAGAATCGGACACGGCTCACCATGACACAGCGCGGCCGTCTGCGCCGGGCCCGGCCGTGCTGAGCCGGCGCTAGGGTGGTGGGACCGGAGCGTCGGGCCGAGGCGCGTCCACGAACGAGGAGGTGGCGGTGACCGGATTCGGATGCGCCCGGGTTGTCCTCGGCCGGGGCGTCTGACGTCGTGGCCACCGTGCGTACCGTCGACGTCGCCGAGCGCCGCACCCGTCTGGCACTGCGCCATCGGCTGGCACCGGACAACCCGGCCGCCGACCCGGCCGACGCGACGCGCAGCCTCGTCTGCCTGCACGGCACCGATCCGTCCACGATCTACCTCTCGGCGCGGGCGCGGGTTCCGGGCATGACGGTGGCCGACCTGGAAAAGGCGCTGTACGAGGAGCGTTCGCTGGTCAAGCATCTCGCGATGCGGCGGACGCTGTTCGTGTTCCCCCGGGAGGCGCTGCCGTACGCGCAGGCGGGTGCCAGCGGCCGGGTCGCGGACCAGGAGCGGCGCCGGCTCGTCCGGGACGTGGAGAAGGCCGGTTTGTTCGACGACGGTTCGCGCTGGTTGGACAGTGCCGCCGACGCCGTCCTCGAGGCGCTCGACGGCGCCGCACCGAGGTCGTACACCGAGCTGCGGGACGCGATCCCGCTGCTGAGCGGGTCCATGTCCTACGGCGAGGGCAAGAGCTGGGGCGGGCAGGTGTCCGTCGGCCCGCGGGTGCTGACGGTGCTGTCCGCGCAGGGCCGGATCGTGCGCGCCACCAACGACGGATCGTGGCGGGTGTCGCGGAACCGCTGGGCGACAACCCAATCGTGGCTCGGGTCACCGATCGACCCGATCGGCGAGGTGGACGGCGCGACGTGGCTGGTGCGGGAGTGGCTGCGCGCGTTCGGGCCCGGCACCGAGGCCGACATCAAGTGGTGGCTCGGCTCCACCCTCACCCTCGTGCGCACGGCGCTGGCCGGACTGGACCTGGTGGAGGTCGATCTCGGCCGCGACATCGGCTATCTCCTCGCCGACGACCAGGAACCGGCCACGCCGGTCGCGCCGTGGGCGGCGCTGCTGCCCGGACTCGACCCCACGACGATGGGGTGGCGTGACCGCGACTGGTACCTCGGCCCGCACCGGGATCTGCTGTTCGACTCGAACGGCAACGCCGGTCCGACGGCCTGGTGGGACGGACGCATCGTCGGCGGCTGGTGGCAGGACGAGGCCGGCCGGGTGGTGCTGCACCTGCTCGAGGACGTCGGGTCGCAGGCGCGGCGGGCCCTCGAGGCGGAGGCGGACGCCGTCACCGAGTGGCTCGGCGGCGTCCGGGTGATGCTGCGGTTTCCGTCACCGCTCGCCAAGCAGTACGCCTGACGCGCCGCGGCGGCGCACAATGCTGGCATGACGCGGCCCGGTGACGCGCTGACGGAGATGGTGGCGGAGATCGGTCTGGTCGACCACCACTGTCACGGAATCGTGCCCACGGCCCTGGACCGGCAGGGCTTCGAGGCGCTGCTCTGCGAGGCGGACGGTCCCGGACCGTGGCACGGGACGCTGTTCGACACCCGCGTCGGATTCGCGGTGCGCCGCCTGTGCGCACCGCTGCTCGACCTGCCCGTCGGCGTCGAGCCCGAGAAGTATCTCGCCCGCCGCCGCGCGCTCGGCGCCGACGAGGTCGCGCGACGGCTGCTGCGCTCCACCGGGATTGCCGCGTTCCTCGTCGACACGGGACACGCGGCGGACGAGTTGACCACACCGTCCGAGCTGGCACGGTTGGCCGGCGGCTCGGCACGTGAGGTGGTCCGGCTCGAGTCGGTCGCCGAGGAGGTGATCGGCACGACCGCGCCGTCCGGGTTCGCCGATGCCTGCCGGGATCGCCTCGCCGCCGCCGGAGATGCGGTCGCGTTCAAGTCGATCGCCGCGTACCGCGTCGGTCTCGACCTCGCACCGCAGTGCCCGACGGAAGTCGAGATCGCGGCGTCCGCGGCCCGGTGGACGGCGACACTCGACCCCGGTGTCCCGGTCCGGTCGGCGGACGAGACCGTGACCCGGTTCCTGATCTGGACAGCCGTCGACCTCGGTGTGCCGATCCAGTTCCACACCGGCTACGGCGACGCCGACGCGGACCTGGCGAACTGCGATCCACTGCTGCTGACCCCGCTGCTGCGGGCCACGGCGGGTCGCGGAGTCCCGATCATGCTGCTGCACACCTACCCGTTCCACCGCAACGCCGGGTATCTGGCGCAGGTGTTCGACCACGTCTTCGTCGACGTCGGGCTCGCGATGCAGAACGTCGGCGGACGCGGCGGGCAGGTGCTGTCCGAACTGCTCGAACTCGCCCCCTTCGGCTCGGTGTTGTTCTCCACCGACGGATACGGTCTGCCCGAGCTGTTCCCCATCAGCACGACCTTCTTCCGTCGCGCTCTCGGGGCGGTGTTGGCCACCGGAATCGACGACGGGTCATGGTCTTTCGGTGATGCGGAACGCATCGGCCACCTGATCGGCGCAGACAACGCCCGGCGGGCGTACCGCCTCGGCGGGTGAGCGCACGGCAGACGGCAGAACCCGTGACGGCACCCCCGTCCCGGGTCGGGACGGGGGTGCCGGTGCGTGAGGGGGTGTGACCGTTGACCGTCACTCGCTGCGCAGCCGCGCGGCGAGCTCGGCGCGGCTGCGGACCCCGGACTTCGCGTAGATGGACCTGATGTGGTCCTGCACGGTGTTCGCGGTGATCTGCAGCCGGTGCGCGATGTCGGTGGTCGAGTGGCCCGCGAGGACGTCCCGGCACACCTGCCGCTCGCGCGGAGTGAATGCGTAGGCGGCGAACAGGAGTCGCGTGATCTCCTCACCCCGGGCGGCTTCGAGCGTGACCGCCGTGCGGGGTGGGTCCTCCCCGAACAGTCCGGTCGACCTCACCAGGGTCCACCCGCCGCCGGCGTCGCGGACAAGCGTGCGGAACGCGCCGGTGGGGCTCGACCGGGCACCCGCGGCCGCTGCGCGCAGCAGTACCTCCAGGCGCCCCGGGGCGTCCGCTCCCAAGCGGTTCTGCCAGGCCCTCGCGGCGTCCGTCAGGGCGAGTGGGTTGCCGTCGCCGTCGGTCACCACGACCGCGGGACCCTCGTCGTCGAGGTGCGCGGCCGCCGACCCGCGCATCGCGGTGCGCGTAACCGACGCGAGAATCGGTGACAGCACACGCAGCAGTTCGGCGTCACCGTCCCCGAATTCCGGTCCCGACCGTACGAAACCAGCTCCACCCCAACAGAATCCGTTCACCACGAACACTACGCGCATCTCCCGGTTCAGGCCCAGTGGCTGCCACACCGACGAGTACCGCAGGCTTCGCCCGATCGCCCGCCGGGGCAGGTCCGACACTCGCAGCACGATGTCACCGCTGCGGGCGATCCCCGCGAACGTACCGAAATCGTTGCCGCCGTATTCGGATTCGGCCAGGATCGCCTCGTAGCTGCTCGGGATCCGGTCGCAGCCACTGGTCATCGACCCGATCGCGAGGGTCTCGGGATCGATCAGTGCCCAGCAGGTCAGCTCGCTGCGCACCGACGCGCCGACCAGGTCGATGGCTCGACGGTGAATCTCGGAAACGTCGGAGCCGTCGACGACCAGAGCGGTGAGTTCGCGGCGCACCCGCTCTGCTCGGACTTCGACCGTGCCCGACGTCATCGTCCCAGTATGCGCCCGTACGACGGTGCGGCCCATCCCCGATTTCGAGGATGGGCGCGGCGCGGCGCCCGCCCTACCGTCGAGGTATGACCACCATCGCGCGCGCCGGGGAAACACGGTCCCTCACCCTTCCCGACGCCATCGTCACCCTTCTGCACAGCGGGACCGATCACGAACTGTTCCTCGTCGACGCCGGTCCGGGCGAATCGCAACCGCTGCACAGCGAACCGTGGGCGAAGACGTACTGCATACTGGCCGGCCGGATTCGGGTACGGTTCCTCGACGCGGAGACCGAACTGGGACCGGGCGACTCGATCACCTTCGACGGCGGGACGATGAACGGCTTCACGGTGTGCACCCCGACCGCGCGGTTTCTCCTGATCAGCGCAGGTGACCGCATGAGCCGCTTCTTCGGCGATCTCGCCGGCGTGACCGGCGAGCGGGACGTCGGCGCGGTGGCGGCCCGGTACGGGATCGTGCTCGCCGGCGAGGCGGGTGCGCCGTGAACGCCGTCGCGCAGGTCGCCGCCCTCGTCACCGCGGCGGTCCACCTGCTGGTCTTCGTGTGGGAGACCGTGCTGTTCACGCGCCCGGCGATCCACCGGGACCTGTTCCGCATCCCCGAGGAGGATCTTCCGGCGGCCCGGTTGTGGGCGTTCAACGTCGGGTTCTACAACCTCTTCCTCGGATCGGGGGCGGTGGCCGGTGTCGTCCTGTGGTGGGCGGGACAGCACACCGCCGGGCGCACGCTCGTGATCTACACCTGCGCGTTCGCGTTCCTGGCGGGCCTGGCGCTCGCCGCGTCGGACCGGATGGCGCTGAGCCGTCCCCGCGGGTCCGGGGTGGTCGGCGCGATCAGCCAGTCCGGGCCGCCGCTCGTCGCACTGATCGCACTCGCCCTGGCGTGACCTCCGCTCAGACGACGATCACGGAGCGGGCGTGCCAGCCGGTCGCGCCGTCGGGCGTCGCGGACGTGAACTGGCCGGTCTGGACGTTCCCGTCGTGGTCGGTGGCGCGCACCCGCAGGGTGTGACTGCCCGGTTCGGCCTGCCACCGCCAGGTCCACTGCCGCCACGTGTCGATCGAGTACTCCTCGGCGAGAGTGGCCTTCTCCCAGGGGCCGTCGTCGACCCGGATCTCCACCTGCGAGATGCCGCGATGCTGCGCCCACGCGGTCCCGGCGACCAGCACCGCCCCGGCGGCCACCTTGTCGAACGACGCCGGCACGTCGATCCGGGAGGCCGTCTTGATCGGACCCTGCTCGGCCCAGCCGCGCTGAGTCCAGTAGGCCTGGGCCCGGTCGAAGCGGGTGATCTCCCAGTCGACGACCCACTTGGTGGCGGAGACGTATCCGTAGAGTCCCGGCACCACCTGGCGGACGGGGTACCCGTGCTCGAACGGCAGCGGCTCCCCGTTCATCAGGACCGCGAGCATCGCGTCCCGGCCGTCACGCAGGACGGCGATCGGTGTGCCCGAGGTGAACCCGTCAGAACTGGACGAGAGCAGCATGTCGGCGTCGGGGTGCACCCCAACCTCGTCGAGCAGGTCCTTCATCGGGTAGCCCAGCCACGTCGCGTTGCCGGCGAGGTTGCCGCCGACCGGGTTGGAGACGCAGGTGAGGGTGACGGTGCGTTCGATCGGGATGCGGGACGTCAGATCGGCCCACGTCAGGGTCATCTCACGCTCGACCATCCCGTGGATCCGCAGGCTCCACCCGTCGGTGGTGAGCTTCGGTACCTGCAGCGCGGTGTCGATGCGGTAGAAGTCGTCGTTGGCGGTGATGAACGGGGTGGCGCCGGGCACGGCGACGTCGGTGCCGAGCCCGACGGCGGGCGCACCGTTGCCCGGTGCGCCGGCGGGCGCGACGAAGGCCATGCGGTTGCGCACCGCCCCGGCGACCGTGTCCGTCAGGTGACGTCCCACCGCCCCCGCGGCCACCGCCACTCCGGCCGCGGACCCGGCCAGAACGAGAAAGTGCCTGCGAGACATGGTGTCACGATCGTCGCGCCCCTCGTCGAGGCCGCGCGACCGGCAGGTCAGCAACCGCAGGACGAGCACCCCGGCTCCGACACCGACGATCGTCGGGAGAACGCTGACGGCGCTCGCTCCGGGGCGGGTGGCCGCCGCGTACACCCCGACCGCGCCGAGCGTCACCAGGATCGCGCTGCCGTAGGGGCGCCGGGTGCGCTCGACGACGCCTGCGATCGCGGCCAGCGCCACGATCAGGATGCTCATGCCGATGAACAACGCGGTCTTGTCGTTGGTTCCGAACGTGGTGATCGCGAATTCCCGTGCCCACGTGGGGCTTCGATCGACGGTCGTGGACCCGACCGCGAAGAACGGGGATGCGGCCGATCCGATCGGCACCGACACCAGTTCGCCGACGGCCAGGATCACCGCCGCGGCGAGCACCCCCGACAGCGCTCGCGCCGGAACCGTGGACCACCGCCGACCGCGGTTCTGCTCGAGTTCTCCGGTCATGCCGTCACGCCCCTTCCGTGTCCATTGTGGAGTCTTCGATGCGGAATCCGAACCGGACGGGCCGAGACGGTGTCCCGAGTTCGCGCGGCAGCGGCAATCGCTGCAGGTGGGAGACGGATCGGCCGGCACGAACGACAGCGGTGCGCCACAACGGTGTGGAGTAGGTCACAATGGGCGCGAACCGATCAATCGAGGAGCGATTCATGTTCAGCACGATGCAAGACGCCCCCCTGTCCATCGCGCAACTGCTGCGGCACGGCAGCACCGTTCACGGTGGCGCGGAGGTCGTGACCTGGACCGAGTCCGGGGCACGTCGCCGCAGTTACGCGGAGGTCGGCCGACGGTGCGCGGCGCTGGCGCACGCGCTGCGCGGTCTCGGGGTGACCGGCGACGAGCGAGTGGCGACGTTCATGTGGAACAACGCCGAACACCTCGAGGCGTACCTGGCCGTGCCGTCGATGGGCGCGGTGCTGCACACCCTGAACATCCGCCTCTTCCCGGAGCAGCTTGTCCACGTGGCGAACCACGCGGAGGACCGGGTGATCATCGTCGACCCGACGCTGATCCCGCTGCTCGCGCCGCAGTTTCCGCAGCTGACCACCGTCAAGCACATCGTCGTCACCGGCGACTCGACCGCAGGGCTCGAGGCGCCGGAGGGCGTCGAGGTCCACGCCTACGAGACCCTGATCGCCGACCAGCCCACCGAGTTCGACTGGCCCGAGGTCGACGAGCGTTCGGCCGCCGCGATGTGCTACACGTCGGGCACGACAGGTGACCCGAAAGGTGTTGCGTACTCGCACCGTTCGATCTACCTCCACTCGATGCAGGTGTGCTCCACCGAGGGGCCCGCGCTGAAGCAGGGCGACCGCGCGCTGGCGGTGGTGCCGCAGTTCCACGCCATGTCGTGGGGATTGCCGTACGCCGCGTTCATGATCGGTGCGTCGCTGATCATGCCGGACCGTTTCCTCCAGCCCGCTCCGCTGGCGGAACTGATCGCCGCGGAACGCCCGACGTTCGCGGCGGCGGTGCCGACGATCTGGCAGGGCCTGCACCTGCATCTCGATCAGCATCCGCAGGACATCTCGTTCATGAAGGAAGTGCTGATCGGTGGCTCGGCCGTCCCGCCCGCGCTGATGCACACCTTCGAGAGCGAGCACGGCGTGCAGGTCCTCCACGCGTGGGGAATGACGGAGACCTCCCCGCTCGGTTCGGTGGCGCGTCCGCCTGCCGACGCGCAGGGCGACGACCGCTGGCGCTACCGGTACACGCAGGGCCGGTTCCCGGCGTCGGTGCAGGCACGGCTCGTCGACGACGCCGGTCGGATCGTCCCGCACGACGGCACCAGCATCGGGGAGCTCGAGGTCCGCGGGCCGTGGATCACCGGGTCCTACTACGGCGTCGACGCGCCGGAGAAGTTCGACGACGGCTGGCTCCGCACCGGTGACGTCGGATCGATCACCCCGGACGGCTACCTCACCCTCACCGACCGCACCAAGGACATCATCAAGTCCGGCGGCGAGTGGATCTCGTCGGTGGACCTCGAGAACGCGGTCATGGGTCACCCGGACGTCCTCGAGGCCGCCGTGATCGGTGTGCCCGACGAGAAGTGGGACGAGCGTCCGCTGGTGGCCGTGGTGATCCGCGAGGGCAGCGGGACCACCGTCGACGCCCTGCGGGACTTCCTGTCCGACAAGATCGCCAAGTGGCAGCTGCCCGAGAACTGGACCGTGATCGGCGAGGTCCCCAAGACCAGCGTCGGCAAGTTCGACAAGAAGCGTCTGCGCTCGCAGTTCCAGGAGGGCGGACTGGACATCACCCGGATCTAGGCTCCGCCTGTGCGTGAGTTCGGTAGTTGGAACCACCGAACTCACGCACAGGCGCCGGGGGCGATGGTCAGGGTTTCGCCGTACGGCTCGGCGAGCTCGGCGCTCAGTCCCGCGTCCGTGATGATCCGGTCCGCATCCTCGATCTCCGCGACCTTCGCCAGGGCCCGGCGTCCGAACTTGGAGTGATCCGCCACGACGGCCACGTGTGCCGCCGACCGCATCATCGCGCGCTTGACGGGAACCTCGAGCGTGTTCGTGTTGGTGACCCCGGTGACGGGGTCGATCGCATCCGCGCCGAGGAACGCCCAGTCCGCCGAGAAGCTCCGGATGAAGTCGACCGTGTGGTCTCCGGTCAGTGTGTAGACCGAGTTGAGCAGCTCGCCGCCGGCCACCAGGAGTCGCACCTCGGGAAAACCCGCCACCAGCTTGGCGATCCGCAGGTCGTTCGTGATCACCGTGAGCGCGCTCGTGCGCTGCAGCGCCACCGCCACCTCGTAGGTCGTCGATCCGCTGTCGAGAATCACGCTGGCGCCGTCGTGCACCAACCCGGCCGCGGCCCGCGCGATCGCGGACTTCTCGGCAGCGTTGAGCCCGACCTTGAACACGTACGGCACGTCCTTCGTCGCACCGTCCACCACGCGTGCACCACCGTGCGTGCGTTCCACCCTGCCGTCGCGGGCCAGGGCGTCGAGGTCGCGCCGGATGGTCGACGCGTCCACGTCGAGTTCCGCGGACAGCGCCTTGGCCTCCAGGTACCCGCTCGAGGCGAGCCGGCGCAGGATCTCACGGCGGCGAGCGTCTGCGGACACGAATCTTCCCTTCTCGGCTGCCGGTGGTCATGGGCGGGTGGAGCGTCACCAAGATAGCCGCGTCACCAAGATACGCCCGGCACGCGCAACTGTTGACAGCGATCGACACTAGATTGCACTATTTCGTGCGGAAGCTGCACACAAACGCGCACACATGGTGGGCGTGAGCCAACAGAAAGGTTCACCGTGGTCCTGAAGCTCGGGTACAAGGCGTCGGCGGAGCAGTTCGGGCCGCGGGAGCTGGTGGAGTTGGCGGTGTTGGCGGAGGAGCGGGGGATGGATTCGGCGAC
>NZ_JBIAOU010000023.1:0-72010 GCF_042879035.1 Rhodococcus sp. NPDC003318 | reverse complement strand
GCCGTCGTACGCAAACTCCAACGCGCACTGGCCTATTGGATCGGGACCTGCCCGACCTGCCACCACACCTTCCCCACCTAACAAAGTCCTACTAGTGGCTCGTCACGGATCGTTGGCCGGGTAATCCCGGGTTTCAGATGGTGCGAACTGCAGACTGTCTCCGAGTCAGAAACGGAGGTGGTCATGGCACGTCAACCGAGTGTGTACGTCCGGGCACTGAGCATGGAGGAAGGGCGGCGGTTGCAGAAGATCAGCCGCACCGCCAAGGACCCGGTCAAGCTGCGGCGTGCGATCGTGGTGTTGATGTCCGCTCAACACCAGAGCGTCAAGGACATCACCTCGCTGATGCAGGTCGGTGAGGACTACGTCCGCGATGTCATCCACGCGTTCAACGAACGGGGATTCGAGGCCCTGAACCCAAAATGGAGCGGGGGACGTCCCAGGACGATCGATGAGCAGACCCGAGAACGGATCTGCTTGATCGCCCGGACGTCCCCCGCAGACTGGGGTGTCACCGCGTTTTCCACCTGGAGCCTGACCAAGCTCGCCGAGCATCTGGTCTGTCGGAAGGTGGTGCCGGCGATCAGTCGCGAGACGCTACGTCGGATTCTGCGGGACGGCAGGGTCACCTGGCAGGCGACCACCACGTGGAAGGCGTCGACGGACCCGGACTTCCTGACGAAGATGCAGACGATTCTGGGCCTCTACGACCGACCCCCGATCGATGGTCGGGTGGTCTGTGTCGACGAGTTCGGTCCGTTGAACCTGCAGCCTCGTAAGGGCAGGTGCTGGCGCCCGGGAACTCATCCGCACCGGCAGCGGCCACCTACCGCCGCTACGACGGTGTGATGCACATGCTCGCCGCACTCGACTTGTCGAGCGGCAGAATATATTACCGTATCCGGCAACTCTACGCCGGGCCGACCCTGTTGGTGATCGACGAACTCGGCTACCTACCACTGCCCGGCGAAGCCGAATCTGCGTTGTTTCAGGTTGTCTCACAACGGTATCTGAAGACTCGATCGTGATCACCACCAACCGCGGCGTCGGTGAATGGGGAGAAGTTCTCGGCGACACCACCGTCGCAGCGGCGATGCTCAACCGGCTCCTGCGCCGCTCCGTCGTACTGAATCTCGACGGCGATTCCGCGACCACCACGCCCGCTCCGAAAAGCTGCGCAAGACCGTCACCGGGACCCGGCAACCACTACAGTGAACCTTGCCCACGAGTGAGCACTTTCGTGGATCTGGCGCACTTTCCGTGAAGGAATCCGGATGCCGCTGACCGGCGCGAATCCTCCATGTATCAAGATCATCTTTGTGTGATTCCGAGCCGTGGAAGGCCCTGCTGCCGCATCTTGCCGAACTTGTAGTCGAGACGGTGCGTCCGGTCGGTGAGGTGATCCGGATCGGTGCCCGGCCGCGAAGCGTGTGGGGTCGCTGCCCGAAGTGTCTCCATGACTCGGAGCGGGTGCATTCGCGGTATCGTCGCCGGCCCGCAGACACCGCGATCGGCGGGTATCCGGTCGTGATCGACCTGAGGGTCCGTCGGTCTTCTGCGACAACAACGACTGTGATGCAACGACATTTGCTGAGCAGATCCCGGGCGTGACGACACCGTGGAGCCGACGAACTCCGGTCCTCGGGGCGATGATCGACGCGATCGGATTGTCCGTCGCCGGGCGCGCCGGCGCCCGCCTTGCCGCCAGGCTCGGGGTTTCTGTGGGCAGGGATACGGTTCTGCGGGCCGTGCGCGCCATCCCGGATCGTCCGATCGCGGCTACCGCGGTCCTTGGGCTCGACGATTTCGCGATCCGCCGCGGCCACGTCTATGGCACAGTCGTGGTGGATCTGGTCACGAGGCGGCCGATCGATCTACTTGCCGACCGCACCGCAGACACCGTCGCGACGTGGCTACATGAGCATCCTGGCGCCGAGGTTGTGTGCCGGGACCGGGCTGGCGCCTACGCCGACGCCGTTCGCAGCGGAGCCCCGGATGCGGTGCAGGTCGCCGACCGATGGCATCTATGGCACAACCTTGTCGGTGCGGTCGAACAGACAGTGATCCGTCATCGCGTAGACCTTCGCCCTCCGGCCAGACCAGCCGAGTCGGCCGACGACGGCGCGATCGAGTTCGACAACGAAACCCATTGCAATGCAGCGGTTGACAACACATATGTCGCGCAGGGAAAGTTGGCCACCCGCACCCGCGAACGGCACACCGCAGTCCACGATCTCGTCGCCCGAGGGATGTGGATCACCGGAATCGGCCGACGTCTGCGACTCGACCGCCGAACGGTGCGCCGCTTCGCCCGCGCCACCGACGTCGATGAATTGATGACCACCGCTCGGACTGCAGGTCGCACCCTGATCACCGGGTTCGAGCCCTACCTGCGTGAACGGTTCGCCGCCGGTTGCACCGACGGTGCCCGCCTCACCCGCGAGATCACCGAACGCGGCTACCGCGGCAGCGACAAGACCGTCCGACGGTTCCTTCAGCCGCTACGAGATGCACTGCGGATGCAGCCGACACAGCCAACCGCACCAAGTGTCCGGCAGGTCACCGGGTGGCTGACCTGCCGACCCGACAACCTCACCGACAAGGACGAAATTCGGCTCGACGAGATCCTCGAACGCAGTCCGGCCCTGACCACCCTGCGCGGGCACGTTCGCGGATTCGCAGAGATCATGACCGAGCGCCGCGGCCACGACCTCACCGACTGGATGGCCGATGTCGACGCCACCGGCGCACCCGCCCTGCGGTCCTTCACCACCGGTCTACGTCGAGACCTCGATGCGGTCATCGCCGGCCTGACTCTCGAACACAACTCCGGCCCAGTCGAAGGACACGTGAACCGCATCAAAATGCTCAAACGACAGATGTACGGACGAGCGAACCTCGACCTGCTCCGCAAACGCGTCATCCACCTCGAATCATGAACCACGACAGAGGCTTCACGGAAAGTGCGCCAGATCCACTTTCGTTGAGCACAAGTGAGCACTATCGCGGATCTGGCGCACTTTCCGTGAAGCGGCTGACATGCCGCTGATCAGTATCGATTCGACGTGGACCAAGATCATTTTGGTGTGATTTATCCTCTTTGGCGGTACTGCTGCCGCATCTGACCGGTGTCGTCGTCGAGGCGGTTCGGCTGGCCGGTACCACGATCCGGATCGCCGCTCACCCGAAGGGTGGCGATGCCCGATGCCCGAAGTGCGGTACAGGTTCGAACCGAGTGTATTCTCGATGTCGACGTCAGCCTGCCGATACTGCGATCGGCGCCCATCCGGTCGTTCTCGACCTGACAGTTCGCCGATTCTTCTGCGACAACGACACATGCACGGCAACCACTTTCGCCGAGCAAGTCCCGAGGCTGACACGGCGATCGGCTCGGCGGACCACCGTGCTGAACGAGTTGATCGAGGCAATCGGCCTCGCTGTGGCCGGGCGGGCTGGAGCCCGACTGGCCAATCGTTTCGGTGTGCGCGTCGGCCGTGACACTGTGCTGCGGGCGGTACGCGCCATACCCGACCGGGCCATCGATGCGACACCGTTACTCGGGATCGACGACTTCGCGGTCCGTCGCGGCCACGTCTACGGCACGGTCATCGTGGATCTGGTCACGAGGCGGCCGATCGACCTGCTGGCCGACCGAACAAGCTCCGAATCGGAAGTGGGTCACCGACTTCACCTACTGTCGTACTTGGGCGGGGTTCGTCTATGTCGCGTTCGTGATCGACTGTTTCTCGCGGGCGATCGTCGGCTGCATGCCGCCACGGTCAAGGACGCCGCGATGGTCACCACCGCGTTGAAGGTGGCGTTGTGGCGACGTGACCACACCGGTCGCCCTGTCGGTGCGGGATTGATCCATCACAGCGATGCCGGCAGTCGGGGCGAATTCAACCGGTCGACGCAACACCGTGCTGGTGCAGCAACTGTAGCTTCTCGCTGAAGATCTCGGCCGGGGTCTTCCAGCCGAGCACCTTCCGTGGCCTGTTGTTCACTGCCGATGCGACAGCTTCGAGGTCATCGGCACTCCAGCGGGACAGGTCTGTTCCCTTCGGGAAGTACTGTCGCAGAATGCCGTTCGTGTTCTCGTTCGTCGGTCGCTGCCACGGGGAATGCGGATCGGCGAAGAACACCTTGGTTCCGGTGGCGAGCGTGAACTGAACGTGGCCGGACAGTTCCTTGCCTCGGTCCCATGTCAACGTCTTGCGAAGCTGCAGCGGGAGGCCAGCCATCGCCGCAGTCAGAGCCGCGTTCATCGCCACGGCGCCGTAGCCGGCCAGTGCGGGGCCGTTCTTTACCCGCGGACTCTCTCCGTAACCGTCGAGTCGGGGCAGGTGCACCAGCAGCGTGACCCGACTCGTGCGTTCGACGAGGGTGCCGATCGCGGACCGGTGCGTACCGATGATCAGATCGCCCTCCCAATGACCCGGAACCGTACGGTCGTCGACTTCGGCGGGACGTTCACCAATCACCACGTCCTCGGTGACGTGCCATTGTGGCTTGTTCCGAGATCGGGCTCTGGGCACCCGCAGCGACCGGCCAGTGCGCAGATTCGCGACCAGATCCCGGGTCAGAGCACCTCTGCCCTCGATGAACAGCGACTGGTAGATCGCCTCGTGGCTGATGCGCATCGAGTCGTCGTCGGGGAAGTCGACCTTGAGTCGATTCGAGATCTGCTCCGGACTCCACGACGTGGACCACCGCCGGTCCTGCCGGTGAGGCTTGTTGCGGCCCTTCCATTCCGGTACCGCAGGACCGACCGCGGTCGCACCGTCCGGGCGCCTGACCTCGCCGCTCAACCGGTCCTGAACGTAGTTGCGCAGCAGCGGGTTCGTCACCAACTTCGCAGTCTTGGGTCGCCGAGCCATCAGCTCGGCTTTCCACTGCGCGACCGATGCTCGGTACTCCAGCTTGCCGCAGCGTGTGGCCACGTTGCGCCGTAGCTCGCGAGAGATCGTGGCGGGGTCGCGGCCGAGTCTGCGCGCGATCTCGCGCACACCGACGTCCTGTGCCCTCAGGATCGCGATCTCTTCGCGTTCAGGGAATGACAGGTACCGTCCGGCAGGCTCGGTCAACTCGATCGTCGGCATTCCGCCACCCTGACGGAACCAGCGAGAACCCACCGCCGGCGACACGCCGACCGCTTCAGCCGCATCCTCCGACGAGGCCCCGTTCGCGATCTCCTTCCAGAACTTCCGTTCAATGCTGCGCCGAGTCGTCGGCGCGCCCGGCGAGATCATCGCCGATCGGCCCGTCAGTTCCTTCAGCCATCCAGGTGGTCTGCCCATCAACACCCTCCTCATCGTGGGTGTTGCATCGACCGGTTGAGCCTGCCCGGTACACCTCCATCTTCTTCGCGGAAACCCTTGTACTGGAGGGCATTGCTGCGTCAATCGGCAGCGTGGGAGATGCGTACGACAATGCGCTGGCCGAGAGCACTATCGGGTTGTTCAAGACCGAAGTGATCGCCAAGGGAAGCCCGTTCCATCCGGGTCCCCACAAATCCGTCGAGGACGTCGAGTACGCCACGATGGAATGGGTCGACTGGTTCAATCGCAGTCGCCTGCACAGTCGTCTCGGGTGCGCCCCGCCGGATGAATTCGAGCTGACGTACTACGCTCACCTGTCGACTCCACAACCGGTGCCGTCACCGATTTAGAAGCGGCAAGAAACCCGAGACGGTTCACCGACGCGGCGGCACCGGCCTGGACGAATTCTTGGCACGCACGGACCTCGCTCCCTACCCGCATCCGGGATTCTGCCGGGTGCGCCTGTGCGGCTGGCGACAGTATGCCGTCGACGGGTTCTGCCGTCCCCACTCGAAGCAGGTGAAGAAGCTGCGGAATACGGATCCCGGAATCGACCTGGAAGACTGGATCCGGACCGCTCCCGCTCGCCGAAACGGTCGCCAGGTCGACCTTCGGGGTCTGCCGCCGCGGGTGGTCGCCGAAATCCTGTTCGGGCTCCAGTACAGCTATCGGACCGGGAACATCACCGAGATGCACCGGCTTCGGCCGCTGTGCAATCAGACCGCCTGCGCTCAGAAGGTCGGCACGCTCGAGGACCTCGTCACCCCGACGAAGCGAATCGAGTCGCTGCGGTCCACCATCGTCAAAGCAACCCGGGTCGTGCTCTCCGACCCGGAGACCGAGCGGCACAAGGATGTGTGGAACCTGGCCGTCTTCGGTCAGGGCAATCGCACCCTGGACTTCACCGGCCTTACCCAGCCCTGGTTGCGCGAGGTCGCCAAGTGCTGGGTAAGCGAGGACATACCCCGCCGCTGCGGGGACGCGATCGGCGGAATCATGCAGAACTACGTCGCCAGCCTCACCCGGCTCTCCGAGAGCCTGCGCCTGCACTGCCCAGAGGACCACGGCATTGTTACTGCCCTGCTTGACCGCACCGACGCGGTCACCTTCCTCAATCGCCTCGGGACAACTGACCTCCGGCGGCCGCTCAGCTCGGCCCTGCACCCCGCTCAGGTGCAGGGCCTTTTGCTGCCCTGACCTGTGCAGATGACACGTCCCGGTCGGGTCTGCGCGAAGCGCCGGCGCGCCCGTAGCGGTGGGGAGTCGCCACGACGGGTGAGGTCCCTGCTCGTACGGGCTGTCCCACGGTTGATGCTTTACACATTTCTATTGTAAAGATTTGACAGGAACGCACGGAAGGAACTCGCCATGACGTCCCCCATCCGACGCGGGTCAGATCGAGAGCGCCGACCGGCCGTCGACGGCGGACTCGATGAGGTTGCCCTTGGGTAGAGCGGCCCCGGACCGGACGGCCTCGATCCACCGCTGCGTCGTCGCGACCGCGGCGAAGTTGGACTGCAGCAACACCATCAGCGTGGTGTGCAGCGATTCTGCGGACACCCGGCCGGCGTCGTTCGCGAGGTGGATCGCGCCGGTGGCGTCCGAGAGCACCTCGACCGCGAACCCGAGGGCTTCGGCCTCCACCGCGGTCCCGAGGTCGCAGTTGTTGATCATGTGGCCGACGACCGTGACGGTGTCGACGTCGTGGGCCCGCAGCCACTCCGCGACATCGGTTCCGGCGAACACGCTCGCGTACTGCTTCTGCACCTGCTTCCACGTCGGGTCGACGCGCTCGGCGAGCGCGGGATGCAGCGACCAGCCCGGGGAACCGTCGGCAAAGATGGGTGCACCCTCGGGCAGCCGGTGCTGCACGACGACCACCGGCACGTCGTGCGCCGCGGCGGTGTCGACGGCGCCGACGATGTTGGCCAGCGATTCGGCGCGCGGCGGGTACTGGATCTCGAGAGGTCCGTCGAAGTACTCCTGCTGGACGTCGACGACGATCAGGGCACGGCGGGGTGTGGTCACGGTCTCTCCTCGATCGGTGGGTAGCCGGCCTGGGCGGGCGGTGATGACGATTCTTCGGCAGGGTGCACACCCGTCGCCAGTGGCACGAATGCATACTTTCGATGGAATCGCGCCCCGTCGTCCGGGTGATTCACCGACCCGAGGAGTCCGCAGTGCGCATCGCCGTCTACGCGTTCGACGACATCACGATGTTCCACCTCGCCGCGCCGCTCATGGTCTTCGGCGAGGTCGGCCGACTCGGGCTCGCGAACGACTGGGAGACCCGACTGTGGTCCGGCCGTGCCGGTTCGATCCGGACCGCCGAGGGATATCCAATCGGTGACGTCGGAGGCCCCGACACCGTCGACGACGCCGACATCGTCGTCATTCCCTCATGGCCGGTCACGCTCGATCCGACGGGAGAAGCGTTGCGCGCCTGCCTGTCCCGCGCTCACGACCGCGGCGCGACGATCGCCGGCCTGTGCCTCGGCGCGTTCGCGGTCGCCGATGCGGGACTGCTCGCCGGCCGTGCCGCGGTCACCCACTGGTCCGCGATGGAACAGCTCGCCGAACGGCAGCCCGAGTCGACGGTGGACACCTCGGTGCTCTACATCGACCACGGCGACATCCTGACGTCCGCCGGGACCGCGTCGTCGATGGATGCGTGCCTGCACCTGGTCCGCAAGTACCTCGGGTCCGGCGTCGCGACGCGTATCGCCCGCACCCTCGTCGTCGCCCCGCACCGGGAGGGCGGGCAGGCACAGTACGTCGAGCGGCCGCTCGCGCGCCCCACCGCGGGCAGCCCGATCGCGGAGGTACTCGACTGGGCGCTCGCTCGACTGGACGAGCCGCTGCCGGTCGCTCGCCTCGCGGACCGCGCGCGGATGAGCAGGCGCGGCTTCATCCGCCACTTCCACCAGGCGACGGGAACCACACCGGCGCGATGGGTGCTCGAACGCCGCCTCGACGCGGCGCGGGTTCTGCTCGAGACGACGGACCGGTCGATCGAGGACGTCGCGGCCGCGTGCGGGTTCGGCAGCGGGGTGACCCTGCGACAGAACTTCGTGGCCATGTACGCGACCTCGCCGTCGGCCTACCGCCGCCAGTTCGCCGACACCACGACGGCGTGACGAGCTATCCACGCCTCAGATGTATGAGGCCGCGACGTTTGTGACACCGGTGTGGAGTCGGGTCGCTGGCGGCCGGTTCCCGGCGGCAGTGTGGGGTCGATGGTCCCTCTGTATTGTCAAGCCGCGTCGGAACATTGTGTGGTGGGCGTGAGGTCGCGTGACCGGGCGTCGTTGATCATGGTTTTCCAGAGGACGGTGGCCGCCAGGTGTCGTTTGAGGCATCGGATGGCTTCCCGTGAGGTCTTTCCCTCGGCAATCTTGCCGTCGTAGTAGCGCCGCCCGGAACTCGTGCGGACTCGGATCTGATCCTCGACTCCATCGCCAGCTACTGCACCCGAATCAAAGACTCAGGACACTAGGCATGGCTGCTCCTGCGGGGAGCGCGTGGAGGCTAGGCGACTGGCCTCACGCGAAGAGATCCACCACGGGCTGGGTCTTGAGGTCGTCCTTGAGGAGGTACTGGGCGGCTGCCTCCATGTGGGAGAGCCAGTGCTTCTGGGCGCCAACGGCGTCCTGCTCCCGCACCAGGCGAATGAACTTCTCGTAGGAGCGGATCGCCCGCTGAAAGCGTGCGGGGGTGCCCGCATCGCCGGATCCCTGCTCGATTCGCGTGTGGAGGTGGGTGGCGACGATGTCCTGGAGGACCACACCCTGGATCGCTAGGGCCTTGTTGCCGCACCGCTGAAGGATCAGCTCGTGGATGCGGTAGGTCAGTTGCGACCAGCGAGCTGGATTGGGCACGAAGGTCTCACGGGAGTCGACCTCCTGCTTCATGGCCTCGACGACCTCGCTCAGGTCGATCAGGTCCTGCTCGGTCCGCGAGAGAGCCAGGAGGTGGGCGCAAGGAGGCTCGGACAGCATGCGTGCCTGGTAGACGTCATCGATCGTGGTGCCCTGGATCTGCAGCAGCAGGCCGACGTGGCGGGCGGCGACCGACACGGTCGGCGTCATGACCTGCACACCCCCGCGGCTGCCGCGACGCACGATGATCAGTGACTCCGCCTCGAGAATCCGAAGGGCCTCGCGCAGCGTCGGGCGAGAGACACCGAACTCCTCCATCAGCTGGAGTTCGGGAGGGAGCGTCTCGCCAGCCGCCAACTCGCCTAGCACGATCTGCCGGCGCAGATGGGTGGCGATCAGTTCGGCCGTCTTCGGAGTGCGCACGATTGTGCCAACGGACGAAGGCGGCTGGGCATGAGGCATGCGAAACGTCCTATCCAGAAGAAGTAAACAAACATACTGGCGGAGGAGAGCCTACCCATGTAAGAGGTTAATAATATCACTATTATAGATAGTGTAGCGACATACGGCAGGCAAGAGGGAAGAGATGAAACAGGCCCGCATTGCCAGAACACGATGAGCTGCGCCATGTCCTGCGCGGGGTCCTGAAGAGCAAGGCGTCCAGCGAGGAGATTCGGCGGCTCATCGACGCAGGGGCGTTGTGCACGAGGTGTGGTCGCAGAGGCTGACCAGCTTGGACTTCAGGGGATTGCCATCCCGGAGGAGTTCGGCGGCGTATGGCCAGTCGAGCTCGGCGTCGTTCCGTAGGAGCTGTACCACGACCTGGTGGCCGTGATCGCCGCCCCGCAGGCGCGGCGCCGCGCCGTGTCGGTGCACTGCGGGACCCGCGTTGGCCGCAGGCGTGCCTACGACTGTGAGCACCGACGCCTCTACAGCTCCGAAGGGCCCCAGGCGGGTGATGGCGTCGGCGGCGAACCGGCTGATCGCGCCTGAGGAGAACGTCACCTCCGCGCAGGAGCTCGACGGGTACCTCTCGGATCCGTTGACACCGGGAGGGGCGGTATGCCGACTGCGAGCCGGGATCCCGGATGATGTGGTCCTGCTCCATGACCCGCGCCACGAGGTGCTTCGGGTCCCGCCGCCTACCTGGTGCGAGAGACCTGGATCGCCGGGCAGTGGAGCGACCCGACAGGCGCGCGCCGCGATCGCGTGCTGACGGATTCCACTCACCAAAACGCTCCCGTCCCCGTGAACGGACCGTGACTTATGGTTCGGCGCAGGGATGTTCGCCCACCAGATCACCCGAGGAGACCTGCACGTGATCGCTCTGTCCGTCTCGATGACCCTCGCACCCGAGGACTTCGCCGAGGTCAGGGAGTTCACCGCATCTCTCGCCGAGCTCAATCGCAAGGACGCGGGCTGTGTCGAGTACTGGTGGGCAGAGCCGTTGGAGACCTCGAACACCCTTCGTCTGTTCGAGGTCTGGGAGTCCATGGAGGCGATCCAGGACCACCTGGCCCAGTCCCACGAGCTGAAGTGGAAGTCCGAGTACCAGCCGCTGGTCCGGGACATCGGGGTGGTCCGCTACGACCCCACCACCAAGGACTCTGTGACGCACTCCCTGCCGGATCCGTACCCGGGCGGTCGCCGATCCGGGCCCTGTCGAGCGAGTTGGAAAGTTGGAGGAAACTGTCATGGCTGAAGAGAGTCGCTGGGACGAGGTCGTCGACGTCGTCGTGGTGGGCACCGGGGCGGGTGGTCTGACATCCGCAGTCGTGGCGCGCGACGGTGGTGCCGAGGTACTGGTCGTCGAGAAGGACCAGTACATCGGCGGAACGACCGCCGTGTCGGGCGGTGACATGTGGATCCCGCTGAACCGCCACGTCGCCGACCGGGACACGCGTGAAGAGGCGATCGCCTACGTCACTCGACTCTCCGACGGCCGGGCATCGGACCCCGAGCTCATCGAGCACTACGTAGACACGGCTCCCGAGGCGCTGGTGTACCTCGAGGAGAACACCGAGTACCGGTCGATGCCCCACGGCGGCCTGGACGACTACTACTCGGTCATCCCCGGGCGGCTGCCCGGGGTCAAGGAGTTCCCACGGTCGGTCTCGGCGGCCGCCTACCCGGTCGTCGAGCGCCTCGGCGTCGAGGGTGCGAAGCTCATCAACCCCAGCCCGTGGGTGAGCCCGGTCGAGATCGCGTACGGCGAGGTCCTCGCCACGGGTCAGGCCGTCGACGTGCCGGTCTTCTACGGTGAGGACAACCGCCCCGTCGTCTCCCAGGAGGAGTACGAGCGTCGGAAGAAAGAGGGCTACCGGGGCAAGGGCGGTGGTCTGATCGCGCCGCTCTACCGAGGATTGCTCGATCGCGGCGTCGAGGTGCGGACTTCGTTCCCGGCCTCGCGACTGATCACCGACGACGACGGTGCGGTCATCGGAGTCGTCGCCGGTCCGAGCGGCGCTGAGCGTCGTATCGGTGTCCGCCGCGGCGTCGTGCTGGCGGCGGGCGGCTTCGAGTGGAACCCGGAGATGGTGAAGACCTTCCTGGGCTACGAGGTCAAGCCCTGCACGCCCTGGGCGAACACCGGTGACGGCCACACTATGGCGATGGCCGCTGGCGCCAAGCTCGGCAACATGGGCACCTTCTTCTCCTACGGAGTGATGTACGACCCGTGGCAGGTCGGGCGTGACGGCGAGCCGCTGCCGCAGATGTACATGGGTCTGGGCCCGGGGTCGATCATCGTCAACCGGCATGCCAAGCGCTTCATGCACGGCGGCTACACCTACAACGACTTCTCGCACCCGTTCAACGAGTTCGACCAGCGCGATCCCGGGTACCCGAACAAGGGGCCGGCGTGGTGCGTGGTCGGTGCCGAGCATCTCGAGCGCGGTCTGTTCGAGTCGAAGGTGGTGACCGGCGCCGACGGAGAGCTGAGCCTGGTCGGACCCCAGGGTCAGTCCGCTCCCGAGTGGCTGGTCATCGGCCGATCGGTTCGCGAGCTTGCGGAGAAGATGGGCGTGGATGCCGACACCCTCGAGGAGACGGTGACCCACTACAACAAGTTCGCCGAGAAGGGGGAGGACCCTGACTGGGCCGACCCCGAGCAGATCCGCGCCCTGACCGGTCCGAACAATGTCAACATCAAGCCCGTGGCGGGGGGTCCGTTCGCCGCCATCCAGCAGTGGCCGGGAACGATCGGCACCAGCGGTGGCCTGCGGATCGACAAGAACGCCCAGGTGCTGGGCAACTACACGCCGCTGATCGACGGCCTCTACGCGGCTGGCAACACCTCGGCCTCGGTGCTCGGGGGCACCTACCCCGGCGGTGGCTCGTGCGTCGGGCCGAGCATGGTTACCGGCTACTGGGCCGGTCGCCACCTCGGTGACAAGGCGTCGCGCGACATCGGCTGAGCCTCTGCCAACCACGAAGTCGGCCCTGCCCGAAGAGTGGGGGGCGGGCTTCGTGGTGTGTGGACCGGCGCGTGGGTCCGGGCTCGGAGTCTCCACCGGCCCGGTAGCGACACCAGCCACCTGCCGATTCCGGATGCCACGCACCAGTCACTTCCGGCGTTCGGGACACACCCGAACATCGAAGGCGCGCAACGCATAGCGTCCGAACCCGAACCCGAACCAGTCACCCAGGATGCAAAGGCAGGCATACATGAAGATCCAGGTCGACAAGCGCGCATGCAGCGGTCAGGCCCGTTGCTGGGCAACCGCGCCTGATGTCTACGAGCTCAACGACGAGGGCTACAACGACTCCGAGGACAGGGACGTGCGCTCCGACGAGCTCGCCGAGGCGGCACGAGGAGCACTGTCCTGTCCGGAGCATGCCCTGTTCTTGGTCGACGGAGACGGCAACGTCGCGTCGGAGCGGGACATGCGCGGTTACGCCGGTCTTGACACGAACTGACGCGAGCCGGCGGGGATAGGTCAACGACCACCCCCGCCGCCCGTCTCCGTCATCTGGCTGCCACGGGTGGACCCAGCTCGCGCCTCTCCGTCAGTAGGACGTTCCGTCGACGGCGATGAACGGCCCGGTTTCAGATCGCCGGCGGACACAGGCACGCTCTGCGTAGGCGCGACAGGACCTGGTCGGTCTCCGGCGCCTCACACGCGCCGAGGGTCGCTTGCGGGTAAGCCCTCAGTGCCGTGGCGCCACGAGCCCTCGTGATGCGGCAGGTCCATGCATCATCTTGTCCAGCCCGATGGCCGTGCGGGCGCTGATCTCGGTCCTCGAGAAGAGCGAGGAGTCGAGATCGCACTGGCGCTCCCCGTTGTCGCTCGGCTTAGCGGAGCGACATCGCGGATGTCTCCGCGGATCGTGTTGCCATCGAAGGAGGGTCCATCGGTCGCAGGGCCGCGAGGATCCAGTCGGAATCCGGCCCGTGGCAGACGATCTGGAAGCGGACCGCCGATACGCCGGCAACGGAACCTGGGGTACGGTGCTGGCCGCACTCCTTGCCGATGCCGGTGTGAACGGACTCGTCGACTGGTCGGTTTCGGTGGACTCGGGTGATCTGCCGGGCCCACGAGCACGGCACCAACCTCTCGTGGGACACCGGGGGATCTGTCGAATCACACGAGCCCGCCGACCACGCACCGGGCCGTTCCCGGGAAGGGCTCGGCACCCAGATTCATCAAGTCTGCGACGGACACGGTCGACCCCTGGTACTGCTGATCGGACCAAGGTCCGGCGGCGTGACTGACCGACGTTTCCGATTCTGATGCAGGTGTTGTCCTTGCCGCGGTCGGTCCCGACCGACCATGAACCCGACCGGACGCGGTGCTCGGCGACGAGGCTTACTCGTCGACCTCCGATCGGAGCTTTGCTGCGATCGCGTGGTATCGAAGCGGGCGTACTCCTATCCGCGGGGTGCACCTGGCTCAAGCGCCTCGCGAAGTAGGAGACGTGCCCTAGCGCGAGCGAAGAGTTTCTTCGCGTCCCACCTGGCGGGGATCCGGACGCACTGTCCGACCTGTGGAGCCGGTCTGTGATGCGTTCAGGTCGCCACCACAGGGGGCCAGGGCGCCTCGCCCTGACCCATGGCGATGCGATTCTTGATGAGCATCGGTGCGGCTCCGAGCGAGATCGCTGCGTGCTGTACGCCGTTCGATCCGAACTGTGCGAACAACTTGCTCGGCGGCCCGGCCTCGTCGACCGCGAAGACCACCTCGTCGTCGGGATCGATGAGGCCTGCGACCTGGATTCGCCGACCGTACTGGTCGGTCCAGACGTAAGGGATGCCGTCGACCGCTGTCGGCGTGCCGGTCAGGCTCTTGCTCACGGCGTCGGCGTGGTCGATCGCGGCGGTCCAGTGCTCGGCACGGATCGTCTCGCCGTATCCACGGTGGTGCCACCGCGCCACATCTCCCACGACGTGGATGTTGCTCGCTCCGACAGCGGCGAGATGCTCGTCCGCCAGCACGCCGTCCTCCAAGGTCAGGCCCGAGCCCTCGAGCCACTCCACGTTGGGGACGGCCCCCACACCCACCACGACCACCTCCGCCGGAACGACGTCACCGGAGGTCAGGCGAACGCCCACGACCCGGTCCGAGTCGGTCTCGAGACCGTCGACGCCGGTGTTGAGGTGCAACGTCACCCCGGACTCCAGGTGCATCTGGGCGATCCGTTCGGCGAGCGCTTCACCCACGACCCTCTGCATGAGCGCGGGGAGGGGGTCGATGATCGTGACATCCAGGCCGAGAGTGCTTGCTGCTGAGGCGACCTCGCAGCCGATCACCCCTCCTCCGATGACCGCGACTCGGGGATTCTCGGCGAAGGCGTCGCGGAGGGCCACTGCGTCGGCCAAGGTGCGGAGGACGTGCACGCCCGCAGCAGGGGAGCCGAGCTCGCCGAAGGAAAGATGCCGAGCCCGGGCGCCGGTGGCGATGACCAGCTCGTCGTAGTACAGCTCATCGCCGGAGTCCAGGGTGACCTTGCGTTGGAGCGGGTCCAGGGAGGTGGCCCGGACTCCGAGACGCAGACGGAGGTCCAAGGCAGCGAGTCGGTCGCCATCGAGCAGACGGATACCGTCGGGGTCAGCCTTGCCGAGCAGGATGTCCTTGCTCAGCGGAGGACGCTCGTAGGGATCTTCGGTCTCCTCCCCGACGAGCGTGATGTCGGCCTCGCTGCCGTTGCGGCGCAGCGCCTCTGCGGTGCGTACGCCGGCCAGCCCGGCTCCCACGATCACGATGTGCATGCGGCACCTTTCCAGTTCGGCCCCGCAGAAAGCGGTGTTCCTTGAAGGGGTTGTGCCCTTTCATCCGTCAGCGCACGCCGGTACCGACGGCGCTAACGGATGTCGGGAGCATTGTTCAGGCGATCACCGTGTCGAGGCCCGACACGATGGTGATGTCGCAGTCCGAAGACGCTTGACGGAACTTGCGCGCGGCTCCGTACCCGGGAGACTCGTACCAGGCGTGCGCAGCAGCAACCGAGTCGAACTCGATCAGGACCACCATGGCCGATCCCGCGCCGCCCTCGAGCTCGTCCGGGCTCATCTGCGCGACGATCACTCTGCCGCCGTGTTCGCGCAGCACGGGTGGCGCGGCTGTCGCATAGTCGGCCATGCCGTCAGGGTCGTGGATGGTCCTGTAGTTGGCGATGACATATCCCTTGGGCACGGAACCTCCTTGGTTCGCTCGCTGGCTGCGTCTCTGCTCGGTCTGGGGGTTCGCTCGGTCAGAGGATTTTCATGTACTTGTTGTTGGGCGTGTGGTCGCCGCCAAGCCAACGAGCCAGTGTCTGGTGTGCGTTCTGCCGTTGGTCCTGCATGATCTCGTCGATGTTGTCCGGCTCGCTCACGAACTCCACGGTGGTGCCGTCGGGGTCCTTGCTGTAGAGCGACACGCAGTAGAAGTGGTCGATGAGCAACGGCTCCTGGCCGGCAGCCACGAGCTGGGCCTTGAGCTCGAGCTGATCCTCCCGGCTCACGTGCATCGCGATGTGTGCCAGGCCGTTCTGCTGGCGACCCCATTCGTAGACGTCGTCGTCGACGTAGCCGAAGAAGGCGATGGTCGACCCGTCGGCGAGTCCATAGAAGGCGTGCAGGTACTCGATCTTGCGCCCAGGGAAACTGGGGTATTCGTTGACCTCCGCCCAGGCAGCGATCAGTGGCATGCCGAGGACGTCCTCGTAGAAGTGCCGCGTCGCTTCGTGGTCCTTGCAGACGTAAGCCACGTGATGTCCCCGCTGGGGCATGATCCGGGCTGCGGTCGCGCGTGAAGCCGCCGCCGTCGAGGATTCCAGTGATTCCGTGTTGGTAGTCATGGACTTTCCCTCTCTCGATGATGGGCCTCTCGCGCTGGTATTCGCGAGTGAAGTCCCTCGATGGATAGTGCTCCGTGACGACGTGGGTCGTCGCCTCGATGTCTCGGTGAACGGAAAGCGCCACACCGTGTCCCACACCGTCAGGCCCGTTCGTATGTGCCCAAAGGGACCGGCCTGCCTCCGGAACGGAGGAGCGGTCCCTCGAGTGTCGTGGAAGTGGCGCCAACGGGCAGCGTCGTCGAGTGCAGGTCGCCCCATCGGTGCAGCTCTGCGGCCAGCAGGGTCAGCATCCGCGAGCGGGCGAGGGGGCCTCGAGGTGGAGGCCGTCCCCCATCCCGACCTCACGGATGTCGACGGTCGAAGGCATTGTGTCCGTGGGGTTTTCTGTTCCTGTTGACGGACGACGTCAGTAGCCGGCGGGAACGCCGTCGAGGATGACGGTTTTCGATTCGAGGTAGGACAGCAGGCCCTCGGTGCCGCCCTCGCGGCCGAGTCCGGACTGCTTGAACCCGCCGACCCCGATGCCGAGGTCCGCCCGCAATGCGTTGTGACCCACGGTGCCCGAGCGCAACCGTGCCGCGACTCGCCGGGCTCGCGTGGCGTCGGGCGTGAATACGGAGGCGTTCAGGCCGTAGATGGTGTCGTTCGCCATCGCGATCGCATGGTCCTCGCTGTCGGCGGGGATGACGCTGAGGACCGGACCGAAGATCTCCTCCTGCGCGATGGTGGAGGAGTTCTGGACGTTCGAGAAGACTGTGGGCTCGATGAACCAGCCACGGTCCAGGTGCTTGGGACGTTGTCCTCCGTGCATCAGCGTGGCGCCTTCCCCGATGCCCTTGGCGATGTAGCCCTCGACGCGATCGCGTTGACGCTCGAGCGCGAGTGGACCGATGCCCGATGCTGGATCGAAGGGGTCCCCCACCCGCACCTGCGCGAACACCGCTGCGATCGCCTCGGCGACCTCGTCATGATGCTCGCGGGGCACGATCACGCGGGTCAGGGAGAGACAGGCCTGGCCAGTGATGCCGAGCTCCGCGGTCGCCACCGTCCGCGCTGCGCTGACGGGGTCCGCATCATCGAGAATCACCGCAGCGGACTTGCCGCCGAGCTCCAGCGTGCACCGCGCGATCCGGTCGCCGCAGAGCGAGGCGATCCTGCGGCCGGCAGCAGTCGAGCCGGTGAAGCTGATCTTGTCGATCCTTGGATCGCGTACGAGCTGCTCGGACACCTCCCGTTCGGCGGTCACGACGTTGAGCACCCCGGGGGGCAGGCCGATCGCCTCGGCGATCTCTGCGAGAAGGTACCCCTCGCCCGGCGCCTCGGGCGAGAGCTTGAGCACGACCGTGCAACCGGCGAGCAACGCGGGCGGCAGCTTCGACGAGATGAGGGTCAGGGGAGCGTTCCACGGGATGATGGCTCCCACGACCCCGACGGGTTCGCGGACGAGGAGACCGAACTGACCGCCGCTGGTGGGCTCCACGAGTTGTTCGAACGCGTAGGTGTCGGCGTAGCCGGCGTACTGGTCGTACATCCCTGCGGCCATCGTGGAGACGTAGCCGGCAATGCCGTGCAGGACGCCGGCCTCGCGGGGCCAGATCTGTGCGAACTCCGCTCTGCGATCCCGGATCGCAGTCGCCATCGCCCGGAGGTAGCCGGCCCGTTCGGTGTGGCTCATCCGTGGCCACGGGCCTTCGTCGAATGCGAGGCGCGCGGCTGTGATCGCACGAGCCATGTCCCCCTCCCGCGCTTCAGCGACGCTGAGGATGACCTCTTCGGTGGCTGACTCGACCACCTCGAATGTGGCCGAGGTCGACGGAAGGACCCACTCCCCACCGATGTAGAAACGCTTCGGGTGCTTCACGACCGTAGTGAGGTCGGCGGTAACAGTCACGACTGCTCCTAATTCTTCGTAATGTGTATGCGTTGGATGTCCCTGGTCCTGGGCGGCACTGATTGCTGTGTCCGCACCTGGGCGTCCCGGACTCAGGTGGCGACGGCTGTGCTCTGTTGCGGCATCAGGTCGCAGGTCGCGTGTGGTCGACCCGCGGACACGCCGGCCTGTCCACTTGAAAGCTGAAGTGAGATGCGATGTGCCCGCTGCAGCAGCATTGGCGCGAAGCGGTCCAGGGGTGCGCCGGTGCCTGCGTCGCACAGCGAGATGCCCCCGACGATCCGCTCCTCGTTATCGAAGATGGGGGCTCCGACACATGAGACCCCCGTCAAACGGGTGCTGCGATGTTTGGCGAGACCGCCGCGCATACGCACCGCCGCCAGGTCACGGTGGAGCGAGAAGGGCGAGAGCGACGGGTCGATCGAGGGTCCCCGCTCCAGGATCGTGTCCAATGACTCTGCGTCGACGTAGGCCAACATGGCCTTGCCGACGGCGGTCGTGTAAGCCGGTGCGGAGCCGCCGACTCGCGTGGGGACGTTCCGCGCGGTTGCACCACCGACCTTGTCGAGGTACCGGATCACCGTGCCGTCGAGTACGGCAAGGTGGACGATGAGCTGGCTCTGAACGGCCAGCTCGTGGATGTGCGGTGCGGCCTCTACGCGCAGACGGGAGTCCTCGTTGGCGCGGGAGGAGAGATGACTGGCGCGCCAGCCCAACTGGTAGCCGGTCACACTGCGTTCGACCCAGCCCAGCTCAACCAGCTGGTCGAGGATTCGATGCGCGGTCGAGCGCGGGAGCCCAGTCAGCACGGCGATGTCATGAAGGCTTCGATTGCGCTGCGGTGAGTCGAACGTGTCGAGGATGATGGTCATTCGGGTGACCATCGACGGCAGTGGCCTCACTGGGCCCGACATAACTGTCATGTTCATCTCCTGGTTCACCTCTCCCCCTTCGGGGGAGCCCGGCTGGGGTGTCTTGTGCGTGCACCGGACGTGGTGTGGCCTACGTTACATCTGACTAATATAGATACGTTATATCTGACCGATTTAAAATAGGTAGATATTTGAACGGATTGCTCTGGCGGTGTCGTGATGCCCGAACTCAGTGCTCCGGGTGGATGGAACACGCGTGGCTCAGGCCAGGCGCCTCCCGGGAGTGGTCCCTGAAGTTGACAGCTCAATCAAACCTCATGCGGTGATGGATGTTTGAGCGCGGTACCCGTCGGGGCTGAGGTACTGTTGCGGCGGCGCACAGGCACTGCAATCCGAGCCCGCGCATAGTTGAGCACGGTCTTCTCGGGCACCCTCCACCCTGCAGGAGCAGGACGGAGAGGATGCGACGGTGCCCGAGACAGCGGATGGTGAGCGGCAACGCATCGCCACCCTCCGAGCAGCCGGACACTCGATTCGTGAGGTTGCCCGGCGACTGGGGCGATCGGCATCGACGATTAGCCGTGAGCTGCAGCGCAATACGATCCCGCACGATCGCGGCGGCTACGACGCCGTGCAGATGAACGCCGGATTCGGTTCATCACCCCGTCACGGTCGATCGATGCCCGCCCCTGAGTGGTCGAAACCCGCACCCGAACAGGAGATTGGGAAGGAGGACTCTGTCCCGGCGGGTGGGAGTGCCAATTGCCGGAGCTTCCATCGGCCCGCAGACTGCATCAAGGGCGCGGGCACGCCTCACAAGGGAGCTGGGGATGACCCGCCAGCTCTCCGACCAGAAGCGTTCCACGACCTTGCGTACCGCCTCTCGCCTGGCGTGGCGACAAGCGGCACAAGCGGACCCGAACTGTCGGTTGAAGGTCGACCACACAGGCCCGAGTGGAGTGTGCGCCCTGTCAGGGTGTGGATCACCTGCTACTCGCATGAGACATCGATGAAGAAGATGGAGAGGTACGCGTATGAAGATCCAATTCGATGAGGCCGTCTGCCAAGGACACGGACGTTGCTACGAGATTGCGCCGGACGTCTTCAGTGACGACGACCGCGGGCACGCAGAGCTCCGCGTGGCCGAAGTGACAGGCGATCTGGTCACACCTGCCCAGGAGGCGGCTTGGGCCTGCCCCGAGCGCGCCATCACCGTCACGGAGTGAGGGCCTGATGCATCAGCCGACGGCAGGCGTGCGGGTGCTCGAGGTCGCCGCGTTTACGGATGGTCCCATCCGCAGCAGCAGTGCTGGCCGAGTGGAGCGCTGAGGCCATCAAGGTCGAGCATGCTGAGCGAGGAGACGCCCAGCGCGGGTTGACCACGGTCCTCGGCATCGACGCCATCATCAACGACAGCAGCTTCTCGCCGATCCTCGACGCACCCAACCGAGGCAACGCAGCGTCGGCCTGGCCCTGGAGAAGCCGGAGGCCCGCGAGGCCCTGGAGGAGCTGATCCGCCGCAGCGACGTCTTCATGACCAACTACCTCCCCGGTGTCCGGGCGAAGCTCGGTAACGAGCTCGAGGACGTCCACAGGATCGACCCGGACATCATCTGATGTCCCGCACGATGGGGCCTTTGTTGCGGCCAAACGGTTCACCCCAAACACACACGCTGATTGGAAGGATTCCCAGATGACACACCTGGAGACAGTGACTGAAGAGGAACGGTTCCGGGATATCGCGTACCGGCGCTCTGCTGATCCCGCGGGCTACTACGAGGAGCAGCGTGCTCGGGGCCCTGTGATGACCGATCAGCACCCCTTGGGGCACGTCGAGGTGATCGACCGCGGGGATGTCGAGTACGTGCTCCGCAACCCTGACATCTTCTCCAGCAACAAGGGGATCATGGGCAGCGCCCAGCCGGTCATTCCGATCGGCATCGACCCGCCCCTGCTCTCGTCGTATCGACGCCTGCTCGACCCCGCGTTCTCGCCGCGACAGATGAACGGGCTGATTCCGAAGGTCGCCGACAAGGTGAACGCCCTCATCGACGAGATCATCGACAAGGGTGAGTGCGACTTCTCCGAGGCCATCTCCGTTCCGCTGCCGGCGACCACCTTCATCGATCTCCTGGGACTTCCACGGTCGAAGCTGCCGACGCTGCTGTACTGGAAGGAGGTGATGGTCCATCACGCCGATATGACCGAAAGCGCGGAGGCCGCTCAGGCACTCCTGGCTGAAACCGTGCCGAAGATCTACGAGTACATCTACAGCGTCATCGCCGATCGCCGGGGCAAGCCGGCCGACGACGTGGTCACCCGCCTGCTGGAGTCCAAGCTCGAGGACGGGCGTGCCCTGACCGACGACGAGATCGCGCGCACGCTGTTCCTGCTGATCTCGGCCGGGCTCGACACGGTGTCGATCTCCTTGCAGTGCATCTTCCACTTCCTGGCCACCCACCCCGAGGCCCGCGAGATGCTGGTCGAGGACCCGGATAGCACCAACAACCTGATCGAGGAGCTGATGCGCTGGGAGTCTCCGGTGCAGACGGTCCTCGGGCGGATCGCGACCCGCGATGTCGAAATCGGCGGGTGCCCCATCAAGGCCGGCTCCATAGTGGAGGTCTCCATCGGCGGCGCCAACCTCGATCCCACGGTACCTGGTGCCGACACGGTCGACCTGACGCGTGGCGACAAGCCGCACCTCGCCTTCGGTAGCGGACCGCACCGTTGCCTCGGTTCGCACCTTGCTCGCATGGAGCTGCGCACCGTGGTGCGGGAGTGGCACAAGCGGATCCCGAACTATCGCCTGAAGGCCGACTACACACCCGAGTGGAATTCGAACGTGCTGCGCGGCGTCAACCACCTGATGCTCGAGTGGGATCCCGAGGAGACCATGTCTGCCTAGACGACGGTATGGAGTGACACACGATTTGCGTTGGGAGGTCACCCTCCCGTGCCGGGGGCGTCCCCCTCCCGGTTGATGGGGAGGATCGCACGGCGCGGGTCGATGTCAACGTCGTTCATGCGCGCTGCGCTGCGTGTGCTCCACGTTGACATCGGCCGGATCGCCGGGCGGGTCAGCGGTGATCGAGGGGGACGCCCCCCAAGTGCTGTGGACCGCTCTTGCGGGCCGGGACCTCACTCACAAGATTCGTGGGTTACCGAGCAAACGAAACCGCCTGCTCGGCTACGTCGGCGCCGCCTGGACCGGAGCGCACGATCGGTGGCTGCGCACCGAAGCGGCACCGCAGTTGACTGCACTGGCGACACGGATGGCGTTCGCCGCCGCCGACGATCACGTCCTGACGGTGCAGGCCCGCCGCGGGCGCCTCGACACCGCGATCGAGGAGATGGCCGCCGACAGTGAGTTCACACCGGTCGTGCGCCGCATGTGTTGCCTGCGCGGGGTGAGCACCCTGACCGGATTCGCATTGGCTGTTGAGATCGGAGACTGGAATCGATTCACCGGCAACACCATCGGATCATTCGTCGGCCTGGTGCCATCGGAGTACTCGTCGGGGGCATCGCGGGTGCAGGGGGCGATCACCAGAACCGGGAACAACCACACCGGCGGCTGCCCGGGCCCGCTGCGACGAGGGCAACTGTTCGCCTGCACGCCAGGTGGGTGGGTTCCTCGAACGCCGCAAGCGCCCGCCGGTGGCGAACGTGGCCATCGCCCGCGAGCTTGCCGACTGGTGCTGATCCCTGGCGGTCATGAACGACTGACCGTCACCTGATCTGCTTCCTCCCCGAGTCGGTGGTGGCAGCGCGTGGGTCGACCCGCGCAACTACTATGAGCAGACCTTCCCGGTCGACGCTCGACGCTGGACAAGCGGATCTCGGTCCAGCCGAAACACCGTCCTGCGGTAACCAACCCGCGAATATGCCCCCAAGCAGTTCGTGCAGGGAGGGTCCCCCGGTCCGACCGCGCGTCGCCAACCGACCGGCTCACCACCAGGACTCTCGCCGAGGAAGCACCGAGGCGCGCCGTCGGGGTAGCTCCCCGGCGGCGCCCCATCATGCCTCCTGACAACCTCGCTACATATCAGTAGTGGGCCGGCGGCACCCCAGCGAGAGACTTTGATCGGCCATCCCGGACGGGGTGGCCGATCGGTCGTTTGTCGGTGAACGACGGCTCCGGTTCCCGTGTGGCTCGAAAGCTGCATCCGACAACGAGCTGATGCGGCAGGAAGTGCGTAGGGCCGGCACCCGCCTGGGTGCCGGCCCTACCCCCCCGGGGGTGAACTCATTTCAGGAGACCGGGTAACGCTCCTTCAGCCACGTCACGAGCTTGTCGGCGCCTTCGATGATGGGCGCGTCCACCGGCTCGGTCTGGGCGTGTGCGTAGTGGTCCCCCTCGACGAAGACCAGCGACTTGTCGTTGGTCGCAGCGTTCTCGTGCATGGCCTTCGCCTCGTGCGGAAGGATTCCCTCGTCTGCGGTGTAGCTGACCACCAGCACGGGCTGATCGACCTTCTTGATGTTCTCCAAGGCATTGGCGCGTGACGAGAGCCCGGACCAGGTCGACAGCCAGCCCTCGGGCGTCATCACGGAGGCGAACCCGCCGAGGAAGTAGTTGCCGATATGCGGGTCCGGGTGAAGCAGGGATCCGACGACCCGCGTCGAGGGGTCGATCGAGAGGTCTGCGTAGGCGGGGTTGGCGCCGACTCGAGCGACAGTGAGGTACTCGGAGGACGTTGCGAGCCGGGTGATCTGAAGGCGCTCGTGGAAGGGCAGATCAGCGAAGCTCGGATCCTGCATCTGAGTGCGGTACTTGCGCTTGCGCTCGACGATCTCACGTGCCTTGGCGTCCAGCCGCTCGCACCGCGCGACCTGGGCCGCACGGTAGCGCTCGAGGAACTCAGAGGTGTAGCTGCTCGAGAGCGGGGGCTCGCGATATCCGTTCTCCGGGTTGTACATGTCCAGCGAGGGGTCGCACGAGAGCGGGTCGTTCTCGTCGGTGACCGACGGGTCGAGGTTCTCCAGCCCGAAGAGGCCTTCACCAATGTGGGCGGCGAACAGGACGAGCCCGTCGGCCGGCGGCAGATCCAGCGTGTTCAGGTCGTAGGGGTCGCCGGCGGCGGTGTCGGTCAGGCGGTCCGGCGGCTGCGTGTTGGCCTGGGCCTGGTAGAAGGTCGAGAGGCTGCCGCCGCCACTGTTTCCGAGCAGCACGATCTTGTCGTAGCCCATCTTGCGGAGGTACTGGACCTGCGCGGCGATGTCTGCGAGGAGGTATTCGTGCACACACGGCGTGTCGTTGTGGAAGTTCCGCCCCATCGCGCCGAAGACGGCGAAGCCTGCTTCCAGCAGGAAGGGGGCGAGGTAGGGAGAGGGAAAGCCCGCGCGCGGATGGTTGAAGACCACGACGGTCTTCTCGCCGCCGCGTTGGTAGAGGATGCCCTGCGACTGTGCGTAGTCCTCGGCCTGCAGTCGGACGAAGGTCTGCCTCGTGTCCTCGGGAAGGGCGAACCGCGATGATCCCCACAGCGTCACTGGCTCCATGCCAGAGGGTGTCTCGGCCTCGGACCGCGCGAAACCGTGGGGTCCCTTTACCAGGTTTTTTGGCTTGACTGACAACGTCTTACCTCTCTCAGATGAGTTTCGGGTGTATTGAGCGGTCATTCACCGATGTCTCGCGGCGCCTTCGCCGCAAGGTGTCGGCCGGCGAGGTAGCCCGTGACCATGCTGGAGCCGACGGCGGCGCCACCGCCTGGGTAGGCGCCGCCGAGAACTGCCGCGGAGGTGTTGCCAGCCGCGTACAAGCCATCGATGACCGGCGTGTCCTCGCCGAGGACGCGGGCATCGGCATCGATCCGGCAACCGCCGTTCGTGCCGATGCTGCCCGGCCACTGCTGGATCGCCCCGTACACCGGTCCCTCGACGGGACTGTGGTTGAGGGTGTCCGGGCCGAACATGACCGATTTCTGCGCCGGAGCGCCCCAGTCGGGGTCCTCGCCGTTCTCGGCGAATTTGTTGTACCGGGTGACCGTCTCCTCGAGCGCGTCGGCGTCGACGTTCATCTTGGCGGCGAGCTCACGGATCGAGTTGGCCACCACCAGCCAGCCTGGAGAGGGGGTGCCGTCCGGTCCCTGCAAGGCAGGATCCTCGCCGGGAACGTAGCTCGAGCCGAACAGGCCCTTCTCGACGTGCTTGGCGCCGAACACAATCCAGCCCGGCGGCTTGTTGGGGAAGCCGGGGTCGCGCTGGTCGAAGATGCCGAAGGGGTGGGAGAAGTCGTTGTAGGTGTAGCCGCCGTGCATGAACCGCTGGCCCTGTTGGTTCACGATGATGGAACCGGAACCCAGTCCCTGCGTCATCTGCGGCAGCGGCTTGGCGTCGGGCCCCTTCAGCCACGGGTCGTAGACCACGCCGTGGCTGAAGAACGTGGTCATGCTACCCATCTTGGCGCCGACCGCCATGGCCATACGATGACCATCTCCGGTGTTCGCCCAGGGCGTGACCGGCTTGACGTCGAGGCCGATGTAGGTCTTGACCATCTCGGGGTTCCACTCGAACCCGCCGCATGCCAGCACGACGCCCCTGCGGGCCCCAACCCGAGTCTCTGCGCCATCCGCCTCGATGACCACGCCGATGACGGCACCGTCGTCGTCCGTGACGAGTCGGCGCGCCGGTGTCGAGGGACGGACCTCGACACCGCGGTCGAGGAGTGCCTTGAGCAGTGGAGCGATGAGCCCCCCACCCTTCGCCCGGTAGCCCTCACGCTGCCGCCGTGCGAGCTCGTCGGCGGAGATGTCGCTCTCACCGAATGCGATCTCCTGCGGCTGCACCCATGGGCTCGGGTGCACCAGCTTGGCATGTTCGCCGAGCTCGGCCTGGGCGGGATACGACTCGGCGGCCACCGTGCGGGGATAGATCTTTCCGCCGGGAATCCGACCAGGGATGACCGTGTAGTAGTCGCTCATCGCGAAGGTCGGTGTGATGCTCGGCCGGGAGGCGTAGCCAGTGTGCGACTCGAGGTAGTCGAGCGCCTCGGGAGCCGTGTCGACGTAGACCTCGATCATCTTCGGATCTGCGGCGCGTCCGTCGGAGAGCCGTGAGATGTAGGCGATGGCCTCCTCGCGAGAGTCCTGGTCGGCGATGTAGCGGTTGTTGGGGATCCACATCTCGCCGCCGGACGTCGCCGTTGTCCCACCGATGTATTCAGCCTTTTCGGCGACCATGACGCTGGCGCCGCCATCGCTGGCAAGCAGGGCAGCGGTCAACGCGCCGACGCCGCTCCCCACCACCACGACATCGACGATTTCGTCCCAACGAGCACTAGTTGTCTCAGGCATCGCTGCGCCTCACATTCTAATTTGGGTAACTGGAAGCTATTTGGGTAACTGGAAGATCGGTCAGTTCTTCTCGGGCTGATCGACCCACGAGCGGGTGCGCTGCTCGGTCATGCGCGCGCGCCCGGGATCAGGTCATCGCCGGCCCACCACCGCTCGTGACTGCTGCGCGAGATCGTCGAGACGGGCTCGTACAGGACCCCGCTCGGTGACCGAACGTAGGCGTATACCCCGAAGCCCTCCTCAGGGGAGGCGCCTGCCATCTCGACGACCCAATCTTGTTCCACCAGAGAGCGAACCGTCTCGCCGACGTCCTCCACCCAGAATCCGAAGTGGTGTAGTCCAGCGCCGAGTTCGGCATCCCAGATGCTGCCAGGAGGCCCTTGGGTGACCTCGGTGTGCACCGGTCCCTCGACGGACTCGGTCAGGATGATCTCGAGGTCCTGGTATCCCGTGTCGGGTAGCCAAGGACGCATCGCCACGCGTTGTGGTGGGGCCCACGCGAGACCGGTCGAGGCGGTGAGCTCCGCCATCGTGTGCCTGACGTCGGCCACGCGGAGACCCACGTGGAAGAGCTCTCCGAGCGGACTGGACGGACTCATCGTGCGGCGAATCCTTTCATTCCCGGCTCGAGCTCGACGCCGAAGGTGTTCAGGGTGGCTGCGAGGGCGATGTACGTCGTGATCACCACCACGAGGTCCATCCTCTGCTGAAGATCGAACTCGGCGCAGAGCCGCTTCCAGTTCTCGTCGCCGACCTTCTGTTTCTCACAGAGGTCGTCGACCGCGTGGAGGAGCGCTGCCTCGGCAGGTGTCCACGAGGGGTCGTCGCCCCCGACGATGAGCGCCTCGACCTCTGTCTCAGAGATGTCCCAGGCGCGGACCAGCCGACAGTGTGTCGCCCACTCGTACTCGCCGTTCTGGAGCCAGCTCGTGCGTAGCACCGCCAACTCGTAGAGGCGAGGCGTCAAGGTCTCGGACCACAGGTAGGCGAGGAAGGTGTAGTAGGCCTCTGTCAGGGCCGGGTGCCGGAGGAACGTGCCCAACGAGTGGGCGACCGGCCTCTCCTCGGGATCGAGGTTGCGGAAGCCGTCGAGGCTTCTGGAAATTCCATCCGGCGACTGCGGCGCAGGGATTTTCGACAGTATGTCGAAGATGCTCTCGTCCCAATCCTTCGGGTTGAGCGGAGTGATACGCGCCATGTTTCTCGATCTCCTGTCGATCATTGTCGGCCAGTCCCTGCTGCGCAGACGGGAGAGGCTTGTCGCTGTGCTTCGGAAACCTGGGAGTCCTGGCCGGAGAGTTCCACCACCGGAACCAAGGGGGCTCGTGGGTTCATCCCGGGTATCCGGCGGGGTGCGATGCCGCTGCTCCTTCACGGGATGAACCGCCGCTGGAACCCGGCGGCGGTTCACTCTCGCACCGCTGTGGACGCCGTCAGGTCACATGTAGAGGTGGCCGTTCTTCAGCTTCGCTCCGCCGTCGATCCTGATGTTCTCGCCGGTGATGTAGCGGGCCTCGTCGCTGGCGAGGAACAGCACGAGGTTGGACGTGTCCTCCACCTCCAGGTACGGGATGGGGAGCGCCTGCCAGTTGTAGAACGCGGGCATGACGTCCTCGAGGGTCGGCTCTTCCAGGTCGGGCCGGAAGCCCTTGTAGAGCTCACGGTTGTGCAGGAGGGCCGTGTTGACATTGGTCGGGTGCACTGCATTGACCCGGATCGACCGCGGGGCCAGGAGCGACGCCATCTTCTCGGTGTACTCCTGGAGCTGGCGCTTGGACCAGGCATACCCAGCGCCTCCAGGACCGAAGGCGGGGTTGTCCGCAGCCCCCTTCATCATGCCGGCCGTCGAACCGATGATGATGACGGAGCCGTGGTCGCGCAGGCGGGGCAGAGCCACCGCGACGGTGTTCATCACGCCGATCAGGTCGACATCGGTGACGTCCACGAAGTCCATCGGATTCGCCTCGTCGCCCTTGCCCATCGGCATGATGCCGGCGTTGGGCACGACGATGTCGAGGCCGCCGAGCTCGGCGACACCCTGCTCGACGGCTGCCTTCAGCTGGGAGCGCTCGCGCACGTCGGCCTTTACGGCGACGGCTCGGCGACCGGTCTTCTCGACGAGCTTCCTGGTCTCCTCGAGGTCCTCCGGAGTGGCCAGCGGATAGAGGTTCGACTCGATCTGCTCGCAGATGTCGACTGCGATGATGTCGGCACCCTCTTCGGCCAGGCGCACAGCGTGGCTGCGTCCCTGGCCCCGGCCTGCGCCGGTGATGAACGCGACCTTGTCTTCAACCCGTCCTGCCATGGTTTCTCCGTATCTCTGAATTATCCACGCTCGGGGTGCATCTCGGCTTGGGCTCGGCCCCTTGTGCGATGCGTGCGTGTTCACTCAGGGTGCGCACTGTGCGGCTCTTGTGCACGGACGGCTCCCGGCTAGCGGAACGCACCAAGCAGACGGTGAGAACCGGTCCTACTCTGCCCATCGTGGGCTTCCAAGAGTGGAGCGCCCTATGCCACCAGCGCGAATGAGAGGACCGGGAAATGGGCACCCTGACCATCAATCCACTGACGGAGCACGTCGGAGCAGAAGTCATCGGAGTCGAGGTTGATCGTCTACTGAATGATGAGTCGCTTCCGGGCCAGATCAATGAGCTCTTGGAAGAGCGCGGCGTTCTCGTGTTCCCGAAGCTGAGTCCCGACCCCGAGAGCCAACTCGCGATCTGTCACCGTCTCGGCGAGGTCGACATGGGTCAGGGCGTCATGGTCGTCTCGCTCGACGAGGCCAAGACGCACCAGGCCATTCACCTTCGCGCTGCCTTCATGTGGCACATGGACGGCGTCACTCTGCGAGAGGGCCTGTACCCCCAGAAGGCCACCTTCCTGACGGCGGTCTCGCTCTCGGACGAGGGGGGCGAGACGGAGTTTGCCAGCACGTACTCGGCGTACGACGCCCTCACCGACGAGGAGAAGGAGCGCTTCGAGAATCTCCGTGTCGTTCACAATCTTTCGGTGATCGAGCGGCGCGTCACGGAGAACCCGACGCCCGAGCAGGAGGAGGCGTGGTCCAAGTGCTGGGACCGCGAGCACCCGCTGGTGTGGACGCGGCGTTCGGGCCGAAAGTCGCTCCTGGTCCCCATGTCTGCTGACTACATCGTGGGTATGGATCGTGCTGAAGGGCGCGCTCTGCTCGAAGACCTGACCCGGCGTTCGACGACGCCGGACCGTGTGTACCGGCACCACTGGTCCGTCGGGGACACCGTGCTGTGGGACAACCGCGGTGCGCTGCACCGTGTTGAGCCGTACGCCGCGGATTCCGGACGGGAGATGATCCGGACCACTTTCGTCGGCGACGAGCCCATCCAGTAGTTCCACGAGGCGGACCGCACGGGTCGCCGGGCCAGGTGTGACTCGACGTCCCTTCCGCATCCGTCGCTGACGTAGTGCGTTTCGATTGCAGGATTGAGGAGCCCGAGTATGAAAACAAGCAGTGCCTGTCCGGTGGTCCGCTTTGATCACCACTCTGCGGAGTTCAATGCCGATCCCCACGGGGCCTGGCTGGCGCTCCAGGACACGCCGTTGGCCTGGTCCGAGGAGTACGGTGGCTTCTGGGTGGTTTCGGACCATCAGGGCAATGCCGATGTCCTGCAGAACGCCGACGTCTTCACGTCCACACGCTTCCGCCCGAACGCCGGTCTGAACATCCCCAGCTACGCCGACCCCAACGGTGAGCCGGTCCTGCCGATGGAGGTCGATCCACCGGAGCACGGTCCGATACGGGGGCTGTTGAACTCCCACCTGTCGCCGGGAGCGGTCCGGAAGATGTTGCCGCTCATCGAATCCTGGACGACGAAGTGCATCGACGAGGTGATCGAGTCGGGAGAAGCCGATCTGCTCTACGACGTCGCAGGCCCGGTGCCCGCGTACATCACGATGAACTGGCTGGGGTTCCCGGAGGAGCACATCCTCGAGGTCGCCGAGACCGTTCACCACTTCGTCGGGTATCCGCCCGGATCGCCGGAGTTCGAGAAGGCTCGGGTGGAGAACGACAAGATCATTCCGACGCTTCTCCAGACGTGTGCGGCTCGGCGGGCAGAGCCGCGCGACGACCTGATCAGCAGGCTCATGACCCAGACGCTCAACGGTGAGCCGGTCACGGACAGCGTCATTGCCAGGTTGTCCTACATCCTCGTGCTCGGTGGGGTCGACACGACGACGTCGTTGACGTCGAGTGCCCTCGTCCACCTGAACCGCGACACCGAGCTGCGGCGACGCCTGATCGACAACCCGGAGCTGATCGAGTCGGCGACGGAGGAGTTCCTGCGGGTCTACCCGCCTTTGGCGTCCATCGGACGCGTCGCCCGGCAGGACTCCGAGTACCGAGGGTGTCCGATCAGCTCCGGCGACCAGGTGCTCATCAGCCGCCACGCGGCCAACTTCGACGACGAGGTGTTCGACAACCCGGACGAGTTCCGGCCGGATCGCTTCCCGAACCGGCACGTGTCCTTCGGGCTCGGTCCACACAGGTGCGTGGGTTCGCACCTCGCGCGACTCATGTTCCAGGAGATCATCCGTCAGGTGCTCACGCGGATGCCCGATTACGAGCTGGACGAGTCCCGCATCGCTCCCTACCCGGACCGGGGGGTCTTTGCGGGCTGGACCGCCCTGCCCGCTCGTTTCACTCCGGGGCCGCGCCTCGCGTGAGCATCGTCGCCCACCGGATCAGCACGTAGCAGAGCGGGTCGAAATCTCCGACGACTCGGAAACCTCCTGACTTGCACAGGTTTAGTGCCCCGTTCAGCGGGTCGGTACGTCCAGCGAGGTGGGGATGCGGACTGCGTCTGGGGTGAGTGGTCGGCGGCGGTATGAGGATGGCCGGCGATGGTCATGGTGATCTCTTGCAGCGGACGCAGGGTCCGGACCAGGGAACGGATCGAGGTCCCGGTCTCGGTCTGCAGGGAGCGGGCGACGGCGAGTGCGGTGAACACGACGGTGAGGTGGGCTTCGATGGCGTCGCGGGTGTGATGGAACATCGGCCGCGTCCTCGGGTCGGTTTTCGGCATGCGCCAGCGACTGCTCGACCTGCCAGAGGTCGTGGTACTTCGCGATGACCTCGCCCGGTCCCATGACCTGGGCGGGAAGATTGGTGAGGTAGCCCTTCAGCCCGATCAGTGACCGGGCCCGATCGATGATCTGCCCGTCGGCGAAAGCGTCTCCGTTCCAATGGAAATGGTTCACGAGATCGGCTGGTGCTTTCGTGACGCGGGACCCGACGACGAACTCGAGCCCGGCCTCGTCGAGGGCAGTGAGGTTGCCGGCGGAGAGCATCCCGGCGTCGGCGGCGATCACCATCTCGACACCGGCGATGTCATGGCGGTTTTGCCGGATCATGGGCACGATGGTGTGGGTTTCGGCCTTGTTGCCCTCGAAGCAGCCGATCTCGGGCGGAAACCCGGTCCGGTCGACGAGCAGGCCGACCACGATCTGCGGGATCGACCCGCCGCTCTCTCAAGTACCCGACTTTGCGGAGTTCGTCTTCCTTCTCCGCCTCGAAGTACAAGGTGGTGACGTCGTAGAGCACCAGCGACAGCCCGCCGGTCGCCGCGTGCTCGAAGCATTTCTTCGCGACCAGATTCCGGTAATCGCCTGTGGTGCAACGTGTCAATGCGTTGGCGTAGGTTGCGGTGCGCCGGTGTCAAGCCGATCTCGCTGACGGCGCGGGCCGTGTCGCTCATCGAGGTCGGCTCCACGAGCCGACTGAGGACCAGTTGGAAGAACGCCTCGTCGTCGACAACGTCGAACCCCAGTCGGGACCATGCCATGGTGATCGTCTCGATCAGCCAGCGGGACCGCTTCGCGGTGATCACCGACGGGCCGCCACCGGGGCCGGCGAGCGTATAGGCAGCCACGACCGGCGATCTCACCGGCCTGTTAGGCCGTGTTTCACAAGTGGTCACTCGGACGTCGACCCGGTGGGGCCGTGTCGGTGGCCTCCGAACAAGTGAGGTCTCCGGTAGTTGGGTACAACCGGCTGCGCTGATGCCGTAGCTCCTCGAGCCGCTCAGAGAACCGGCTCGGTGTCATCCCGAATTCGACGAGGATGTCGGCGTCACTCGGACCGCCGAAGTGCTCCCAACGTCGTGCGAATTCGAGCAGTTCTCGGTCGTGTGGGTCCATCACGATCCTGCTCCTAGCGCTGGCCCGCTGATCAGCGAGCCAAGGGGTGTCTGCTCGGCGGATGATTCGCGCGGCCGCCAGATCCGGCCATACACATCACATCCCGACCCAGCACAGGTCTTGCCCCCAGCCGTCGTCGGTGTCCGGCCGATGTCGTCCACCGTGTCCACGCGGCAAGCAGCAGACAGGCGGGTCACCGGCGTCGATCCGCGGACCATGCGCACCGCACTCGACCTGCACCTCCTCGACGTAGTCCATCAGCGCTCCGCGGGAATGCCACGTGAGCTGGGAGATTGCACGATCTGCACCTGTCGAATCAGACGGCCGCGCAGGAATGCCGGTGTCCATCCTGCGGATCGCGGCCCGTGTCAGCGCGCCCACCGCTCGAGCCTGGACCTCGATCGTCGCATCGACAGCCGACAGTGCAATCACAGCCGGGCCGGCGATCCACAGCGGAATCCGCATTACTCCTCCTCGGGAGATCTCTACTTTTGAAACACGCCTTAGTGCCCCAACTCGACAACCCGCTACCAGCGCTACCAGCGCAACCACCAGCCGAACCCAGAAATCACCGCCGACTTGTGCAAGTCAGGTTTCACTCCGGGCCGCGCCTCGCGTGAGCATCGTCGCCCACCGGATCAGCACGTAGCAGAGCGGGGGGGGGGGGGCGGCGCCCCGGGGGCCGCCCCCCCCCCCGGCGCGGGGGGGGGCCGGGGGGGGGGGGGGGCCGGGCGGGCCCGCCCCGGGGGGCCCCCCCCCCCCCCCCGGCCCCCCCCCCCCCCGGGGGGGGGGGGGGGGGGGGCCCCCCCGCCCCCCCCCCCCCGCTCTGGCGCTCGCTGGGAACGAGGCTGTCAGTCGGACTGGAAGCGGCGCGACTTGAAGCGCCACCCGTCCGAGGTGCGCACCAGTTCGTCGGTGTACATGCCGGTGGAGATGAGCGAGCCCTTCAAAGGATCCGGTCCGGGTCTGCTCGCGTACATCACGGCGGTCTGGCGTGCGGTGTCGCCATCGATCTCGATCTGCCAATCCGTCGACATGTGGACCGCGCTGTTACCAACCTGGGAAGCGCTGCGCGCAAGCTCCTCATGTCCTCGGAACGTCCCCGTGCCCACGATCTCGAGCACTCCGTCCTCGGTCCACACCTTGGCGTAGGCCTTGCCGTCGGCGCGATTCGTCGTGCGGTTGTACTCCACCGAAAGCTCTCGAATCGCGAGGTAATCAAGCAGATACTGAAGGTCTGGGACCATGGTGTTCAATTTTCCTCTCAGGGCGCTTGCCGAGGCGCCGCTCCGGCGCTGGAGCGGTTTTATGCCATCGTAACGACAGGCTTTTCCCATGCCATTTACCATCCTGCTCAGCGGGATATTCTCCCAGGCGTGGCGTCACTGTCGCTAGCATCAAATGACTCCCCACATGCTGCTTAATCGGAGATGGAGAATGAGACGTGTCTGTTGAATTTGAGGGACGAGTAGCGGTGGTGACGGGCGCCGGTGGTGGACTGGGCCGTACCTACGCCCGTGAGCTCGCTGCCCGCGGTGCAGCGGTCGTAGTGAACGACATTGGGCTCACGGCAGCCGGGGACAGTCGGGCCGAGGAGGTTGTGAACGAGATCCGTGCGGCCGGCGGAATCGCGATGGCGCATCAGGGCTCCGTCGCGGATCCCGACCAGGCGCGTTCCCTTATCAGCGACACGGTCGATGAATACGGCAAAGTCGATGTTCTGATCAACAATGCGGGAATTACGGCGATGATCGACTTCGCCTCGCACAGCCTGGCGGATCTCGACGACCTTCTCGCTATTCATCTCCGTGGGCCCTTTGCAGCGACCCAAGAGGCATATCGGCACATGGAGCGAAACGGTTATGGACGTATTGTGATCACGAGTTCGTCCGCCGGTGTCTTCGGGCGGCACAACGGTGGTGGCTACACCATCGGCAAGGCTGCCCTCATCGGCCTCACGAACCTGGTGTCGATCGAGGGCGCGAAGTCGGGGATCCTTGCCAACGCACTGCTCCCGAGTGGCAGCACCAAGATGGAGGTGCGCAGGGACCGCGACGCGGTCGCCGGTGACACAGGGGCGACTGCCAGCGAGCGTTTGCGCGACGCCTTCGTTCGTCTGCAGCCGTACCTCGCCCCGGAGTTCGTCACCCCCTTGGCTGTGTATCTCAGCAGCGAGCAGTGCGATGTGTCTCACCGCATGTACTCGGTGATCGGAGGTCGCTACGCACGTGCGTTCATCGGGGTGAGCGATGGCTGGCTCGTCGATTCCTCGACGCCTCCGTCGGTGGAGGAGCTTGTCGAGCACCTTCCCGAGATCGAGTCGCTCGAGAGCTGGACCATGCCCATGAGCGCGGAGGACGAGATGACCGGGGTCGCGGAGCTGCGCCAGACCTCTCCGGTGTGATCGGATCCTGCACATGACGAAGCCTGCCCCGCTGCGCTGAGCGGCAGGGCCGGCTTCGTGGTGCCGGTTCGGGTCACGCCGGACCTCTCCGGCACGAACTCGGATGCGTACCGGGATCCCACTCCGGTTCGGCGTGTCGTCGCACGTTGTTGACAACGCTCTTCCCATGCAGGGGCGTAACCGTGTCGATGATTTGACTGTCGGCGAAAACGTCACCGTTCCAATGAAAATGGTTCGCGAGGTCACAGGGTGGCTTGGTGACACGGGAGCCGACGATGAACTTCAGCCCGGCCTCGTCGAGAGACTTCAGGTTGCTGGCGGAAAGCATGCCGGCATCGGCGGCGACGACCATCTCCACACCGGCGATATCGTGACGGTCCTGGTACTGGCGGATTATCGAAGTACAGGGCCGTGACGTCGTAAAGCACCAGCGACAGGCCATCGGTTTCGGTGGCGTACTCGAAACATTTCGTGGCGGACCGATCCAGGTAATCGATTGCAGCGCAACGTTTGAGCACGTTGGTGTAGGTGTTGCGGTGAACCGGTGCCATGTCGATCTCCCCGACGACCCGGCGCGTGTCGGTCATCTGACGTCGGCTCGACGAAACCGCTACCAGCACACACTGTCAGCCAGATCCGGAAGTCGCCTCCACGCTGTGCAAGTCAGGTCGGATCCTGCACATGCCGAAGCCGGCCCTGCTGCGTTGAGCGGCAGGGCCAGCTTCGTGGTGCGTGGTTCGGATGGTGTTCGGACTCAGTAGGCCGTGGCTCCGGCGTCGACTTTGAACTCGGTCGACGTGATCATGCGGGCCTCGTCGCTGGCGAGGAACAGCACGCCGTTCGACTGGTCGATGGGCTGGGAGATCTGGACCGGGAGTTGGTTGACCATCATGCCGCCCAGCTGGGGGTGGCGTTCGAGGAAGCCGGCGATGAGCGGCTGGATGTGGGCGGTCATCTCGGTCTCGACACCGGTGGGGTGCAGGGTGTTGACCCGGATGTTGTGCTCGGCCAGCTCGCTGGCGAATGCCCGCATCAGACCGACGACGCCGTGCTTGGCGGCGGTATAGGGGTTCAGGAACGGGGTGCCCTTGAGTCCGGAGGTGGAGGCGGTGAGGATCATGGACCCGCCGCCGGAGTCGATCATGTGCTGGGCCGTGGCCATGATCGTGTTCCAGACGCCGGTGAGGTTGGTGGCGATGGTGTAGTCCCAGATCTCGGGCGTACCGTCCTGCCACTCGTGGAACACCATGATGCCGGCGTTGGCGCACACGATGTCGAGGTGGCCGAACTCGGCGACGCCCTCGTCGACCACCGCCTTCACACTGGCGAGGTCACGGACGTCGCCCTTGCGTGCGATGATCCGCTGACCTGTCTTCTCGACCAGGCGGACCGTCTCGTCGAGATCCTCCTGGGTCGAGCCGGGATACGTCACGAACGGAATTGGCTCGAGCAGGTCGAGGGCGATGATGTCGGCGCCCTCTTCGGCGAGGCGTACGGCATGGCTGCGGCCTTGTCCGCGTGCTGCGCCTGTGATGAAGGCGACCTTGTTCTCAACCCGACCAGGCACGGGATTCTCCACTCTCTCGACGGATGCTGACGCTCTGCCACGGTCGTGGGTCGACGGGGGTGGGTCAGCCGATTCGACCAACCTAGGGTCTGCTGCGGGGGAATCAAAAGGTGCGTCCTGCTGGCCGGGATCGCCTCGGGCGCAAAGATTCCCGCGCGGCTTACAGTGCCGATTACAAGGTTCCAGCACGCTGGAGCGACCGCGTCGACCTACGATGAGGAACAACCAATGACAATGGACGAGACGTCCGCCCCGGACGCCGGGCCCCAGTTCGCCTCCGGTGCACGAGGGCCGCTGCCGGCGTGGGGTGTGCCGGACGCGGTGAACAGCACGGTCATCGATTTTCTCGGCGGACTATGGCGTCGGGACACCCTGAGTGTCCGTGACCGCCAACTTGTCACGATCGCGGTGAACGTCGCACTCGGTGTCAACGAGGCGCTCCCCATCCACGTGCACAACGCACTGAAGGGGGGTCTGACAGAAGAGGAAGTCTACGAGCTCATCCTGCACGTCGGTGCCTATGCCGGGTTCTCCCGTGCCACAGATGCTTTCAAGGTCACCAAGGACGTCCTGGCTGCCGGGCGGGCCGGTTAGGAGGCCAGGGGTCAGGTGACAGACCTGACGTACGAGTCGACCAGCCGCTTCCTGGAGACCGAGAAGGGAAGCTCCGCTACCACGTTGCCGGAGAAGGTCCGCCGCTTCTGCTGCTCCACGGCTCAGGGCCGGGTGTCAGCGGGTGGGCGAACTACCGCGGCAATCTGGCCGCCTTCGCGGCGCACTTCACGACCTATGTCCTGGACATGTCGGGATACGGCAAGAGCTACCCCCTTGACGGCAACCCCTTCCAGGTCACCGGGGGCATCCTCGACTTCCTGGACGGTCTCGGGCTGCAGGCGCTACCGATGGTGGGGAACTCCTTCGGCGGCGCGATGGCGGTGCGGATCGCCGCTGACCACGCCGATCGTGTGAGTCGTCTCGTCACGATCGGCGGGGTGGCTTCACCCTGTTCAGCGCTGCTCCGTCCGAGGGCATCGAGCTGCTGATCGACTTTGTGGAGGACCCCACCCGTGAGCGACTCGTGACCTGGATGGAGTCAATGATCTACGACCCGGCCATCCTCACCGAGGAGTTCGTCCAGTTTCGCTGGGATCCTTCCGTTGCGCGACGTCACGAGCTGACCCCCAGCACGCACGAAGCTGGCGCTCCCGACCGGGGGCGCCAGCTTCGTCTCGTAGGTCAGGGGATCAGCGGGCGACCCAGCCGATGTCCTCCCAGATCGTCTTCAGCGCTCCCACGGGAACACCCCAGGTCTCGATGTAGGTGACACCTTCCGGGCCCGCCGTCATGGTGTAGGACGTGCCGGCACGGCTGTGGAACAACTGGCCGGGCGTGACCACGACCGTCTCCAGCGCGTCGAGCGGGCCGTACTCGATCGTGTACTGCCCTTGCAGGACGAGCACGATCTCATCGATGTTGTGCGAGTGGCGGGGGACCATGAAGCCCGGCTTGACTCGGAGCGGGTTCCGGTTGAACGCCGGGATGTCGATGGGGCCGCGGTAGCTGGACATGTTGTCGGCGAAGGTCGCAGGAAAGTCCACGGGCGCATCGGCGAGCGGGGTGCCGTCCTGCCACAGGTAGCTGGGGTAGACCGCAAGGGTCATGTCCACCCAGTCAGCGTCGTCGGTCAGGCTGGCGTGTGCGATCGGCATGGATCGACGGTTTCACAGTCACGTCTGCGGGTTATGGCGATCGTTTCACTGGGCAGGACAGATCCCGGCCAGTGAGCCGCTCATTTGACGGCATCATGGCGTTGCCCCAACCTTCGAGCTGTGCCTGCCAACTACGCAGATCTCCTGTCCGATGACGGGTGGGAGCCGCTTGACTTCTCAGCCCCGAACCCGAACTTCTACTGGCACGACGGGGGGTTCCTCGCGGATGCTCCCGTCGACGTCGAAGCCACTCTCGGCGGTGCCCTGTTCGGCACGACGGTCGTCGACCCTTGGTTCCAGTGGCGTCCTCGGCGCGTCAAGCCCGGCTTCACCATCCCGACGTGCCACCACAACCTCGGTCAGATGGTGATCGTGCTGGACGGCGACATCGAGGTTGCGTACGGCCAGGAGGAGGGCGCGCAGACGATCGGAGCGACCGAGTTCTGGGTCTGCGAGGCCGGCACGCCCTACTCCGTGACGGCGGGGCCGCAGGGAGCGACGTACGTCGAGAGCTGGGACGGCCCGATGGCACTCATCGAGACGTACTGGCACGACGACGCGACCTGGGTCCGTCGGTGAACTCTACGAATGGACATCCCTGATGCCTGTTGAGTCCCTCGGATATCTCCGGCTCGAATCGACCGATCTCCCAGCGTGGGAGAAGTTCGCAGGCGAGTTCCTCACGGACGACCCGGCGTCTACTCGCCTGAGCGCTATGCGATCGAGTGCAGTTTCGCCGGCCTGCGGGTCAAGGGTGAGAAGCCGACGTACGCGATCACCGAGGGCGCTTTCTGGGGCCACAAGTTCACACCGCCACCCGCCTGAGCCACCGTGCGTGCGCGAGGATCCATGTCCAGCAGGCCTCAGGGCAGCCGGGGGAGTCGACGATGAGGCTTGAGCGAGAACGCGTCGCGGTCGTGACGGGAGGCGCGAGCGGTATCGGCCTCGGCTTGGCGGAGGCGGCCGCGCGCCAAGGCATGCGGCTTCTCCTCGTCGACCTGGACGAGGAGGGGCTCGAGCAGGCCGCAGCGCGCGTACGTGAGACGGGTTCGCGAGTCGAGACGGTCGTTGCCGACGTCTCCGACGCCGGCGCGGTCGAGCGGGTGGCGGACCGGGCCTTCGCCGCGGGCTCCGTCCAGCTCGTCTGCTCGAACGCCGGCGTGGTCGTGCACGGGAACGCGTGGCAGATCTCGGCCGCCGACTGGGAGCGCGTCCTCGGCGTCGACCTCATGGGGACGGTCCACGTCATCCGCGCATTCGTCCCCGGGCTGCTCCAAGCACACCGGCCCGCGCGGCTGCTGGTCACGGGATCGATGCAATCGGTGACCGCCCGCGCCGGGATCAGTCCGTACGTCGCCGCGAAGCACGGCCTGCTCGGCCTGTGTGAGTCGCTTCATCACGACCTCGCCGCCGTCCACGCGCCGATCGGCGTCACACTGATGATGCCGGGCCTGGTCGGCACCGCCATGAGCGCGGAGATGCGGCCGGAGTCGATCTCACCCGCAGAGGCGGCGAAGATCGCCTTCGCTGCGATCGAGGGGGACCGATTGTTCGCGTTCACCCATCGGGACCGGATTCCCGAGGTCGAGCGTCGCTTCGCGGCGATCCTCGGCGACGGGGTGCTGCCCGGTGCCGTGGACCCGGCGAGTCCGACCTACTCCTGAGTCAACGATCACGGTTCCGGGCTGCATCTGATGTCGACCCTCCTCAACCACCTCGAAGACACGGAAGGTCGTTACGGCCTCCAGACGATGTGCGAGGGCGGCGGCATGGCCATCGCCACCGTCATCGAGCGGCTGTGACCGTTCGGTCGTCGGTCAACCGGTAGGCGATGGCCCGCTCGTCGGTGCCCGGAACGTCCATCAGCTCAGCCTGAACGCGCTGGCCGATCGCGATGCCGGGAGCCTTCGCGTCGAGTACGATGCCGGGCAGCCGCGGACCTTCGTCGAACTCGACGATGGCGACGATGTACGGCACGAGGTGTGCGTAGGCCGGGATCACCGGGCGGTGCACCACGACGAAGGTGTAGACCGTGCCCCTGCCGCTCACGTCGGAGAACTCGGTCGGGCCGGCGCAGACGTTGCAGCGCTCGAGCGGACGCGCGAGCCATGCACCGCATCCGGTGCAGTGGCACAGCGCGATCCGGCCCTCGCGGGTGGCCTCCCAGAAGCGGCGGCTGTCCTCGTCGATCAGCGGAGCCGGGGGAGGGGACGGGGTTGCAGTGGTGTTCATCGGACCGCCTGGTAGATCAGGGCGCCGCCACCGGGGCCGGCGCCAGCCGTGACGAGCGCGTTGGTCGCGTTCTCGACCTGTCGTACGCCGGCCTGTGCACGGAGCTGCAGGACCGCCTCGTAATGGTGGTTGAGGCCGTGGATGTAGCCCTCGGACAGCAGGCCGCCGTGGGGGTTGACGACCACGTCGCCACCGTACGTGGCTCTCCCCTCGGCGTAGAACGCCCCCGTCTCGCCCTTGTCGCAGAAGCCGAAGTCACCGACGGTCGCGAAGGTCGTGGCCGTGAAGCAGTCGTACATCAACGCGAGGTCCATGTCGGACGGTCGTAGGTCGGTGCTGTTCCACAGGCGCTTGGCGGCGTACGCGGAGTACATCTCTGAGTAGTCGGGGAAGCCGCCGGTCCAGGAGCCGCCGTTGGTGTGGGCCTCACCGAAGCCCACCACCCGGATCGGCGTCTGGGGTAGGTCCTTGGCCCGGTCGAGCGTGGTGATCACGAGGGCGACGGCGCCATCGGTCTCCAGGCAGCAGTCGAGCATGCGGAACGGCTCATTGATCCAGGGCGAGGCCAGGTACGCGTCCATGTCGAGCGGCTTGCGCTGCATGGCGTGCTCGTTCGCGACGGCGTGCCGGCGCGTCGTGATGGCGATGTGCCCGTAGTCCTCATCGGTGACGCCGTAGACGTGACGCTGCCGCTGACCGAACGCCGCGAGCCACATCGATGGCACGACGTACCCGCTGAGCGCGGCGAACTGCATGTCGCTACGAAGCTGGATGCTGGCCTTGGTGCCGTACCGATTGCCGGAACGGCCGTTGAACGAACGGAAGACGACGGCGGTGGTGCAGTGACCGGCCTGAACCGCGGCTACCGCTTGGCCGACGACGGTGACGGCGATGTTGCCCCCACCGCTGAGGTCGAGCGCTACGCCGAGGTCGAGCGCACCGATGGCTCGACCGACGTCGGCCGCCGCAGCCGAGTCGTTGGTGTGGAAGTCCAGGACGCCGTCGACCTCGTGCGCGGGGATGCCGGCGTCGGCAAGTGCCCGGCGGGCAGCCTCTGCTGCCATCGCCAGCGGCGTACGCCCCGATTCCCTGCTGAACGATGTCCTACCGATACCGACCACAACAGCTTCACGCTGAGTCACGGGACCTCACTCTCTCTCTCGTCCTGCAGGACGTCTGATCGACAACAGAATTACCGACACCGGGAAGCTCCTGCGTCGACGGTTCCGGCCTTGGTCGGTGACGCAGCCGAGGGCGCGATCACAGTCTCCGTCTGATCACTCGCGCGAAGCCGAGGCCTCGGCAGGCCGGCGATGGTGTCCGCGATCGAGAGCCCGACGCGCGACGGCGGCCGATCCGGCTCGCCGACGAGCGCGCGCATGCCCCCATGGGCTTCGGCAACGGCCGCGAAACCGGGTTGGTGCGCTCGAGCTCCTCCGGCCCGAGGCCCCAGCGTTCGAGCGTGCCGGGACGGAAATTCTCGATCACGACGCACATCGCCGGTGTCAGGGTGTGAAGCGCTCACAGGTCTGGTCCGCATCTTTCAAGACACGTGCTCCGACCCGGGTTGTGGGTCGGAGCACGTGTATCGAGGTTGTCGAGGCTCAGGCCGCGGGAGGGCCGCCCACGAAGGTCGGGCACGTGGTCTGGCCAGGGTTCTGCGGCCACTCGGCGGCGGTCAGCGGTGCGCCGACCACGCTGGCGAGGGGACCGAACTCAGCTGCAGCCTTCTCCAGCGTCGGGACGTCGAACCCGTAGACGTCGATGGCATTGCCGGAGAGGATCTGCTTGGTCTCCGCCAGCGGGACCTCACTGAAGACCGCGCGCAGGGCCTCGACGGTGAAGGGATGGGTGCCCTCGGAATGCGGGAGGTCCGAGCCCCACATCAGCCGGTCGACGCCGATCTGGTCGCGCATCGCGCTCTCGGCCGGCGACATGAACGACGCACCGACCCAGACGTTCGTCTTGAAGTACTCGCTCGGTGCCTTCGGGAGCGCCTGGGCGGCCGGTCCACCGAAGTACTCCGTGGCGCTTCCCGGCTCCAGGGCCGAGCGGTAGACCGCGTCGCAGGCCGCGAGATAGCCGGGAACCCAGCTCGCACCGACCTCCGTGTAGACGAACTTGAGATCGGGGTGGCGCTCGAAGACGCCAGACAACAGCAGATGGGCGAGACCACGGCGGTTCCAGGTCATGCCCTCGAGCATGCCGATGATGCCGGCAGCGGGTCCGAATTCAACGGTGTTCGGGTGACCTGCGTAGTTGCCGTGCTTGTGCGGGATGACACCGAGCTCCGCACAGAGCTCCCACAGCGGCTCGTAGCGCGGCAGGTAGAGCGGCACGAGTCCCCCGGGTGTGTCCGACGGAAGCAGGATCGACTTCAGTCCCAGATCGGCGATCCGTCGCACCTCGGCGAGCGTGTCATCGATGTTGTTCAGGAAGACCTGGGCGATGCCGACCCGACGCCCCGGAAGGGCGTCGCAGAACTCGGCGAGCCACGTGTTGTGAGCCCGGATCCCGGCCATGCGCCGCTCGTACTCGCGGGTCGACTGTGGGACGGAGACGCTCAGGACACCGCTCGGGAAGAAGGGCGGAGCGGTGTTCGGAAAGATGACCTCGCCGACGATGCCGTCGCCCTCGAGCACCTTCTGGCGCAGGTCGTGATCCCAGCTGATCTCGGATTCGAAGCTCGCCACGCCCAACTTGATCTCGTGCTTGTCGACCTCCGTCCACGGGTCGTGGAACTCCTTTGTCCACTCATCGAACTCAGCGTGCCAGTGCTTCGGCAGGTATTCGCGGTATCCGAGCAGCGGTGCACCGCCGTGACAGTCCGCTGAGATGACGACAAGGCGCTCGTCTGAAGACGCCGGGTTGGATAACTTGGCCATTCGTACAACCTCCGTTGTGAAACTTCGGGCATGCTCTGCGGGCGCCACGTAACTGGAACACGCTTATCCTCCAAAGTGATTCACCTGTTGTCGAAGGCCTGTCCCGCTCACCGCAACGGGTCGTTCGACGTACTGATGGCGACGGCTAACGTCCTGGGGTGTGGAGGCTCGACCGGTGAGGTGCGGCCACCCTGACCCTCAGACGTGCAAGGCCGTAGCGGAGGTAGGTAAGAGCAATGTGGAGAGAAGAGCGTCTGCTCATCGGCGGCGAGCTGGTGGCGGCAGAGGATGGCGCCACCTACGAGAACTACTCGCCGTACACGGAGGAACTGATCGGTGTCGCTGCCGATGCCAGCCTGGCGGACGTGCGGCGCGCGATCTCCGCTGCTCGGACAGCGTTCGACACGAGCGAGTGGTCCCGCGACACGGCGCTGCGCGTCCGATGCCTGCGGCAGCTGCACCAAGCCCTGGTGGACCACGCCGATCACCTGCGCCAGATCCTGGTCCAGGAGCTCGGAATGCCGCTCAGGTCCACCTATGGTGCCGGACTGGACGCGCCGACGAGCTCGATCGGGTGGTACGCAGAGGCTCTCGAAACCTTCGACTTCACTACGGATCTCGGTGTCGTCGAAGTGTTCGGTGGCAAGCATCGGCGGTGGGTCGAGAAGGAGGCGGCAGGGGTCGTCGCCGCGATCGTGGCCTACAACTACCCATTTCAGCTCGCCCTCGCCAAGCTCGCTCCAGCTCTCGCAGCCGGTTGCACGGTGGTGTTGAAGGGCGCGCCGCAGACTCCGTGGTCGGCCCTTGCGCTCGGCAGGCTGATCGCGGAGAACACCGACATCCCCGCGGGTGTCGTCAACGTGATCACTTCATCATCCGCTGACGTCAGTGCAGAGCTGACCGTCAGCGCAGAGGTCGACCTGGTGACCTTCACGGGTTCGACGCCGGTCGGCAAGAGGATCATGGCCTCGGCGAGCGGGACCGTGAAGCGGGTCTTCCTCGAGCTCGGCGGGAAGTCGGCGCTGGTCGTCCTCGACGACGCCGACCTCGATGCGGCCGCGATGACGGCCGCGTACCACGTCGTCTCGCACTCGGGGCAGGGTTGTGCGGTCCTGTCGCGGATGATCGTGCCCCGCGCCCGGTACGACGACATCGCCGCCCGTGTCACGAAGGTGCTGGAGTCGGTCAAGGTCGGTGATCCGGCAGACCCGCAGACCTTCATGGGGCCGCTCGTCAGCGCCGAGCAGCGGGAGAAGGTCAGCGGCTACGTCGACCGGGCGATCACGGCCGGCGCGAAGGCTGTCATCGGTGGACGGGTGCCGGAGGACCAAGACAAGGGCCACTTCTATGCGCCCACTCTGATCGTCGGCGCGGACGAGGACTCCGAGATCGCGCAGGACGAGCTGTTCGGCCCGGTTCTGGTGATGCTGCCTCATGATGGTGACGAGGACGCGATCCGGATCGCCAACAACTCCCCGTTCGGGCTTTCCGGCGGTGTGATGTCACAGGACCGTGAGCGGGCGCTCAAGGTGGCTCGCGGCGTGCGGACCGGTACGTTCAGCGTCAATGGTGGCGTGTACTTCGGGCCCGATGCGCCGTTCGGCGGCTACAAGCAGTCTGGTTTTGGACGCGAGATGGGCCTGGCGTCGTTCGACGAGTTCCTCGAGGGCAAGACCCTCGCCGAGCCGGTCGTCTGACACTCCTCCGCCATCGACTGTCGCAGACCTAGGCGCAGGGTTTATTTGGTAAAATTATTAAGCTATTAGTGCCGCGACAGGAGCATCCCATGAGCCCCTTGGTTCCCTTGGCTGTAGATCCAGACCTGAGCCCACTTTTCGCCCTGCCGAGGGTCTTTCATCGTCCGGCTGCTGTGATGACCGGATCCGCATCATGAACCTCACGATGTTGCTCGAATCCGCCGCTCAGCGTTTCGGTGACCGGGTCCTCGTCGGGCGCCGCGCCGATGGGTTGACTGCGGCCCAGCTCCGACGTGCCGCACTTCGCGGCGCCGAGCTGGTACGTGAGGCCAATGCTGGGTCGATCATCTACGGCTCGGGCAATGGTCCGGGTTTCGTGGTGGCGCTCTTCGCCGCCGCCTACGCGGGGGTGCCGCTGGTGCCAGCACAGCCCAGGCTGGAGACTGATGAGCTCGACAAGCTCTTCACGGCCCATCCCCACGCCTTGGCGATCGTCGAACCGGACGCCTCCACGCTGTGGGAGCGAAGCGAGGATCGAGCTCTCACGAGCGCGCAATGGCTCGCGGTGACGACTCGGACCGAGGGAGGGGAACCGGACCGAAGCGTCACGGAGAGCGACGCGCCGGCCGTCATCGCACACACGGCGGGCGCGACCTCGTCCCCGAAGGGCGTGGTGCTGCGGCACGCCCCGCTTACCGCCAGGGTGCTCGACACGGTCGAGGTCGGCTCCGCCCAGCCGGATGAGGCGGCCCTGCTCGGCGTCCCGATCTTCGAGGCGTCGGCCGTCGCCCACCTGGTCCAGAATGTCTATGCCGGGCGGCGGACCATGCTGCTCAAGCGTCCCGACGCTGAGGAGTGGCTGGAAACGGTGCGCGCCGAAGGCATCACCAGTGCGCTCGTGGTTCCTGCACTGCTGGCGCGAATCCTCGACAGTGATGACGACAAGTCCACGCCCTCCCTCCGTACGCTCGAGTACGGCGGCGCCCCCATGCCCCCCTCGCTCATCCAGAGCGCACGGGCGAGGTGGCCGAGCCTCGACTTCGTCCACGGGTACTGGCTGGCCGAGTTGAGCTCAACGGTGGCGGAGCTCACCCGGGACGACTACCAGGCGGTGTTCGCGTCGTGGGATCCGTTCGTCCGTGCACGGCTGGGCTCCGTGGGCCGGCCGGTCCCCGGTGTGGAGATCCAGATCCGTAACAGCGCGGGCACTGTGGTGGATCCCGGGGAACGTGGTCGGATCTGGATCCGTGGCGCGCACGTGTGGGTCGAGTACATCGCGGGTGGGCCCGCACTGGGCGAGGATGGGTTCTTCGATACTCGTGACGTGGGCTTCTTCGACGAGGACGGGTACCTGTTCATCTCTGGGCGTAGTGACGATGCGATCGTCACTGCAGGCGAGAGCATCGCCCCGTGGGGCATCGAGGCCGCGCTCCGACGGCACCCCGCCGTCTCCGACGTCGCAGTGGTCGGGTTGCCCGATGCCGCGGGTGACCAGCAGAACGTCGCTGTCGTCGTGCTGCGCTCGGGGATGCAGGTGGCAGCCGACGATCTCCGCCGCTACGTGCGCGCCGCCCAGCCGTTCCTGAAGGGGCCCGACGAGATCGTGTTCTGGATGGAGCTGCCACGTACGGCGACGGGAAAGCTGGTCCGGCGCAACATCGTGGATCAGCTGCGCGCATTGGCTGGTTGGTAGACCGGACTGACACGGGAGGTGTCGCGAAGCCGCACCCCTGCTGTTCGAGGAGCCGCACGCGACTCGTTCGATCTCCTCATGCGAAGGTCGCTCGCGGGCGACCGCCCAGAGTCGGCGATGCGCCACGATCGGGAGCGCCTCGTCTCCACAACCAAACCTTCGAGGTTCATTTAGGGCTCAGGATTTTTATTAGATAAATTATTATACTATACGAGGGGCTATCGCAGTGATCGCAGCCATAACCTGTGCGGTGGTCCGTGTGAAGCGAGGAGTGCGGTCCTGGTCGGCCTCGCCACGCTCTCGTGCTGTCGTCATGGGCACTGTGTCGAACACAGATTCCTGTCCCACATGTGGAGGTTTGAGAATGGCGTACGTCATCGCCCAGAACTGCTGTAACGATGCTTCGTGCATCCCGGTGTGTCCGGTGAACTGCATCCATCCGACTCCCGATGAGCCCGACTTCGCGACAGCCGAGATGCTCTACATCGACCCGGACGGCTGCATCGACTGTGGCGCCTGCTTCGATGCATGTCCGGTCTCGGCGATCCATCCCGACTACGAGCTGCCGGCCGAACAGAGCGTCTTCGGAGAGTGGAACGGCCGCTACTTCGACGGTGGCGCGGTCACGTACTCGGCCGTGCCTTCGTCTCCTCCTCGACGTTCCGCCGATGCGGCCAACGGGCCGTTGGCCGTCGCGATCGTCGGCTCAGGTCCATCGGGCTTCTATGCGGCCACAGAGCTCCTTGGTGTCCGCTCGCTGGACGTGAGCGTCGACATGTTCGAACGCCTCCCCGTGCCGGGAGGCCTGGTCCGGTTCGGCGTCGCCCCCGATCATCAGGACACCAAGGGGGTGTTCAGGTCGTTCGCGTCCACCCTGGCCCACAAGAACTTCCGATTCTTCGGGAACACCGAGATCGGTCGGGACATCTCCCACGAGGAGCTTGCTGCGCGCTACCACGCCGTCATCTACGCGGTCGGTGCGTCGTCGGACCGGCGGCTGAACATTCCCGGGGAGGACCTTTCCGGCAGCCACTCCGCGACCGAGTTCGTGGCCTGGTACAACGGCCACCCCGAGTACCGGGACGCCGACTTCGACCTCGGCGTAGAACGCGCAGTGATCATCGGCAACGGCAACGTGGCTATGGACGTCGCCCGTATCCTGCTCAGTGACATCGACCGACTGCGGACCACCGACATCGCCGATCACGCCCTCGAGAGGCTCAAGGCCTCCAAGGTCCGTGAGGTTGTCCTCGTCGGACGACGCGGCCCCAGCGAGGCCGCCTTCTCCGCCCCCGAGCTGTTCGGGCTGGGCAGTCTCGAGTGCGCCTCGGTGCGCATCGCCAGCCCTGAGCACTACCCGAGTGCGATCCAGTCCGGGGCGGGGTCCGGTCGGATGACGGAGGCGAAGCTGCGCCTCCTCGATGACCTCCATGCCCGTCCTGAGGAGCATGACAAGGTCGTCCGGATGGCCTTCCTGCGGTCGCCGCTCGAAGTGCTCGGCACTGACTGCGTCACCGGGATCCGCCTGTCCCACAACGCCTTGGTCGTCGACGACAACGGCTCGGTCCGGGCTGTGGCGAGCGACGAGGTCGAGGAGATCGAGTGCGGGCTCGTGTTCCGTGCCGTCGGCTATCGCGGCGTTCCCATGGACTCGGTTCCGTTCGACGACGAGCGCGGTGTGCTGCCCAATGTTGGAGGACGGATTGTGGAGTCCGCCGGTGGGCCGGTCCGGACGGGTCTCTACACGGTCGGCTGGGTCAAGCGCGGCCCCTCCGGAGTGATCGGCTCCAACAAGGTCTGTGCCGCAGAGACGGTCGACGCCCTGCTGGCGGACTTCGCTGCCGGACGCCTGACGCGCACCTCCGAGGTTGACGTGGCTGACGAGCTGTCGGGAGTCGTCGACAAGGCCGGCTGGCGCGCGATCGACACTCACGAGCGCAACCTGGGCAAGGAGAGCTCTCGGCCCCGGGTCAAGCTCACCAGTGTCGAGGAGATGCTTGCCGCCGGCGGGGTTCTGACCGCTGATCTCTGAGGGACGCTGGTGACCGCGCACTGCGTGAACGGGGTCTTCGGTGCCGGAGATCGGACCGTCACGACTCGGTGGTTCGTCGGATGAGTGTCCGGGTACCCCGGTCCGTCCACTTCATCGATGGATTGTCCGCTTTCGCTGGGATACCGCTGTACGACTCACGGAGTCTCACGACGGAAGCTGACCGTGTCGAGGAGAAAGCCGGTCCGAAGCCGTCTTCTACCGTGGGTCGCGCACAGCCATAGGGCGGGCCGCCCAGTCACGGTGCGCCTCGCGGCGCGATCGGCATGGCTTGCCTCAGAGCTCGGGTCAGGTGAACAGACTGATGGAGTGGACGCTCTGCTCGCGACTAAACAGATACTGCGTCTCGTTCTCCATGTGTGAACGCCAGTGGTTCTCTGCGCCGTCCGCATCACGGGCCTCGACCAGGTCCACGAGCTTGGTGTAGGACTTCAAGCTCCGCCGGCAGCGCCGCGTGAACTCCTGCTCGGTCACATCCGAGGAAATGACCTGTGCCAGGTGGGCGTCGATGATGTCGGCCAGGACTGCTGCCTGGACAGCCAGCGTCTTGTTGCCGCATCGGTGCATGATCATCTCGTGGAAGCGGTACGACGCCCGAGACCAGATGACACGGTCCGGCGTCGCCTCGAGACCTGTCTCCCCGAGCTTACGGAAACGTTCCACCTGCGCACGGAGGTCCTCGACGTCCTTCTTGCTCCGCCGCCTGGCGAGAAGTCGCGCGCAGGCGGGTTCGGTGACTAGCCGCGCTTCGTAGACGTCCTGGAGGGTCGCACCCTGGAGCTGCAGCAGCAGGCCAACGTGGCGAGCTGCGACCTTGGGGTCAGGTTCCAGCACCCGAGCGCCCCCACCAGCGCCGCGGCGTACCCCGATCAGGGACTCCGCCTCGAGGATGCGGAAGGCCTCGCGGAGCGTGGGCCGGGAGACCCCGAACTGCTCCATGAGGTTGCTCTCGGGAGGCAGAATCTCTCCGGCCTTCAGTTCTCCGCGCACGATCTGCCGGCGCAGGTTCGTGGCGATCAGCTCGGCGGTCTTCGGTGCGCGCATCAGCGTGCCCACCCGATGCATGGGAGTGGGGCGCTCGAACTGGAAGTCCATCATGTGAATGTTACTCGTCTGTTAGATACCGGGTGTCTTCCGGTGTGGCGCGTACCGGATGGTCGGTACGGCGTGTCTCGCTGGTCGGGATCCTGCGTTGTCGCGGTCCACCACCACTGCGATATTCGTCTCGGCGTGAGTCCGGCCAGCCGACGGGAGAGCACATGGCACACGAGATTACACATGGTTGGTGCCCGGACCGGGGACAAATGTTCTTGCCCCCAGCAGGTGACCGGCGGTGACGAGAGCCGCCCTGACGGAGGCTGCCATCGCCGGCGCGCAGCTGCAGAATGCCTACGCCCTGGCCGTCGACACCCGCGACTGGGCCTACTTCGCGACGTTGTTCACGCCGGAGGTGCTCGCCACCTACCCGAACCGTGAGTACGACGGCATGAACGACTGGCTCTCGCACTTCATCCCGTTCCACGACGAGTGCACATGGACACTGCACGTGATGAGCAACAACGTCGTCGGAGCTGACGGCCACGGGCTCTGGGCGGCTTGTCACGGTGCCGTGCAGTGGTGTCACAGCAGCCAGCCGGGGGAGATCAACCGTGCCTCGGTGCACTACCGGGATCGGCTGGTCAACCAGGACGGCCGGTGGTTGATCGGCAGGCGCAGGCTCGACCTGCTGATGATCGAGCGTGACCAGCTGCCGTCCAGGGTCTCCCTGCCGAACTCGTTGACTGAGCTTGTCGATCGGTCCTGACGCGGCGCTTCGTTCAGAAGCAGCCCCGCCTTGAACCCCCGTGAGAGGACCCTCCAGTGAGAGCATGGCAGTACCCCGGCGGTCAGCAGCCCATCACGATGAACGAGGTCGACGAGCCCGTCCCGGGTCCGACCCAGGTGATCATCGACGTCAAGGCGGCGGGCCTGTGCCACTCCGACATTCTCTACATGGAGAAGGGTGACGGTGTGATGCCCTTCCTGCCGATGACCCAGGGGCACGAGAACGCCGGTGTCATCTCTGCCATCGGATCCGAGGTGGAGTGCTTCCAGATCGGCGACGTCGTCGGCGTCAACTCTGGAGGAATCCAGCCGCCGCTGGGCATGTTCACCCCCGGCGGCTTCGCCGACAAGCTCGCCGCTGACTACCGCGACCTGGCGCGAGTGCCCGATGGGCTCGACATCTGCTTGGCGGCGCTGGCCACCGACGCGGGTATGACCAGCTACCACGCCATCATCAAGGAGGGTGGCGCGCGGGCCGGGATGAAGGTCGGCGTCATCGGGTTCGGTGGTCTGGGTCAGATCGGTGCCCGGGCCGCCGTGCTCGCGGGTGCTGAGGTCCACGTCGCGGAGATGAAGGAGGAGGTCTGGCCCCTGGCCCTGGAAGCCGGTGTCGCCGCTTGCGTCAAGGACGCCGACGAGTGGGTCGCAGGCGGTGGGTGGGGCGATGACTCGGGATTCGACCTGATTGTCGACTACGCCGGCTTCGACACCACGCAGAAGGCCCTCAACGCCGTCAAACGTGGTGGCACCGTGGTGCAGGTCGGGTTGGGGTCGCCGACCTGCACGATCATCACGCCGACGATCCTCGGCAAGCGCATCATCGGTTCGCTCGCTGGCACGGTCGCCGACATCGAGGAGGTCTTCGACCTGATGCACAAGGGCGAGATCGCCCCTGTGTACGAGGAGATCTCGTTCGACGCCATCGGTGAGGGCTTGGATCGTCTCAAGGCCAACCAGGTCATCGGGCGCCTTGTTGCGCGGTTCGGAGACTGACATCGCCAGCCGCTCAACAGCGTCATCCTCGAACCCGCTGCCCGACTCTGACCACAAACCGGACCAGCAGCGTTTCCCGGCTCCGTCGTGAGCTGCCGCCCGCCAGGCGACAGTGGGCGTCGACGCCCTCGAACCGCTGGACCTGCCGTGCGTTCGGACTGACCCGGACCCACCGGCTCTTTTCGCGGGTCGGTGGATTGCGTTTATCAGCGACCGTGGCTGTGCTGTGGGCACGGCGAATTCGCCTGGCGTGATCCAGGCGTCCACGTTCGGAGTTCGGGTCGGGCTGTGCGGCGATGCGGGCGAGCCGGGTCGGTGTGCCGGTGGGACGTGGGTGGCGGTGAACAGTGCTGTGAATGGGTCCGTCCAGGGTCAGTGTGATGGCAGGTGCACGGTGGTGCGGCGACCGAAACGGGCGGTGCGCGCGGCGATGGCGACCAGGTGCCGTCGGATCGTTGCGGTACGGGCTTTGGCGTGGAACGGTTCCCGGGGCCCTGCCCCCGGTTCGTGGACACGGGATGTGATTACGCGGCGGTTGGCAGCGTTGCGGTGTGGGCGGTATCGAAGGCGATCGGGGATCGGTAGCGGGCACCAGGTCTGGCGTCTTCGGTGTTGTAGCGGTCCGCCAGCGGAGGACCTGGCGGCGGGGTGTGAGCTCGTCGGGCCAGTAGGCAGCGTCTTGGAGAACTCGTGCTCGAGGCCGATCATCCAACCGACGACCTCTCGGGACATCACACCAGCCTCTCCCGTACTGCTGAGCGGGACCCGTACTGCTGAGCGAGATCGAAATTCGACAGGAGTGCAAGGTCATCGCACGCTAACCGCAATCCTCGTATCTACGAACGGATCACCGATGACAGAGCGCAGTCTTTTGTTCCTCTACGGCAACTCCCTCGGAGACCAGGAGGAGGCTTACCATGCATGGCACGAACAGCACGTCCGTGAGATGGTCCTTCTGCCTGACGTGCAGAGCGCGCAGCGCTTCACCGCGTTGAACCCGGACTTCGCCACGGCCTTCCCGCCACCTCCTGCTCCATATCTCGCGATCTACCGATCTCGTTCATCCGAGCGCAGGACGTCTCGAACACAGTACTGTTCCTGGCATCCGACGAGTCACGCTTCCTCACTGGATGCAGATGCACGTGGACGCCGGCGCAACGCTGCCCACGACATCGATCGGTATTCCGCAATGAACGCTCGCGGCGGCGTTGCACCCTGGAGAGCAGCCCCGGGCCAGCTGGCAGATCGCCGCGGGTCATGTTCACACAACGCATGCTGGAATCCGGCTGGCCACAGGAGTATTGATGAGTAAGCAGCCTGTTTCCGCCAAGACGAGCGTCGGCTACCGTAAGAGAACCCCCGTCGTCCTGGTTCAGGTGACCGACGATCCGGAGGTGAACGAAACCTTCAAGCGCGTACTCGAGCGCGGGGCGCCGACAGTTCCCAACATTCATCGAACGATCGCAAATAGTCCATCTGTGTCTGCACGTTTCGCAGACTTGACTAATGCCCTTCGCTTTCACACGGAAATCAAACCTGCCGATCGGGAGCTTGCGATCCTTTGCGTGCTAGAGAGGCACCGCGGCGACTATGAACTGAAGAAGCATCGGCCTTACGGCCGGATGCTCGGCCTGACGGCAGATCAGGTGGCAAACGTCTGCAATCCAAACGGTGCAGAATACTATGATGATCGTCAGCGAGAGATACTTCGTTTTGCGGAGCGGTTCGCTGCGGACCCGAGCGAGGTCGATACTTTGCCGGCGGATAATATCGAGAAGTACCTGAACAACCGAGAGCGGATTGAACTCGCAATGACGCTTGCCCTGTACATGGGAGTCGCTCATTTCACGAGTGTGTTGGACGTTCCTGACGACTGATGATCAAAGCGCCGACTGGCTTGCTGTCGAATAGGTCTTCGAGATAAGAGCGCTGACCCTCTTCGTTTGTCCATCTCAATCTTCTCGGTCGATCAGCCGTTGTGGCTGAACTCGATCCTGACGCCGAGCGTCACGACGATCCTGGTCGGCCTGACGCTGGTCACGATTCCGGCGTTCATGCGGTTCGCTCGCGCAAACACCATCTCGTGGTCGTTCCGCGAGTTCATCCGTGCTGCATAGAATCTCGGCACCGGACACAAGAGGATCCTGCTGAAGGAGATCGTCCCGAACGTGGTGGCGACGCTCGGAGCCTTCTTCCCGATCGTCATCGCGACGCTCATCGTGGGGGAGGGCTCGCTGAGCTTCTTCGGCTTGGGAATTCCTCCGCCGCAGCCGAGCTGGGGCGGGATGATCAGCGAGGGCAAGGCCGCGATCGCCACGGCGCCGCACATGGTGCTGGTCCCGGCGACCGTCATCTTCTTCACGGTGTTCGCACTCAACCAGATCGGTGACCACCTCCGCTTGCGGTTCGACCGCACCCTGCAGGACGGACCGGTCACTCGGAACCAATGAAAGGTATGGACATGTCCATAAGGAAGCGTGCGCTGGTGGCGTTGGGTGCTGTGGCAGTGCTCTTCGTCAGCGCCTGTGGAAGCAGTGTCGCCGATTCCGCGGAGGCGGCGGGGGTTGCCGGTCCGTCCGGTGATCCGGTGTCCGGAGGCACTCTTCAGGCGATCCAGCTCACGGAGCCGCGGACGTTGGACCCGGCGGTGAACTCGAATTACTGGTCGAACTCTCCGTTGCTGTTCAACGCCCTGTACGGAACGTTGATGATCGGGAACGAGGCGACCGGAGAGATCGAGTACAAGATTGCCGAGAGCTTCTCGTCCGACGACAAGGGAAAGACCTTCACCCTGGTGCTGCGTGACGGGGTCGAGTTCTCCGACGGCACCCCTCTGAACGCGGAAGCGGTGAAGATCGCGTGGGACCACGTGAAGGATCCGGCAACAGCCTCAGGCGACATCGCGCATGCTCAGATGATCGAGGCCACCGAGGTTGTGGACGCGCGGACGCTGAAGGTCACTCTCGTCGATCCGGTACCGAGCTTCCCTCAGGCGGTTCTGCAGACCTCGCTGAACTGGATCGCCTCGCCCGCGACATTGGCCGCCGATAAGTCGGTACGCGATTCCAACCCGATCGGGGCCGGGCCCTTCACGCTCGAGCGGTGGTCGCGTCAGGACGTGATCGTGTTGACGAAGAACGAGAACTACTACGACGCGCCGCGTCCGTACCTGGACAAGCTCGAGATCCGTACGATGGGTGACCCGGATCAGCGCTACAACACCGTTCTCAGTGGTGGTGCGGATCTTGCCACCGAGAACCGGTGGCAGAACCTGGACAAGGCCTCGGCCGCTGCACTGCAGAGCTCGGTCCTTCCGCTCAACGGTGGTGTGGGCCTGGTGTTGAACATGCAGAAGGCTCCGTTCGACGATCCGCGTGCTCGGCAGGCACTGTCGATGGCGTTGAACATCGAGACGCTCAATTCGGCGGTGTACGAGGGTACGGGGCAGGTTCCGACGACTCTGTTCCAAGAGTCCTCTCCGTTTTTCAAGGACATTCCGCTCGCTGAGTACAACCCCGAGAAGGCGCAGGCGCTGTTCGACGAACTGGCCGCCGAGGGCAAGCCGCTGAACTTCACGATGTTGCTGTTCGCGAACATCAAGGACGTCGGCGAAGCGGTCCAAACCCAGCTGAGCACCTTCTCCAACGTCGAGGCCAACGTCAAGATCCTCGATGCGGCCGACTACGGAAGGGTCATGTATCAGAGGGACTACGAGGTCGTCTCCAACGCTGTCATCTTCGGTGAACCCGAGCCGCGGATGTGGATCGGCCTCCACAGCACGTCGAGTGCCAACTACAGCGGCATCAACGATGCCGAGCTCGACGCGGCGCTGGACAAGGGCCGCACGTCCGAGGACGATGCCGAGCGTGATGCCGCCTACGAGGTGGTGCAGGAGCGGCTCGTCGAGCTCAACCCGACCGTCTTCTACACCCGTGGCGCGGCGGGCGTGATCGCCGGCGCCACTGTCGGTGGAGTCCAGCAGTACGGACTCGGGTCCATGTTCCCCGACAACCTGTGGATCCAGCACTAGGCACCGGCTCGCCAGGTGACGAGGCCGTTCTCGCCGATGAAGGTAACGGGAAGACGAGTGAACCCCCTCTCCTGCACGTCCGGAATCTGCACACCCACATCGGTTCCGCACGTGGTGTCGTGCGGGCAGTCGACGACGTGTCCTTCGACGTCGCTGTGTCGGAGGCGCTGGGCGTGGTGGGTGAATCCGGATCCGGGAAGTCGGTGATGGCGCGGTCCATCACGGGCTTGATGCCGACTCATTCCGCGCAGGCCGGCGAGGTCTACTTCCAGGGTCGAGATCAGCTCACGCTCAAGCAGAAAGAGCGCGAGGGATCTGGGGCAAGCAGATCGCGAGGGTGTTCCAGGAACCGAGGCGATCCCTCAACCCTGTCGTGCGCATCGATCGGCAGCTGACCGAGGGATGAGACGCCACCTCGGCGTCTCATCGCCCGAGTCGCGAACCCGTGCACTGAACCTGCTCGAAGGAGGTCGGCGTTCCCGATCCGGAACGGCGACTGCGCAACTATCCACACGAGTTGTCGGGAGCTATGCGGCAGCGTTCGGGTCTACCGGCCATGCCATCTGGCGGAAGGCATTTGAAGCGCCGAATGCTCTGCACGGGGCTCTCGGGGCCGACGTGGTCCCAGCACATGCCGGTTGCTCCCATCGAACGCTCCAGACCATGACGCTCACAGGCCTGGGTCGTGACCTCCGCGGGTGTAGTGACTGCCGCGGTCCGAGTGGACAATCGTGCCGGTCACATCGCCGCCACACGCGCTGACGGTCATCTCCAGTGCCTCGATGACCAACTCGGCTCGCATGTGGTCAGCCACCGACCAGCCGAGGACCTCTACTTCCAGATCGGCACGGCGCTGCACTGCTCGTTCAATCGTGTTCGTGCACTTCGCCCTTGGTGCTTGTAGAAGCCGGACGGTGCCACGCCGAGATGGCGTGCCATCAGCGGGCAGTTCTCGTGGCCGCCGACAGTGTCATAAGTCGAGGGTGGTGTCCTGCTCAGCGGAACGTGCGCCCGCGGTTCCTGTTTCAGCCCTTAGAATCGTGAGGAACGTCATAGCAGTGACCATCGGCGGAGCAGTGACCATCGGCGGACTCGTCACCACGCGTTCACCACACCTCCTGAGTCAACGATGAGAAGTGCGCGACGGCGGACAAGCAGCCACTTCCCAGAGGATCTCGGCGCTTCCGTTAGCCCCATTGTCGACTCGCAACATCCGTGAGAGGGCAGTGTCGCCCTCTCCTAGCCGCTGAAGGAAAATCAATGACGGACATCGCGTATTTCGCCGCGCATTATTTCGACCCGCCAGTTGACCTCTCACGACAGATCGCTGAGAGTTCCAAGGTCGCCCGTACGCACGGCTTGGGAGTGTGACGTGAACAGTATGCCCACGCGTTCCGGACGGTCACTCGCGGCGCTGGCTGTCGCAGGCCTCCTCGCCTTTGCGGTAACAGCATGCGGCGGCAGTAGCTCCGCCGATTCCTCAGGACCGGGCGAGATCGACAGGGATGCCACCTTGACTCTGGGGGCCCCCAACCGAACGTCGGTCGCTTTCAATCCGCTGCGATACATTGGACCGAACTACGGGATGTGGAACAGCTTCCTGTACGACGCCATGATCCACGACGCCCCGGACGGCGGCCTGGAGCCTGGCCTGGCCGAGTCGTGGTCGTACCCCGATGCCTCAACGATGAGGATCACCCTTCGGCCCGACCTGAAGTTCCAGGACGGCACGGCGCTGAATGCTGAGGCGGTCAAGTACAACTGGGACCGGGTCATCAAGACGCCCGCCGGAGTGGGACCCGGCCAGGTGCTGAAGGACGTGGCCACCGCGGCGATGGAGTCCGTGACGGTCGAAGATCCTCGAACCGTGGCGGTGCACTTCAGCAAGCCCGACCTGCTGGGAATCTTCCTCGGTCAGCTGCGTGGCGGCCCGTCCTTTGTTCTGTCTCTCGCATCGCCGAAGGCACTGGAGGGCGGAGACGAGGCGTACGAGAAGAACCCGGTCGGAGCAGGTCCGTACAAGTTCGTCGAAATGTCCAACGAGTCGGTGACGCTGGAACGCTGGGACGGGTACTGGAATCCGGACCAGCAGCTGGCGGCGAAGGTCAAGGTTGCGTTCGTCCCGGTGGACGGCGCGCAGCAGGTCAATGCTGTGGCCAGCGGCAAGGTGGACGCGGTCGGTTCGAGCGTGGCGGTCGCCGACAGTGCCAAGGCCGCAGGCGCGCAGGTCGCATTCGTCCCGCCGGTCACGGAGATGCCCATGTACAGCTATCTGTGCGCGACCAAGGCTCCGTTCGACAAGCTCGAGGCGCGGCAGGCGCTCGAGTATGCCATCGACCGTGAGCAGTTCGTCCAGCCGGCGTTCTCCGGCTACGGGAGCGCGTCTGACAAGGTGACGGCGAAGGCGTTCAAGTTCGCTCCGACGGTTGAGAGCTCTTACAGCTATGACCCAGCCAAGGCGAAGAAGCTTCTGACCGATGCCGGCCTGGTTGGATCGAAGGTCAACATCCTCGTCGATCCGGATTCCTCACGGACCGCTGCCGCCCAGGTGCTGCAGACGCAGCTGAACGCGGTTGGTTTCAGTGCGGAGGTCAAGGTGGTCGAGAGCGCATTTGCGGCTATTCGAAGCACGCCCTGGAACTTGGTCGTCAACAGTGGACCAAATGTGCTTGGCACGTTGAGCACCTATCTGCTGCCTGGCGGAGGTGGCAACGCCTGCAACAACAACTTCCCGCAGTTCAATGATGCGCTCGGCTACCTGCTGAGTAACCCGGGAGCGCCCGACGCCGAGCAGCAGGAGGGTTGGAACAACCTGCAGAAGGCAATCTGGGATGAAGCAGCGCTGCTCAGCATTGGCGAGCCCGACCAGGTCGTTTTGCACGACGAGAAGGTTGGTGGCGTCGTGGGGGACATTGCGGATGGCTACATGTACGACCTGCTCTCGGTCTACGTGAAGAAGTAGGGAATCTCGCCTCATTGCCTGGCGAGCAGCGACCTGTTCGTTCTCGCCAGGCAGTGCCGTCGACGGCGACGACGTCGTCGGCGACGCGATGATCGACCGGCTCGTCCACCACGCCGAAGTCATCGCCTTGGGGGCCAGCGTGATTACCGACCGGCTCGCAGAGTCCGGCTGGCCTACGTCGAGGCCGTGACCGACTCCGTTCATGCGCTGACCCAGTTGTTGACCAGCCGCCCTCGAGGCAGCCCGAACCGGAGGTGGAACTTGTCTGATATGGCTACGGATTACCGGTCCTGTTGGAGACTCACATGATTTCGTTCATTATTCGTCGCACGGCAGTGATGGTTCCGATCATGCTGATCGACTCATTCCTCATTTTTCTGCTGGTGTCCGCTGTGCCAGGTGACAGGGCGCGCGTGCTTGCCGGAACGCCGGATGCAACCGCAGAACAGCTCCAGCAGATCCGCATCGAGCACCACCTCGACGAGTCTGTCTTCGTGCAGTATTGGTACTGGCTCGTCGATGTTCTGAAGTTGGATTTCGGGTGGTCACGTACAACCAATACGACGGTCGCGCAAGAAATCTCGGAGCGGCTGCCGATCACGGCCGCGATTGTTCTTGCGACCGTCGTCATCGCGCTTGTGGTCGCAGTGCCCATCGGAATCGTTTCAGGCATTCGTCCAGGGCACGCCCTCGACAATCTCGGTCGGCTGAACGCGACCATCGGGCTTGCGGTCCCCAGCTTCGTCGTGGCGATCCTTGGCGTCTACTACTTCGGAGTCAAGTTGAAATGGCTGCCGATCGTCGGCTACGTGTCGCTCACTGAGTCCCCTTCTGAATGGTTGCAGCATGTCATCCTCCCGGCCATCGCGCTCGGCGGTGCCCTTGCCGCCTATGTCATACGACAACTACGTGCAGGAATGATCGATACGCTCGACTCGAGCTACGTTCGCGCTGCTTGGGCCCGCGGCGGGCGACCACGGCGGGTCATCGGTCTGCACGCCTTGAAGAACGCGTCGCTGCCGACGGTGACGGTTCTGGGTTTCGCCATTGCGGCGATTCTCGGAGGGTCCGCCATTATCGAGGAAATTTTCGACATTCCGGGTCTTGGCTCGTACATCGTGGCCTCGGTCGTGGCTCTGGACGTTCCGCCCATTCTGGCTGTGACCATGTTGCTGGTGCTGATCCAGCTTGTTACTTCGTTGCTGCTTGACATCTCGTATGGCTGGCTGAACCCGAAGATCCGGGTCTCGTGAACACGATCGCAAGTTCTTTGAAAGGGACATGGGTGGGTCGATGAGCCAAGGCACCGGAAGTAGAACACAGCGTGCGATGCGCCGTTTCGCCCGCAACTACGTGGCGATGGCAGCTGCCGTATACCTGTTGGTAACCGTCGTCTTGACGGCGATTGCTGGGCTCATCACCCCCAGCCCCTCCGAGACGGTCGGCGCGCCGTACGAGCCACCGTCGTCAGAGCACTGGCTGGGGACAGATAACCTCGGACGAGATGAACTGAGCCGACTGCTGCACGGTGGGCAGATCTCGCTGGGCGTCAGCGTGCTTGTTGTCGTCGCCGTCGTCTTGCTGGCGATACCGTTGGGATTGACCGCCGGCTATTTCGGTGGCCGGACGGACTCCATCATGATGCGAGTGGCCGATGCCGTCTCCGGCTTCCCCTCACTGGTGCTCATGATCGTCCTCGCCGGTATCCTGCAGCCCGGCGCGCGAAGCACGATCATCGCGCTGACTGTCGTGGTGACACCCACCATGGTGAGGCTGGTACGGGCACAGGCCATGGCCGTGCGGGCGGAGACCTACGTCGAAGCGTCCCGCGGGATCGGTACGCCCAACTGGCGAATCCTTTTCAAGCGAGTACTGCCCGGTGTGTCGTCACCCGTCATCGTCCAGGCAACGATTCTTCTGGGTACGGCGATGCTCGCCGAGGCGTCCTTGAGCTTCCTCGGGTTGGGTACGCAACTGCCGACTCCCAGTTGGGGGAACATGTTGCGCGACGCCTATTCGACGTCCATCTACTCGCATCCCGAGCTCGTGGCCATACCCGGAATCGCGATTGCTCTCACGATCCTCGCGTTCAACCTGGTCGGCGATGGTTTGCGGGACGCGTTCGGGACGGCTCGCCAAGGGCCGAAGGGACGCAGCCAACGCCGCGGTATCACGACGGTCGATCGTGGAGGCCGCCCAGTGGAACCTGTCGCTCCGGCGTCGGCGGCCGATGTCGGCGACGATCTGCTCAGGATCGAGAATCTCAGCGTCGAGTTCGCCGGCAGTGACAGGGCCCTGAAGGTCCTGGACGGCTTCAATCTCACGATCCGATCTGGTGAGATGCATTGCATCGTGGGGGAAAGCGGTTGCGGAAAGAGCGTGACCTGCTTGTCCATTCTGCGGCTGCTTGAATCGCCACCGGCGCGGATCACCAGCGGCCGCATCATGTTTGAAGGCCAAGACCTCCTGTCCTTGTCGCTACGTGAGATGCGTGCCATCCGGGGCAGTTCGATCTCGATGATCTTCCAGGATCCGATGACGTCGCTCAATCCTGCGATGACCATCGGGGCTCACTTGATCGAGGCGCAGCGCAACCATGGGCCGGTCAGTAAGGACGTGGCGCGCAAGCGCGCCATCGAGATGCTCGAGCTCGTCGAGGTTCCTGACCCCACGCGACGGCTCAAGCAGTTTCCGCACGAGTTGTCCGGCGGCTTGCGACAGCGCGTCATGATCGCGGCTGCATTGATCAACCGGCCGAAGCTTCTTCTGGCGGACGAACCGACGACAGCGCTCGACGTCACCGTGCAGGCACAGATCCTCGAGATCTTGAAGTCCCTGCAGAAGGAACTCGATATGGCCGTCGTGTTCGTCACCCACGATCTGGGCGTGGTCGCGGACATTGCTGACCGAGTGACCGTGATGTACGCCGGCCAGGTGGTGGAGCAGGCCGAGGTTCATGACCTGTTCGCGGCACCGCAGCATCCATACACCAGGGGCCTTATCGAGTCCTCGCCCCGAGACGACGTCGACGCCCAGGAGCGTCTCACGGTGATTCCCGGTTCGGTGCCGACACCGGATCAGTATCCCGCCGGTTGCCGGTTCGCCGCTCGCTGTGGCCACGCCACTGAGGAGTGCTCGGCGGCGCCCGTCGAGCTCGACCTGATCACACCGGCGTCCAGTGTGCGGTGCATCCATGCCGACGAAACGACACTTGTGCTTTCCAGGAGGCTGTGACGATGACCATTGGGGGCCACACCTCAGAAATTGACATGCCGGCGGTGGCGGATACGCCAGTCGCGGCGCGGCTGACCGACGTCGTCAAGACCTACCAGTTGCGCCATACCTCTCTCTTCGGGCCACGTCCCACCCTCCAGGCGGTGGCGGGAGTCAACCTGACAATCGGCCGCGGCGAATCTGTCGGGCTCGTGGGGGAGTCGGGCTCGGGCAAGAGCACCGTCGCCCGGCTTCTCATGCGACTGGTGCCTGCCACGGCTGGGAAGATCGAGGTCGGTGGTCAAGACATCACCAATCTGCGCGGGGAGGCTTTGCGCACTGTGCGCCGCCGCGTGCAGATGGTCTTTCAGGACCCGTACTCCTCGTTGGACCCGACCTCAACCATTGGCGATTCGATCGCCGAGCCGTTGGTCAATCATTTCAAGGACATGAGCGCCAACGACCGGAATCGTCGAGTGCGGGAGCTGCTCGAGCACGTCAACCTCAGCGCGAGGCACCTCGAGCGGTACCCGTTCGAAATGTCGGGCGGACAGCTGCAGCGGGCTGCGATCGCGCGCGCGATCTCGGTGAAGCCGGAGCTGCTGGTGCTCGACGAGCCGGTGAGCGCGCTGGACGTCTCCACCCAGTCACAGGTGCTGAACCTGTTGAAGGACCTCCAGGAACAGGATGGACTGTCCTACCTGTTCATCTCCCACGACCTGTCGATCGTCCGCTACATCAGCCAGCGGATCGCGGTGATGTATCTCGGGCGCATCGTCGAAACCGGTCCAGTGCAGCGCATCTATGGCCAGGCCTTGCATCCCTATACGCGAAGCCTGCTATCAGCGGTGCCAGTGCCGGACCCTGCGAGGCAACGAAGCGCCAAGCGGCAGGTCCTCAAGGGGGACATCCCATCACCGACGTCCCCACCGAGCGGTTGCCGGTTCCGCACCCGGTGCCCGGTCGCCATGCCGGTCTGCTCGGTGGAAGACCCACCGCCGTACACACTCCCGGACGGTGGCGGAGTCTCGTTCTGCCACCTCAACCACCCGTCACCCGACGGCCACCGCCCAGCCTGAACGGTGTGCTCGTAGCGGCGACGGCCCAGTACCGAACCGCCGCCATTGCGAAAGGTAGTGACCGAGCACCTTGCGCGGCTCCAAGAGCTGCTCGGAGCGCAACTGACGATGATGTGGTGAGCGAATGGCGTCCCACAGCGCGGCCACACTCAGGCGTTGGGTTGTTTGGCGGCCTTTCACGCAGTGGACGATGCGGGCATGACTCGAAGGCAACCATCAATCCGACAACCGAAAGAGACTCACACGTTGGATCGTCGAGTGAACGCGCGCGAGGTCCTCGACTTCCCACGCCGCTGACTCGGCACCGCACGACGAACAGCAAGCCGGCGGCTTCATGGCGCCCAGCAGGCGTCGACTGCTGGGCGCCATGAACGTTCCGCGACGCCCTTTCGAGAGAGGCAGAACAGATGGAGTTGGCAGGCAAGGTCGCGGTGATGACCGGCTCGGGGAACGGCATCGGGGAGGCGATCGCGAAGCGGTTCGCCGCAGGCGGCGCCACGGTGGTGGTCACCGATGTCGAGGCGGAGCAGGTGGCACGGGTGTCGGCGGAGATCGGCACCTTGGGGATCGCCGCTGACATGACGGTCGAGGCAGATGTCCAGCGAGTCGCTGCCCAGGCTCTGGAGGAGTTCGGCCGGATCGATATCTGGCACTCGAACGCCGGGGTGGCCGGGCCACGCCAGGCTGCTGACCTCCAGGACGAGCGACTGTGGCAGATGATGTGGCAGTTGCACGTCATGTCCCACGTCTACGCTGCCCGCGCCGTCCTTCCTTCGATGCTCGAGCGGGGAGACGGTTACCTGATCGCCACCTCGAGCAGCACGGGACTGTCCATGCAGTTGGAGAAGGTCGCATACACGGTGACCAAGCACGGGTCCGTGGCGCTCTCGGAGTGGCTGGCGGCGACTTATCGGAGCCGGGGCATCAAGGTCTCGTGCTTCTGCCCTGGAGCGATGCAGACTCGCATGTTCGCGGCAAACGGCTTCGGACCGGGCAGCCCGGCGTTCGACAATGCGCTGACCCCTGAGCAGGTGGCTGAGATCATCGCCGAGGGAGTCCGCAAGGAGAAGTTCCTGATCCTCACGAATCCGGGTGATGAGAAGGCCTTGAGCGACCGGGTGGAGGACTACGACCTCTGGCTCGACGGGGTGGCGACGACGTTTGCCTCCCGGGTCGGCCCGACGGCTGGCTGAGGCACCCGTCCTGGTTCTCCCGGGGCGGGCGCCTCGTGCTTCGTCGGCCCGTCGGGGGTGCCGGATCGCGGTTGATCTGCGGCGTGACCCTGCGGACGGCGTCGGCGCTTTCGCTGCGGCGGAGCTCGACCGCAAGCTGAAGTGAACACCGCGGTGCTGCGCAGGGCAGGGACGCCGCTTCATCGCAGTCATCCTCGACCGACTCCTCGGATACCAGGCCTTCATCCCGGGACTTGGGGGCGATTCTGAGGGCGCTCGCTGAAATTCCCCACCCGTGTGGCACCGCCAACGAGGGCGGGTCTCCTTCGAAGCCGATGGTTTCCGGCCACGCATCGGCTATCGAAGGAGACCCGCTTTCTCATGCGCGACATGGGAGAACGATGTGGAAGTACATGCCCTGGGTTGGGCGATCTCGGTGATCGCCCGACACACCGGGAGACATCCGGGTTCAGCGAGGCGTTGAGCATGCGGTGCTGAGCCAACGCTTCGGTCGCGGCCTTGGCGAAGAACGGCAGGAACGACAGTTTGATGCCGGTCCGCGTGTGGAAGGCGTCCTTGTGCACCGCCCGCAGGGCCGCGATCGCGGTGACGTCGACTTCCACCACCGACGTCAATTGCGCTGCAACCTGGAGTGATTCGACCATCCTTCGGGCAATCGTCCGCCGGACCCGGGGAGTGTTTCCATCACAATGCCGTCCGAATCGGGACCGTGCGGTGCAGCGACCGGGGTGGGGTGGGGCACTGCTGCGGCAGGGGTGTCGGATCCGCGGGCGGTGCCGGTACGGAAGGGACAGGGGGTACGTTCACAGATTCGGTACCGGCTTCGGCGATGCCGGCCAGGTCGCACCGACGGCGACGATATCGTTTTCCTCGGCCAGGATGCGTTGCAGGACATCGGTTACCGGAGAAGGGATTTCGGTGTCGACCTTGTCGGTGGCGGCCTCGAGCAGGGACTATTCGACGGTGATGAGGTCACCGGGTTGTTTGAGCCAGCGGGTGACCGTGCCCTCGTCGACGCTCTCTCCGAGGTCCGGCATGTGCACGATGGTTCCGGTGAGTTGTTCGGTGCTCATGATGATCTTTGTTCCTGGGGGAGTGGGGGCCACGGGAGCCGGTCAGGGGAGGATGTCGAGCGCGGCGGTGACGATGCTGTCGGTGTCGATGCCGTGATAGCGGTAGACATCGTCGAGGGAGCCGACCTGCCCGAAGCGAGAGACCCCAAGTTGGGTGCTGTGCACTCGGTTGATTCCGGCAAGGAAGGCCAGGGTGTGCGGGTGGCCGTCGAGGACGGTGACCATCGGCTTCGCGCGGTCGGTGGGGAAGAGTTGATCGAGGATCCAGCTCTCACCGGAACCGCGGCCCTGGCGGGTCTGCCAGGCCTCGAACAGCAGACCGGGGCTGGTGATGCACAGTACGTCGGCGTTCACCCCGGAGGTCTCCAGTCGGTCCGCGGCAGCGAGCGCCTCGGTGATCATTGCGCCCATCGCTGCGATCGTCACCTGGGCGTTGTCGCGGCGCCGGATCGGATAACCACCGGCGATGACCTGTCGGCGGCGCCGCTCGCGGGCGGCCGGATCCGTCGGGACCGCGGCGAGGGACTGATCGACCGGACGGGTGGACAGACGCAGATATGCGGAGGTGCCGTCCGGGCGGCCGAGCCGAGCGAGGGAGGCCAGCAGGGTCCATTCGACGTCGATCGCGAAGGCCGGTTCGTAGCTGACACAGCCGGGTTGCTCGAGCCCGATGGAGGGGGTTTTGATTGACTGGTGGGCGCCGCCTTCGGCGGCGAGGGTGACCCCGGATGGGGTGCCGACGAGGATGGACTGCCCACCAGCGTAGATGCCGTAGGACCACGGTTCGAGAGCACGTTCGACGAAGGGATCGTAGAGCACACCGATCGGCAGCAGAGGCTGGCCCCAGCGGCTCCAGGTGGCGCCGAGTTCGCCTATCAGTCCGACCAGGTTGGTTTCGGCGATGCCCAGTTCCATGTGTTGGCCGGTGGGTCGTTCGTTCCAGTGCATGATCGTCTCAGAGTCGTCGGCGAACCAGTTGTGCCGCTCGGCCGAGGACCACACTCCGACCTTGTTGACCCAGCCACCGAGGTTGGTGGTGGAGCTGACGTCGGGGCTGACGGTAACCACCCGCTGGGCAGCCTCGGGGGATTCCCGGGTCAGATCCAGCAGCACCCGACCGAGTGCGGCCTGGGTGGTGGCGGTGCCCTTCGGGGTCCGACCGATATCGGTGGGAAGTGTCAGTTCTGGCAGTGAAGGGACTGGTTCGCGGCGCAGTCGCTCGGAGGTGGACCGGCACAGCTGACCCGCTGGACTGTCGTCGGCGAATCGACCCCACGGATTCTGGGCATCCATCTCGAGGGCCGTGGCGAGGTGGGCGTATTCATCCACGGTCAGCAAAGCCGAGTGGTTCTGCGGGTGGCCTTCGGTGGGCAGTCCGTAGCCTTTGATGGTGTAGGCGATGATCACCGTGGGGCGGGTGTCGTCGATCTGTCGGTACGCCTCCGAGAGGGCTTGCAGATCGTGGCCGCCGAGATTGCGGACCGCCGCGGTCAGTGTCGCATCGTCCAGCGTGGCGACAAGTTCGGTGATCTGTGGGCTACTGGGACCGGTCCCGGGCAGCCGGTCACGAACCTCGGCGGCGGTGCAGCGCAGCAGTCGCTGGTATTCCGGATTCGGCATCTCCAGGATGCGGATACGCAGCGCGTCGCCGCCGGGGCGGGCGAACAGTGATTCGAGTAGCCGCCCGAACGTGACGGTGATGACCTGCCAACCCGCTGCGTCGAACATTTTCTCCAGGCGGCGGGCGGCGATATTGGGTACCACCCGATCCAGCGACTGGCGATTCAGGTCGACGATCCACACCACCTCGCCGAGATCGGCGATTCCCGGATCGAGGATGGCCTCCCACACTGCTCCCTCATCGAGTTCGGCGTCGCCGACCAACGAGTACTGCCGGCCGCGGCCGGTGTCGCCGAGATGGGTGTCGACGTAGCGGCGGGCCATCGCACCCCAGATCGGGGCGGTGGCGCCGATGCCGACCGAGCCGGTGGAGTAGTCGACCGTGTCCGGGTCCTTCGACCGGCTCGGGTACGACTGGAGGCCGCCGAATTCGCGCAGGGTGGTCAGGTACTTCTCGTCGAGTTCGCCGAGCAGGTAGTTGATGCTGTGCAGCACCGGTGAGGCGTGGGGTTTGACCGACACGCGGTCCCCGGGGCGCAGATGCTCGAACCACAGTGCGGTCATGATCGAGACCATCGACGCGCAGGATGATTGGTGGCCACCGACTTTCAGGCCGGTAGGGTTCGTCCGGACCCGGTTCGCGTGGTGGATCATCGAGGTCGACAGCCACAGCACCCGTTGCCGAATCGACTCGAGGCCAGCGAGATCATCGGACATCTCGGTGAGGCCGGTCAGGTGGGTCACGGAGTCGAGGGACGCAGGCTGGGACATCGGAATTCTCCTTCGAGGACAGAACACGGAACCGGGCAGGGACACTGCAGTAGGTGCCGGAAGAGCCGGCTCAGCCGACGACGGGTCGGACGCGGCCGAGCGGCGAAGGGATGGGAACGCCAACCGGATTGTGTCAGTGGAGGCTTCCCAGACTTGCGGGGGTGCGGTCAGTTCATCAGCAGGTCGCTGTGTGCGCAATACTGATGTCGAAGATTGAGCATTGTGCACCCCGCTGGCGGGTGTGAACGAAAGCGGGGTTGGCACTTTGCCCAGTACACACCGAGCCGACCGGATCGACGCTCGAATCATGACCGCTCTGTCCGACGACCCACGCGCCACCGTGATGGCCATAGCCGAGCGAACAGGTTTGTCCCGCAACACTGTTCAGGCGCGGTTGAGAAGGCTGGACGAGGCCGGGGCGCTGCGCTCGTTCGAAACTCGGATCGACCCGGCGATTCTCGGTTATCCGCTGCAGGCCTATGTGCTCACCAATGTCACGCAGCGCAGGCTCGACCGGGTCGGGGCCGCGCTCGACGCGATACCCGAAGTCCTCGAAGTGCACGGCCTCAGCGGCGTCGCCGACCTGCTCGTCCACGTCGCAGCCAAAGACGCGGACGATCTGTATCGCATCGCCGGGGACATCCTGAACATCAAAGGTGTCAAACGCACTACGACGGCGTTGGTGATGCGGGAGATGGTGGACTATCGAATGCGTCCATTGCTCGACGGGCTGACGCGGCAGGCACGCGACGAGTAGCACCTGCGATGACGCCGGGTTCTACGTCCTATCCATCGCGACGTCGTTCGGTGCCTCGTTTTCTTCCGCGCCCGGCGGCCTTGCTCGCCTTGTCCTGCTCAGGCAACAGAAGCTCGATGGATTGGTCGACTCCCATCGTGGGATCCAATTCTGCCGCTCCTTGCACCCCCCTGCGCGTGGTGACCAAGGCGCCGGCGACGCGGCGCGTACTGCCGAAGCGGCGAAACGGTTCCCAGCCCTTCGACACATTCGACGCCAGGACTATCCAAACTGGTGCTGCTCGAGAACCCCGGCAAGGGCGGCACCATCAACCACCTCGGAGTCGAGGTCGAATCGTCGGAGAAAGTGCACGCCGAGATCGCCCGCCTGACCGGTGAGGGGCTGTTCACCGACGAGGAGATCGGCACCACCTGTTGCTTCGCCACCCAGGACAAGGTGTGGGTCACCGGCCCGGCAGGGGAGAAGTGGGAGGTCTACACCGTCCTCGCCGACTCGGAGACCTTCGGATCGAGCCCGCAGCACCCGGGCGAACGGCAGGGCGCGGAGGACGCGGTGTGCTGCGGCACCGCCGCCGCGGGCGAGAAGGCGACCGCCGAAACGTCCTGCTGCTGAACATCGCAACACCCGTGTCTCGGCCGCCCCACCGGGGCGGCCGACACTTGTCTTCATGTCCCGAGACGGCGGCGACGATGTTCACTGGGTAGCCAGCGCCGGCCCACTCTCGAAGGATGACACCTGCGATGTTGTCGAGGTTACGCAGCTCGTCGGCGGTTGTGATGTCGTCGCGGGAACCGTGAGCAAGTCCCTCAGTGCCGTAACTCCCACGGGTTCGGCGGCGAGCATGGGCAGGACCGCATACCGCTGTGTGTGCTCGGCGGTGATGGTGGCCAGTTCGGTGGCCTCCGCGCTCGCGCGACACCGCAACAGCGGGGAGGACGGTGCCGCGGCGGCGAGGGAGTTGTTGACCACCCACGCCCACGGGTGGATGCCGGCGCGTTCGAGGTCGGCCTGCAGGCCGGCGGCTTCGAGGCGCGGGGTGGTTTCGGCGAGGGTGACCAGGACGACCTTGGTCTCGTCGGGGTTCTGCAGCCGCATCAACGGGGTGGTGAAGTTCGAGTTCTCGCCCATCTGCCGGGCGATCTCGCGGTGGTAGGAACCGGTGGCGTCGAGCAGCAGCAGGGTGTGCCCGGTGGGGGCGGTGTCGACGACGACGAACTTGCGCCGCGATTCGTGAATGACTCGTGAGAAGGCCTGGAAGACGGCAACCTCCTCGGTGCACGGCGATTTCAGGTCCTCGGCGAGATTCGCGCGGCCCTGCTCGTCGAGGGCCGCGCCCTTGGTCTTCAGGACGCGTGAGCGGTACTGCTCGGTCGCCTCGGACGGGTCGATGCGTGAGACCTCGAGGTTGTCGATGTTGCCGGCGAGGGTCTCGGTCAGGTGTGCGGCGGGATCGGTGGTGGTCAGGTGTACCTGATGGCCGCGCTCGGCCAGAGCCACGGCGATCGCGGCGGCGATGGTGGTCTTGCCGACGCCGCCCTTGCCCATGCACATGATCAGGCCGTGGTCGTCGACGGCGAGTTTGTCGACCAGCCGCAACAGCGGTGCATCGGAAACGTCGAGCCCGGCCGGACCAGATCCTGATGATTGGTCTTCTGCGGCGGTTGTCGAGGTGAACAAAGAGTCGAGGGCGTCGATGCCGACCATGTTCGTTGGCTTGAGCTCGACTTCGTCGATCGGCAGGGTCCGCAGGTCCTCCGGGAGGCTGTCGAGGAGTGCCTGTTCGCGCCGGTGGATCGCGGTTCCGAGGGCGTCGCACCCGTCCGGTGCCGGGAGGAGTCCGTTGACGACGACGTACTGGTGGGCCAGTCCGATGTCGGCGAGTTCGGTGTGGGTGCGGGCGATTTCCGCGATCGGTGCCCGCTGCGCGCGGGTCACCAGCACCAGGCGGGTGCGGTCGGGGTCGGCGAGGGCGCCGACGGCGTCGGCGTAGATGCTGCGTTGCTTGTCGAGGCCGGCGAGCGGGCCGAGGCACGAGGCGTCGCCCTTGCCGTCGTCGAGGAACTCGGTCCACGATCCGGGGAGCTGGAGCAGTCGGATGGTGTGGCCGGTCGGGGCCGTGTCGAACAGGACGTGGTCGAATCCGTCGGTGACACCGTCGGTGTCGGTGAGCAGGGCGGTGAACTCGTTGAACGAGGCGATCTCGGTGGTGCACGAACCGGAGAGCTGTTCGGTGATCGAGGCGATCTCGGCGTCGGGCAGCAGCCCGCGGACCGGCCCGACGATCCGTTCCCGGTAGGCGTCGGCGGCCTGCTGCGGGTCGATCTCGAGCGCGGACAGTCCGGGCACGGCCGGCACCGCGGTGATGGTGTTGCCGATGCTCAGCCTGAACACCTGCCCGACGTTCGAGGCCGGGTCGGTGGACACGAGCAGCACCTTTTTGCCGGCGCGGGCGAGGCTGATCGCCGACGCGCATGCGATGGAGGTCTTCCCGACCCCGCCCTTACCGGTGAAGAACAGGAAGCGGGGCGGGTTGTCGAGAAACTTCATGTGGAGCAGCCCTTCTCAGCAGCAGGTCGAGTTCGTGTCGTCGGCGCAGCAGGATCCGGTGTCGGTGGTGTCGGTCAATCCGAGCATCGTTGTCCCCGTGGGTGCGGCCGCAGCGGGTGCGGGGGCGTCGAGGGCGGCCCACTTCGCGAGCTGGGCCCGGTCCGGGTAGCGGCCGGTGATCGCGGTGACACCGTCGACGAGGACCAGCGGAAGCCCCTCCGAGCCCGAGAGTTTCAGGAACGCGGCGACCGGTTCACGCTGCGCGAAGGCCAGCGGCTCACTGGCCAGGTTGAATCGGGCGATCTCGCCGCCCTGGGAGCGGACCCAGTCCATGTCGGCGGAGAACGTCACCAACGCCTGGTCGACGTCGTCACCGCAGACGCCGGTGTTGCAGCACAGGGCGGGTTCGAAAACTTCGATGGTGCTCAACGGATCTCCTGCTGGTGTTGGGTGAGTCGGGTGGCGAGGTCGGTGACGCGGGCGGCGATGTCGTCGCGCACGAGACGCATCCGCTCGATGCCGTCGACACCGCGGTCGGACGGCTCAATGGTGTCCCAGTTCTCGAATGCGGTGCCCGGCACCTCGTCGACGTGGGCTTCACGACCGAGGGTGACCACGACGTCGACATCGCGAACAAGTTGCGGATCAAACGGTTTCGGGGTTCCGTCGGTGATGTCGACGCCGACCTCGAGCAGGACCTCGGCCGAGAGGGCGTTGACCGCGGTACCGGGTGCGGTGCCGGCGGAGTACACGGTGACGGTGTCACCCGCGGCGGCGCGCATCAGACCGGCCGCCATCTGGGACTTGCCGCCGTTCTTCACACACACGAACAGCACGGACGGGGTGCTCATCGAAGAAAGGTCCTCACTTCACAGCGACGGGGGTGGTGGTGACCGGGGAGCCGGCTGCCTCGACGGTGTTGGCGGAGATGTCGCCGCGCTCGGCGAGCCAGCGCTCCGCGTCGATCGCGGCCGACGCTCCGGTGCCCGCCGCCGTGATCGC
>NZ_JBIAOU010000022.1:0-75759 GCF_042879035.1 Rhodococcus sp. NPDC003318 | reverse complement strand
CTCGTCGACGAGGCCGCCGACGCCGGCCAACCGATGGCGGCTCGGACGGCCTGGCGGATCTGCTCAGCGAACAAGTGGTGGTCCTCGTTCGGCAAGAAGCGTGGCACCAAGACCATCCGATCCGGCCCGCCGATCCACGACGATCTCGTCGCCCGAGACTTCACCGCAGATTCCCCGAACCTGTTGTGGCTCACCGACATCACTGAGCATCACACCGGCGAGGGCAAGCTCTACCTGTGTGCGATCAAGGACGTGTACTCGAACCGGATCGTCGGCTACTCGATCGACTCGAGGATGAAGGCCCGTCTCGCCGTCGACGCACTCGGCTCCGCCGTCGCCCGCCGGGGCGCGGCCGGCGATCAGGTGGCCGGCTGCATAGTGCACAGCGATCGCGGATCGCAGTTTCGCTCACGGAAATTCGTCCAGTCCCTCGGCCTGCATGCGATGGTCGGTTCGATGGGACGCGTTGGTGCGTGTGGCGACAACGCCGCCATGGAATCGTTCTTCGCGCTGCTACAGAAGAACGTCCTCGACCGTCGCCCGTGGGCCACCCGTGAGGAACTTCGGATCGCGATCGTCACCTGGATCGAACGGACCTACCACCGCCGCCGACGCCAGGCCCGGCTCGGCAAGTTGACCCCCGTCGAATACGAGACAATCATGACCACGCCAGCCACTCAGGCTGCGTGACCGAATCTGTCACCCGATCGTGCAGCAGTCCCGGGATCGATCCGCCGGCGGTGTGGGTGGACGCGATTGTGGCAGTGGGACGCGATCTGCAGTGTTTCCGGTACGGGCGCGAGGTGAACCCGGACCAGTTGGTGTGGGAACTGTCCGTCGGCAGCGGCAACGACGTGAGGATCGGCTGGACCGGGACCGCCGGAATCAGTGGGTTCACGTTCTGCGGTGGCACGGACGCGATGGTGGCGGATGCCTCGTTCGCCGAGGCGGCAAGGTCCGTGGCGGACATCGCGCAAACCGAGTTGGCGGGCTACGACTTCATTCAGTGGCCTTCACAGGGGCGGCATCTGCTGCACGCGCGGCGGGTGGACGGTGTGGCGGTGTGGTTCGACCGCCACACCGATCGGGTGGTGGCGTCGATCGGTGCGCTCTGTAATGCGGTGTGGTGACCTCTGGACCTGGTAGCGAGACGGCGATACTGGCGTCGTGAGCATCACACGGTGTAGGGACCTGACGGCAGCTCGGTGGATCGAGGAGCGTCCTGAGGAGTGGAGTCGGCTCGCCGGCCGGGGTCCGGTCTGCTTCGACAGGTACTCGAGGTTGCGGATCATCCCGGACCCGGCGTTTCCGGGGCAACGGGAGACCGACGTGCACGTCGGTCCTGATGCTTTGCACGACACCGACCAGATGGGGGTGGTGCTGGCAGCATTGGCGCCGTATACCGATACGCCTGACGACTGCTACTTCCTCGTCTGGGAGGGATGGCCGAGTTTCCATTCCGAGGGCCTTTTCCCAAGGGTGGCGATCCCCAACCGTGGCTACTACCTGTTCCACGGTTCGCTCGCGGACTTCCCCGACTGGAACACACAGGTCGAGGCACTGCTGGGTGACACCGCATACACGCCGTCGTTCGTGTGGCCGGCGGATCGGGCATGGTGCGTGACGTGTGATGTCGATCCGCACTTCGCCACGATCGGCGGATCCACTGAGGCGATCGCCGCGACCCTGGCCCTCACCGAAGTCGACGTCGTCGTCGACGACCCGGACCTCGAGCCGCCCTACTACTGCTGACACCGGAATCGCCCCGGGCCCGGCGCGGGGGGAGGTGCCTGGCGTCAGGGCGAGGCGTTGTAGCGGTATCCCGATCTCCGCAACTGACGTCCGCGTGCTCCGGCGTTCTCCCGGCTCGCTGTATGCTCTCCCGCAAGGTAGCCCCGCGCCCGATGGCGTCGTCCGTCGGTTTCCCGAGTGCGTGGGGTCTGATGATGAACACCGGCACCGCTGGTAACTCCATTCCTGTCTTCGTTCCCGGGTGGATTCTGGATGACGGGTCCGTTGCTCCACCCGCCCGCGGAGACGTCGTCGACGTCACGCTCACCTTCGCGCCTGCCGATGCCGGTCCTGTTCCGGGGCGATCCCGTCGTCGCGCGAGCATGCGGCCGGCGTACGGGCGCACCCCGGTCGAGCATTCCGACGGCCTGCGCTGGCTGACGGAGATCTCCGGTGACGGCTGGGCCGCGCGGTGCTGGTCGCCTCGACCGGTGACCGGGCGGGTCGAGATCGACGGCAGTTTCGTCGCTGACCTGCCAGCGGGCGAGGACGATCCCGTTCCGGTGCGAGGGCGTGTCCGTCGAGTCCGGTTGGTACGGCAGCGCACCGAGCGCATCCCGTCGGGGGTGCGGGCGGTCGCCGGCTCGGAAATCCTGACCGAGGTGGACGCGGCACCACCTCGAGACCTGTCGGTGCCTGCCCTGCAGGATGCTGACGAATTCTGGTGCGATACAGGGGTGTTGATCGACCTGGATCTCGACGATGTGCCGGTGGTGAAACCGGAGTTCCGGGCGGGCTGGGTGTCGGTGCACGGGAGCGATGTGTGGGTGATGGACCGGACGGATCCGGTGCTGCTGCACGTCGACGCGACGTCGACGCTACCGCGGGTGACCGAGTACCTGATGCCGTTGACCGTCGAGCCACCGTCGGTGGGCTACGCGCGCGCCGTGCACGCCGATGCCGACGGGTGCTGGATCACATCCGTCCACGACGTGTTCCGCTGCGACCGCGACGATTCCACGTCGGTGAGTGTCGAGCGGGTGTGCGCGGAAGGCGGTCGAGGCGTACTCGACGACGGGCAACTTTATCTTCTGCGATGGACCGAACCGATGATGTGTGTGGACCGTCGGCACGGGCCCATCCGGGTGGACGGCGACGCGCACCGGGTGCGGGTTCTCGGTGACGATCGACGCCTACAGGTGGTGGACGATCCGGTGACCATCGGGAGGGTGACGGCATCCGTCGGCCGTCCCGACCGGGCACGCGGCGGCGATGGGAGGCAGTGGGCGGTGCGCGGTGCGCTGCTGACCGCGCGATCCTCCGACGGAGCCACCCGCGAGATCCACCTCGGCACACGGGAACCCGGCACTGTCCGCTGGCGCAAGTCCGACCCGATGACCGACCCGGCGAATGCGGGTCTGGTCCCGATTCTGGGGATACCGAGACAGATTGACGACGACGCGGGTGACAGCCCGCGATGACGATGCTATGGATGATCGAGGACCTCGAAGGGTGGCCGGATCAGCACAGGCACGATCACCATGGCTCTGGCAGTCTGAAGTGGCCCCGGTCGGGCGGCTCGAGTTGGCCCCAGCCGACCCTTATCCGGTGAGGGTGTGACGGCTCGAAGTGGCCCCACCGAGACACGCCCGGGGTGGCTGTTTTCGTCGGTGTGAATCCCGGTGACGGGTGTGGGCGCGATGATCGAGACGACCACACCACCGGCCGTGAGGGGTTCGGGTTGGAGTCTCGGGTGCAACTGTTCGAGGACATCCGCCGCGATGCGCGGTGTGAGGGCCTGTCGATCCGCGCGCTGGCGGCCCGTCATGGTGTGCATCGGCGAACGGTGCGCGCGGCGTTGGAGTCTCCGGTGCCGCCTGCCCGGAAGAGGCCGGTGCGGGTCGCGGCGAAGCTCGAACGGTTCAGGTCGGTGATCGACGAGATGCTGGTCGCGGACCTGACCGCGCCGCGGAAGCAGAGGCACACGGTCACGCGGATCTGGACGAGGCTGATCGACGAGCACGGTTGCGAGGCCTCGTACTCGTCGGCGCGGGACTACGTCGCCCGCCGACGCCCGGAGATCGTCGCCGAGTCCGGGAGGGGAACCGAGACGGCCTTCGTGTTGCAAGAACATCTTCCCGGCGTGGAGGCGGAGGTCGATTTCGGGGATGTGTGGATCGATCTGGCCGGGGTGCGGACGAAGTGTTTCCTGTTCACCTTCCGGCTGTCGCATTCGGGCAAGGCGGTGCACCGGGTATTCGCCTCCCAGGGCAGGAGGCGTTCATCGAGGGCCATGTGATCGCCTTCGCCACGATCGGGGGCGTCCCGACCGGCAAGGTCCGCTACGACAATCTGCGGTCGGCGGTGCGTCGGGTGTTGTTCGGGCGCAACCGGTCCGAGTCGGATCGGTGGATTCTGTTCCGGTCGCACTACGGGTTCGATTCGTTCTACTGCCTGCCCGGTCTCGATGGCGCCCACGAGAAGGGCGGCGTGGAGGGTGAGGTGGGGCGCTTCCGCCGCAACCATCTGGTCCCGGTGCCGGCGGTCGACACCCTCGACGAGCTCAATGCCCGCCCCGCTGCGGCGGACAGGGCGGACGACGGCCGGCGGATCGATACCCGGATCCGGACCGTCGGTGAGGACTTCGCCACCGAGCGGCCCTTGCTGCGGCCGCTCCCGGCCGAGGAGTTCGAGCCCGGCCTGTGGTTGACGCGCGTGGACCGGTACTCGCGGGTCACCGTGCGCCAATGCCACTATTCGGTGCCGATCTACCTGATCGGACGGCAGGTGCGGGTCTCGCTGCGGGCCAGTGAGGTGGTGATCTTCGACGGCCGGCGGGAGCTCGCCCGCCATCACCGCCTCGCCCGCAAGGGCGCACAGACGTTGGTCCTCGACCATTACCTCGAGGTCCTCGCCCGCAAACCCGGTGCGCTACCCGGGTCGACCGCGCTGTCCCAGGCGCGGGCGGCGGGGATGTTCACCACCGACCACGAGGCGTTCTGGGCGCTGGCACGATCGGTGCACGGCGACGCCGACGGCACCCGCGCCCTGGTCGAAGTGCTGCTGCTGCACCGGAACATGGCGCACGCGGATGTGACCGCAGGGCTCCGCGCCGCGGTCGCTGTCGGTGCCGCCTGCGCGGACGTGGTGGCCGTCGAGGCCCGCAAGGCCGCCGCCGACCGGCCCGACGACGCGGTCACCCCCGCTGCGGCGGCACCGTCGAAGGTGGTGTCGATGACCGCACGCAGGTTGACCGATCCGGAGGCTGTGATCGCCGGGCTGCCCCCGGATACGCGTCCTCTTCCCACCGTTGCCCCCTACGACGAGTTGCTGCGGCGACGGCCGCCACCCTCCTCGGACGCCGTCGCTGCACGTGAAGGAGCATCATCATGACCGGGCCGACCCCCACCTCACCGGCCGCCGCACGGCGCCGGCGCGGACTGACCCCCGAAGCCGCCACCACCGCGATCGAGCAGGCCTGCCGCGATCTGCGGCTGCCGACGGTGCGCACCCGGTTCGAGGACATGCTCACCGTCGCCCACAAGGAGCAACTGACCTACGAGGGATTCCTCGCCGACCTGCTGCTCGCCGAATGCGACGACCGCGCTCGCCGCCGCAGCATCCGCCGGGTCAAGGCCGCCGGATTCCCGCGCCAGAAATGGTTGGCGGACTTCGACTTCGACGCCAACCCCAACGTCAACCCGGCCACCATCAACAGCCTCGCCAGCTGCGTCTGGGTCCGCAAGGGCGAACCGCTCTGCCTGATCGGGGATTCGGGCACCGGCAAATCGCACCTGCTGATCGGCCTGGGCACCGCCGCCGCCGAGGCCGGTTTCCGGGTCCGCTACACGCTGGCGACGAAACTGGTCAACGAACTCGTCGAGGCACGCCGGCGTTGACGGGTAGGCCGTGCACAGCACTTCTGACATCTGTGCACTCGACTTCTGAAACTGACACCCGGTGTAACAGCCCCGAGACGGGGAGCCCGCGGCAGATTTCCCAGAATTCTGGGATGGCGCCAGACCCATCTGCGGGACCACGCTGGATGCATGGTCTCCGAGGTCAGGTGCGAGTCAGGTCGACGAGCGGCATCAAGACTTCCAAGCTTTTCGATGGGCCGTTTCCGCTTGGAGTATGAAAATCGAGTAGTTGCCCACTCGTGTGCGCCACAGCGCACGGGTTCACACAGGACCTGCAATCGCTCCAACCACGCTGGGGGTTCAGGTCCGGCGGTAGGAGGAACAACAGCAAGGCAGTCATTCAAACTTGGGGCAACTATCTTCAGCGCTCCCGATGCGCTCAGCCGACGGATGTCGCTTGTTTAGCGGAAGAGACAACCAGACTCAAGAATATGGAGATACCATGCCATATCAAGATCGCTGGCAGAGGTGCGTAAACTGCCAGGTCCTGTTCTTCAACGGGCACGCAGATGGAAACAAGGGTAAGTGTTCCGGATCACCAAATGGTCAAGGCCATTATGCCGGGGGGGATGGCGGCAACTTCAGCTCCTACGAGTTGGCCCACGATGAATGGGTAGAGAGCGCGCAGGACAGTTGGCGCAACTGCTGGAATTGTCAGGCCATGTACTTCGACGGGCACAGCGATGGAAACAAGGGCCACTGTCCGGCAGGTGGCGCCCATGACGGACACGGCAGCGAACCATCGACTTACAACTTCACGCTGCCGTTCAACGTCGCCGACAATGGTGTAAATGTTCGAAACTGGCGCAACTGCTGGAAATGTCAGGCGATGGTCTTCGACGGAGATCCCGACGACAAGGGGCGATGTGCCGCAGATGGCGGCACCCACGAGTGCCACGCGGACATCGCGTGGAACTTCGTCCTTCCGTGGTCACAGGGAATTCACTAGACCAACCCAGCGTGAGAGGGAATTTCACCTAGATGCTAAACCGCCCTGGACGAGGTGGAAGCTCACGCTCGCCCCGATTACTCGGAGCGAGCGTGAGGATGCGGGGCATTCGTGCCGCCATCCTCACGCTCTGTTCTCGCCGGCTCGCAGCTCCGGCTCCCGTTGCCGCAGCTCGGGATCATGCACCGAAGCTGCCTGGGCCCAGTGGTCGGACACTATCAATATCAAGTAGTGAGTACTCGTGCGCATAGCCGCGTTGAGGACCAGGCTTTCGGTTGGCGGGCATTGCCATAGCGTTTCGGTTGGCGGGCATTGCCATAGCATTCGGAGGGTGACATGCAAGGCAGCGAGATCCTAGTCGCATTGCTGGTTCCTGTAGTCACTGCGCTACTCGGTGCATTCGGCATTGTGTTGAGAGATTTGTATGAGCGCCGATCCGAGAGGGGGCGGTACAAGCACGCTTATGATGACGCTGCGCAGAAGGTCGCCTTTGCTAGCGAATGGTGGAAGGCGAAGCAGGAACTCGGTGTGGGCGCCGACGAACTGCAATCTGCACGTGAAACCGCCCAAACGTGGCTTAGGGAAGCGACCACTCTGATCGATCAGTCCGCGCTCCAACCCCGCAGGCAAGAGAATCGATACTCCTTGCCGCGCCGCGCGTTGTTGGCCTACCCGTTCAAAAGCATGTCGGCGCGCCTCCTCCGAATTCTTTACTATCTCATCCTTTTCCTGATGGCGATGGGGGTGGCAACGATCCCGATGATGATCCCGTTGGATGAGTTCAGCGGTGCTGACTACTGGTCTGCCGAACTCACGGGACTGGTCCTCTACTTGCTCGTGGCATTGGGGACTCGGGCGTGGGCGGTTTCAATCGAACAGCATGCTGCAAGACGGCGGGCGAGAGTCCCCACACCAACGTCGAATGTGCCCGGTCATGAGGTGAGGGCTCCCCAAAGCTTCCCGCCGGGGCCCGGCCCCTCTCCGGCAATGGGCTGGTATGGCCGACCAGGGACGGCTCCTGGGACACAGGGACAATACGGCACTCCGCCGACTGGGCGATTCGGGAGGTCGTGAGTACCAGCTAGTGTGCCGGGGTGTCAGCTAACCGGATTCACCAGAAGGCTGAACATTCCCCAGATCCGACCTTCCAGGGCCCCTGCTTGGTGGCATCAGGACTCAGGTCGGGTTCCGCACGAGCGCTACTTGACTGGATGCAGTCCGCAGAACGTGTCAGCGGTCACATAATTCCCCAGGTTGAGGCCTGACTTAGGACATTACTGGCCAGTAGATGCTCTGCCAGAGTCGTGACCTGCATGTTTGATCGGTGGGCGGGTGGGTTTGGGGCACTAACCCGGTAGTGTCCTGGCCGTGACGTACGTGCGGAAGGTGCGCACCGCGTCCGGTGCGGTGGCGGTGCAGGTAGTGCGCAAACACCGAGGTCGGCGGGAGATCGTGGCGCATGTCGGGTCCGCGCACACCGACGCCGAACTGGGGGTTCTGCTCGAGAAGGCCCGCGGCCTCGCCCGGGGTGATCAGGGCATGCTGGAACTCGACGTCCCCGAGCCGACCTCGACGGTGGCGGAGGTCGCCGACTGGACGTCCGGCCAGTTGCCCGCACCCGCAGGTGTGGGTGTCGGTGGGCATGCCCCGGCAGGGCGGACGGGGGGCACCAGCGCTCGCCTGCTCTACGACGTGATCGGATCGGTCTACGACCAACTCGGGTTCGACGAGGTGGACGACGGCGTGTTCCGAGACCTGGTGATCGCCCGGATCGTGGAGCCCACCTCGAAGAGCGACTCGCTACACGTCCTCGACGACCTTGGTGCGAAAGTGATGTCCTACAAGACTGTTCAGCGTCACCTCACGCTCATCGGTGCCGGAGGGTACCGGGACACAATCGCGAGAAAGTGCTTCGAGTACGCCGCGGACACCGGCGGACTGAGTCTGGTGTTGTACGACGTCACCACCTTGTACTTCGAGGCGGAGAAGGAGGACGACCTCCGCAAGGTCGGGTACTCGAAGGAACGCCGCGTCGACCCGCAGATCGTGGTCGGTCTGCTCGTCGACCGCACCGGATTTCCTTTGGAGATCGGGTGCTTCGAGGGGAACAAGGCCGAAACCCACACCATCGTTCCGATCGTGCGGCAGTTCCAGGCCCGGCACGACATCGTCGGGGTGGAGATGGTCGTCGCGGCCGATGCCGGGATGCTCTCTGCCGGCAACCTCGCCTCCCTCGACGCGGCCGGGTGCAAGTTCATCGTCGGGTCCCGGATGACGAAGGCCCCGGCGGACCTGGCGAATCACTTCCATTGGAACGGGGATGTTTTCACCGATGGGCAGATCATCGACACCGTCACGCCGCGGCACGGCAGAAGTATCGTCAACAATGTGCGCAAGCGCGCCGAACCGGCCTGGCGTCCGGACATGCATTCGAGTTCGTGGCGGGCTGTGTGGCAGTACTCGAAGCGCAGAGCGGTTCGCGACAACCAGACACTGAACGCGCAGGAAGCCCGCGCCCGCGCGGTTGTCGACGGTGGTACCGCACCGAAGTCGACGCGGTTCGTCAAAACCACCGCCGGCGGCCGCAGCCTCGACACCTCCGCCCTGGATCGGGCACGCTCGCTAATCGGGTTGAAGGGCTATGTCACCAACATCCCCGCCCCGATCATGGGACCCGGCGAAGTCATCGGCAAGTACCACGACCTCTGGCACGTCGAGCAGTCGTTCCGCATGTCCAAAACCGACCTGCGGGCGCGGCCCATGTTCCACCACACGAGAGACGCGATCGAAGCGCATCTGACGATTGTCTTCACCGCCCTCGCCGTCGCGCGGTGCATCCAGGACCGAACCGGGATCGCGATCGCGCGACTGGTCAAGCAGCTCCGGCCCCTGCGGACCTCCCACCATCGCCATCAACGGTGTCACCGAGGACTTCCCACCCGTGATCCCGCCAGCTGAACTGGAGATTCTTGCCCGGCTCGGCTTCGAATCGGGGCACTAAACGAAATGTCCTAAGTCAGGTCTAAAGGCAGGCGGCGGTACCGCGATTCAGTTACTTCACGGTACTTCGATGTATGCCGACCTGGGCTGGGCCAGTGGTATCTAGATAACAAGGCCCAAATCAAGGCATGGCACCGTGAACAGGCTTCAGCCACGAAGAATTTGTCGTTCAAACCCGTCCTACTGGCGGAGGAGTCGGAAGTAGGCAATGGGCAAGCCGCGCGAACCTTTCCGGCGCCACTCCCAGGGCGGCTCGTTACACCTCCCAATTCCGCAGGTCGCCTCTACGAACGTGGCAAGACGCCGAAGACTTCGCCGAAGACTGGATGCGTAAGCACGGATATTCAGATGCGATGAAGACTCCCCAGGGGCCGACGGTGGTATCGACATAACCTCCACACGCGCAATTGCCCAAGTGTGAAGCACCATGCAACGAAAGTTCCGCTCCACGAGATTCAGCGCCTCAACGGCATCGCTCATGCGGAAGGAAAAGAAGCGATCTTCTTCTCTTTAAGTGGCTATACGAAGAAGGCCAAAGAGTGCGGTGACCTCCACGGCCTCCGCTGCCTCAACCTATCGTGCGCGGAGCTAGTGGAGCAGACGAACGCCTACACATCAATCCGAAGATTCTGCTGGAATCCAAACACCGTCAGATCGAGGTATCTCTATATTCTCAAGTTGACTGTGCAATGCTGCCAGTTCAGGCTTCACCTCATTCCTTACACTCCGGCGCACTCCACGCAGCGCGTACGCCTTTCCAGACGGTAGGACAAATAATCCAATCACGATGAAGAAAATCGGCAACAGCATCAACGGAAACAGTGGACGGTAGTAGTTAAGTATCGCACCGGGCGGAATATCCGGATCGGCGGGGAGCGAACTTCCAGGTTCGAGCATTTCGTCCATAAGCCGATCAGAGAATGGGTTCCATACCAATTGGTCCGCATTGTTCAACCCAAGGACATAGGTACTGAACATTCGGTTTGCCAGCCAGACGAAAACTAGGACTCCAAGCACCGTCAACAGCGCAGCCGCTATGTTCCTAAAAAGATAAGTTCGCGGTCCGGTCTCACTGAGTCCATATGCCTTGACTCGCACCCGAGCGTAGTTCTGGATCCACGCTTTCATCTTATCGTCCTCAATAAGCTTAGCTATTTCGAGGTCGTTCTTGATTGATTCCCATCGTCCATGACGGCGAGAGTTGAATCGCGCCACCCAGGTAGCTGCGACAGCGGCGATGAATGCACCACAAAGTGTGGCGGCAGGTGCCCAGGCGCTCCAGTTCATGGCCGGAACTTACACGGACCGTAAAATTTGGGCGACATCTCGCGAGTCATGCACTGGTCACGCCACGGTGCCCTTCGTGCGCTTTATGACGACATCAATCAGGGCGAGGGAGTCCGGGCCGGCAACCACGATTCAGGAACGACTCGACGGACCCTGAATCAGGACGAGACAATAGCGGTAGAGCGACGTATTCGGCTGTGACGGATGCTGGTGTAATGTAGTCCTCTTCGTCTTCGGACGGAGTCAGTGGAGCGATGATTGATGTCGGAACACAAGCAGCTGCAGCCCCCGGACTATCACCGATGCATGGACACGGTTTTCCGGTCACCTACTGCGTGTCGGGAACTACTGCACAGACTGGCGACCACGACCGAGGCGGACCTGCGGGCGAAGTGGTCACCGTGGAAGGACCAGGACCCGCCGCCGCACGGGCCGAAGGTGAAGGCACAGGTCCGCCCGGAGATTCAGCTGATGATGGCCGAAGCGGCGCTGGCGGGTGAGCGTGCAGGGGAACAACGACTTTGGCGTGAACTGTACGACCTGATGGGAATCCCCCCGATGCAGGAAAGCCCCGCTGAACTCATCTTCTGGATCCGAACGAGAATCGAACGCCTCGAGAAGCGGATCGCGGAACTCGAAGGGACAGCCGCCGACGACAGCACCTCGGGAGCGTGAGTGCGATGCCTGCGGACAGGACACACCGAGCTGATTCGCGCGGACACCAGCATCGATCTGACTCCACTTCACCAGCATCTGGCACCGGTCATCGAGGCCACCGAGCTAACTTCAGATCGGGCCAAGACGATTAGAGCTCCGAGCATCGAACTCGATGATGTGAACCCTCACGATCTCGGGGTGGTACAGCGATCCGCGTCGTACCTGGGCACGTTCGACCGGACCGCCGGTACCTCGTTGATCCAGGTGGCGATCTACGCGCGCCCCAACGATCCATGGATCAACGGTGGCCCTCCGTCCCCGGTCGAGTTGCCTCTTCGTGAGCAGATCGCGTGGGTAAGGGTGGTGCTCGGTGAACTGGCGGACTACGCGTACCGGGTTGTCACCGAGATGCGCACGCTGCGGGATCAACCCGGATTCTTCATCGTGCTCGTCGACCGGACGGGACGGCGCGGCTCGCACCGAGTGACTTCGCGTGGCTACTTGTCAGTGGCGGCGGGCGGTGCGCGTATCCCGAGAAGCTGGTTCCCGAGAATGAGTGCCGCGTTGCATCCGCGGGTCGGTCCCGGGCCGCCCTACCGTGCCTGCACCCGGGGGGCTCGCTCCCCCGGTCGGCCACGTCTCGGATACGTTCGGTGTCACGGCTCATACATCGGTGATGCCGGGGGACCGAAGTCCGCGGCGACCTCCGGGGCGTCGACCTCGAGCACTGCGTAGGCGACGCGCGCCTGCGTCAGTACCTGCTCCGGATACGGTTCCCCCGCCGATTCACACGCCTTCGCCACCGCCAATGCAGCCTCGATGGCCGCGGCCTCGTCGCCGAACACGAACGCCTGCACCTGATACAGGTAACTGGATGCGCGAGTGGTCATCACTCAACGGTAGAACCTGCCCCGGCTGATCGCGTGCCACCCACACCGAGCGCACCGACCCCCAGCACCGTCCCAGACTGCCACTGCCCGCGGATCGTGTGCGGACGGAAGATGTGTGGTGCGTGATCTGCGCGATTGCGGATCTTGTCGGTGCCGTGTGGAAGATCTATCCGTTGTCACCGGTCACCAGAAAGGCACTCATGCGTCTGACTCGTCTCGGCACCGTCACTGCGTCCGCGGCGCTCGCCGCGGTCAGCGTGACCCTGATCGGCTGCGCTCCCCCCGCTGCAGATGTCACCGCTGCGGACACTGCCGAACCCGAGACGGTGCTCGCCTCGGATGTCACCTCGCAGGCATGGCAGCTCACCGCCGCCGACGTCGAGCAGGCCACCGCGGTGCTCGGCACTCTGCCGGTCAAGGGCCGGGCCCCGAAGACCGGATACACCCGTGACGAGTTCGGGCCGGCGTGGACCGACGACGTCGACGTCGCTCTCGGCGGCAACAAGTGCCCGACCCGAGAAGACATCCTGCAGCGGGACATGACCGACCTCGTTCTCACCGACGACGGCAAGAACTGCACCGTGCTGTCGGGAACTCTCCTCGACCCGTACACCGCCACCACGATCAACTTCGTTCGCGGCAAGGACACCTCGACTGCGGTGCAGATCGACCACGCGGTCGCCCTGTCGAACGCATGGCAGACCGGGGCGCAGCAGCTCACCGAACGCCAACGCCGCAACTTCGCCAACGACCCCCGTAACCTCATCGCTGCCGACGGGCCTACCAACGCGGCGAAGGGCGACGGTGACACCGCCAGTTGGCTTCCGCCGAACAAGTCCTTCCGCTGCCGGTACGTCGCGATGCAGATCGACGTGAAAGCCACCTACGGGCTGTGGGTGACCCAGGCAGAAAAGGATGCAATGGCAGAAGTTCTGCGCACCTGCGATGTCCCCGCACCCGAGCCGGCACCGGCGCCCGCGCAGGTCACCTACGGCTCCTGCGCCGACGCACGAGCCGTGGGAGCAGCACCGCTCTACGCCGGACAGCCCGGATACAGCCGTAACCTCGACCGCGACGGCGACGGCGTCGCCTGCGAATAGGGTGCTCACGATGTCGCCCTCAGCGCCTGACCGTCAGTTCCGGTGGAACCATCGGCAGGATGTCAGCGTCCAATCTGGTGTGACCGATGACGAACGCATCCGGATCGCCGAGCAGTATTTCGACGGCGACCCCGCCGTGCTGGCACGGCTTCGGCGTGACCCCGACACCCGTGCGGTCCTCGACGCGCTCGATCTCGTCGCCTGGGATCTGGCGTTGCTCCGCGACGAGATCAAACGCCCGCCGGCACGGCACCACCGCAGGCAACAATGACCGCCGATCGGTGAGCACCACCGAGACCGAGAATCTCGCCCGACGACACCCCGCCCTCTCCCCTGCTGGCGCCCCCGGCCCCAGCCCTCTGCTGGTAACCGGGACTATGGCGCACCTGCTGCCGGTGGACTCACCGCCGGGTGCGGTGGCGTCGGGAATCCAGGTCGTCGGGAGTGCTCGCGGCTGCGATATGCAGTGGCTACGGCTACGACAGCAGCCCCGGTCGGACTGGACGAGTCGAGCTTCATCACCGGTGCGCGCCACCCGTGGACGGCGGATGCACCGCAATGTGACGAGGCGGTGGCAGATGCAGTCGCCGTTGATTTCACCTGGGACGGGTGATGCCTGGGGACTGCCGAATCAGCAGACTGACGTCGCCGCTGGAAACAGCGGTGCACCACAACCGTCTTTTGCGAGGAGCGCACCGATGCCCGCCGATTTCGCCGATCGCACCGATTTCGACAACGCCAATCGCGGTCTCGTCGCCGTCCTCGAACCGGCGCAGGTCCGCGCCGACGACGGCAAGCTGGTCTACGACGCCGCGGGCTTCGCTGCGGCGACCGCCGGCGACTGTCCCGACACCGTGAACCCGAGCCTCTGGCGCCAAGCACAACTGACGGCGATCCACGGACTGTTCGAGGTCACCGCCGGGATCTACCAGATCCGCGGCTACGACCTGTCGAACATGACGCTCGTCGAGGGCGAGACCGGGGTGATCGTGATCGACCCGTTGGTTTCCGCGGAGTGCGCCGCGGCCGGCCTCGCCCTGTACCGAGAGCATCGCGGCGACCGCACAGTGACCGCGGTCATCTACACCCACTCCCACATCGACCACTTCGGTGGGGTCCTGGGCGTCGTCGACGCCGACACCACCGTGCCGATCATCGCTCCCGAGCATTTCCTCGAGCATGCGGTCTCGGAGAACGTCTACGCCGGCGGGGCGATGCTGCGGCGCGGGATGTACCACACCGGGGTCGTTCTTCCTGTCGGCGCGACCGGCACCCTGGGTGCAGGCCTAGGACCCAGCACGTCGACCGGAACCGTGGGGCTGCTCGCACCCACGCTCGACATCACCCACACCGGCCAGGAAGAGACGTTCGATGGCGTCCGCATGGTGTTCCAGGTGACTCCCGGGACAGAAGCCCCGTCGGAGATGAACTTCTACTTCCCCGACCATCGGGCACTCTGCCTGGCGGAGAACGCGACCCACAACCTGCACAATCTGCTCACGCTGCGAGGCGCCGAGGTGCGCGACGCGCGCAACTGGTCGCGGTACCTCGCCGAGGCGATCGAAATGTTCGCCTTCGACTCGGACGTCGCGTTCGCCTCGCACCACTGGCCGACCTGGGGCACCGACGAGCTGATCCAGTACCTCACCGAACAACGCGACCTGTATGCCTACCTTCATGATCAGACGCTGCGCCGCCTCAACCAGGGGCAGGTGGGCACCGAGATCGCCGAGGACTTCCCCATGCCGCCCGCACTGGACGCCGCGTGGCACACCCACGGCTACTACGGCTCGGTCAGCCACAACGTCAAGGCGATCTACCAGCGCTATCTCGGTTGGTACGACGGCAATCCGGCCCACCTGTGGCAGCACCCGCCTGAGGCGGCAGGTGCCCGCTACGTCCGCGCGATCGGAGGGATCGACGCCGCCGTCGCACGAGCACGAGAGTTCGCCGAGGAAGGCGATCTGCGGTTCGCCGCCGAACTCGCGAGCCATGCGGTGTTCGCCGATCCGGAGCACGCAGGCGCGAGAGAGGTGCTCACCGACGTGCTCACCCGACTCGGCTACGGCTCCGAATGCGCGACCTGGCGGAACAACTTCCTCGTCGGTGCCAGCGAGGTCAATGGCCCGCCGCATCCGGCCGAGGTCAGCGCGGCCGGAATGGCCACCGCGCTCACCATCACACAGATCTTCGACAGCATCGCGATCCGCATCGACGGTCCGCGAGCCTGGGACGTGACGGCGACCATCCGCTGGCATTTCACCGACGTGAACGAGATCTACCGCATGGAGTTGTCCCACGGCGTGCTGATCCACCACCCGACGACGCGATCCGATCCGGCCGACCTTCTCGTCGAGCTCACCACGCCACAGTTGCTCGGCCTGCTGGCCGGATCCGGAACCGACGCGGTCGCCCTGGAAGGCGACGCGACAGCGATCACAAGGATCGTCGAGCTGACCGACAACCCCGACCCGACGTTCGCTATCGTCACCCCGTGATCGTGGCGCGCACCGCTTCGGTCTGCAGTGTTGTGCGCGCGTGTGACGGTAACCCCTCGCGCGTCGCTGGGCATCAGGCCACCGTTAGGTTGCGGGGTCGCAACCTAACGGTTCCCAAGGACTTCCACACCACCGGAGTGCCATCACCGTCCCGAGCTCCATGCCAGGACCACGGACTTGCGGCGGCGCCGATCGACTACCTCCAAACATGTTGTCGCGCAATCGATCTAAAACCACCGATAAGCGATATTAGGACATTATGACTGGTAGAGGCCCATCGACCAGGGAGCAGACCTCGGCTCCCTGGTCAGGTGGCAGTTCAGGACGACCTGAAAGCCCTGAAACCTGGGTGCAGGCGGCGTTTACGAAACGTAGGGCGCCTGTAGGACGATCCGTGCCGTGACCGGAAGCTCCTCGATCGCAGCGATCGCATCGAGTTTGTATCCCCCGCATGCATTTTGCGGGAGTAGCGGTTGCATTCCCAGGCCCTGGTCATTCACCAGCCATACCGTTGGGGGCCACTCTTGATTGGTGTGGCACGACATGTCACGCGGCTCGGACGGTTCCGCGTATGCCTCGAGAACGGCATCCAGATTGCCCTGCCGGCGGGTCTCGACCCACGCTGCGTATCCTTCTGCAGCTCCGCCTTCCCAGTCGGGCCCGCAGGTGACAACTGATCTCGGGGTGAATTCTGCTGGAATCTCCGTCGGCTCTGGGGAATCCGAACCCTGCACAGTCAACCCATAGGTGGCGCCGAGGTTGCGCGCCGCGCATGTGGGTGTACTCAAGACGGACACCTCACCCGAGGACTCCACTGGCGAATAGGGAGCCGAACCGGATGTTGTGGCTCCACACGCTGCAGCGGAAATCGCTCCAACCAGGACGGCGAGCACCCTCCAGTGCCTCATTCACCCAATCTACCCAGGACACCGCGACTCGCCCGTGACCCCTGACTACTCCCATGAAACATGGATAACCGTCATTCTCCACGAAACACGCGCAACTCTCCCATCTCCATACACCGCAGCAGCAACCAGCAGGCAGTGGCATACGTTGACTCGCCATCACAGACCCGCGAGATCGACCGTGGCGGTATCAGCGTGGGTAATGCCAGTCGAGTTGCCCGTCGGTGACGCGGGGTGCCCAGCGGTCGCAGAACACGGCGCCGGCTCAAGGCTGTCGGCGAGGTCGGTGAGCATCGCGCTCAGTGACACCAATGTGGCCCGGCCGCGTCAGTGTCGACAGCGGTTGCGGGCCACGACGTCTCCGATCCCGAGCTGCTCGCAACCCTCGACCGCGAAGATCGAGAACGGCAGACCCAGCGGCCGATCGGACGTCGCGTCCCACCGGTCATTCGGAAGCACCACCAACAAGAACCTGCCTCTTCTCGCCAGACATCTCGATCCGCTTCAACACAGCTGGGCCTCGACCTTCGACTCGGTCGATTCCGGGTGTTCCCCACCGGGGTATCGTTCCGACTGCTGATCGCCGCATACCGGACCACATCCCGACCAAACCCTCCCCACCGGACCCGAAACGATGAACCTCAGCCACAGAATCAAACCGGGCCAACCCCACCGAATACGGCTGGTCGTCTCCGTCGGTCCCCGACGCGGCGGCTTCTACAGTTGTTCAATCCTCTCGAACTCGTCGAGGCCAGCCTTTGGAGTCGTTGGTGCGTGATACACGCCGAGTACAGACCGCAGTGCTCCGGGCCCCAGGATCCGATGAGCCTGTACTCATGCCGATGGATCGGCGGGAGGCACTCGCGCTGCGCGCAGCCCTCGCACACCGGAGTCTTTGGTGCGGACACTTGCTTGGCGGATGCGGTCGCCGGTTGACCACTCGGATCGGGAAAGAACGCGTCCCACACTTCGCGCACTTTCCGAATGCGGATGGCTCCACGCCGCCATGCAACCGTACCCACATGGACGCGGCGAGCGCCGACCACCTGTTCATCAATGTCGGAATCCGGAATATGTTGGAGCGCGAGGGCCGAGGACTAGGCCGTGTCAGGTTCGACGGAGACTTCCGAACCGGCGGTACCTGCAAGTGGGTGACCGTCGAACTCCCGAACGGACAGGGATCAATCGTCGTCGCGCTCCGAGGCGCCGACCTTTCCGACTGGAAGGAACGTGAGGCACGACTCCTTGCCTCGTCGCAGTGGGTGAGCTGGCTGTTCGGTCCCGGACAAACCGCGCCCCGGAGTCTGCTCCGCCGCAATGGGTACTCACTGCACCTTGCACTTCAAGACGCCGCGGACAGTCGACTCCTCCGACTCGGGACCCAACTGCCGAACGAACGCACGCACTGGACCGATTTCGGCGATCTCCAGCTCAGCGCCACCGGGCTTGTGACCACTACGTCGCAGAAACAGAAGTCACCCGTCGCTGATCGAAGGTCGTCGTCCTCCGATACCGTGCAGCCGGTACCGAAAGCGCCAAAGCTGAAGCCGCCTCGCACGGTGATCCTGCACAACGACATCAGGATTACTGTTCCGGAATTTCAGGTGTTGTTGGCGAGCATCGAGCAACGCTACGAGTCCACTGGAAAATCCGCGAAGGCCCACCTCTTCGCCGAGTACGCCCGGACCATCCGTCCCCGCGGCACCCTTGTGCGGCTCGATGTACCCTTCTGGATGCGGCGCGACATAGACTCCGCCCTCGGTATGTAGGGCGTCACCGCAACGGAGACAGTTCGTACGTGACTGCGTTAGGGACAGTGCCGCCCCTTCTTGATCTTGTTCGTCTGCGACTCGAGGAATGCAACGTCCGGTGGTGCACCGACACTGAGCCTGTTGGATCCGGAATCGTCTCGCCTGTCACTCGGCGCCGTTCAGCCCTTCCACGCGAGGTGGAGTCCGTCAGTCGGCGGGCGGGGCGCGGGCGGTACCGGCACTGTGGTCGAGCTTCCGGGTCTCGAGACCCGGACGGTATCGGGTATGCGCGCCGACCTGGCACAGGCCTCTGGACGCGTGTGAAAGGGGCCCGAAACTTGATCACGGTTTCGGGCCCCTCTGCAGGATGCTCATTCTCTGGAAGGAAAAGTTGCTGTCCTGGGGCGAAACGGTAGCCACTGACGGGGAGGGAAGCAACTTCGGGTTGGTCGCGCCGAGGGCTGCCCCTCGCCGTGGGCGCACCGTCGTCGGACTACGCTTCCGCGCATGATTGATTGGAGCGGCAGGCGTCTTCGACATGAGCGATGAGGCGCTGCTCCCGCGATGCACCGCTCAGCAGAACGCGGTGGCGACACTCAGCCCACCAGGGAGCGCCGACCATGTAACCTCTCATCGCTCGACCAGGCAATGGAGCATCCGCAGCACACACCCCCGGTGAAGTGGCCACGCCTGCATGTCCAATCAGCCCTCGGCCGGTGCCCGTCGATGCGCACCCCCACCGATCCCATGACCGCGCCGTTCAGAAGGAAGCATGTCGCACGACCCGAGTTTGCTGCAGATGGCCGAGGTTCTCGGCGGCCCCGACCTCGTCCACCGACTACGACAGACGTTCCGACTGTACGACGACCTCGACCCGAGGATGGAAGGCTTTCTGCACTTCATCGCCCCCAGCACTGTGTCCCACACAGCCGACGACTCGCCCGACCCCGGAATACCGGAGTCCGTGCTGGATCTAGCCCACTATGCGCGCTGCATCCACGGAGTCAAGGAGTTCGTCGAGACCACCGAGGACCAGTTCCAGATACCGCGTCTGCTGGAAGACGTTGGCTCACATGGGGTTCCCAAACCGGGAGCTGCGTCCGTACTGTACTCGACGGTCGAACGCACCCTGATCTGGGACGACCCCTCGTCGGACTCCGATGTGAGCACCCTGACGGTGCTGCGCGGGCTGCTGTACCTGGCGTTGCTGTCCGGCGAGACCCGAATACTGCAACAACGCCAGGCCATCGCACGCGCGCTCATCAGCGGGAGCGGAGGGCGGCTCGCGCGACTGCACACCGACGAGATCCGGCAGCACGAGGCTGCGGCATTGTTTCTACTGACCGAGCATCTCAAAGATCCGGCCGCGAAACGCGACGAGCTGCGGCAACTGCTGCGCGACATCGTCGGCGACCGACTCACCGTAATCAGCAAGTGGCACGACCCCGTCACCACGTACCGGGACTACCGGGCCGCGCTGCTCGCCGCCGGCGTTCGGCCGCCCTGGGACAGGAAGCCGAACGATCCGCGCTACCGAGGCGGGTTCACTCTCGACGATCTGCGCAGCCCCGGTCGCGCTCAGCTTCTCTATGGAAGCAGCAACTCCTACATCGACGAGGAACGGCTCGACGTCCTGGACGAACTCATCGAGCTCTTCGGCGAGGACCGATGCACCCTCATGCGAGGCGAGTTCAACGCGCAGAACAGCCTCGACGTAGACACCTCCACGATTGACAGGACCTACGTCATCCTGGTGATCAAGGCCCGCGACGAGGGGCCCTGGCAAGAGGACGCCATCGCGATCAGCCCCTTCGCCGGGGCACACGGCGTCTACTACGTACGCAGCGACGTGTCCCAAAAGACCTGGCAGGACGTGCTCGCCGCCGGAAAGCTCTCGGCACGGAACTCCGGCGCCCGATCACTGCGGTTCCGTCCCAGGGACATACACGACGAGTACGAGGCGATGGCACTGAAACTACAGGCGTTGTCCGAATGCAACGCCGAGGCCTTCCTCGCCGGCAAACTCACCTACGACGAGTTGGCGATGGACTACACGGTCGAACGAAACTGAGACGCGGCAACCGTCCACTCCGGGTCTATCGGTCAGCCCTTCCGATGCCCGCATGCAAGCATCGAGGACACCGACATGCACGCGTTCGATCACGCGGTACGCGCGTTCGAGCTGGACGAAGGGTTCGTCATACTCGTCGCCCCCGCCCGACACGCCGCACTGCTCGAGAGCGGCGTCGTCGTGGAGCACCGATGCCCACGTCATCGCCCACGCGATGGCCGCCCGTTCGACGTGCCCGTGAAGGGTGACGACAGGTACCTCGGCGAGGCCGTCCCGGCAGCGGTACACGCGGCTCGTCGCGTGGCCCCGCTCCCCGCCGGCGGCGCCCCGGTTTGTGGGCCGGTAAGCGGCTCTTATGACACTTCGCGTGGGCTGACGAGATCCGCCACACTGACGCGGTGAGCCATGCGGATGACCTCGACGAATACAAGCAGCGATTCGAAGACAAGCTGCAGCCACACCGAATTCGAGCAACCCTGTCGTTCGCCGGCCTGTACCAGATCACGCATGAGATGCTCAAGCAGTCGGTGCTAGGCGAGGTGCGGCAGTTCTACTGCCGAGGATTCGACGAGACCGGCTGGCTCTTCGACGAGGAGGGGTATCAGCGACAGGTCCTGGTCCACTCACCGAAGAATCGGTTCAGGGCGTCTCTGCTGTGGCTCGTTGGCTTGGAAGCCATCACCTTGGCGCAAGCCGACCGACTGGACGACATCTATGCCCATCGCCATGAGTTGTCGCATGAGCTGATCAAGTACGTCATCGACCCCGAGTTCGAGCCGAACGTTGACCTCTTCACCGACGCATTGGCCATTCTCAAAGCGATCAGGCGGTTCTGGACAGGCATCGAGAAGGACATCGGAAGCTTTGAGGATTTCGGTGACGTGGACCTCGACGAAGTGGCTCCACTCTCACTCGTGGTGCTTCAGCAGTGCATCGATGCCTACGTAGCTGGTTTGGCCGACTAGCCGTTGGCCGGCTCTTTTGGCAATTCCGACTCGGCCGAGCCGGACACCGCCACCCGGATTCCGGTACCGGTCAGCCGGGTCACTCCCCCGTGTAGCCGCGTGGGCACGGCCCGTTTGCAGCCGCGCTCGATGAAGTAGGGGTCACCACAGCATCGACGGAAAATACACCGTAAATGCTGGTCAGGAGGATTTTGTAAATGTCATGTCCGCATCCGCTCGCCTCAGCAGGAGGAGCCGCAGCCCAGCCCTCTCATTCGCTATCGATCGCTGCCTCGTAGAAGGCGTCCGCGAGCGCGATGATGACAGCGCTGATGCCGGGTCCGTCGCTGAAGAAGTAGTCGGCCATGGTGTTGTGGGCCTCCTGGTTGTCGACGACCGCCTCGGTCACCGCGGCCTGGAAGTCCTTCGACTCCATGAACTGCTTCTTCGAGTTCACCGCGGTCTGCTTGACCAGGTCCGGGTACGCAAGCAGACGCTGCACCAGTCCCTGCACGAACTCACGGACCTGCGACTCGGTGAACGCTTCAGCGCCGAAGAGGTCGTTCATCTTGTCGATGACGACCTGCAAAGCGACGTACTTCGGCTCCTTCCGGGTGCCGGTGCCCGCGGCGCCGATGCCCTTGAGCTCGCCCTCACCGGTCAGCGCGATGTCGACCGCGGCCGCCTTGTTGTGCTTGACCCCGACCAGCACTACATCGGAGAGGTCGACCTCCGCAGCCCAAGACGAGTCTGCAATGACCTTGTCCAGCAGTCGCAGGAAGATCGACAGCATCTCCATGTACGGGTCGCCGTAGTCGACGATCTGGCTCATGAAGTCGTAGAGCCGGACGTAGGTTGCGACGTCCTTGCGGAACAGGTCGAGGGTGTTGAGGGTGACTTTGTCGTCGGCCTCGATCGCCGCCGCGTAGCGGCGGGCGAAGTCGTGCTTGGCCGGGCTGATCGCGGCCGAGAGGGCGTTGTTGCCCTTCCGCGTGACCCACAGTTCGGCGACCTCACGCACCTGCTCCGGTGTGTAGATCCCGGCCTGAGCGAGCTTGGTGGCGAGGTGCGCGACGACGTACGGGTCGGTCTCGGTCTCGATGGTGGCGCCGGTGAAGTACGGCTCGAACGCGGCCCGGATGTCCTCGGGTTTGTTCACGAAGTCGATGACGAACGTCTTGCGCTTGCGCTCCCCGCTCGCGGTGCGGTGGGTGCGGTTGAGCCGGGACAGCGTCTGCACCGCGGTCACCCCGGAGAGCTTCTTGTCGACGTACATCGCGGAGAGCAGCGGCTGGTCGAACCCGGTCTGGAACTTGTTGGCGACCAGCATGATCGTGTACGTCGAGCCCTTGAACGCGGCGGCCAGATCCGCCCCGGCGCCGGGGTTCAGGTTGGCCTCGGTGAACTCGTCGTCCTTGCTCGGCTGCGGCCCCCACTCCGACACCCACTGCTCGTCCTCGTCCATCGTCACCGCACCGGAGAACGCGACCAGGGTGCGGTAGTTGTACGAGGCATCCTCAGCGGCCCGCTTGGCGATGTAGGCGTCGATCGCCTTCTTGTACTTCACCGCGGCCTTGCGTGAGTCGGTCACGACCATTGCCTTCGCCTTGCCGGCGAGCAGGTGGGCGACGTTGATGTGAAAGTGCTCGACGATAATCTGCACCTTCTGGCTGATGTTGGTCGGGTGCAGTTTCACCCAGCGCATCAGGCCCTTCCGAGCCGCGGACTCCTCCACCTCGCCGCCGTCGCGGCTCTCGGTCTGGCCGGCGATCTTCAGCGCGGTGTCGTAGGTCTGGTAGCCCTTGAGCACGTCGAGGATGTAGCCCTCCTCGATCGCCTGGCGCATCGAGTAGAGGTGGAACGAGGTCGGCTTCCCGTCAGTCCCCTTACGACCGAAGAGCTCGAGGGTCTTGTTCTTCGGTGTTGCGGTGAACGCGAGGTAGGAGATGTTCTCCGACTCGGCCCGCTCGGTCATCTCCGAGGCCAGGATCGCCTCGACGTCGATCTCACCGCTCTCCTCGATCTCGGTGACCTCCTCCGCGGTCAGTACCGCCTTGAGCTTGGAGGAGATCTGGCCGGACTGCGAGGAGTGCGCCTCGTCGGCGATCACCGCGAACCGTCGCCCCTTGAGCGATGAATCCTTGCGAATCTCTTCGAGGGCGTACGGGAAGGTCTGCACCGTCACCGCGATGATCAGCTCCCCGTTCTTGAGTGCGGTTGCCAGCAGACCGGATTTCGACTTCGCCCCCGCCTTCCGGACGTCCTCCGGGCTGATCGTGGCCACGATCTTCCCGGACCCGTCGATCTGCCGGATCGCCTCCTGGAGCTGCCCGTCGAGCACGGTGCGGTCCACGACCACGATCACCGAGTCGAAGACCTTCTTGTCGTCCACGTGCAGTCGCGCCAGCCGGTGCGCGGTCCAAGCGATGGTGTTCGTCTTCCCCGACCCTGCCGAGTGCTCGATCAGGTAGCGCTGCCCCACCCCTTCCTCACGGACAGCGGCCACGATGTTCGTCACGGCCTCCCACTGGTGGAACCGCGGGAAGAGCATGCCGGTGCGCCGCACCGACGTCCCGGTCGCGACATCCCACTCTTCCTTGGTTTCCACGATCATCAGCCGGCCGATGATGCTCAGCCAGGAGTCCTTGTCCCAGACCCGCTCCCACAGGTACGCCGTCGCCGACCGGCCGGCCTCACCCGGCGGGTTCCCCGCGCCACCCTTGTGACCCATGTTGAACGGCAGGAAGTGGGTTTTCTCGCCCTCGAGCCGGGTGGTCATCGCGGCCAGGTCGTTGGAGACCGCGAAGTGCACCAGCGCCCGGTGCCCGAACGACAGCAGCGGCTCGGGCCGCCCGTTGGTCAGCGGATTCCGGTCCTTGCGGTACTGGTTGATCGCCTCGTCGAGAGACTGGGTGAAGTCGGTCTTCAGCTCGACGGTGGCCACCGGGAGCCCGTTGACGAAGAAAACCAGGTCGATGCTGCGCTGGTCGGCGGTGGAGAAGTGCACCTGCCGCATCACCCGCACCCGCATCGCCGCGTACTGCTCGTTGGTGGTCGCGTTCAGGCTGGTCTCCGGGCGGAACTGCGCCATCTTCAACCGGCCACCGCCGATGTACTGCACCCCGTTGCGCAGGATGTTCAGCGTCCCGCCACCATGTTCGAGGGGCTTGTCGAGCGCCGCGGTCAGCACGTCGAGGAACTTCGCCTGCGACCCCGCGGCCTTCAACGCCTTCTCGTACGCCGCCTGCTGGGTCTGCTCCAGCCACGCGAACAGGTCCTCGGGGAAGAGCGCCCGCGCCCGGTCGTACCCGACGTCATTCGCCGAGTACAGCCACCCATCGGACTCCAGGTCCGCGCAGATCTCGGACTCGAAGACGACCTCGTTGTGATCCGCCATCACGCCACCTTGCGCACGTCGATCTGCCCCGTCACCGCCGCCGTGATCAGCGCCGATCGCCGCTCGCGGGCGAGTTCGATGAACCGCTCGGTCTCGACGATCAGCGTGTCGATCTTCGTGGTCTGCACGTCCAGGTGTGCAGCAATGCGGTGCTGCTGCTCAATGGGAGCCGTGGGCACCCGAAGACCTCTGATGTCGTCGAGCGCCAACTGCATCTTTGTGCCACCCGCTGCGCCTTCGTTGAGCTGGTGCTGACCTGTTGTGGTGAGCATGAACCAGCCGATGAACCTGGGGTCGACTTGATCACGTTCCAGGCGGCAAAGTGCGACATGCTGACTGACATACGCGCCCACCCAATCGCCCTCGACCACGGCTACGGATCCCAGATATGCGGTGATTGAGAAGAGCAAATCGCTTTCCTGGAGCATCGTCCGTGAGCCCTCTGTCACGTCGGTCGGAAGGTCCACGAACTGGATGTCACCACGGATTTCGAGGTTGGCTCGCGGCAGGTTCCCGATCCGGAGGAAACGCTCCCCCTGATCCGCGTAGTAGCCGCCCCAGCCACGGGAGCCGCTCGTCAAGAACTTGATGTATCGGCGCAGTTGGACACTGGGTTCACCAAGAGTCGAGAACGACTCATCGATGACAGCCTGACGACGCTCGCGCAGCATCTCGATCAGGCGCTGCTGCTCCTTGATGAGCGTGTCGATGCGGGCAGTCTCGCGGTCGAGGTAGTCGGCGATTGCGCGCTGCGCGGCGTATCCGGGAAGGTACGCGTCAATGGTCTTCAGCACTGAGAAGGGAACCTCAGTGGTGCGGACGTTGGCTTGATCGCCTGCGCCGATCCCGCGTTCGCGCTTGATGAGTTCCTCGGTGAACCAGGAGGACTTCATCAAGTAGGCGATGAAGATCGGGTCGGTTCCTTCGCGTGGCCGCATGACCTCGTAGTGGTAGGTCACGAGACCATCTTCCGCGACGACGCCCATGGCGCCGGCGCGAATGCTCATCTTGTTGAATACGATGTCGTTCCGTCGGCATACCTTGTACGCGTCTAGCGATTCCGCACGCTGGGGCGCATCCGTTAGCTCACTGCGCCGGATGACGCCCCTGGTCTGAGAGACCGACATCAGCGGAAGATCGATGCCCGGGATACGCTCGTCGATCTTCACCATTGCATGCCCGAATCGTGTCATTGCTCCACCTCCCGCAAGAGACCCAGGATCTTGGCGACCTGCTTCTCCAGGTCAGCGTCGATCTCTGCGAGTGGCCGCGGCGGGACGTACTTGTAGAAGTGGCGGGTGAAGGGGATCTCGTACCCGGTCTTGACCTTCGCCCAATCGATCCAGGCGTCGGGGACGTGCGGCTTCACCTCGGCGTCGAAGTACGCCTCGATGACCTCGACCTTGCCCGCGGCACCGGCGGTCGAACCGCCGTAGGTGAACGGGACGTTCTCGGTGTCGCGCTTCTTCGAGTCCGACTTGGGCTTGCCCTTGCGGTCCACAACCGGCTTACCGTCCTCGTTCAAGAGGGGGTGCTCTACGGTGATCGTCCAGTAGCCGAACTCGTCGTTGCGCAGCACCTTGGAGTAGTCCGGGTCGGCGTCGGTGAAGTCGGCGTACAACTTCACGACCTCGGCGCGGTCGGCGTCGCTGATCTCGCGGCCCTTGGAGCCGAGGTTCTTGCGCATCTTGGTCCAGAACGAGGTGCCGTCGATGAGCTGGACCAGGCCCTTGCGGTCGGGGTGCTTGGTGTTGTCGAGGATCCAGATGTAGGTGGCGATCCCGGTGTTGAAGAACATGTTGGTCGGCAGCGCGACAATGGCCTCGACCCGATCGTTCTCCAGCAGCCACCTGCGGATGTTCGAGGGGCCGGATTCAGCGGCGCCGTTGAAGAGCGGCGAACCGTTCATGACGATGCCGACCCGGCCGCCGCCGTCCTCGGGGGCGCGCATCTTGTGTGCCAGGTGCAGCAGGAAGAGCATCTGCCCGTCCGAGGTCGACGGGAGGCCGGGCGCGAACCGGCCGTAGGGGCCGGCCTCGTCGCGCTCCTTCGTAACCGCCTTGGCGTACTGCTTCCAGTCGACGCCGTACGGCGGGTTCGACATACAGAAGTCGAAGTGCCGGCCCGTGAACGCATCCTCGGTGAGGGTGTTGCCGAAGGCAATGTTCGTCGCGTCGTGGCCCTTGGCGAGCAGGTCGGACTTGCAGATCGCGTACGACTGCCCGTTGTACTCCTGGCCGTACAGGCTCAGCTTCGCGTCCGGGTTCTGTGCGAGCAGGTGCTCCTCGGCCAGGGCGAGCATGCCGCCGGTGCCCGCAGTCGGGTCGTACAGCGTGCGGACGATGCCGGCCTCGGTCAGGTCGGCGTCCTTCTCGGCGAACAGCAGATCCACCAGCAGCCGGATCGCGTCCCGCGGGGTGTAGTGGTCACCGGAGGTCTCGTTCGCGGCCTCGTTGAACTTGCGGATGATGTACTCGAACGCATCGCCCATGTCGGCGTTGGAGACAACGTCCGGATGCAGGTCGACGGCCTTGAAGGAGGTGACGACCTCGCGCAGCAGCTCCGCCTTCTCCAGGGCGAGGATCTCCTTTTTGAAGTCGAAGTACTCGAACACGTCGACATCGGGTGAGAACCGGTCGAGGTAGTCGGCCAGGTTGTCCGCCAAACCGTCGGCGTCTTTGAGGAGGTTGTCGAAGGAGTAGTTCGAGGTGTTGTAGAACGGCCGCCCGGTGGCCTTCTTCACCTCGACCTTGAGCCGATTCGGGTTGTCGTACTTCGCGGCGAGCGCGCGCACCGTCGCCCGGTCGGGCTCGAGGATGCAGTCGAGGCGGCGCAGGATCGTGAGCGGGAGGATCACGTTGCCGTACTGGTTAGGGCGGTAAGGACCCCGAAGTTGATCAGCGATCGACCAGATGAAACTACCGAGGGTGCTCACAACGCTCCTTACAAGGCTCACTCGACGATGACTGTTGGACGCTTACGCGCGTGCGCGTCCAACGGTCGACGCACGGTCTGCATCATCCCGTGCGTCAGAAGTGCATCATCGCGCATCACAACACACGCGCCCCAACAAGGTCTGCAGCAACTACCGGCGCAGTGGACGCGCGGAACCGGTAGAGGTCGGGTGTCCCAACGAGCAGTCGGGGTACAGCTGGGAGCCAAGTGGATGCGTCACCGGTCAATAGCGCTGAGCTCTCATCCGAAGCTGTGCGGGAAGGAAGCGATCGAGTTCCTCATCTGTGAACGTCATTTCCTCGTTCACCTTGAGCGCCTGGCTCGCGGCCTTGTATGCGCGACGGCTGGTGTCCGGTGCCTGGTGGTAGATCTCGTCGAGGTCGGCCTGGATTGAATCGCGGCGAGCGCGAGCCTCGTCAGTGGGAAGTCCGGTACAGATGTCAGCAATCAGATGCGTGAAGCGCTCACGGATCACAAGCAAACTCTTTGCAGCGGCCCGATGGCGAGCGGCTTCCTCCGACGGGTCAGTGTTGAGTTCGAACACGGAAAACCCGAGCGACAGCGTCGCAAGGATCGCGCTGATCCACAGGTAACCCGTCTCGCCGACGATCGCCGTCGCGACCAGTCCGCCTGACGTCAGCGCGATGAGCACGACGTTGGTCCTCTTCAGCCTGGTGGCCCGCCGCGTCGCGAACTCGCGGTCCTTCTCGTGCGTCTTATGGGTGTAGACCACACGACCGAAGGTCTCCCGGACTACGCCGAGGATCGGGTCATTCGTCATACTGGTCTCCGAAGATCTTCGTCCACATGTACACGGCGACTGCCTCGTCACTGTCGTTGCCCTCATAGTTGCAGGCCTCTTCGGCATTGCGGAGGGCGGTCTTTGCCTTGGAGACCCACGCGTCGCCGTACTCACATTTCTCGGAGATTCCCGGAATCTTGCATGTCCCGTTTGCGTACCGGATCAGTTCGGCCAGGTAGTCGCGGACCATCCAGTCATCCCACGTCGACGTCTTCCCGCGATGCTCCCACGTCGACAGGAAGTTGATGGCTCGCAGCTCGATGCAGAGCGACTTGATGGGCACGTTGCAGTGCTGTTGCCAGACTTTCATCATTTTGATCAACCGGCGAGTCTGCCCGTTCGTCGCCCTGTCTGAGTCATCCAGATACTTGAACTCTGCGGAATAGTTCGACGGCATCCAGCTTCCGCCCTCACGCGTGTTCGGGATCCAGTATGTGTCGCGATCTTCGGCGTAGTAGGCCGGCAATACTTCAACCGTGTGGCCGCTGGTGAACGGCACCACCACGACGGGTCCGTCTCCCTTCACTTTCGTGGAAGGGTATCGAGCTAGGAGAAGTCCACGGATCTCCTGCAGCAGTGCGGACTGCCCGTTTCCGGAGTAGTCGTCGAACCTGAGGAAGGTCGAACCCGGTATGCGGAAGATGAGGTCGACGTCTCGGACGGGTCGGACCCTGGTCCGCTTGCCGTGTGAGCCGATCAGGAGTTTTGTGCTGCCTGTGTAGGAGGTCGTCGGATAGAAGTGCTCATGCAACTTCTTCGCCACCACATTGCTTCGCGAGGTCGCGTCGGCTCGCTCATCGGCCGTAAGCGTGATGTTCCTGAGAAACCTGTCGAAGTGTGTAGACGTGCTCAACGGAACCTGACCCCCTTCACCCGCGGCCGTGCTGTCCAAGTCGCCGGGAATTGTCCCACAGGGGCCCAAGACCTTTCGGGAGCGCGAGGCAGCCGAACGAGCTGACGCGATGCGGGAACATGAGGAACTGGTCCAGCAGTTGCTTCCTCACACCCAGGTACAGGCGATCGACGCCTCCGAGTAGGCGGTAGCCCGGCTTCTCATTTCCTTGGTTTTGAGACGGCGCTTTCAGTCGGGGGTGGCGTGATGCACTGACGACCCTGCACGGAGGCTGCCGGGGCTGGTCGGTTGGTGGTCAAGGGAGGAGATCGAAGTACTGCAAGCGGGCTTTCATCGCGTGGATGAGGAGTTCGTTGCTGCTGCCGAAGCTCAGGACGACCAGCTCCAGGAGTCGGCCGTTCGGGTCGAAACCAAGCCGGAACTCCCGTGCGAGGCTGTCGTCATCGAGTCGACGGCATAGGCGCGGTGTTGGACTGCGTAGACACTGTCGGCTTCGTCGATTCCATGTTCGAGGGCGGATTTGTGCGCTTTCACGCGACCTGAGTCCAGGCGCGGACCGCTTCCCGGATGGCTTCCGACCTGGACACATGCTCTTGTTCTGCACGAGCGTTCAACGCCTGCAACAAGGCTTCGTCCAGGCGGACCGGCACGACGGTTCCGGGGCCGTCCCCGATCGTCGGGCGGCCACGCTTGCGCAGGGTGGCGACGTCGTATCCGGCCTCGGCTTCGTCCGCCCACTGCGTGATCATCTTGTCGGTGACGGGGGTTCCATTGATTGTCTCGTCAGCCATACCCAAAAATGTAATACGAAAAAATGTTGCTCGGTCAGAGCAGAAAAACCAGCCCCGACACCGGCCGAACACCGCACCGACGCCCGTTCACCAGGGCGTGCCGTAAGTTAGTTCCACAACAATGTCTCGAAAAAATACTACGGAGACGACATTCGATACGATTGGGAGTATGGAACTCGGGTATGCGCGGGTGTCGACGACCAAACAAGACCTCGAACGGCAGATCGACGCCCTCACCGCCACCGGTATCGACCCGGACCGTATCTATGTCGACCGCAAGTCCGGGGCCACCACCGACCGCCCGGGTCTGACCGCGATGCTCGACTACGCCCGCGATGGGGATGTGATCGTGGTCCACACTCTCGACAGGTTGGGCCGCAACGTCCGCGACACGTTGAACCTGATTCATGACCTGCGTGAGCGTGGGGTCGGGATCCGCAATCTGGCCGATCCGATCCGCATCGACTCGAGCAATCCAGATGATCCGATGGCGCAACTGGCGGTCGTGCTGCTCGCCCTGTTCGCGCAGATGGAACGCACCTACGCCCTCGAGCGCGCTGCCCACGCCCGCCAGGTCGCCACCGCGAAGGGCCTGCGCACCGGCCGTCCGTCGGTGGTCACCGAATCCCAGATCGCCCACGCCACCCAGTTACGGGACGCCGGCGCCACCGTCGCCGAGATCACCGCCAAGACCGGGCTGACCCGATCGACCCTCTACCGGCACCTGCCACCACGTCCCGCCGAATCGGTCACCGCAGCCCCACCCACAACGGTGGTCGAGGCCGCGGCACCGGATCCGGCACAGGCAATGGCCCCCCACGCAGCGGAGACCAGCTGACCTGCCCGATCTGCGGCTACCGGCCGCCTGCGCGGAAGGACCTGCTCCTCCTCGCACTGCTGACTGTACGTCGACGGCGTTCGCGATCCCGACCAGCAACGGTAAGGGCTATCTCACCGTGCGCCAGTGGATCCCGGCCCCAGCTGTTCGGCCGTGCCGGTAGCACCGTCAGTGCCGTTGTCGGTACCGCTGACTATGGTCGGGTCAGCGGCGAGCAGCGGGCCGCTCCCCACCGACGTGTCTCGAGCTCACCGGGCTCCGGGCCGGGCTCGGAGGCTGTGCCTCCGGGCTTGGGGCGGCCCGCCGATCTCGCGTACTGCCGGCTGAACGAAACAGCGCTCGCCCAGTTTGCAGTCGCTCCTGGCTCCCGAGCTGTCGCGTTCGTCGCCAAGGGTTTTCCGGCTGCAGATGCCATCCGCCGATCCACCTGAATGTTAGGTGGGCTCACTCTTTGGCGGCACCCGCCGGCCGCACCGCGAGAAGCCAACCAATCTGAGAGGCCTGCTCTTGGGGAAAGTGGCACAGGACCTCTCGGTCGGGTGCAGGTGGCAAGGTCAGTGAGCGGCGAGTTGGAAGTCGTCGTGCTCGATCGCGATGTCCGAGACGGTCGCGGTGACCTTCTCGAAGTTGGCTTTTGCGTCTCCGCCGACGATGTCGCGCTGGAGTTCGTTGACCACGGCTCGTTCCCAGGCGTCGGGGTTCTCTGCGACCACGTCGACGAAGACGTCCTTCGGCAGCCGGACGCGGGCGCGGACGGTGAACTCGAGTTCGATCACGTGCGGGTCGTTCATGCGTGTGCGCTCCTTCGGCAGATGAGATGGTGTAGATGGCAAGGCACAGTGTGAATACAGGTCTTCTGCAGCAGCGGTGTCCCCGCCGCGGTGATGGTCATTGTCCGCAAGGCCCCCGCCCTAGTCGTAGTCCGGTGATCAGTCGACAGCGGCCACCGTGGGCGCCCCCCGCCACAGATAACCGTAAGGCAGCCCCGGAAGGCAGTGTGGTGCCACCCTCGCGACCGATCGTGCGATCCGGATCGACACGACGCGTGGCGCGCATGCGAGCAGGTTCTCATCTCCGTCCACGGCTCGTCGGGGGGTATGTCGTCGGTTCAGGTCAGCGGCAGTCGATGTGGATCGAGAGTTGGACGCGGCCGCTGTGCGTTCGTGGCCAGTCCGTGGGGGCGTCGGTGGTGGCGGCGATGTCGAGTTGGTCGGGTTCGGACCAATCAACGGACTGGGGGACGTCGAGGAAGTGGTGTGTGGTGTCGATGTCGGCGGCCGGCAGGTTCAGGTCGGCGTTCTCGACGGTCAGGATCTGAGATCCGTGGACCGCGTGGATGTTCCAGCCGTGCGGGGCGGTGATGTCGGCGGCGAGGTCGTCGCCGTGGCCGGCGCATTGGGCGGTGACGTCGTCGGGTTTGGGGGTGGTGATCTCGGTGTCGGAGTGGGCATCTCCCCAGCCGATGACGATGCTGCCGAGGTCGGTGCTGGTGTCGGTGACGATCGCTCCGCTCGTGGAGGTGGTGACCGAGGCGGCGTCCCGGGTGTCGTCGCTGCCGCAGCCGGCCAGAGCCGCGACCGCAACGAGGGCGGCGGCGGTCCGGCCGAGGGTGGTGCGCGGGGTGTTCACGGTCGGTGGTGTCCTCTCGGGTCCTGTCAGCTGACGACGTCGATGAACCAGCGGCCGTCGATCTTCTTGGTGGTGATGGTTTGTGGGATGCGTACCGGGCCGTCGGGCCGCAGTTCGGTCAGATCCACGGTGTACGTGCTCTCGGAGATCGGGGTGATGGCGACGCAGTAGTTGGTGCCCGCGGGGACGGCATCGATGAACGGTTGGAGCTGGTCGGCAGGGACGATGGTGCTGTTCGGGGTGGCAAGGGCTCGGGCGGCGGCCGCGTTGCGTTGGGCGTAGTAGGCGTGATTCCAGGCGGCGATGACGCCCGCGCCGGAGTTCTGGTCGCCGCGGTCGGCGCGGCATTCGTCGTCGACTTCCGGCGATGCGGCCGTGGTTGTCGCGGCCGGGTCGGGCAGGTCGATGATCGGCAGGGTGTCCTCGTCGACGGCGGTGGTGGTGGCTGCGGCCGCGGTGTTTTCGAGTTGTTCGCCGCTGTTGCCGGTGGTGGCCCAGATGGCGGCGCCGATGACCGCGGTGGCCACGACCCCGGCGCCGCTGGCGAGGGCAAGTGTTCGGGTCGAACGCGGCCCCGGGCCGGCCGGGCCGTCGGATGCAGCCGCGGTGGCTGCACCCGACGAGCTTGTTCGGCCCGACGAGCTTGTGGGCGCCCCACCGAGAAGGTCGATCACGGCGGGATGACGCTGTACCCGATGCCTGATGTTTGACTTCTTCATGGTGAGCGCCCTTCCAGTTCAGTTGCGGTACTGGGCGATTCCGTCGCCGACCGCGGTGGAGATGAGGTTGGCGGTCAGGCCGGGGGTGGCGGTGGTGAAGAAGTCGTTCAGGGCCATGTCGACCTGCTCGACGACCTGCTGCCCGCCGGGCTGGGCGGTGATGAAGTCGCGGACCTGCTGGTCGACGACCGGCGCGGCGTGGGCCACGGTCTGCACCGCGTCGGCGGCGGACGCACCGACCGGGCCGGAATTCTCCCAGTCGGCCAGCGTCTCGGCGGTCTGCTCGACGATGGCGTCGTGCTCGACGTCGTCGACGGCGACTTCCCGGGGTTCGGTGAGGTCGCCAGCGCCGAAGTTCGTGGCCGCGGCGACACCGGCCGCACCGCCGGCCACACCACCGACTGCGGCGGCCGGGACACCGGCGACCGCCGCACCGATCGCCGCACCACCAGCGGTCCCGGCGGCACCACTGGTCACGACCGGCAGCCCGGGGATCGGAGTCGGGATGACGGTGCCGAGGTAGGCGCCCTGGACGCCGCCGATGGTGCCGCCGATCAGTCCGCCGACGAGGGCGGCGGGGACGCCGGCCGCGGTGGCGCCGCCGATCGCACCGGTCACACCGCCGGCGACCTGCGAGGCAGCGAGACGTTCGGCGCGCGTGGTCTCGACGCCGATGGACCGCCAGAAGTCGGTGACCTGAGCTTCGAAGATCGCACTCGTGTTGTTGGTGCGTTCGGCGTCCGAGTCGGAGACCCAGTTCGGCTGCTCGAACAGCGAATCACCGAAGCGGATCTTGTTGCGCGGCGAGATGATCGGCGCGGTCGGGGTGACCGCGACGGGCAGGTGCAGCGTCTCGACCGGCACCGGCGCGATGTAGGTGTACTCCGGGGCGACGTAGGTCTCGATCTCGTAGTCATAGTTCGGCATTGCCCGCCACTCGATGTTCTCCGGCGCGTACGTCTGCGGGGTCTCGACCCAGGTCGTGGGCTGCGCCGGAGCCTCGGGCACATAGGCCGGAGCCGGAGCGGGCGCGGTGGTGGTGCCGCCCTGGGCGGCGCCACCGACGGTGCCGCCCTGGGTGCCGCCGCCGGTGGTGCCGCCCTGGGTGGGCGCGGCCCCGGCGGACGGGACCAGTGCGAGGCCAGCAGCGACAGCGGCGGCCGCGACGAGCGCGGTGGTCGCCTGGCGCTGTACCTTGCGGTGCCGGCCGCCGGAGCTGCGGCGTGCGGCGCGGTTGCCGGTGTGGATGTCGTGGTTCATCGAGCATCGCCTTTCGTCTGGGATCGGCCTCTCGTTGAGGCCCGGATCCAAGGGAATCGGGAGGGGTCGGAGCTAGGACGGTGCGACCGGGTGGGTCAGCGCATCAGCCCACGGCGCCCGCCATCCGGTCGACGGCGGTGGCCGCGAGCACCGTCAGTGCGTCCCGGGTCGCACACCGCAGTCCGGTGAGTGCGATGGGCTCACCGGAGGCGAACAACGGCTCGAACGGCATCCGGCACACCGGAACCCCCAGCTTCGAGAACGCGTCGACGGTGTCGGTCTCGACCATCGGCGCGTCCCCGGGGCCGTCGGTGATGACCACGATCGTGCGGGCGAGCACGTCCGGGCGCACGGCGGCGATCGTGTTGAGGGTCCGCTGCGCGGCCGCGGCTGCGTCGAAGCGCAGCGGGACAGGCACGAGGACCGCGTGCGCGGCGGTGATCGCCCATCGCCAGGCTCCGGAGTGACTGGTGTTGCCGGTGTCGGCGACCAGCACCTCTCGGTGCCGACCGAGGATCACCCCGAGTGCGGCGGCGTGGTCGTAGCTCAACGGCGCCTCGGCCCCGGGGCACCCTGCGATGGCGTAGGAGCCGGACGGCTGCCGGGCCAGATACCGGGCGAGAGTGGACGGGCGCACCTCGGCGGACGCGAGATCGACACAGCCGAGCAGGCTGGTGATGTCCTGCCCGGCGGCCGGGGGCACGGCGAGCCGGTCGGCGAAGCTGCCACCGACCTCCCCGAGATCCATGCACGCAACGGTCGCGGGACCGCGATACTCGGCCAGCGTCTCGGCCAGGCCGATCGACGTCGGGGTCTTGCCCACACCGCCCTTGACGTTCGCGACGGTGATCACCGCACCCTCGGGCAGCGGCCTCGCGATCGCCTGTTGCGAGCCGCGCAACCACATCTCGTGGGAGCCGGACTTCGGGGCGAGCTCGAGGCCGAGCATCGCGTTGAGCCGCCCGCGCATCCCGAGCCGAGCTGGGTCACTCGATGCCGGATTCGCGCGCGGCGCGGACAACTGCGAGAGCACGTCGAGCGGACCCGTGATCGGCCCTGTGGCCGCTTCTGCGGGCCGCTGCCCGACTGGGGAAGGTGTTGGGGCAGAGACCGGTTGCGGAGCATCCTGTGCAGGCAAGGGCGGCGCGGGCGGTGATGTGGAAGCGGCGGGCTCCGGGGTGGTGGCGTAGTCGATCGACTCGGCGGCCACCACCGCCGGCCCGACGGGCGACGTGGAGGCAGGCTTCGGTGCGGGCGCGGCGTCGGTGACGATCGGCAGGGGCATGCTCGGTGCGCGTTCCTCGGCGCGGCCGTCCGGGCCGACGGTCAGGAACTTGGTGTCCTTCCCGGTCCGGTAGACAACGTCGACAGTGGAGTCCTGCCCCTTGGCGATGGTGTGCAGGAACTCGTGCACGACCGCGGACAACGTCTTGTTCTCGGTTGCTTCCAGTTCCATCGGAGGCACGTCGGCGTCCTCCAACCTCGCGCGGGCGGTGGTCTTGGAGGTGATCTCGACCTCGACGGTCGGCGGGGGCATCGCTAGTCGACCCCGAAGGCACTGGCACCGGCCAGTGCCGTGTCCATGTCGGCGACGACGGACTCGGCCTGTTCCAGCTCGGCGAGGGCCTTGGTGCGGGCGGCGCCCTCGGGCAGTGCCTCGATCACGGCGCGGCGCTTGGTTGCGGCATCGCGGATCTCGGCGAGCCGGTCACGTGTGAGTTCCTGTTCCTCGGTGAGCTTGATCAGCCACCCCGGCGAGGTGTCCTTGAAGTAGTCCCGCAGTGCCTTGATCACGGGGTCGTTGGCGCCCTTGGAGACGAACGGGCTGCGCAGTGCGGTCACGTCGTCGGCGGTGGGGGTGATCGACTGGGAGATTCGGCGGCTCATGGTGGTCCCTTTCGGTGGAGCTGGGTGTGGGTCGTGCGAACAGCCGAGTGGTCATGCCGCTGCTCCGACGAGGTCGGGTTCGGGCAGGACGACGACGCCGCTGGCGTCGAAGGTGATGCGGGTCTTCACGCGTCCGGTGCCTACGGTCAGGACGGTCGAGGTGACATCACCCTTGCCGTCGCGGCGGACGTCGACCGCGGCGACGGTGACCGGGACGAGTTCGCCGTTGTCGTCGTCGACGAGCACGGTCATCCCGGCCTCGACCGCGGAAGCCGGGATGACGTCGGCGAAGTCGTCATCATCAGCGTCGGCCTGCGGCTGCGGATCCATCTCCGCGGGGGTCACCGTGTCGGTCGGGTCGGTTGTGGCCGAAGCGGCGTGATCACCGGTGCCGATGACGACCGGTTCGGCGGCCCGACCGTACTCGCGGGCCCGCTTGGCCAGCGCGCGTTCGGTTTCGATGAATCCGGCCAGCTCCGTCGAGTAGCAGGTGAACCCGGGCGCTTCGACGGGAGCGAGTCCGTCGATGATCGCCATCTCGCCCTCGGAGAGCTGGTTCCACTTGTTGGGGTGGCGGTCGACGTTCGGGGTCCACCACATCTGCGCGTCGACGGGGCTGCCATCCTCACCGATCGCGATGCCGCGGCCCGGGACGGAGGTGTCGACTTCGCGGCCGACGGTGGAGTCGCCCCACATCATCAGCGCGCCGTCCTGCGAGAGGTTACCGAGGCTGATGCGGGTGCCGAAGTTGTCGCGGGCATTACCGCTCGCGCCGCCGAACAGGCTGGCGTCGGGGCGTTGCACGCCGAGCAGAAGACGGATACCGGCCGAGCGGGCGAGCACGGCGAGGTCGGCCCACGCGCCGAGCGGGTCGAGTTCCTTGAGCTGAGCGCGGGTCTCGTCGTCGCCGGTCTTCATCAGCCGCTGCCACTTGCCGGACAGGATGAAGAACTCGTCGAGAACCGCGATCATCAAGGGCAGTTGCGAGCCCTCCACCTTCATGTCGTGGATGTAGGCGTTGCGCGCCATCATCTCTGAGTGCAGCGCACGCACGAACATCGCCGCACGCACCGCGTCGTAGATGATCGCGCCGCAGCCGGGGTAGCCCTCCAGGCCGTCGAGTTCGATCATCTTCGGATCAACACCGACGAACGGGATGCCGCGGCGCGCGGCCTCGGTGAGCAGGGTGCGGATCACCGAGGTCTTGCCGCCACCGGTCGGGCCGACGATCAGGCAGTGCGGCTTGTTCGACCTCGTGGAGACGTCCCAGAACATCGTCCGTTCGGCCTCACCGGTCGCATAGGGCAGGTGCCGTAGGTTCTCGTCGACCAGCTCCAGCGGGTGATCGACGCGCGAGGGCATCGGGGCGACCAGCCGCATGATCAGGTAGCCCTTGTCGGGGTACCAGTCGGTGGTCCAGTTCCTGCTGGATTCGTGTTCGCCGGCGTTGGCGATGAGTGCTTCTTCGACCTTGGCCTGGAAGCCCCGTGCACCGGCGTTCATCGACCGCTCGAACGAGATCCGGTAGCCGGTCTCGACGCCGTCCTCGGCGCGCGCCGACACCGTCACCTTCGGGTTCGTGAAGATCGAGGTCGCATCCAGGGTCGATTGCAGTGCCTGGTGCCGCTCGCTTCGGTTGTCCGGCTCCCTGGTTTCCCGGCGGATGACGATCCGGTCCTGTTGCGCCATGTGGCGAACCTTGACCTTCTGGGCGCCACTGCTGCCCGCGATCGCCTCGATGGCGCGCGAGAGTTCCTCGAACTGTTTGGGCCGCACGACTGTGCCTCGATGCAGCGTGATCGTCGCGCGTCGAAGCACCCGCCACCCGGACGGGAACGCGAGCGACACCTTCTTCGGCAGAGCCCCCAGGCACTGGTGAACCACCGACTCGAGCACCTGCGACCACCGGTGCGATCGGTGACGCAGCACGTCTACCGCGACGAGCACGGCGGCGGCGAGGATCAGCACCGCACGGTATCCGTGCAGTGTCGTCAGCACCTCTGTGACCTGCTCGTCTCCTGTGGCCGCGGACATCATGCGCGGGGCGCAGACGGCGAACGCAGCGGCGGCGACGCCGATCGGCGAGAGCGGAGTGAATCGGCGGATGCGGGTCGGCCGGCCGTCCTCACCGAGCTGCTGGCCGCGGGTGTTGCCGGATTCACCGACGATGTCACGCCACATCGCGACCAACCAGTCCTTCAGTGGATCCTGGTTTCCGCTCACCGCCTGCACCTTTCGTTCGCCTCGACGCTTCCCCAACGCCGTTCGACGAGGCGTCTTGCGCACAGTGACAAGAACCCGCGAATTTCCACAACTGGGTGTCTCCACTCCCCCAGCGACGTGCGCGGTGCCGAGGGACGCCGCTCGCACACACCGGATTCGACCCGAGGAACCGCTCAGCGACCGCTCTCCCACACTGTCTGTCGATCGCTACGCGAAGCGCTCCACCATCGGGGCCACCGAGCGCTACGCGACCCGTTTCACCACTACCCCGTCGACCGCCTCTCCCACCGCTGTGCGGAGCGCTCCACCACCGCCTGGTCGAGCACACTCACAGGCGGTCCGATAGCGCCGCGGGACCGCCCGATCGGGCGGTGATGTGAACGTCACGCAGAGCGCTTACATGTCTCGTTGGCGGGTCGTTCTCGCGGCGATCGATTGAACGCTCCGGATAGCGTCCGACATGGGCGCCATCGAAAAGCGTTGCGGCGTAGTCGATTTTGGATTAAACTCCCCCCAAGGAACGCCGGGGGGAGTGACCCCCGGAGGGGGTAATGTGAGAGGCGCCTTTTTCGAGCGCTCGATTCCACCACAGAAATCCGGCGCATTTTTCACCGCTCGTACGAGCAGGTCCCACGCACTGGTTCACCGGTCCTCGATCCGCCTGCCGAGACCACCGCGTACACGGGTCTGCACCACCGTGCCCAGCACCGCACCGACACACCGCCCCTCTCAGCCTTGTTCGGACCGCTATGTCGCCCCACAGTCCCTGTGCCCGATAGCGCCCATATGCGAACCATCCGCGCTATGGCCCATAGGGCACGCGATCACCCCGCGCGATCACCGCGCGAAACCTGTCGGCAAGCAGCCGATCGAGGCGCCGTCGCCACGCCTGCGTTTTCGTCCCGCCGCGCTGCCGTCGAACCGCTCGCCGCATTGTCGCGTCCGACGACTCGCCTGCTGATCGATTGCCGAACGAATCCCACTTGCGCGCAGTGCTGTTACTCGTGTGTATCGCGGCGTCGCAAGCGACGGTGGATCCTGCTGCGCATCGACCCGTGAAGACGAATTTCTCAGCATCTGGCAGCGCGCGGACCTGTGGCGACACCCCGATGGGAGCGCAGACACCCCGTTGAGATGAAAGCGGACACCGACATAGGTTCGCGTGCATCCACATTCAGGTGCACCCACCGAATCTCACGATGGAGAGTGCTCATGTCCTTCACGTTCGCAGTCGTCGACCTGGCAACCACCACGCCCCTCAGCGTCGATGTACTCGCCCAGACGACCGACGTCAACACCGAGGGTGTGCGTTCGTGGATCGGCGACAACATCGTCTTCACGATTCTGCTTCTCGGTGCGTGCGTCATCGGTATCGGCGGCATGCGCGGCAACTTGTCGAAGGTCGTCACCGTCGGCGGCCTGTCGCTCGTGGGGTTGGCGTGGTTCTCGATCGCGCAGAGCGAGACCGCGGCGACCGGCGTCGGCAACTGGCTCCTCGGCCTCATCGGCATCCAGGTCTGACCCGGCCGTGCCTTCTCGCGTCCGCTGATCGAAGGGAGCCAACCGTGATCGACAACGACGACCTGCTGCACCGCGTGGACCGTCATTTCCTCGGCCCGACCGGGTTCACGTTCCCGTTCCGGATTCGCTATGCCGCGATCGGGCTCGGAGCGACGATCTTCGTGATGGTCTTCCTCGTCGGTCGCGCGATCGTGCACGTTCCGCTGGGATTCCGGTCGCTCGCGGTGATGGTCGTCATCGCAATCGTGCTGACGGCGAAGGTGACGAAGTACGTCAACGCCGATCACCCGGTCCGGTCGGTGCTGCGGGCCGCGTGGAACGACCTGAACGCTCCGCGCCCGCCGAAGCCCGGTCAGACCGTCGTGCTTCGCATTCCTGCCACTGTCCGCGCGCAGCGCAGCGCTCCCACGTCCGCGCCGATCGAAGGCGAGTTGCCCCGATGACCATGCAGTCCGACAACGACATCGCCGCACTGTTCGACCCGAACTTCGACGAGCCCGAACCGACCGTTGTTCCGCCGGGTGCGTTGCCGCCGTCGTGGTCGGCGGCGATGGCAGCCAGCCGCAACGCCGCTGCGGCGCCACCCGTGACTGCGGCAACGCAGGAGTTGGCGTGGTCGCAGGTTCCGCGCAGTCGCGTCGCGCCGCCCGCGCCGCACGTGATCCCAGAACCCACGCCGACGTTGATCGAGCCGGCCTCCCCAGGCAAGAAGCGGGGCACAAGGCGGGGCCGCCGCACCGATCCCGACGCCGAGTTCACCCGGCAGGCCACGGCGGCGCGCAAGCGTGTCGACCGCGAGCGCAAGGCGGTGCGTCTCGCGCTGGTCGGGGTGGAGGGAAACGTCACGCGCACCCGACGCCAGTCGACGGCGTGGTTCGTGCAGCCGCCGGGCCCGTGGAACATGCGCCCGGTCGGCAAGCAATGCCGCTACATCCAGAACGAAGCCCTGGTGGTCGCGAACCTCGCCGAATCCGGTGTGACCGGGCTGCATCGGCGGTTGGTGCGCACACCGTGGCCGGTGCGGCAGTGGGCGCAGAACCATGACGCATGGGCCGAGCCGATCCCGGACGTGCCGGGCGCGTTGTCGTGGGCGGACTACCTGCGTGGTCAGCAGCACGCGATGCTGTGGGGCAACCCGACGCAGAAGGGCCGCTACTGGGGTGTGGAGCTGCCGCCGCGCTCGTGGCTCGCGAAGGGCCTCGACACCCTCGGTCAGTGGCTGGTCCCGGTCGTCGACATGACGCTGCTGGGTCGGATCGCGAAGCTGATCCACCGGTGGGCGCGCGAGGCGTTCCGCAGCGAGCAGAAGGCGATCGCCGATCACCTCGCGACGATCGAGCGGCACCTGTCCGGGCAGGGCGTGAACGCCAGGCCGGCCACCGCCGCGCAGATGGACTACCTTCTGCTGCGGTCGGCGTCGCTCGGGCTGCCGCTCGATGCCGACGGGGTGATCTCCGGCGGCGGCGACTGGGGCGAATCCGACGTCGCCGCCCTCGAAGACCTGACCAACCTCGAACTCACGCCCGGCGACGGCTACACCACCGTGCGCGGGCAGGTCGGCGGCCGCGACTACACCGGCTATGCAATCGTGCTCACGGTCGGGCGGATGGCACCACTACCGATCCCGGAGAAGATGCTGCCCTGGCAGGTGATCGGCGACCCGTCGGGTGAGCCATTGGAGTGGTCCGAGCGGATCACGCTCAGGACGAAGAGTCAGACGTTGCGGAGTCTGCGTCGGCTGACGGAACGGATCGAATCCCAGTTCGACCACTACACCGTCGAGCACGATCAGGTCGCGCCGCCGGAGTTGGCCGAGCAGCACGCGCTTGCGCAGCAGGTGATTTCCGACATCGAGGAGGACCATTCGGGGCTGTCGGTACGAACCGAGGGCTTCTACCGCGTGCTCGTGGTCGGGTCGACGCCGCAGGAGGCGAAGGAGAAGGTCGCTCTCCTCCAGGAAATGTACTCACCGCGCATTCGACTCGAACACGAGCACGGGCAGTATCAGCTTCTGCGGGAGTTCATTCCGGGTGAGCCGCTGGCGAATGTCGCGCACTGCCGGCGGATGAGCGTCGAGGCGTTGTCGGCGGGCATGGCGGCGGTCGGGGACCGGATCGGTGACCGCACCGGAGTGGTGATCGGTCAGACGGCATCGATCGCACCCCGACCGGCGATCTGGAACATGTTTGCCGCGCACGAATCCAAGCACAAGTCCGGCCTGACCCCGATCGTCGCGGTGCCCGGATCCGGGAAGACGTTCCTCGCCGGGATGCTCGTCTACCAGGCGGTGCGGGCCGGTGCCTACGGTGTGGTGCTCGACCCGTCCGGACCGCTCAAGAAGCTCGCGCAGCTCCCGGAGTTCCGCGGCATCGCCGAAGTGCAGGCCCTGACCGGTCGCACCTCGCGGCCCGGCTCTCTCAACCCGTACCGGGTGATCGTCGACCCGCGACGCGACGACCCGGAGTACGACCCGGCCAGCGCCGACTACGCCGACGATGCCGACCCGTTCGCGGCGGCGCAGGCGCAGTACGAGGCCGATGTGCGCGCGGCCGAAGCCGAGCGGATCTCGGTGGCGGTGTCGGTGCTGAAGATGATGCTGACCCCGGCTCGCCTCGAGCATCAGTGGACCGAGACGGTGCTCCAGACCGCAGCGAACATGGTCGGCGGTGGGCGAAACCACAACCTGAACGAGGTGTTGGCCGCGATCGCTGCGATCGGTGACGGCGAGAACGAAACCAACGTCGACCTGATCTCGTGCGCGCGGTCGATCCACCAGGACCTGTCGATGATGTCGCAGCTCGCCGAAGCGCGGGTGCTGTTCCCGGGCGAGGGCACCGTCGGTGATACCTCGGACGCGGAACGGATAGTGAGGCTGACCGTGCTGACGATGCCGGGTCTGCAACTGCCGCCGGCGGGCACCGACCCGGCGCAGTGGACCCCGCAGCAGCGGATGGCCGGCCCGCTGATGCACATGGCGGCGTGGATGGCGAATCGCCTCGTCTACGAGTTGCCACGCTACGAGCGCAAGGTGCTCTTCCTCGACGAGAACAAGTACCTCGAGCAGACCGGCGCCGGCCGCACCCTGAACCTGCGGATCGCCCGCGACTCTCGCAAGTACAAGGTCCGCGCTCTCGTCTGCTCTCAGCTCCCGGACGACTACCTCGGTGTCGACGGCACCGACGACAAGTCCGCGCTGACGTACGAGGTGATCATCGGCGACCTCGGCGGCAACGCCCACGCCATCGACGGCGCGCTGAAGCTGCTGAATCTGCCGGCCGGTGAGGGCTACGAGTCGCTGCTGGCCGGTCTCGGCGGCGGTGGGGAGGACACCCTCGACGAGGACACCGACACCGAGCACCTGGACCAGGCCCGTCGGTTCGTGGTGAAGATGGCCGACGACATCGAACTGATCCGCTCGGACTGGACGCATTTCGTGCACCTGGCGCATGTCTTTGAGGCGCTGGACTCGCGGGCCACCCGCACCGTGGGAGCGGTGGGATGAGCCCGCAGCGCCGCAGCACCGGCCGGGGCGGGGAGTTCAGCCTCGCACGCCATTCGGGACGGCACACGGGGCTCGTGGGACGGCTTCTGGTGGTGCTGATGCTCGCCGCCGTCTCGTGGATCGGCCTCGGCAGCGCGGTGGCAGCGGCCAGCGGCTTCGAATGCAAGGAGGTCCCGGCGCCGGAGTTCCCCAACGAGGTCGTCGAGACGAACTTCGACTCCACCAGCGCCGACCGCCCGAGCGCCGGCGGCAGCGGCTACCAGACCTACGGGTGGGCCGGGCTCAAGTGGCACACCTACGATCTCGGTTGCGGCGCGGACCTGGTCAAAGCGCCCGGTGCGGTCGGTGACACCACCGTGGGCAACACGTTCATGACGATCGGCAAGTCGATGGCGGCCGCCGCGTTCTGGCTCGACGACCAGACCAAGACCGGCCAGGCCGCCGCCGACGCCGGCGTCGAGCCGGCACTGGCGGAGTTCGACCAGATCGTCTACTCGATCAGCCAGGGCATGCGCAGCATCTACGGCCAGTGGATCGGCATCGCACTGGCCGTCGTTGCGGGAATCGTGCTGTGGAAGGCACTGCGAGAGGACTCGGCCGGGGTCACCCGCACGACGGCGTTCGCGGCAGCGGCACTCACGCTCGGTGCGTTGATGGTCGGCGCACCGCAGAAGGCCCTTCAGGTGGCCGACGAGACGTTCGGGTCGTTGATTACCGAGACGCAGGACCAGATCTTCGCGGTGCAGTTCGGCCCGGACGGGGACACGCTGGGCGCCGGCGCCACTGATCCCCGGAATGTGCTGATCGACAAGCTGTACCTCGACGACTGGCGTAAGGGCTGGTTCGGCCAGAACTACGACCCGACGGATCAAGCCAATTTGGGTCCGGAGCTGCGCGATTCGCTGGCATTCACCTACGACGAGCAGCACGCGGTCAAGGACGATCCGACCGCTCAGACCGAGCTTGCCGAGCGGAAGGCAGACAAGTTCCGCGATATCGTCGCCTCCCTCGAGACCGACCACCAGCTCTCCTACTACCAGTTCCAGGGCAAGGATTCGGGCCGGACCTCGATCGGGTTCATGGGCATGCTCAAGCTCGCCATGCCGTCGCTGCTGTGGATCGGGGCGTCCATGCTCAAACTGGTAGCGCTGCTTGCCATTCGGTTCGCGGTCCTTTTCGCGCCAATCTGGATTCCCATCGCGATCGCCCACGGTGGCTGGCTCTCGCGCGTGATGCGCATGCTCGCCTCCGCCTACATGTGGGGTGTGGCCGGCGCGGTCATCGTCGCGCTCTACCTGATGGCACTGGTGCAGCTCTACGTGAACGCCAACGGCGCCGTTGACGGGTCCTGGCGGTTGTGGTTCATGATCGTGCTGACTGTCGTGTGCTGGGCGATCATGCGTCCGTTCAAGCGGATGAGCCAGACGTTCACCCAGAACAGCGCGAGCATGGTCAACCGCAAGGCCCGCGGCGCGAAGCAAGCGATCAAGCGCAAGGCGTTCGCCGCCGCGGCCGCCACTGTCGGAGGCCCGGGCGCGGGCGCCGCCGCCGGCACGATCGCCAATAAGGCCAGCGAACGGTGGGGACGTCGAACCAGTGGCGAAATCGCCGGCCCTGGCGGGGCGCCGACTCGCCCCGAAGGTCGTGCGCTCAACAACCAGCGTCAGCAGGCCCTCACAAAGTCGCGCACCGATGCCCACAAGGCGCAGGGCCTGGGCCGGGCCGTACGGATGGGTCAGGCCGCCGCTGCCGGCGACGAGCGGGACGCGCGGATCGCGGGCATCGCGGCGGTGACCAGCCTGGATCTGGCCCGCGGCAAGGGCGAGGTAGACGCCAAGGATGCGGACCGCGCTGTGAAATCCGGTGCCGCGGCGTGGAAGCGATTCGACCAGGACGAGGCCGACGCCATCGTGCAGGAGCGCAAGGCCCGCAAGGAGCTGCTGACCGCGAGCGTCGGGCAGCGGTGGGACGGCGGTGACCGCTCGGCGATCGCGCCGATGAAGGTCTTCACCCCCGCGCCGCGGCAGCGGCAGTCGGCGCACGCCACCGCGACGCTGACACGGTCGTCGATCAAGTCCGCACCCGCGAAAGTGTGGAACGCCTCGGCGCCGTCCGCCTCGACACCGAAGGACCGGTACCTCTGATGGCGTCCTCTGGGCCCAATCCCGTTCTCGCGCCGATCCGCCGGTGGGTGCTCTTCTCACGCACCCACCTGGCGATCTCGGTGGCCGGTGTCGCGGCGGTGTTGTTCGCGGGCGGGGCGGTGTTCGGGGAGAACCCGGCGCCCCGAGCTGCGACGCACGAGATTGCCGCGGCGGCGGCTGAGCCGGCCGCGGGGGCGGAATCGATCAGCTACGAGCTCGACGAGGTGAGCGAATCGCTTGTCGTGACGAAGACCGCAGCATGGGCCGCCTCCAGCGCCCCGGCCACTGCAATGGCGTACGCACATGCGTTCGTCGACACCACCGCTACGGACAGCACGTGGGCCAATGCCCTCGGCCGACACACCGCCGACAGGCCGGGCGACACCGTCATCGCGGCCCGCCCGCGCACGCCGGTGGTCATCACCGGTCCGACCGTCAGCACCGTGGCCGAGGGCAGCGACGGCGCCACGGTGCGGGTGAGCGTCCCGACCCAGGCCGGGGACCTGAAGGTCTCAGTCACCGTCGCGGACGCGGCCAGCGGGAAGCGGTGGGTGGTCGACACTCCCCTGCCCACCCTCGATCTGACCCCGGTCGACACCCTCTCACTGCCCGCGTCGACGGCAGTTCCGCGGACCTCCACGCCGATGACGACCAGCGAGGCGCCCGAACTGTCCACCGCGCCGCACACATCGTCTCCCTCGACGTCGACGCCGGTCGGACCGACGCTCGACCTGGACAAACCCTCGTCGGCACCGACGCGGGACCGTGGCAGCGATCCGGTCCCGGTGCCCGGGCCGATCCCGATCCCGGATCTCGACACCCCGATCCCGGGGGGCCGATGAGCATCGGCGGCGCCCGTCGGGCGCTGCTGCTGACCGGCGCGGCGGCCATCGTCATCGGGATCTCCGCATGCTCGCTCGGCACCCCGGTCATCCCGCGTGATCCGTGCCGGATCGTCCCCGCCGACACCGGATCCGATGTCGGCGGCGGGTCGGGGTCGATCGTCGAGGACCTGGCGCTGACCATCTCCGGTCCGATCCGTATGCCCGTCGCGCCGGGAACGACCATCTATACCTCCGGCTTCGGTGAGCGGTGGGGCACACAGCACCAGGGGGTCGACCTCGCCGGGCCCATCGGCACTCCGATACTCGCCGCCCTCGACGGTCGCGTCGTGAAGTCCGGTCCGGCCAGCGGGTTCGGACACTGGATCGTCGTCGACTCGATCGTCGACGGGCGGCCGGTCAGCACCGTGTACGGGCACATGTTCGACACCGGCCTGCACGTACATGAGGGGCAGATGGTCAAGGCCGGCGATCGCATCGCCGACATCGGCAACGACGGCCAGTCCAACGGCGCTCACCTGCATTTCGAATATTGGGAGGGCGGCCGCCTCCAGGGCGGCACCGCGATTGACCCGGTCACCATGCTTCCCCAGATCATCGGCCAGTCCGGCGACAGTGCCGCTGCCACCGACCCCGAGCGCGGAGATCCCGTCCGGCTCGTCGCGGCCACCCGGTCGACCGCCGACTGCTCCGGGTTCGGGATGGCCGGCGGCGGCGAGCTCGCCTTCGGCCGCGTACCACCCGAATTCGAGCCGTGGCTTCGCCGCGCCGGCAGCGTCTGTCCCGAGATCGACTCACCACTGCTCGCGGCGCAACTCCAACAGGAGAACGGATTCCGCCACGGCCAGGGCGCCCCGGTCTCCCCTGCCGGTGCGATGGGCCCGGCACAGTTCATGCCCAGCACCTGGGCCACTTGGGGCAAGGACTACGACGGCGACGGCATCGTGGATCCGAACTCGATCGGCGACGCAGTGATGTCGCAGGCCCACTTCATGTGCGCGCTCTACCAGGAGGTGTCCTCGGCCCCTGGTGATCCGGTCGAGTTGACCCTGGCCGCGTACAACGCCGGCAACGGTGCGGTACAGCAGTACGACGGAATTCCTCCCTACGCCGAAACCCGCGACTACGTCGCCAAGATCACCACGGCCCGTGCAGCATTCGCCAACCCCAACTCGCAAGGCAGATTCGTCCCGAACGCCACAGGCGACAGCGGCCAAGTCGTCGCCGCAGCACGCGAATACCTCGGCACCCCGTACGTGTGGGGCGGCGGCGGCACCGCCGGCCCGTCCGGAGGCGGATTCGACTGCTCGGGCCTGACCTCGTACGCGGTGCACGCGGCGACCGCCGGCAAGGTCACCCTCCCCCGCACGTCCGAGGAGCAGTGGCGGATCGGAGTCGAGATCCCGCTCGACCAGACCCGACCCGGCGACCTTGTATTCGGAAGCTGGGGGCCGAACGGTCCTGGGCACGTGGGGATCTACACCGGCGGCGGGCAGATGGTGCACGCCCCCAACACCGGTGACGTCGTCAAGGAAGCCCCACTTCAGGCCGGAATGAAGGCCCGTCGGATGATGTGAGAGAACGTGTCATCCATGCAAGTCCCAGCGTCACAATCGTACGACGTTCGAGAAGTTGCCCTCACGCCCAGATCCTTTCGCTCACCGCCTCTCCACCGATACGGGCGCCACTCGTTCGGATCCGGAGCCGATGCCGCCGCGTCACTCGCGCCGAACCACCCATTCGGAGCCTGGGGGACGTGTCGCCTATCCTGGTCAATGGCTCAAATGGTGTTCCTGGGAGGGGGATTCGATGAGGGCGCAACAGCTCGTCATCGTGGCGGTGATCATCGCCGTAGTGGGAGTTCTGACCTTCTCCTACCTTTCGCGAACCGACGGTAACCAGGAGTCGACCGCGACGGCGACGACGACCAGCACCACGACGGCGCCAGCCGCGCCGACGGTCGTGACCGAAGCTCAGGCCGCGACGACCGAGCAACCGGGCGCCACCCGCGGCGCTGAGGAGGCCGCCCGACAGGGCCTGACCGTGGTGTTCACCTGGTACCCGGCCACCGATGCCACCCAAAACAATGCCTACACCCGGGCCCGAAATTGGTTGACCGACAGCCTCGCAGACCGCATGAACGTCGACGCGCGCACCGAACGTGGACCGAGCATCGAGTGGTCCCAGTGGGCTCAGGACCAGGCCAAGGTCATCGCCGACGTCACGATCGGGTGCTCCGGCTGCCCCGGGGACACCGATACCGTCGTCCATCGTGTGGCCACGATCAAGCAGACTTCGATCGGCACTACCGGTACCGATACGGTCAATCCCGACACCACGGTATGGGTCACCGTCGTCCGCGACGGTGGCCGCTGGCTCATCGACGATATTCGCTACTGACCCGGAGGACCTGTGTCCCGCAAGAGCATTGCTGCAACACTGATCCCTGCTGCGCTCGCCGCAGGGCTGGCCGCGTGCAGCAGCGACGAAGAGCCCTCTGCTGCACCGATCAGCATTCTGACCGCACCCGCACCCGCGACCGAGTCGCCGTTCGGCGCGGACGCGATCAGCAAGCTCGGCGTGAAGATCGAGCGTGACAATGCGACCGCGATCGTCGAAACCGTCGAGCAGCGCGGCGGCACGCCGAAGCAGGCGATCGCAGCCCTTCTCGCGACCGAGGCGGAGACCGGATGGAGGTCGGGGAGCCGGATGGCCCCGCCTGCGACGGACATCCGCGACATCTTCGGCTGGCGGCTGGCGTATAACCTAGCGGCCGACTCCGCGGATGTCGTCCGGGCTGCGACCAACACCTTCATGGACAACGCCGGCACTGTCACGATCAGCGTTGACGACCCGTGTGCTTACGCGTTGGCCGTCCAGAAGGCGGATCCGCGGGGATACAACGAGGCGGAGCACTTCTACAAGAAGGGCGAGACCGCGGCCGGCGAGTATGCCGCCGCCCTGCCGAAGGCACAGGAAGCGTATACGGAGCTGCGTGGATCCCAGTAAGCGTCGCGACACCCCACCGCGGTGGGCGTGTTGTTCCAGCTGTTCACGAGAGGTATGTGTCGCCGCCTTCGCGGCGACGAGGACAGTGCTGCATCCGCAGCAGTGCGATGATTCCGAGGTTCTTCCATGCAGTCCCGTCTTCGATCCGCCCTGCCGAGCGTGCTCATGGCGGTGGGTACGTTCCTGCTCACCGTTGCCGTGCTGGTACCCACCTACGCGGCGCCGCGGATCAAGAAGCTGCCGCTCGATCTCGCCGTGACCACGGTCTCGACGGCAGAAGCGACGGTGGTGGATTCGGTGGCGCTGGCGATGGGCCGTCCGAAGATCGAGACAGGTGTGCCGGTGATCGCGCAGCGCCATGTGACGGTGCAGGACCCGGTCAGCGCCGACATGGCGACGATCGAGGCCGGGCTCACGATCCGCCGGACCGACAAGCGCGGCGATGCGGGTCTCCTCAGCGCGAGCGTCGACCGGGTTTCGGTGAACCGGTCCACCGGAATGCCGACCGGGGATGTCGCGACGATCCAGACCAGCCCAACCGAGCCGGCGGTCGAGGTTCCGCGTGAGGGGCTTCAGTACAAGTTCCCCTTCGGGGTGGAGCCGCGCAGCTACCCCTACTTCGACCTGAACATGCGCGAGAGCTTTCCCCTCGACTTCGTCGAGGAGACCGAGATCGACGGTGTGCCGGCCTATCATTTCAGCCAGACGGTGGGACCGTCGGACACGATCGACGCGCTCGGTGCCCCCGGCACCGAACTCACGTTGCCCGGGACGACGTGGGGCATGGACACTTCAAACCTGGTGACGATGCACCGGATCTACAGCACGGTCCGTGATCTGTGGGTCGAGCCGGTGACCGGCCTGGTGCTCGATGGCCGCGAGAGTGTCCGGCAGGCGTGGGGCCGGACCCCGGACGACATGTACTTGATGCCATTCCTCGAGATGACCACCGGGTTCGACGAGGCGACCCGCGCCGACCAGGTCGAGATGGCCACCACATATCGACGGATGATCCAGTGGGGCACGGTCTACGGACCGATCGGCGCGGGCGTTGTCGGTACTGCGTTGCTGGTCGCGGGTGTGGTGCTCGGTGTGCGGGGTCGGCGCTGCGGCCGTCCCTTGGCTACTGAGCCGGGGACGGAGCCGATGCGTCTTTTCGCTCCCGCCGAGTGACCGTGAGTCGGAAGCCGGACGGCTTGAGGGTCATCTGCTCGGCGACCTCGAGGGTGTAGTCGGGGTCGACGGTGAAGTTGTAGCGGTGCAGGATCGTGGCGAGCGCGAGAATCATCTCGTGGTAAGCGAACTGGCGGCCGATGCAGGCTCGCAGGCCGGTGCCGAACGGCTTGTACCCATGGCCGGGTCGCGCGCGAACCTCCTCCGACTGGAATCGGTCAGGTCGGAACTGGTCGGCGTCTGCGCCCCACACCGCCGGGTCGCGGTGTACCTGTTGCAGGACGACCATCAGCCATTGCCCCTGCTTGATCGGGTATTGGCCGTCGATGACTGTGTTGCGCTTGGCTTCCCGGAAGTAGCCGGGCGAGGTCGGCCACAGCCGCATCGTCTCGTCGATCGCCCGGCGCACCGTCCGCAGCTTCGCGACGTCCTCGAATCGCACCACGTCGTCGGCCGGCCACAGTGCGTCGACCTCGGCTCGAGCCTTCGCGGCTTCGTCGGGATGGGTAGCCAACAGGTACAGCGCGAACGACAACGCGGAGGCGGTGGTCTCGTGGCCTGCGACCAGGAACGTCAGGATCTGGTTGCGGACATTGCGCGCATCGAGCTGCTCGCCGGTCTCCGGGTCTTTCGTGGTGAGCATCAGGTCGAGCAGATCACGCGGTTCGTCGTGCGGATGGGCCTGCCGATCCGCGATGACGTCGTCGACGACCTGGAACATGTATTCGACGTTGCGCTGGTGCTGGCCGGTCCGACCGGTCAGGGCGTCGATGATTTTGCGGCCCGGAACCGGAACCCCTTGCGCCTGAATGTATCCGAGTGAGTCCTTCAGGGCCGGCAGGAACGGGTCGACATCGGCTCGGGTGAATGAGTCGAATCGGTAACCGAAGCCGCAGCGGCCGATCGTCTCGAGCGCGAACTTGGTCATCTCGTCGGCGACATCGAAGTTCCCGGACGCGTCGTCCCACGCGCGACACATCTCGTCGACGACGTCGGCCATCGTCTGGTGGTACGAGCGCATCGACGCCTGGGAGAATGCCGGCGCCAGGATCGCGTGGGCTTTGTGCCAGTTCGGTTCGTCGTTGTAGGCGGTGAACAGACCGTCCTCAGCAATCGGGCGCAGCAACTGGAGCGGCCGCGGCACCGCCTTCTGCCAGGTCGCGTCGTTGTTGACCTCGGCTGCGATGTCGGCGCCGCCGACGAACGTCAGCCGCATGCCGAGGATGCGACGCTGATAGATCGGTCCGATCTCGCCGAGGATCCGGGCCGTGTTCTGCATCGGCTTGACCGCGTCCAGACCAATGATGTCGCCGATCAACGGCACGCGCTTCGGCGGATGAGGTGGGCGCACAACACCCATCGACGGCTCCTTCGATCCAGGTGGCGCGCTCGTCATCCGAACACCGGACTTAGCGCACAGGTCGGTTGCAGTGTATGAGCCTGCGCGCAGCTTGTGCGCGTTCGCAGGGCTAGACTTCACCGGGTCCGGAACCGCGAGTTCGGAGGGCTGCGGTTCAAACGTCGCATCGGGGGTGCTTGATGAGCGTTGGAGTGCCAGCGCACACAGACACTGGTTTGCGCGGGCAGTTGCTGCCGGTGGTGACCAGTCTCGGCCTCTCACGCAAGTGGACGATCAACGAGGCCGTCGCCGCCACGAGCCGGGTCACCGGACGCAAGATCGTCGTCGAAACGATGGACCCAGCCGTCACTACAGCACGCGGCGGCGCGACTGCCTGCGGTCTGACGGTACGCAACTGTGGTGTCGACACGATCTTCCTGCGGCCGACAAGTTCGCCTGCACAGCAGAAGCAGAGTTGCGGCCACGAACTCGGCCACATACTGCTCGGGCATCTGGATGCGCCTTTCGACAGCCCGGACGACGACTTCGACGCTCACGAGCTCGCAAATCGGCTGATGGGAACGAACATCCCGCGCGACGTGTGCACCGCGGCGCTCCGGCGCGTGAACTCGATGTTCTCCGAACATGACACCGACTTCAGGCCCCGGTTCAGCACCCGAATCGAACTTGAGGCGGAGGTGTTCGGAACACTGCTGGTGATGAAGCCCGACCACAGTGCAGCGCGGGATCGACCCGCGGCATTCCGGCTGTTTTGAGCATCAGTCGACGCCGCAGGCGGACCGGCAGTGACATCGGTCGGCGTGCAGCACAGGCGAGCATCGCTCTGCTGGCGGCGTTCACGCTCGTCGCCGTCATCGCACCCTCGCCCTACCGTCCGGTGTCGTACCTGCTGTGGAACGCGGGCTATCTGCTGATGGTCGCGATCATCGGATTGCGGCTGCTGTTGGTCAACGACACTACGTTGGACCGCACCGCCAATCGCGCGGCCGCGGCCGCCGGGTTTGTCGTCGTTCTATGTGATCCGACCGTCGCGCTGCTCGTCAGCCATGTGCTCCCCTGGGGTGCTCCCCAACTGACCGACCTGTGGCATGCGATCTTCATCTACACGTGCTTCGTGCTGGTCGCACTCGTGCTCCATCTCGACCAGCCCGAAGAGGACGGCACGCGCCGACGGGGATTCGCGTTCTATGCGATGCCCGCAGTGATCGTGGCCGTGCTCCTGGCGCTCAGCTACCCCAGCGCCTCTGCCGGCCACGAGATGTACGTAGAACCCGACTGGAGGTTCGCTACCTACTTCGTCCTCTACGCGCTTGTACCGATCGCTCTGTGCGTGGTCGCACTGTGGGTGTTCGCGCGCCAGTACAACGGCGCGCAGGGCCTGCGGGAATGGCTCGGCCTGGGGATGATCCTGGCGTGTGGATTCATCGGCGCGCTCAGCGTCGGGAGCATCGCCTTCGGTGCCGTCATGATGGCTCGCGGAACCGCCAGCGACATTCTGATCTCGGCCACCATCTCACGCGTGCACGGCCGGTTCATGCTGCCGTTCGTCCTGGTGGTGTTGCTGTCGTTCCTGCCGAGCCTCAAGGACGCGGGCAAACGGTGGTGGATCGGCCATGAGATCCGGCTCCTACGACCGATGTACGAGGACTGCACGAAGGCCATCCACGATGTGGTGCTCACCCTGGAAGACTCCGAGTTCGACGCTGAAGAACAGCTCCACCGGATGAAGGTCGAAATCGCCGACGCACTCCTCGAACTGACCCCACGGATCGAGCCGTTGCCCGACTCTGTACGCATGCCGAAGCGCGGCAAGTACCTGAGCCGGTATGCCGTGGAACTGGTGTTGACTGCGCGTGCGATTGCTGCGGGCGAAGAGCGTGAGGTGACCGATCGGATGCCGTCGACGGGTGTGGATCCGTCACTGATTGCCGAGCATTGGCTCAAGGCTAGGAAGAGGGCTGATCGGATCGTCGCGACCCGTCAGGCATCCGAGAAAGAAGTTCGAGTAGAGCCTCGACCGCGTCCGGACCGAACTGCGTCCCGTCAGCCTCGACCTTGATTCCCCGAGCAGCCACGCTCGTCACACCGGTACGTTGCAGTTCGGCCACGAGGCGCGCATGCCGCTCGAGGTCTTCCTGGCTGTAGGCGGGCTTCTCGCTAGGAGTGCCGCCCGCGAGGACGGCCGCTGCACTGCCCTGGGCCCAGCCGAGCCCCTGGTCAATCTTCGCCAACGTCGTTCCAGTCGGGCGCGGCTTCAACCCGCGCACGATGCGGGTGAAGCTCTTGGGGCTGGGTCCACCACGCTCGGCAACCTGCTCGAACGTCAGGGCCAACTCGACGCGACGTGCGGACATGAAAGTGCCCAGACGCGCGATCTCGGGACTGGTCAGAACCTCCGCCATAACAGGGATGATACAGGCGTCAACCACCAACATGACGCCTCCATACCGGCCTTATCCGCATCCTCTATCGAGCCACTACCGCCGTGTTGCCTTTGTTTTCCCGATTTTATTCCGATACGGTGACTGACGTGCGTCCAGGAAGCGGATCTGAGCATGCGGCCGAACCGGCCATACACAGTCACGTGTCGTTGTCGAGCCTGCAGACAGCTACAGGACTGCAGACCGCTATCAGTACTGCAGACCGCGGGGCCCGCGGGGCCCGCTGGGCGCCACAGGAAGGCTACTGCGGCTACTACGCTGGAGTGCCCGCCTCACGGTTACGTGCACGCCGATGCGCCGCGCGAAGGTCATCTGGCGAAATCCCTAGAGCGGACGATAGTTTCGTCGCCACTTCGTCGGTTAGGCGCGCTTCGCCTCGCTCGATCGAACCCACCATCGCCGTACTGACACCAGCTCGGGCGCCGAGTTCAGGCTGCGTCATTCCGATCAGAATTCGCCAATCACCAGGGAATCGGTCATCCTTGGGGATCGAGACCAGCGCCGCAATCTCGATCTCCAGGGCGCGCGCCACCCTGGCCAGCACATCGATTTGCGGTGAACGGGCACCCGTTTCCCACCGGGACAACGTAGCGACACTGATGTCCGCAAGCCGTGCGAGATCACCACGCTCCATGCCCGCCTGGACCCGCGCCGCCACCAAACGGTGCGGGTCGAAGCCGCGCATCACTCGACGAGACACAGAATCAGTCCTCAGTGCAGGTTGGCGACGATTGGTAGACACCATGCCCCTCCAGATATAGGCTCGGCACGTCGGCAAATTATGTCGGTACATATTGTTGGCAACACGTGGTTGGGAGGATCGCACTTGGGCCACGAGATATGAACAGCCCCCGACTGTTAGCGCAGTCAGGGGCTGCCCTGAGAAGCAAGTCGGCTGTTAGCGCAGTCGACCCGCCATGAGGCAGTGGGGTCAGCACCCGCCGCCTCGATTGCAGATACACGGAGACCTGCAAATGAACACGTTAGATGGCCACGGGACCACACGCCTAGTTGGGGTTCGCGTCGAAATCGATCCTCGCGTCCGCGATGCCGCAGTAGACCCGAGCGAGACCGAATCCACGCCGAGATCTGAGCTGCGTCTGTGCGCGCTGAGCTACATGCTGCACCATACACACTTTCGCATCTCCTCCTTCCGCGCCCCTTCATGCGCCAGCAGGGAACTCACCTCTTACCGGAAGCTCCACGGGCGAGGCTCAACTCCAATAACGCCAACCCACGCAGCCTTCCACGAAGTTGAACATCGACACCCAATGACAAATGGTCCCCGATCCACGAGGGGGCCGGTGCCGCAATGAGGTTGCATACGAGCACGGCTCCCGCTCGCAGCTTGTTGCCGATTAGGGTCGCCAACGAAGCCTCGAAGAGTGCCCCCAGACCTAGAGAGTCAGCAGATAGTCGGAGCGTCCGCACTGTTCCCGAACGTCCTCAATCGACCCTCCGGATGCACGTACCGGATCGCTGCGGCTCCTCCTGCATGGCTTGTGGCTTCATTTTCACGCCAGTCGCTCCCCTGTGTCCCGCGGTCGCTCTAGCCTTGCGCGAGCTCGCCAAAACCGGGAACCGAAGACCGACGACCAACATCAACTTGAGTGCCATCGAAACGCCACGACTTCGCATGATGGCTCAAGACCACAGCGGCGAACGACGCTGCAGGCGCTGTGGTTTCACCTACACCGCAGGTGTACAGGCTTGCCCTACACTGCGACGCCTCACAGCCGAACTCGAATCACGAGGGGCAGCTGCCATCACACAGCCTCGTGCCGACAGCGGGTTGTGCGAGGGGAAGGGAGCTGGATGGACCGTCGGGGGACGGGATCCCTCTCCCTGGCGAAGGGCACTCGAGGCATGCGGTAGATGCCCCCTACTTCAACAGTGCGACAGCGAGCTTGAGCGCAGACTCGCGAGGGGCGAAAAGATCACTGGGCAGATCATGGCCCGGCGCGTGTTCAGTGTTGCGGGTGACGAGATCTCGTCCGATGGACTTGAGTCCTATGCGATAGCCTGCGGCAAGCCGAAGAAGGCCATGAAGCGTCGACAGACGACAAAACCAGCGACTACCTCTCGGGTCGGCGGGTTTCAAGCCGAATCTTCGTCGAGCCCCAGCAGACAGGCAACCTCTCCGAGCACAGTCACACCTGCCCCTGGTGCAGCCGCGTGATCACCGTCAGCCCACTCGAGGCGATCGCATGGGGCATCACTGATCCACCTGCGAGCGAGGATCACGCTGAGGTCGACCGATGGGCGTGGTTCGCCGGTTTGTATGCCGATCGTCGGTGGGGATTGGTGTCAGCTATCCCTACTCTCCCATACAGCTATACGGACCAGGTCGCGGTTGCCTGCCGGCTGACTGGTTTAGGGAGAGCGACACTCACGATGTGGCGGAGGGTCGCGGGTCTGGTCGAGACCGGAATCGTCAACGCCTCGTCGAACGGTGAAAGGCTCGCGTGGTCGGCGATCGCTGACACGGTGACCGATGCGTATGACCACATCAGCGGTCGGCAGTTCAGTGGGACCGAGGCGGTCCTAGGAGTCTTCGCCGCGGTCCACTCCTCGTGTAGCGCGCGGGGTGCAGCCAGGTTCGTGGCCACTGCGCTGGCCGAATGGGAGGCGCTGATCGATCCGTACGTGAGGAGGACCGCATGACACTACTTGCCTCCGACCGGGACGGTCGTCGGTGGGCGCTTCTGTCGGTAGACGGGGTTCTACGTGCCCGCCTCATACAGGGGGAGACGTCGCCAGCTGCCATGGATCTATGCGATCTCGTTGAGACGTGCGGGCCGGTGGTCCTCTCCCCCGCTGCTGCCGAATCGGTTGGTTATGCGGCGTTCGTCGACACTGTGGAACTTGTCGCACGTGACCCGGCAACTGCGTCGATAGACCAGGTCGGTCAAGTGGGGGCATTCGCGCTCGCGGTTGTCGAGCGAGGACGTCGGCCAGTGTCATGACGGGACCCACCCGGTTCGTCGCCCGTGCGGTCGATCCATGTGGAGCGGGATCGTCGCAACGCACCACCCATCCCAGCATTTCGGGACTTTGTGTTCGGTGTTGGTTTTTCACGCATGAAGGTCCGGGACCCGAGGCGGTGTCGTGTGCCCCATGGCCGAATTTCTCCACACACGACGATCAAGAGAAATTCTCGCGGGAGTTTTAGTCGGGCGAGTCGCTGCGCAATTCGATTGATTGAGTATGGTGAGATATGGGCGGCTGTATCCAACCCAAATAGGAGGCAAAAAGTTACCAACCAGTAACAAGTACAGAACTACATAGCAGCACAACCCAAGACAAAACCCCCTTTCGGGGGCCTTGTCACTCGACCCGCACCACCGCGCCGAGTTGAAGCTCTGCCGAGCTTGTTCAGTTCTCTGTCCGAAATCGGCTTTCTTTGGGTGAGTTCGAAGTTGCCGCTTCGAACTCGGGTGTTGCGTCAACCTGGGCTTTCCTACCGGATTGGCCCACTTCCCTGGAGGGACTACCGTGAACGGTACGTCTCAGGGTAGCGCATACCCTGACAAAGCAACAACACATCCACACGACTCTCTCGGCGCGTCGCTGATTTCAGGAGTGCGTGCGTCTACCGATACCGATTCACAAACTCTCGACGAGCAATTGGCTGTCGCCGCGAAAGCAGCAGCAACAAATGTCGCACGAATCGAAGAAATCAATAATTCCAGCGAGCAAAAGGGGCGATCCTGGTCCCTCCCCGTCGATCCAAATGAGCAATCAAGAACACCGATTTGGTCCAGTCGAAAGCAATGGCAGCACCAAGTGCGGCAAATTCTCAATTCCGAGACGGGCCTACAAAGATGCAAAGAGCACAGCATCGACCCTGAACGGGTTTACGCTGCCGCAGTGACCATGGCGAGCGTGGCGGATCACCGCACCGGCCGACGCGTAACCGCATCCAGAGAACACCTCGCACACAAGGCCGGCATCTCCGTCACCGTCCTCAAACGGGCCCGCCGAGTGTTGTCCGTGCTGGGAGTAGCCCGAGAAATGGTCCGCGGCCGGCTTCTCCGCACGATCGAGCAGTGGGCTGCCGAAGCCCACCACGGACGCCACCAAACCAAGGCAACCAGCGTGTGGGCGCTCCTCTCCCCCAGAACCGCCATCGTCGAGTCCCCTCGGACCGCCACGCCCACCGATAAGCGACCGAGACTCGGTTATCCACAATCAGGCGACCGTGGCCCCCAATCTCTTGGTACTACTCTTAGTTCTTCTTCTTCCGTAAGGAAGAACTCCACAACGCGCACGCGTACGTGCACGAGGCGGCAATCATCCCCACCTACACACAAGCAGCGGGAAATCTCGCTTCAAATCGCTGCTGCAGCGCTAGTTCGGCACGCCCCAGCTTTGAACCCTCCTGGACACATTGGGGCCGTTTGTGACGCACTCAGGGCCCATTCCGTCGATCCGAACCGGTGGTCCGGACGTGACATCGCTCGAGCACTGAGCGACGACACCAAGGCCCGCGGTTGGCTGTGGCCTGACGCGGGGGCACTCAAGAATCCCGTTGCCTTCCTCCGCTGGCGGCTTGCCCGAATCGATTGGTCACTCCCCTCCCCCACTGAACTCGCCATCAAGGCACGGGACGACCGCCAGATCCAACGTCAGTTGGCCGCAGGAGAGTTGAGGGATCGAACCGCGCACACCGCGTCCAGGTCCGTCCGTGAAGCTGCGATGGCACATGTACGGTCTGCCCTAAAGACGAAGTGACCGGCCGTCGATTTTTACCGCGGTAAAGAATCTCATCAACAGGACTGCGCGCTCTACATCCAAGACCCAAGATCCCAGAACTCGCATCGAACTCAACTTGATTCCGCATACGCGGCATCCCCAGTGGGTCTTTACCGCGGTAAAGACTGAAACGCCAAGTCGGAGCATCAACGGTCGAAGTGGCGCTCTAAGCCGCGTGCGAAAAGGTCTGCTCGGGCCGTTCCCTATGATGCGTACCGAGGACCTGATCTCTTTACCGCGGTAAAGACGCTGACTCATCCCGGCCGATCTGGGTAGGGCTGTGAGCTACGCGATGTCCACGCGAACCATCGCACGAGCGTCTTGTCGCGCGGCAGCAGGGCTGATACCGATTGCGAGTCTTTACCGCGGTAAAGACTCGAGCCGATGCCGGCTCCTCGAACCATCCGAGAATGCCGCATGGGGCCATCCGATTGACCTCCCGACAAGATATGCACCGAGCGCGTTCACCGCCTAGAGACCTGGACGACCCAGTGAGTCTCTACCGCGGTAAAGACTCACTGGGTCCACTCCCCGATCCGCCGCTCCGGTCTCGCCAACAGATTGTTCGGTGTTGCATATGGTGGGGTGCGTCCTGTCCCGGCCTTAAGTCGGGATCCAAGGTGGCTTGCTGCAGGCCGCCGACTCAGGATGCTGACCAGCGTTCAGTCTTTACCGCGGTAAAGACTGACACCCTCGCGCGCAGTCATGGCAACAACAGCAGCAGTGCGTGCGTGGCAATCGCTCGCACGCCGACGACTTGACCTTGATCTTCCTGCCGATCCATCCCGGCCTCCATCTCGATCGAGTGGCATCGCCGTGCTGCTTCTTTACCGCGGTAAAGAAGCAGCACTCAGCCTCAGCCTCTGCATCCACATCCGAGCGTGCCTGTACGGGGTGTTCGTCGTTGTGCTGAGCCGGCTCGGGCCACCGGACTTCAACAGTTCCATAGATAGCGCTTGCCCGTCTCCATCGCCACCAGTGAGTCTTTGCCGCGGTAAAGACTGAATCGCGGCGCAGTCGGTAGGCCGTGTGATGTTCCTGTTGAGGCGGAGCGCGTGCTAGCGCGTCCACGCCATGCAGCACTTCGAGGAAGGCCGTCTACATCGCGGCAGTCTTTACCGCGGTAAAGACTGCCGCGATGCCAGGGCGGTTCGGGTATCCCGGATGTTTGGTAGAACGTTCGGGGCGGCGCGCCGAGACTGTCCTTCCCGACAACCATGTTGATCAGGCTTGAATCTCACCGACCATCACGCTCTCTTTGCCGCGGTAAAGCAAGTTCGAGTCTGCGCGCGGTTCTGAGCCCACCCGTATCAGCTCTTTACCGCGGTAAAGAGCTGAGAGGCAAGTTGGGGATCTCTCGCGCACCGGAGCGCGCACAGAGAGGGGATCCTTCCGTCATGGCGTTCAGTAGTCGGTGCTGCTTCCTAGGCCATCTGACCGCAGCTCACTCCCGAGAGGACCAGTCTTTACCGCGGTAAAGACAAGACTCTTCATGCCTCCAGTTCGTGAGGCAATCTCTGAAGCCTCACCACGAATGATTGTCCTGCATCTTTACCGCGGTAAAGAGTTGCCATGAGGGACGTGTGTCGTGAGAGCCGTAACGCCTTTCAGGGCAGCTTCGTCGGGGTGTCTCAGCTTCGCGCAAGGCTGTGCCCAGTCTTTACCGCGGTAAAGACTGGGCGAGTGGTGTGCATCTGCAACGCCGATTAGCAACCGGCCATAGAGCTGGTCCGTTGGTGGCGCATAAGTCTTGTAGATCTGACGCGGTGTCATGCAGTCGTGTCTGCGTTCCGCCCGGACGTTTACCGCGGTCAAGGAGGGTGGGTAACGTCAGCCGTCGGCAGAGTGATTCGAGAGGGCCGAGGAGGAGCGTTTACCGCGGTAAAGATTGAGTGCGGACCGGTTACTGTTCACAGGTCGAGATCCCTGTGGCACCGAAATGTGCAGTTCTTTACCGCGGTAAAGAGAGGGCTTCCAGAGGACTTCTAGAGGGCTCGCCCTCCGAGCTGCTGCGCTTTCACAACACACAGTGGCGGCCCTGTCTCGGTGACGGCAGTCTTTACCGCGGTAAAGACTGCGGTGACGCTTGGTGAGCGTCGGCGTCTTTCGGCGTCAGACAGTGGGGACTGGTTGAGTGACGACCTCGGAGGTCGGGTCTTATGGTCGGTTGTGGGAGATCTTTACCGCGGTAAAGATTGGACGGGATTCCGGCGAAGTATTTCGCGTTGGATGCTATGGGTCGCCGGGACCAAGTGTCGTCTTTACCGCGGTAAAGATTCCCGATCATCCAGCGTTATCTCGGTGGGGGAGGGGATCGCGCCGTCTCCTTGTCCGGGTTCTCTGGGACGCCGGAGGGGATCGCATCTTCGGGGCTATGTGATCTATCGGTCCAATGTCTGCGGCTGATCTTTACCGCGGTAAAGATCAGGGCCGAGGCTGGAGTCTGTTCGCTGAATCACTTTCCCATCCGGTATCTGGGTGGTCGCGCATCTCTTTACCGCGGTAAAGACGGTTGCCTTGAAGGGGGAGTCTCGGTCGACTTTTCGATGGGTGGTGGGGTGTTTCCCGTGCGTAGAGGTCTCGGAGCGTGCCTGGGAATCTTGGGGTTGGCGGGCTAGGAAGAGCATCGATGTTCTGTTCCTCTGATAGCTGGCACGGTTGCGATAGTGTCGGCAATCCCAACCCTTCTGGAGTGGTCGGGGAGTTGAAGTAGTACAGAGTGGTGCCTGCCGACAACACAGCGGGGTGAGGGCGAGAACGCACGCGCACCACTCGGGTTCTCTGGAGGGCACTGGCGGGAAGTGCATACGCGGAGTAGTGGAGGATCGTTCGCTGTTCGATGAGGCCTGTCTTCTTGTCTTTACCGCGGTAAAGACATTCGTACGGTTGATCTCTTTGATGCAGGTTCGGCGCTCTATCCGTTTGAGCCCTTACGAGCGGGTGCGGCCGCCACGATAACACCTTCCTCACCAACAGGTGTGCGCGGAGAAGGACCGGCGCGGACGGAGTATCTCGGGCTGAACTAGTGTCACAGTGACGAAATGAGCCAAGGTGATTCATTCGGCAATCGACGTTGCGAAAATGCATCGAATCCACCGGGAGAAAAGTCTCAACCATTGGTTGACCTAGCACAGCGCTGCGCGATCACTCCCACGCGACACGCCGAACTGTGACCAAAAATTCTGACAAGAAGTGATGCGTGAGAAGAGCGGCGTGGGGGACAGGCAGGCATGGTGCGCTCCCCGCCGAACGGCGCCGCCAGCCGAACCCGAAGACCCAGCATGCGACGCCGAGAATGGATTACGTTCCAGCGAACAGATTGCAGCAGAATCGATTTCCGAGAACCAGGCACGAGCGGCCACCTCCGAGGCTCAACCCGTCGTCTGTCGAACGTCCCGCAGATCCCTCCGTCCCCGGCAACCCCCGAAGACACCTCCTTGAGGTCCACGCCCGCTGATGCCTATCGTCGCCCCCAGGTCCTGTACGAAACTCGACCTCGAACCGATTACGATGATGAACGCGCTGATCACCACCCGATTGCATCGCGGCGGTGGGAGTCCGAAGTAGCCCCAACAGGGGCGAAGTATACGGAGGTTAACTGATGGCTGTGCATGTAATGCTCAACCAGAAGGGTGGAGTCGGAAAATCCACCCTGACAATGAATCTCGCGGCCGTGAAAGCGGACGTACTCACCCGCGATGACGACGACGTCCAGTCGCCCGTCGCAGCAATCTCAGTCGACCCCCAAGGCTCTGCTGTCTGGTGGGCATCGCGAGTGGAGGAACTCCCGTTCCTCATCGACCAGGTGCACGACAACCTCGATGTCCTCCGCAACCTCGACAAACTGCCCGGAATCAAGCACGTCTACGTCGACACCCCCGGATGGATCGACCTGTCCGGCAACGACGACGGCACCGACGCCCTCGGCGCCGGCAGCTCCGGCGACGCACTACGCGCAGTCCTCGATGTCGCGGACCTCGTCATCGTTCCGATCGAACCCGAACCGCTGTGCTTCGACCCGACAGCCCGCACCATCAAGCAGGTCCTCGAACCGCTCAACAAGAAGTTCATCGTCGTCGTCAACAACTGGGATCCCCGCGACGGCAAAACCGACCTCGAACAGACCCGAGAGTTCGTCCAGGCCAACGGATGGCCCCTCGCGCGCACCGTCATCCGCCATTACAAAGTGCACACCCGCGCCGCAGCCGAAGGCCGAGTCGTCACCGAGTACGAAGCCAACCGTGTCTCACTCCAGGCGCGGGAGGACTTCTACAAGCTCAGCCTCGAGCTCGCGGACGGTGGTCGCTGATGGCGCCCAAGGGTGGGCGGGCAAACTTCGCGTCGCTGGTCGGATCGGTGGGGGACAACTCGCCGGTTGACCAGAAGAAGACGGTGAAGCCGGAACCCGTCGTAGCCGAAATCGTCGACGGTCAGTTCCTCGCCGATGTCCCGCTTACTGATCTGGCGGCGAACCCCCGCAATCCGCGTGACGAGGTCGGAGACCTGTCGGACCTGTCCACGATCGTCGACCGGCAGCTCCAGCCCGGCACCGCGGTCAGCCGCGCCGCGTGGCTGAACCTGTGGCCCGGTGACGAGGACGAGATCGGCGACGCGAAATACGTTGTCGTCAACGGTAACCGACGCCTCGCCGCCGCCGCCAAGTACGCGCGACCCGGCCTCGACGTCGTCGTCCGAGACAGCATCGCCGTCAGCACGGGAGAGATCCTCTGGGCCGCGACGAGTGAGAACATCGACCGCCGCGACTTCGACGTCCTCGAAGAAGCCAGGGCAGTCGAGCTGATGGTCACCGAGTTCGGCGGTGCCACAGCTGCGGCGAAGAAGCTCGGCCGCTCCCAGGGCTGGGTGTCCCAGCGTCGCGCGCTGCTCAAACTCGCACCGGAACTTCAGGATGCGCTGCGGGCAGGTGACCTCGCGATCCGTGAGGCCCGCGCGTTGGCGAAGGTTCCCCGCGCGGAGCAGGTCGCGGCGTGGCAGGCCTCCCAGGACAACCCCGACGGCGACCAGGACGCACCCGTCATCGATCCGGAACCCGAGGTGTCGGAGCCGAAGGAACCCAAGGAACCTGCCGGCGAGGTTGAACCTGCGGAGAAGGTTCTGCAGGCGTTGCGCAAGCTCAGCGTCGAGCCGGATGTGCTCGCCGCGGCCGTGCGCAGGCACTTCACCGCCGAGGAGCAGCGTTCCCTGATCGACGCACTCGGCCTCGACTAGCGGCGAGCCGCTGCGTGTGCGGTGGCCCGTAGCCAACACCTTCAGGATCGGGGGGGGGGGGGGGGGGCTGGCTGCGGGCCACAGCCACAGGCCCGTCTCGTCGATCGAACCAGTTCAATGTCGGTGGCGCGGAATACATTGTGGCAAAAGCTCTATCGCCATGATGCACGTACCCTTCGCGCTCGCACATCACTGTCCCGGACACTGCGAAAGGACAACCCGGTGATGACTGTCCTCCACGCTGCCACAGTCTTCGTGGTGTGCCGGCCAGGCGCTGGTTTCCAGCGCATCGGAAGCCCGAGCCTCGGTGTGCACCGCTGGGGCGCGTCCACTCGCACATGCCAGGAAGCGTCACGAGAGGTATTGGGGGAGTGGTGAACACACCCGGCGAGCAGTTCGCACTCTTCGATGTCGACCCTGAACCTGTCGACGACCAGTCAGAACCGCGCGACACAGACAACGCCGCGACCGAAGACACCGACACTCAGGCAACCCCCACCGACTCCGACGACGCCCCGTCCACACCGGCAGCGCCGCAGGAGACAGCTGAACCCCCTACCGGCGAACACCAAGCCCCGGACCGTGCTGCGTCAGTAGGACAAGAGTCCATCGAACCCACCCCATCCAGCGAACCCACAGAACCCGACACCGAGCACAAGCCCTGGGAACAACTACCCGTCGGAGCCGCCGCCGACGGCCACGCCCTCATCGTCACCGCCGCAGCTACCTACAGCCCGTCCGGGCAACGCCTGACCGGCCCCGTCGACTCCATCGACAAACTCGACAAACTCATCCACTGGGCCGCACTGACCCCCCTCGGCGTCCCAGCTCAGGTGTGGATCGTCGGCATCGACGCCTGCCAGCTCCTCGGCTGGACCATCGATCCCGGCAGCGAAGACGACGTCGACGACCTCGAGAAACTCCGCCTACGCGCGGCTGAGGACCTCAGCCACGTCATCACCACCACACTGCCCGCCCTCACCGACACCGGCTGGGAACTGCGCGGCGATCCCGGCCACGTCATCCACCTCTCCCGCAGCATCGGCAAAGCCACCCAGATGGTCGACGTCGTCCTCGAGCCCTACGTCTGGACCTACTGGAACAAGGACTTCGGCTGGGGCAACCGCATCGGAGACATGGGCATCCTCGGCAATCCGGCCGCCGGAACCTACCTCCCCGATGCCGACCTGCCCGCTGCCCGCGAACTCGGCCGCCGCCTCGCCTGGTCCGCGGAGTATCTCGGCGTTCTGCCCGGCCCAACTCCCGCCCGCACAGGCGCCGCTGTCCTCGACAAGATCCGCCGCGAACGCACCCGCACCAAAAAGGGCATCGTCGTCACCACCGCCGGCCCCATGCCACCGATCGACCACACGCCACGAGGCGACTTCGAACCCGCCGCCGGCTGGATCCGCGACCACCTCGACTCCGACGACCTCGACGGCGCCACCGCGATCGTCACCATCGACCAACGCGCCGCCTATCTCGCCTCCGCCGGCATGCTCGACTTCGGCTACGGCACACCGACACAGCTCCTCGGCGACGCTGCTGCCGACGCCGCCGCAGCCGACAAACCACCATTCGGGATCTGGCGCGTCACCCTTCCCGCCGCCGCCCAATACGCCCTCCCGACCAAACTTCCGCTGCCGCACCCCGCCATGCGCCACGACCAACCCGTCACCACCTGGATCACCACCATCAGCCTCGACGGACTGCGCGCACCGATCGCCGACGGCGGCATGGGCCTCGACACCGACGACCTCGCCATCACCGAAGCCTGGACCTACCCCGAACACGGCCGCGCCCTCGACAAATGGGCCAAGACCCTCCGCGAGGCCCGCGCTATTGCCACCACCACCGGTGACACCGCGATGAAACGGTTCATCGGCACCTGCTACAAGGGCTACGTCGGCCGCATGGTCAACCCCGACATGTGGACCGCCACCCGCATGCAACACCACCACCAACCCCTCTGGCGGGCCGCGATCATGGCGCACTGCCGCTGGCGCGGCCGCCGCGTCGCCATGCGCATCGCACGCGAGACCGGCCGCTGGCCGATCCGCACCATGACCGACTCCTGGGTCTACCTTCTCGGTGACGGACAATCGGTCGCCGACGACAGCGACGCGCTCGGCAAGATGGTCGTCGAGAAGCACGCCGACCTCACCGACGACACCCTCCTCGCGTTCGCCACCGCGGAGACCGCGCACGATGTGCGGTTGGCGATCGCCGCCGCATACGCCGGAACGGACACCGATGCCGGCCTCGAGGCCGGCGATGATGATGGCGGAATGGGGGAGTAGTGGCACTGCACCTGCCGACACCGCGCTCGAAAACCGCACCGGTCAAGGCGACCGGTCTCGACGGCATGCACGTCACCGTCGCCGCCGCGGCCGTCGACGGCGTCGCCCGCTCGCAGGAGACCAGCCGCGGCCTCGCCGGCCTCACCTCGAAGGTCTCGGTCCGGCAGATCCGCACCGAGATCGGCAACACCGGCCTGCGCCAGGCCGCCGTCGATGCCGGCCGCACCCCACCCTCGGACCGCACCCTGCGTCGGTGGGCCCAGCAGGACCGGATCCCCAACCCGGAGATCGCCGAACTCGCCCAACGCCGCGCCGCCATCGAACGCCTCGGTGGCGTCAACACGGTCGCCAAGCGGATCGGCCGCAGCCCGTCCACCGTCCGCAAATACCGGTCCGGGCAGACCAACGACCTGCGCAACGACGCCAAGAGCAAGCTGAAAGCCGCGAAAGCCACCGACACGATGCGCAAGGCCGGTGTCCTGCGGCCCGACGGCACCCCCAAACAGGCTGTCATCCGCGTCACCGGCCGCGTCCACGTCCGCAACGGCGACGAGGTCGGCTACGACTACCGCACCCGCACACTCGACTTCGCCAACTCCGACGTCCCGTTCAGCGCCGACGAATCCCGTGAACTGGCCACCGCGCTCGCCAACGACGACCAAGCCCGCGTCGTCGCGATCCTCGAACGCCACGCGACCATCGACTACCCCGAGAACAAGGGATTCGACCGCTACACCGACCAGTTCGGGTTCCACTTTGACGCCATCGACAACATCCACATCGACTGGCACTGAAGCCCAAGGTCAGGGGCCGGCAGATTTCGGACAGCGAGTCCTTTGGTTTCCAAGCCGCGCAGTTTGATTCCAGCCAGGCGGAACTCCTCGCGGTTGAGCAGATGCGGCCAGCCGGGCGCCGCATCTGACGACGAGGTGCCATCCCAGATCAGCCCCGCGCACAGCGCGAAAATCAACTTCTTCGGTGCGATCGAGGTCGACATCGACGCCGAACCCTCCGCACTCGGCCCCACCGGATACCAGCCGCTACGGGTCCGCGACACGCTGTTCCGACCTCGCTCACCTGCGGTTGCCGCCCCCTCGTGGACACTTGGATGAGGACCTGTTCGATCGGCATTCGTCAGCCCAGCGGAGAGGTCCAGTTGTTGCGGGGCAGGACGTTGATGACGCGGATGAAGCTAAAACGCAGCCTGCATTGTCATGCCGTCCGGGCTGACTCGATGATCCCTGCCAACAGAGTTCCGGCGCACAGAAGAGCGAGTGCGCGTTGGGCGATGGCTTCCAGCCGTGTGTCGAGCGCGGCGATCGAATGGCTCACTTCGTTGAGGTCGCGGACCGCTGTGATCGTCGTCTGGACCTCTGGGATGCGGTAGCCACCGGCTCGGAGGGCTGCGGTGATTCGTGCTTCCCGGATGGCGGTGAGGGTGTAGCGCCGCGCTGTTCCCGCTCGCGTGGTGACCCGCTCAGGCGCCACCAGGCCGACCTTTTCCCAGTAGCGGAGCGTGGACGCCCTCACTCCGAGGGCGTCGGACAGTTCGGTGATGGTCATCGAGTCCCCTTCGACGGGCTTCGCATCGGTGGTTGCCTCGGCTCGGATCGACTCCAACGCACAGCGTGCTGCGAGTGCCTGCTGCCGCTCCTCGTTGAGCTGGGCGTGGAACCCGCAAATCAGCGCCGCCGCTTTGTCGCGCGGCAGGAGGCGAATCTCTCGCATTGCCCGTCGCGCCTCGACAGGCCCCACAGCCTGAGCGAGGTCACGGTACGCGCGAAGGGCGTGGACGTGCTGTGTCGAGAACCGTCGGTACCCGTTGCGTGACCTGGCTGCAGCGGGGATCACGCCCAGAGCCTCCAGATCACGCACCTGTTGCGCGGAGTAATTCGACGCTGCCGCGACGGCAGCGGTGTTCATCAGTGGCACCCCTTCGTTCGCTCGGGTCAACCGAACCCTCCACAAGCACTTCAACTACACACTTGAACCATGAGTATGGACCAACTTCTTGAAACGATCCGAGCGTTCGACGGGGTACTTGAACTTGCCCCCGGCCAGGGCAGCGCGTTCCCGGAGATCGCTTGGGGCGACCACTTCTTCTACTACGCTCCCGACGGCCAAGCGCCGCAGCGCGAGCAGCCCTACGCCACGATCGTTACGAAGAACTACCCCGACGATGCCTCATGCGACCTCGACCATCCCGATCGTTGGCGACTGAACATCCACGTCGGCACGGACACATTCGTTGAACTCACCGGTGAGGACCCCCGGGCCGAGGCGAGACCTCGTGACTACGCCGCTACCGATGTCGTCCTTCCTCATCCGGTCTATCGCAGGCAAGGTTGGGTGTCGATCATCAACCCAGGCGCAAGCACATACGTGCTGGCAGACCGCCTCCTTCGTCAGGCACACGAGGACGCCAAGCGCCGAGCGGAACGCCGGAGAGCCAACAAACAGCCAGCCGGTGATGTGCGTCCAGCCGGTGAGCGGTGACGCACCGCAACGCACCCTCCCCGCCGAAGGCAGCCGGCGATTTGTCGAGCGCCCCGGACATGGCCGACGGCACGCTACAAGGCATCGTGTCCAGCACTCGGTCATTCACGCTCCACCACAAGACATGCCTTCGTACTTCGCCGAGTTCCGCTGCGTTCTCGCGCCCGGCGGGCCACCCCTTGCCCGCTTTCTCCGAGTCGGAGAATGACAGGCGACCCAGTTCGACCACCAAGTGACAGCAGCCCCCTCACCGCCGCCGGGTGCGAACGGATCCGGGTGGACAAGGCCTCCGGCAAACGCCGGCGCCCGGAATGGGACAAATCCTTCGATCACCTACGGCGCAGCGACGAACTGGTCATCACCCCGAGGTGACCGCCGACCTCATCGCGAGGCACCCTCGAAGGCCTGGAATCCGCAAGAGCCCGCGGCCGCGTCGGCGGAGGGAACCCGCGCCCTGACCGGACTACAGGCACTCGAGGCCCGCAAGATACGACGAACTCGACCACCACGGCAAACGCAAATACGCCGTCACCCGGATCCGACACCTTCAGCGTCTTCCGCAAACCATCTACCACCACCTGAATCCCAGGCCCGCCTCAACCAGCGACTACGGCAAATCCGCCCGATTTCGTCGAAAGCCAGTCGGCGACCCTGTGAGTTGGCGTCTCTCGACGAGAACGACCCCGACGCAACCAAGGTGCGGTTCTGAACACAGCCCGTCCGCCGACATAACCTCTGGTCAAGCCATTTTCGTTGTTTTCCGCGCGATTACTGTCGGAACTCCAGGTAGCCGACGCAGACGCTACCGAAACACGTCATTCGGTAGCAGAGTGTGCAGTCATCTGGTGGCGAACCTCTGGTTTGCAGCGCTCGCTCCAGGGCATGAGTGCCGCCCTTGGTCCGCCAGTCTCCCCATGCTCGGCTGGCCATTCTGGCTACTATTCAGTAAACCAACCCAGGTAGGTGAGACCTTGGCGTGTCGGATACCTACACGCCGGGGATGCTGAAGATTTCCGCGAGGATCGCATGGGCGTTCGCTCATGCGTGTAGCGGCGCTGACTACCGTGCGGAATTGTAGGCCTCTTCGATTTCCGCGGGGATCCGGCCTCGGCTCGATACCTCGTACCCGTTGGCCGCCGCCCATGTGCGAATAGCTCTGGTTTGCGAGGGGTCTCGCTTCGTTGCGGTCTGCCCGTTGCTCGACGTTGACCTCCGTCGGCGAAGACGGGTTGCATGAGAGATGTAGTAGTCAAGCTTTCGATGAAACTCTTTGGCGTTCTTGGCATTCAGATCGATCTCGTACTCCGCTCCGTTGACCGCGAAACGGATCGTCTCGCCTTTTCCGGGCTGGATCGGTGTTTCATCAATGTCATCGACGTATTCAACAATCTTACGAGTCGCCATTGAAGCGTCCTTTCATCGGAGTTGCTTCACCATGTTCGAGTATGCGTGGACTTCTTGTCGCCGGAGGCGGGAAGGCGGGATGAAGAGAAGAATAGACAGGAGATCCCGCTGAGCGAAACCGAGATCCGATGACGACTTCCTGTCAATGACGGAAGTGGTGCCGGAACACCCGCTCGAGCGAGCGCTCGGCCTTGCAGGCAAATGGAACCCTTGGGGGTCGCCACTCTTCCTTCCTGCGGGGTCGCGAATCGGGAGGGTAGGGAGCGGCGAGTAGGTGACGGCTGCGGGATCGAATAAGACAGGCGGCGGCGCCGTTTCCATGTGGTATTTAACACAGTTATCTATGTCAGTCGGCAGTAGATCGAGGACGGCGAGCGCCGCGTTCGTGACGGCTCGCACTGCTCGCCTCGGCCCAGTGCCGACTCGCTGACCTGGGAATCAGTTCGCGACATCTCGGATCTGGGGTCGAATCGCTGAGGTAAGCGCCCACGGGTGTCCTGCGAGCGAAGGCGCCCCCGAAAGAAAACAACTCGTCGGTCTCTTACTCGCGAGCCATATTGGTGCACAACTACTCTGGCGTCACGTCGCTGTCGCCTCTATATGGAACGGCGAAGGCTCGCCGGCCTGCTCTCCATGTGAGCCGGCGGGCAGCTCTGCATCGCAGGCATTTGTCCGAGTCGGGGAAGTAGACATCGAGGAGAGAACTGTGAGAATCCCACTGTGGATCGGCGGACCGATCGTGATCGCGCTCGGCGCGGTCGACGCGGCGATCGAAATTCAAGCCCGAGCGGTGCAAGCGATGTCGCGAGCGGTGGCCGCCGCCTTGGAGATGGAGGAGTGTCCGCCGATCCCCCGCTCGTCGACTCCTATGTCCGAGGAAATGTCGGACCGGCTGGTGACGATCGGTGACCGTCCCCGGGCCTCGAACTGACCGTCTAACCCAGCTGCGCTCCATTACAGCTTCGACAAGGACCCGGCAGATCACGCCGACCGACAATCCGGTGAGATTCTCGACTCACACAATGTGGCTGCACCACTGAGCTTTTCGGGTAAAGATTCCCTGCAATCGAAATTCCGGTCGACGGGTTCTCGAGGGTCGGTCGATCTCCGCGGTCACCACGATTGTCTCCACGCGGCGCGGCTCCCGGCTGCTGGTGTCGTACCAGGCGATCATCAATGCGCTCGGACTCGACCGCATCCTGTCGTCCGCGCTGTACGGGTCGAATCCGATACGTGCGCTCCGGGAGCACCGGCGTACTCATCGCCATCCAACGAGGCGGGATCCGCGGGCAGTTCAGCACACGCCGCACCGCACTCGGTCTGCTCGACGGTCCAGCCGGGATCGCCGGCGCTTCCGGCGCTGGTGAGGGGACGGCGATGGCCGCCGCGATCGCACCAGCTCGCGCCGGAACCCCCTCGCGGGCAGCGCCGACGGCGCTCCCGTGTACGAGGATCATTCGCCGACCGATGTACGGATCCCGCTGGAGTCTCCAGACCGCAGCCCCACCCGTCGACGGCCGCGCAGCCTGCGGAGGCACCGCCACTGGCCCTGCGCAGGCTGCTGCAAAGGGTAGGGGATCAAGGGTGGGGGATACCTCGTTGAGTTTCGATGCCGAACTGGGTGAACGTGGGCACCCGTGCCCCTTTCACCCATCGAGGTGTCCATGCCCGCCAGACGTTCGAGAATCTGCCGCTCGGTCACACTGATTGTCGCTGTGACCGTTGCGGGCAGCGGCGTCCTGCTGAGTGCACCGGCGATCGCGAACGCCGCCCCGACGAGCTGCGCCGCCACGTTCAACCTGCTTATCCCGGGTACCTGGGAGACCAGTGAGAACGCCGACCCCGGTGCCCCGGTGGGGATGCTCAGACCTGTCGCGGACGCTCTCACAGCCGAGCACGGCGACCAGGCCGAGGTGTACACGCTGCCCTACATGGCCCGGGCCTTCGACAACGGGCACACCTACGCCGACAGCAAGTCCGACGCCGTCACCAAAGCCAGGCAGGTCCTCGAGAAGGTCGCGAACTCCTGCCCCAGCACGAAGTTCACCATCACCGGCTACTCGCAAGGCGCCGACGCCGCCGGCGACCTCGCCTCGGACATCGGCCACGGCACGGGCCCGGTCGAGTCGAGCCGGGTTCTCGCCGTCGGTCTGCTCGCCGACCCCGGCGCCGGAACGAAGGGCTCGGCGACGGTGGGGCCGCGAACCTCCGGCACCGGTATCGCGGACCCGCGCCCGCAGGGGATGGGCACGCTGTCGGGCCGCGTCGCGTCGATCTGCGCACCGGACGATCTGTACTGCTCGATCGAGAAGGGCGAGAGCCCCCTGCTGGGCTCGCTCGGTTCGATCCTGAGTAAGAGTCCCAGCAGCACCGCCCCAGACGAGATGAACGGTGGAAACAGCCGGCTCGCCGCGGCGCTGACCTCCGATTTCTCCGATGCAGATCTGCCCGCACTCGGAGCGAACGTCGCCACCCTCGGCCGGCAGCTCGCCGAGCCGATCGTCGACCTCGCACAGGTCGCCTCCACAGCGACATCCATCGCCACGACCCTCGCACCGCTGGCCGATCTGCTCGCCTCCGGTGCCGCCAACCCGGCAGAGAACGGCCGACTCGCCGCCGCACCGGTCGGCACCGCCGAACACGCCGCCTCCCAAGTCCTCACCCACGCAGGTCAATCCGATCTCACCAGCGCGGTGGACACCGCAACGAAACTCGCCAACACCGCCACCAAGCTGACCGGTGGCAACGCATTCGAGCTACCGTCGACCGCTCCGGAGGTGCACACCCTGGTAAAAGCCGCAGACACCCTCGACCGCCAGATCGCCCCGGTAGCATCGACCCCGATCGATGCCCTCACCTCGGCCACCAGCGTGCTGTCGGTGCTCAAACCGACAGTCGTGGTCAACCAGATCCTGGGCGTCGCCACCGGCATCACCTCGCTCGACATGCCCGGCATCCTGAACAACCTGACCCTGCTGCCGCAGAAGGTCTCTGCCCTCGACGCACACGGCGCGCACGAGATCGCCGGCCAGCTCAACAACCAGCTCTCCCCACTGGTGAAGATGGCCGCCGCCGTGGACCTGAAGTGGGTCGCACAGGTGCTCGCGATCATCCCGGACCCATCCGGCGCAACCCAGATCGCAGCGCTCGTGGCGTCAATCCTCGGCAACGTCGACGTCATCCGGCTCGCCAACCTCGTCGGGCAGATCCAGGAGATCGCCTGGGCCGCTGTCGAGAAGCTGCTACCACCACCCGGACAGCTCGCGGATCCGCTCGGTGCGGGCGCGGCCATGACCGGCCTCGTCCCCGTCGGTCTCGACCTCGCGTCCATGGCGATGAACATGCTCACGGGCAAAGCAGCCAAAACCTCACCCGAACTGCTCGGCAAACAGACCAACGCCGTAACGACCAGCATCACCACCCAAGCCGAGAACCTCGACCTGCCCGCGCTGTCGAACTCGCTGACCAAGCTGTCCCAGTCCCAAGACGCCGAAGACCTCGCCTCCCTGGTCGGCGAAGGACTCTCCGCCGCAGACTTCTTCACCTCCGGCGCCCACACCGACTACAACACCCTCGTGGTCGACAACGCCGGCCGCAGCGCCATCGAGTGGCTCTCGGACTGGCTCAACCTGCAGATCGGACGCGCCGTATGAGCACCCGCACCCAGGTCCCTCGAGCCCACAATCCCGCCGCCCGCTGGACCTGGTGCGCGGACTGCAGACATCGCGGCTACCACCGCCGTGCAGACGCAAAAGCGGTCCGCAAACGGCACCACGGAGACAAGGGAATCGCAGTGTTCATCTGCCCACACACTGACGGCCTGTTTCACATCGGGCACCGCCCGGACGCGCTCAGCCGCGGCGAGATCGATCGCGATCGTTTGCGGGTTCAGACAGCCTCCGCAACGAACGGGGCGCCGTATCGAGGGGCGGCTCGGCAATGAGTACTCTCACTCGACCCACATTGTTCGGGACTGCTGCACGGATAGGTGACATCTGATCTGTGGTGCCGGGAGGCACTGCTGGAAGGATGTGCCCCGTGCCGAAGCCGTATCCCAGGGAGTTCCGTGACGACGTCGTCCGCGTGGCTCGCAACCGCGAGCCGGGCCAGCAGCTGAAGCAGATCGCCGCTGACTTCGGGATCAGCGAGTCCTGCCTGACGAACTGGATGAAGGCCGCCGACGTCGAGGACGGAATCAAGCCCGGAACCACTGCGAGCGAGAACTCCGAGCTGCGGGAAGCACGGAAACGGATCCGGCTGCTCGAGCAGGAGAACGAGGTCCTGCGCCGGGCCGCCGCGTACCTGTCGCAGGCGAACCTGCCGGGAAAAGGCTCTACCCGCTCGTGAGCGAGCTGGCCGCCGACGGGATCCCCGTGGCGGCGGATGTGCCGGGTATTGAAGATTGCTCGTCAGCCCTACTACCGCTGGCTGGCCGAGCCTGTGACAGCAGCCGAACTCGATGAGGCGTACCGGGCCAACGCCCTGTTCGACGCACACCGAGACGACCCGGAGTTCGGGTACCGGTT
>NZ_JBIAOU010000021.1:0-81594 GCF_042879035.1 Rhodococcus sp. NPDC003318 | reverse complement strand
GCTGCCCCTCGGACAACGAACTTCGTGCATCCATGACACCACTCCCCGGAAGTCGGAACCGAATTTCGCAGTCCAACTTCCGGGGACCAGTTCAGATGCGGTTGGGCCGCTCGAAGGTGCCCTTCAGCCGGTGGTGCGGGAGACGTGGTGGCGGCGAGTGGACCCGGTGTCGGGGATCGCCGGTACCCTCACGGCGTGGCCCTCTACCGGAAATACCGACCGGCGACCTTCGCGGAGGTGGTCGGGCAGGAGCACGTCACCGAGCCGCTGAGCACCGCACTCGACGCGGGACGCATCAACCACGCGTACCTGTTCTCCGGGCCTCGCGGCTGTGGCAAGACGTCGTCCGCCCGGATCCTCGCCCGCTCCCTCAACTGTGTCGAGGGCCCCACGTCGACGCCGTGCGGCACCTGCCACTCCTGCGTCGCCCTCGGCCCGGGCGGCCCGGGCAACCTCGACGTGATCGAGCTCGACGCCGCCAGCCACGGCGGCGTCGACGACACCCGCGAGCTGCGCGACCGCGCCTTCTACGCTCCGGCCGAGTCGCGTTACCGCATCTTCATCGTCGACGAGGCCCACATGGTCACCACGCAGGGTTTCAACGCCCTGCTCAAGATCGTGGAGGAGCCGCCGGAGCACCTGATCTTCGTGTTCGCGACCACCGAACCGGAGAAGGTGCTGCCGACGATCCGCTCGCGCACCCATCACTATCCGTTCCGGCTGCTCGCGCCGAACACCATGCGCGAACTGCTCGAGAAGATCTGCGGCCAGGAGAACGTCGCCGTCCAGGATGCGGTGTATCCGCTGGTCATCCGGGCCGGTGGCGGCTCGCCGCGCGACTCGCTCAGCGTGCTCGACCAGCTGCTCGCCGGTGCCGGTGAGGAGGGCGTCACGTACGCCCGGGCGCTCGCCCTGCTCGGGGTCACGGACGTCGCGCTGATCGACGAGGCGGTCGACGCGCTGGCCGCCGGCGACGGCGCCGGGCTGTTCGGCACCGTCGACAAGGTGATGGACGCGGGCCACGACCCCCGACGCTTCGCGGTGGACCTCCTCGAACGGATCCGCGACCTGATCCTGATGCGTGCCGTCCCCGACGCCGGTGACCGCGGGCTGGTCGACGCGCCCGAGGACGTGCTGGACCGGATGCGGGAGGAATCGGAGCGGATCGGTCCCGCGACCCTGGCCCGGTACGCGGAGTTGCTGCACACCGGCCTCGGGGAGATGCGCGGAGCAACCGCGCCGCGACTGCTCCTCGAGGTGATCTGCGCGCGGATGTTGCTGCCCGCGGCATCGGACGCGGAATCGGCGGTGCTGCAGCGCATCGAACGGCTCGAGCAGGGTGGTGTCGTCGCGGCGCCCGGTGGCGTGCCCGCGGCCCGGCCTGCCGCGTCCGCCGCGTCGGCGGGACCCGGTGCGGACGAACCGGCACCTCGGTTCCAACGACCGTCGCAGCGCAAACAGGCCGAGGCGGACGCGTCGGCGCAGGCACAGGACGTGGCCGCACAGCAGCAGGCGGACGTACGTGCGCAGGCCGAGGTCGCCGCGCGGGCGGAAGCCCAGGCGCGGGTCGAAGCGGACGTGCGGGCGACGGCGGCCGCAGCTGCCCGAGCCGCCGCGGAGGCCGAGGCGGCGGCGCTTGCCAAGGTCGCTGCCGAAGCGCTGGCCTTGGCGGAGGCCGCCGCTGCGCGTGCCCGGGCCGTGGCGGCCCGGTCGGCGATCGACGTGGCGTCCGGTGCACCCGTCGCCGAACCGCCGGTGCATCCCGTGCCGTCCGTCCCCGTCGCTGAACCGCCGCACGAATCTCCCTCGCCGGCAGCGGAATTCCCATCGGAGGGTGCCGACGCGGCAACCGAGCGCGACACCGCGCGGTCCGAGGTCGCCGAGACGGTCCGCGGCGAGGAGCAGGTCCCTGAGGCCCCGGACGTCACCGAGCCCGCGGAGGCCGCGACCGCCGAGGCGGAGCCCGCCGAAGTCGAGCTCGCCGAGCCGGAGATCGGTGAGCCCGAGGTCATGGACGCGCTCGCCGCAGTGGCGGATGGCGCGGACGCGGACCCCGCGGTTGCCGATCCGGTGTTCTCCGAGCCGGTGTTCTCCGAGCCGGTGAACCCCGAGCCGGTGAACCCCGAGCCGGTGAACCCCGAGCCGGTGAACCCCGAGCCGGTGCTTTCCGAGCCCGGGCTCCCGGAGTCGCCCGTTGCCGCAGCCGAGCCGATCACGGAAGCCGAGCCGGTTGCCGCGGACGAGCCGATCACGGAAGCCGAGCCGGTTGCCGCGGACGAGCCGATCGCCGCGGCACCGGCGGCAGGTGGCGGCGAGCCCGACGCGGCGGCGGTTCGGGCGGTGTGGTCGGAGGTGCGCGCCAAGGTGCGCGACCGCAGCCGCACCGTCGAGGTCATGTTGTCGGGTGCGACGGTCGGCCGCGTCGACAACGGCACGCTGGTGCTCGTGCACGCGTCCGCGCCGCTCGCCAAGCGGTTGGTCGAGCCTCGCAACGCCGACGTGATCCGGGACGCGCTGCGTGAGGTGTTCGGGGTGGAGTGGTCCGTGCACTGCGAGGTCGGTACGGCCGAGCAGCCCGCGCCGGCTCGGCCGGCACCGGCCCGGCCTCAGGCGAAACAGCCAAGCGCGCCGCGGTTCTCGCGGCCGAGCCAGGCTCAGGCCGCACCGCCCGCGGCGACCCGGTCCGAGCCGGCGCCGGACCCGCACGACGACGACATCCCGCCGCCGGACTACCCGGACTATCCCGACGATCCCGGGCCGCCGCCGGTGGACTACGAGCCGGCGTCACCGGATTCGGTCACCGCGGAGGACGAGGAGGAGATGATGGCGGAGGCGGCCACCCCCGCCGACCCGTCCGTCCGCCGCGACCCCGACGAGGTGGCGCTGGAACTGCTCTCCGAGATGCTCGGCGCCAAGCCGTTGGAGGGGTGAGGGGTCCGGTCAGGCCGAGCGCCGCTGCCTGCTGCCGATCTGGCGGCGGGCGAAGTCGACGCTGAGGGCGATCAGTTCGCGGCTCTCGCGCAGGACGGTGCCGAGAACCGGGAAGGCGTGGATCTGCCCGCTCCACAGGTGCGTTTCGACGGGCCGTCCGGCCTTCTCGATGCGGTCGGTGAGCAGTTCGACGTCGGGTCGCATCAGTTCGTATTCGGCGCAGGAGAGGAAGACGGGCGGGTACAGCGCCGGGTCGGCGTCGACGGGGGAGTCGACGCCGACGATGGCGTCGGGTCCGCCGAGCCAGCGGTCCTTGAGCTTGGCGACCTGACTCATCGGGAGGTAGGCGTCCTTGCGCATGAACCTCGGGTCGTGCCGCTCGAGGTGCAGGTTCAGCAGCGGGGAGTAGCCGATCACGGCGGCGGGCCGGGGCAGTCCGGTCGTCGCGGCGATCTCGGCGACCTTCATCGCGAGGTACCCGCCTGCGGAGTCGCCGGCGACGATGATCTTCGTCGGGTCGGGGCACTCGTCGGCCAGGGCGCGGTAGGCGGCCGTCGCGTCGGCGATCGACGTGCCGACGCCGCCGTCCGGCAGTTGCCGGTACTCCACCGACCAGACCGGGACGCCGGCGCGGGCGGACAGGACCGCGCAGAGGTTGCGATGGGTGCCGCGTCCGCAGAACACGAATCCGCCGCCGTGCAGGTAGAGGATCGTCGCGTCGGCGAGGTCGTCGTCGGCGACGTGGCCGTGGACGATGCGCTCGCACGGCACACCGCCCAGTGCCAGTTGCGTGACGACGGTCCGCGGCGGGGTGGGTAGCCGGTCGACGTACGTCTCCAGCGTCGCGAGCGCGCGGATCCCCGCGTCGGTGGCCGGCCAGACCGTGAACAGCGGTTTGACGACGATTCGCGCGAAGCCGGCGATCAGGCGGGCGCGGATGCTGACGTCCCAGTGCCAGACGGTGTTCTCCCCTGTGCGCATCCTCGCCCCCTACTTGGTGTGACCGTGTGTCACGCTCACGATAGGGCGGTTCGCCTCGTTTCGCCCGGCGTGGACGCCGGCCGCGGGTGCCGTGATGTCACATCGGGACACCCCACGACCCCGATGTGACATCACGACCGCGTGGTCACCGAAGGCCCGCGGGTATCAGTGGATGTCGCTGCCGTGCCTGGTCAGGGGCGTGACCTCGAGGGTCATGTACGGGAACAGGGGCAGGTTCCACAGGATCTCGTGCAGTTCGTCGGCGGAGTCGACGTCGAAGATGCTGATGTTGCTGTACTGGCCGACGATGCGCCAGATGTGACGCCACTTGCCGGACCGCTGCAGCTCCTGCGAGTACGCCTTCTCCTTCGCGACCGTCTGCTCGCGGACGTCGGGGTCGAGATCGCGGGGGATCGCGACGTCCATCCGTACCTGGAACAGTGCCATGGGGGTCCCTTCTTCTGCGGTGGTGATCAGTCGCGGGCGAGCGACTTGACGACGTCCATGTCGAGTTCGACGCCGAGGCCGGGGCCGGCGGGCAGGTGTACCTGACCCTCGGAGTAGTCGAGCGGGGTCTGCAGCAGCTCGACGGCGAACAGCTGCGGTCCGAACAGTTCGGTGCCGTAGTTGATGCCGGGTTCGGCGCAGGCGAAGTGGATGGACGCGGCGGTGCCGATGGGGCCCTCGATGGACGTGGCGCCGTGGCAGCGGATGCCGGCGGCCTTGGCGATCGCGGCGATCTCCTTGCTGCGCTGCAGCCCACCGCATTTCGTGGTCTTGACGGCGATGACGTCGGCGGCGCCGAGGCGGGCGACCTCGAGCGCGTCGTGCGGGGTGTGGACGGACTCGTCGGCCATCACCGGTGCGGACACGAGGTGGTTGATCTCGGCGAGCACTTCGAGTTGCTCTCCGGGCGTGGGCTGCTCGATGAGTTCGACTCCGCCGTCGACCAGTTCGGGCACGTACCGCAGCGCGGTGAACCGGTCCCAGCGCGCGTTCACGTCGATGCTCACGCCGGCCTTGCCCGCGAGGGACTGCGCGATCGTGACGATGCGCTCGGTGTCGACCGCGGGGTCGAGCGCTCCCATCTTCAGTTTGAAGGCGAAGTTGAGGCGGGAGTCCAGCTTCTCGGCGACCTCGTCGAGGATCTCGGCGACCGGGGCCGCGCCCAACGCCCAGCGGACGTCGACGCCGGTGCGGAACGCGCCGCCGAGCAGGGTGTGCACACCGACGCCGAGGCTGCGGGCCCAGGCGTCGTGGAGTGCGACGTCGACGGCGGCCTTCGCGAACCGCGCGTTGGCCACGATCCGTTCGAGATCGACCATGATGCCGGTGATCTCGTCGACACCGCGTCCGGTGATGTACGGCGCGATGTAGCGGTCGACGATCGCCTTCATCGTCTCGACGGACTCGCCGCCCCACCACGGTCCGCCCGGGACGACACCCTCGCCGTAGCCGGTGACGCCGCCCGCGGTGGTGATCGCGACGAGCAGGATCGGTTGCTTCTCGGCGGTGGTGGTGGCGAACTTGTGCGGACGGATCAGGGGGACGTCGATGATGGTCGTCTCGATGGAGACGATCGCGAGGTCGGGGTCGGACATGGAGCGGCTCACAATCGAATGGGCGGAACGGGCTCGTGGGGTGACGACGCGAATGCCGGTGTCGACGACAGGACACCGGCATTCGCGTCACATCAGAGGTCAGGCCTCGGGGTCGAGTGCGAAGTTGTACGACACGTGGTTCTTGCCGTCCTCGCCCTGCTGGGGGTCGAGGATGAGCTCCGGCTTGACGGCGGTCGCGACGTCGGTCTCGACCCATTCGCCGCCCTTGAAGTAGAGCTGGGTGGTGATGGGAAGCCTGCCCGGTGCCTTCACCATCAGGTGCAGGTGGGCGGGACGCCACGGGTGGCCGCCGTAGGACTTGATGAACCAGCCGGTGGGGCCGTCGTTCGGGATCTGGTACGGCGCGGGCTGCAGGGTGGTGATCTCGTAGTGGCCCTCGTCGTCGCACTCGATGGTGCCGCGCAGGTTCCATTCGGGGATGCCGGGGGCGAACTGCGAGTAGTAGCCCTCCTCGTCGGCGTGCCACAGTTCGACGGTGGCGCCGGTGAGACCGTTGCCCTCGAGGTCGGTGACCTGGCCGGAGAACACGAGCGGGGTGCAGGCGGCGTCCTGCTCGCGCATCGGCATGGTGCACTTCGACGCCAGCTTCGGCGATCCGGCGACGTAGTACGGGCCCTCGATGCTGCCCTTGGTGCCTGCGAGGGAGTTGCGGCTGTAGTTGACGTCCTCGATCTCGTGCTCGACGAACACGTCCAGCCACAGCGGCCACTCGCCGTACTCGCCGACGTCGATCATCCACTGCTTGAGCACGCGGTACTCGTCGTAGGTGACCTCGTGCTTGTGGACGATCTCCTTGAACGCGTCGAGGACGTCGCGGTAGATCGCCGCGGCGCGTTCGGTCGAGGTGTCCGCCGAGACCCGCTCGGACTTGAACTTGTCGGTGGCGGCGTTGCCCGAGTCGTGCGCGGTCGGGTTCTCGGTGGTGGTCATGGACTCTCCTCGTCGGGCTCGAACTGTTCAGTCGAGAAGCGGGTGGTCGCGGGGCTGGCGCGAACCGGGTTGCTTGTACGCTCTGCGTACGCTAGATTCGCATTGCGTACACACACTGTGCGTCGGGTCACACGGAATGTCAACACCGGACCGACGTCTGTCACGGAAACCGCAGGTAGGAGGAGTGAATGCTGGGCAACGACCGGGATTACATCCAGAGCATCGAGCGGGGATTCGCGGTGCTTCTCGCGTTCGACGAAACCCGACCCAACCCGACGTTGGCGGAGCTGGCCACCGCGACCGAGCTCTCCCGCCCCGCGGTCCGGCGCATCCTGCTGACGCTGCAGAAGCTCGGTTACGTGACCGGACACGGCACCCGCTGGGCGTTGACGCCGCGGGTGCTGAGCATCGGCCAGCACTACTCGGCCTCCCACACCCTGACCAGCGCGGCGCTGCCGCGGCTGATGGAGATCTCCGAGGCCACCGGCGAGTCCGCCTCGCTCGGCGTGCTCGACGGCGCCGAGGTCGTCTACGCCGCGCGCGTCCCGGTCCGCCGGATCATGAGCATCAACGTCTCTGTCGGCACCCGGGTCCCCGCCTACGCGACGTCGATGGGCCGGGCCCTGCTGGCGTGGGCGCCCGACGACACCGTCGAGGGCGTGATCGCCGCGACGGAGTTCGTCAAGCTCACCCCCGACACCATCTCCGGGGTCGAGGCCCTCCGCAGTGCGCTGGCTGTCGTCCGCGAGCAGGGCTACGCGCTGACGTCCGAGGAACTCGAGGAGGGCCTGATCTCACTGGCCGCACCCGTCCGGGACGCGAGCCGCGAGGTGATCGGGGTGGTCGCGTGCTCGACCTCCGCGGGACGCTCGACCCCGGAACGCTTCCGGGACGAGGTCGCGGCCCTGCTCGTCGAGAAGGGACGCGCCCTCAGCGCCGACCTCGGCTGGCGCCCGTGAGTCCTTGTGGCCCACAGGCGCACCGGAAGGACTCACGGACGGGTCTGTTCGCGGAAACGGGCCGCCAGCTCGCTGCGTGACCGGATGCCGAGCTTGGCGTAGATCCGGGTCAGGTGGAACTGGACGGTCTTGACCGAGATGTACAGCTCGCCGGCCACGTCCTTGTTGCTGCCGCCGCTCGCGACGAGGGCCGCGACCGCGCGCTCCTGCGGCGTCAGGCCGGCGAGGTCGCCGGCGGCCACCTCGTCGGTGTGGCCCGGGTCCTTGAGCCCGCCGGCCTTGAGTTCCCGGTCGCAGCGCAGCACGATCGAGGTCGCCCCGAGTGACTGGTACAGGTCGCGGGCGGTGCGGATCACCGTGTCCGCGTCGCGTCGCCGTCCCGCTCTCCGTAGTGTCTGGCCGTACGCGAAGTTGATCCGAGCCCGGTCGTACTGGAGCGGCAGTGACGCGATCCGCTCCAGCGCCCCGTCGAATGTCCTTCGGGCCGAGTCGATGTCGCCGCGTGCCCCGTGGATGCGACCACGGACGTACCCGAGCCGGGCCATCGCCGACCGGTGGCCCCGCGTCGCCGCCCGCTGCTCGTGCGGCGCCAGGAAGGCGTCCGCCTCGTCGACCCGGCCGGTCATCACCAGGGCGTTGGCGTAGAGGTCCGGCCACGGCCAGAATCCGGGCTCGTCGATCGCGTCGCGTTCCCGCAGGGACAGGATCGGATCCAGGTGCCGCAACACCGCCTCGTAGTCGGCGGCGACCTCCGCGCACTGGGCGGCGGCCAGGCACGCGGGCACCAGCATCAGCGGGTAGTCGGTCGTCGCGGCGCGACCACGGTCGAGATGGTCGTGCGCGGCCCGCCAATCGCCGCGCAGGGCGTGGATCTGGGCGCCGGTCCAGTGCACCAGGGGGGCCAGCAGATCGAGACCGGACAGGTCGAGCTGGGTCGACGCCCGGTCCACGGTGTGGACGGCCTCGCCCCAGTCCCCGAGCGCGAACTGCGTCCGGGCCAGCCATGCCTGGGCCCACAACGAGATTCGCAGCGAACCGCCCCGGAACAGTGTCGGCTCGGCGCTCTCGAGTTCGGTGCGGGCACTCTCGACGTCGTCGAGGGCGAGACTGAGCCAGCCGCGCGCCATCCGGACCCGCTGGCTCTGGGCGCCGAGCCCGGTGTGGCCGGACAGATCCGCGTAGAAGGCCCGCGCCCGTTCGACGTCCCCGGTCATCGCCAGTCCCAGTCCGCGGATGGCGGACGCCTCGACGGCCGCCGGGGTCGAGGCGTCGACGAGCGAGATGGCGCGATCCGCCCAGCCGAGGATGTCCTGGCCGCGCAGTCCGGCCAGTGAGTGCAGCACCATGCGTTGCGCGACGAGCGCGGACACCGCGGGGTCGGCGTCCGAATCCTTCACCAATGTGGCTGCGTGCGTGAGGAACTGGTGCGCCTCGGCGGAGCGTCCCCGCTGGATCGCCAGGTAGCCCAGGACCGCGTCGCGCAGTGGTCCGGCGGGTGTCGCCTCCAGTTCGGGCACGTGGATCAGCGCCTGGGGCAGGTCGGCGGCGCCGGTGAGGGCGTCGACGCCGCGGATCAGTCGGGTGGCGCGCAGGTTCCGGTCCGCGCTGATCCGGCTCGCGGTGATCAGGGCCTCGGCGGCGTCGGCCCAGGCGCCGTCGTCGGCGCGGCCCGCGGCGTACCGGTCGAGGCGGTCCGCCAGCGCCGAGTCCGCGGTCAGGGTCGCGGACACGAGGTGGACGAGGGCGGCGCCTTCGTCGTCGACCATGTCCGCCGCGCGGGCGTGCAGGGCGCACCATCGCGCGGGCGTGATCGCGTCCGCGACCGCGGCGTGGGTCATCGGATCGGGGAACGACAGGGTGACCAGACCGCGCTGCTCCCACATCCGCAGTAGGCCGGCGGCGTGCGCGGCGTCGACGGCGGCGGTCGGATCGGGCAGCCTCGCCAGCGTCGCGACCTGGGACGACGTGCAGTTCTCGCCGAGGACCGCGGCGGCCTCGACGAGCGCCCTGGTGTCGTCGTCGGCGGCGGCGAGGGTGCGGGCGACGGCGGCGGCCACCGCGCGCGGTGCCGGGAACCGCGACTGCCAGTCCCGCCACCGCGCGGCCGGCACCTCGTCGAGCAGTTCGACCACCGCGCGCGGCGAACCGCCGGTGTGGTGGTGCAGGTGCCGGACGGTCCACGGCGGCAGGTCGACGCCCGCGCGGGTCAGTGCGATCCGGGCGACGTCGGCGGCGCCGAGTGGTCCGACGTGCACCGTGGTGCCGTGGTGGCGGCTGCGCAGGTGCCGGATCGTCGGGTCGGCGTCGACGTCGGACTCGCCTCCGAGGACGATCAGCACGAGCAGCGCGCGGCCCTGCGCTCGCTGTGCCGCCGACGAGAGTGCTTGCAGCGATACGGGATCCGCGAACTGGGCGTCGTCGACGAGCATCACGATCGGGGTCTCGGCCAGGTGCAGGAACAGGTCGGCCACCGCAACGGGATCGGTGTCCGGGACCGGGGCGTGCAGGAGTTGTTCGGCGACGCCTCCGCACCGGCTCGTCTCCCACGGTGCGGCGCCGGCGATGCGGACCCGCCAGCCGGTCAGATCGGCGACGAACTGCTGCACCAGCGTGGTCTTCCCGATTCCGGACGGACCCTCCACCAGCACCAGCACGGGCGAGCCCGCGTGCGCTCGATCGCGGTGCCGCGCAAGCTCGTCCAGCTCGGCTCGACGCCCGAGCAGCTCCGGTGCTGCCGTCACCGCTCCACGGTACTGCGGACGCGGCGCCGCTGTTGCCTGGGTCACAGTCTTCGCCACCTCTGCTCGTTTCCCGGGGTCGTCACGGCCGGCCGGCCGGCGCGCGGTTTCCCGGTGTCCGGGCGGGCCGGTCGGCGCGTTCGAGGAGCAGTGACACGACGATCCCGCTCGCCAGTCCCCAGAACGCGGCACCGATGTTGAGGAACATCGGGTTCGCGGCGGTGACCACGAACGCCACCAGCGCGCCCATCGTGTGACTCGACCCGAACGCGGTCGTGAATGCGGCCTGCAGCGCCCGCAGCATCGCCAGGCCGCCGAGTGTGGCGACGAACGCGGCCGGCGCGGCGGTCATCGCGTTCACGAACAGTGGTGCGAACAAGCCGAACACGATCGCGCAGAGGCCGAAGCAGACCGCGGCCGTGTACTGGCGCTCGCGTCGGCCGGACGCGGTCAGCAGGGCGTTGGTCGGCCCGGTCAGGCAGGTCGACACCGCCCCGACGCAGGCCGCGCCGAGGGACCAGAGTCCGCAGGCGATGGTGGTCACGTTGACCGGAGGGCGGTGGCCGGCCGCGGTCAGCACGGCCACCCCCTGGCCGTTCTGCACCACGAGGACGGTGATGGCCAGCGGGATCACCAACTCCAGCAGCGCCGCGGGGGTGAACACCGGGGCGGTGAAGACGGGGGAGGCGAACACCCCGGCGGTGTCGGCCGTCGGGGCGAAGCGACCGGTCACGGCGACGGCGATCGCCCCGGCGACGAGGGCGCCGAGGATCGGGGGCACGTAGCGTCCGAGCCGGTTCGACGCGCCGAACAGCAGGAAGACGATCACCATCGGCGCCGCGATCGCCGGGTCGGAGGCGACGGCCCGGACGAGGTCGATGCCGAAGGTGAGGAAGACGCCCGCCACCATCGCCATCACGATCGGCATCGGCACGGCGGACATCGCACGTCGCACCAGTCCGGACGCGCCGAGCGCGGTGATCAGCCCTCCGGTGGCGAGGAAGGCGCCGATCACCTCCGGCCAGCTCAGGTGGGTCAGGGAGTTGCCGACCAGGATCGTGCCCGGGATCGTCCACGCGAACCCGAGCGGCTGCCGGTAGGCGAGACTCATCGCGACGGTGAGGACACCGTTCAGGACGAACACACCGAAGATCCAGGACGCCAGTTCCGCCGCGTCGAGTCCGCCCGCGGCCCCCGCGGCGAGGATGACCGCGACCGGACCGGTCGACGAGAACACCAGCCCGATCAGTCCGTTGGCGGCGTACTCGACGCCCACGTCCCGGCGCAGTCGACGCCAGCCGGTCCGCGGGTGCGGCGGACGCTCCAACAGGGTCGGTGACACGGCGCCGGTGTCCTCGTCGACGGTGGTCATGCCCGGTGAACCTCGCCTCTCACGCCTGCGCGGGTGCTGCGGTGGTCGGCGTCGGGGCGGCCGCTCGCGATGCCCGGACGGCGGGCACGAGGAGCGTCACGAGTGCGCCGGCGACGGCGATGCCCGCGAAGATGTAGAAGTTGATGTTGTTGCTCAGGCCGGCGCCGATCAGGAAGCCGCCGATGATCGGGCCGAAGATGCCGCCGAGGCGTCCGAACCCGGCGCACCACGCGACGCCCGCCGCGCGGGCCGAGGTCTCGTAGTAGTTGGAGACGAAGCCGTAGATCAGCACCTGGGTACCGATGGTGCCGACACCGGCCACCGCGACCGCGGCGAGCAGGACGGGCAGCGGGAACCCGAAGGTGAGCAGCGTCAGCGCGACCGCGGCGAGGAAGAACGTCGTCACGATGACGCGCTGGGGGCCGCCTGCGCGGTCCGCGATCCGCGATGCCAGGAGGCCGCCGACGATCGCTCCGCCGTTGAGCACCAACAGGAATGCCAGCGATCCCTTCGCGTCGTAGCCCGCGTCGGCCATGATCTTCGGCAACCAGGTGTTGAGGCCGTAGGTGAGCAGCAGTCCGGCGAAGCTCATCAGGCCGAGCAGTGCGGTGCCGAGCGCGTAGCGGCGGGTGGCGAGGGCCGCGAAACCGACCTTCTCCACCGGTGCGGGGGCCGAGGTCGGCAGCGGAACCCCGAACTTCTCGGACACGGCGAGGGCCTCGTCGGTGCGGCCGCGGACGAGCAGCCACTGCGGCGATTCCGGCAGCTTCACCAGGGCCAGCGGCAGCAGGATCACCAGCGGCAGCGCGCCGACCCAGAACAGCCCACGCCAGCCGATCGCGTCGCGCAGGCCGATTGCCAGCAGCGACGCGAGAACGCCGCCCGCGGGGACACCGCTGTAGACGATCGCGTTGTACAGGTTGCGCTTCCCCTGGGGGGCGAACTCGGCGACGAGGGCGCCGACCGTGGCGACGAGACCGCCGATACCGATGCCGGTGAAGAACCGCAGCAGCCCGAACATGGTGAGGCTGGTGGACAGCGCGGCGGCGCCCATGCCGACCGAGAACCAGACGATGTTGACCAGCATCATCTTTCGTCGCCCGAGCCGGTCACCGACCGCGCCGGTGAACAGTGCACCGACCATGACGCCGACCAGCGCGTAGGAGCCGAGCGCGCCGCCCTGCTGGGCGGAGATCGCCCCGATCTGACTCGGATCGGCCATCAGGATGGGCAGGATGGTTCCGTAGACGACCAGGTCGTAGCCGTCGAAGGCCATCGCGAGGGTCGCGAGAGCGACGATCCAGGTGATGCTGCGCCGGTGCCGGGCGCTGGCCCAGCCTGATGTGGTCTCGGTCATGATGAACTCCATTGTGTGAGGGGTGTCACAACTGAAATTGGGTAGAAACATGGCCTCACCGGCAGGGTGTCGGCCTGTCGGTGAGGCCCGGGGTGAGGTTGTCTCTAGCCCTGATCGCCACCGGCGACGGGTAGGACCGTGCCGGTGATGTAGGAGGCCTCGGGGGAGGCGAGGAAGGTGATCGCGGCGGCCTGCTCGTCGAGCGTGCCGTAGCGCTTGAGCAGTGACGAGTCGACGGTCTGGTCGACGATCTGTTGGTACCAGGCCCTTTCCTGCTCGTCCCCGGCCGCCGGTCCGCGGGCGACGCGGCGCACCGGCGCATCGGTCCCGCCGGGTGCGGTGGCGACGACGCGGATGCCGTACTGCGCCACCTCGAGTGCGAGCGCCGCGGTGATCGCGTTGACGCCGCCCTTCGCCGCCGCGTAGGGAACGCGGTTGACGCCCCGGGTCGCGACCGACGACACGTTCACGATGGTGCCCGCGGTCCGCTCGATCATGTGCGGCAGCACCGCACGGCACGTCCAGAGCGTCGGGAACAGCGACCGCTGCACCTCCGCCTGGATCTGCTCGGGTGTGTAGTGCTCGTAGGGTTTCGCCCAGATGGTGCCGCCGACGTTGTTGATCAGGACGTCGATCCGGCCGTGCTGGGCCTTCGCCTCGTCCACGGCGCCCTGTGCCCCCTCGAACGTCTCGAGGTCCGCGGTCACCGAGTGGGCATCGAAGCCGTTCTCCCGCAGTTCCTTCGCCACCTCGTGCACGATCTCGGACCGATCGACGAGGACCACGGCACCGCCCTCGGCGGCGATCCGGGTCGCCACGGTCAGGCCGATGCCCTGCGCGGCACCGGTGACCGTGACGGCGCGGCCGTCGAATCGTCCGGGGAACACGCTGGGGCTCATCGGGACCCGGCCGTGGCGTCGTGGTCGGCGTCGGCGATGGCGCGACGCATCGTGGTCTTCGCGTGCTCGGCGTGGCTGACGATGAGGTCGCGGGCGGCGGCCCGGTCGCGCTTCTCGAAGGCCTTCACGATCGCGAGGTGGTCGTGCGGCACCTGCTCGTCGACCCAGGACGCGGTCCGGAGAACCTCGTGCATGAGCCGGGTGACCTCGAGCCGGTTGTACGCCTCGAGCAGCACCGGGTTGCCGCAGCAGCGGAACAGGAACTCGTGGAACGCGGCGTTGGTGTCGGTGAAGGCGTCCGCGTCGGTGAAGTGGTCCTTCTCGATCGACGCCGTCGACGCCTCCGCGAGGATGCGGTACTCCACCAGCTGCTCCGGGGTGAGCCGGCCGATCGTCAGCTCGAGCGCGCCGAGTTCGAGTGCCATGCGCGCGTCGAACTGGGCGTCGGAGTCGGCGACGGGCGCGTGCTCCTCGCCGATCTCGTAGTCGGCGTCGACCCGCGCGGTGTCCAGTGCGACCGGCAGACCGGTTGCGGTGGAGGCCTTCTCGGCGGCGGCGACTTCGGCCTCGGTGGGTTCGGGTGCGGCGGCACCCGGGGTCGCCGAGGTGTTGAACTTCTCGAAGTAGAAGTTCGTCGGCGTGATCCCCTCGGTCCCGAGGTGGGTGCGCACCGCCTCGACCATCGGCGGCGGTCCGCACAGGTAGATGTCGACGTCACCGTCGCCCAGGTGTTCCGGCGCGAACAGTGACGTCACGTAACCCTTGTTGGCCGCCTGCGATTCCGGATCGGAGACGCAGTGGTCGAACGTGAAGTTCGGCAGTGACGCGGTGTAGGCGGCGAGGGTGTCGAGTTCGACGAGGTCCTGGTCGGCGGAGACACCGTAGATCAGGTGCACCGGGAGGTCGGAGCCCTCGGTCTGGATCGTCGCGAGGATGGACAGCAGCGGTGCCAGGCCGGTGCCGCCGGCCAGCAGCAGCGCGGGGCGCTTGCGTTCACGCAGGAAGAAGCTGCCGAACGGTCCGGTGAAGTCGAGGGTGTCCCCGACCTGCGCGCGGTCGGCGAGGTACTCGGACATCAGTCCGCCCGGGGTGATCTTCACCAGGAACGCCAGCGACGCGTCCGTGGGGCCGGTGCTGAAGCTGTACGAGCGGGTCTGGTCGGTCCCCGGAACCGTGATGTTGACGTACTGGCCGGGCAGGAACACCAGGTCGTCGCGGTTGGGGATCTCGACGGTGAAGCCGACGGTGCTCGGCGAGTACCGGCGGATGTCGGTGATCGTCGCGGAATACGTTGCGGCGGAGGTCTTCGCGACGTCCGAGGTGGTCGCGATCTGCAGCACCAGGTCCGACTCGGGAACCATCTGACACGGCAGGCAGTAGCCCTGCTCCGCCTCGTCGTCGGTGAGCGCCTCCTCGATGTAGTCGCCGCCGTCGTAGCTTCCCGACTCGCACAGCGCCTTGCAGGTGCCGCAGGCGCCGTCCCGGCAGTCGAGGGGAATGTTGATGCGGGCCTTGTAGGACGCGTCGGCGACCGTCTCGTTCGGTCCGCACTTGACGAAGCGGGTCACCCCGTCCTCGAAGCTCAATGCCACCTGAAAACTCATGACATCGTTCTCCTTTCGTGATTGGGGGTGGTGGATCAGACGACGTAGACGTCCACGATGTGGTGGATGTAGTCGTTCTTCAGGACGATCTTCTTGCGCTTGATCACCGGGGCCGGGCCGGAGACGTCGAGGGTGACGAAGTTGGTGCCGAAGTACGTGTCGGTGGTGTTGTACCGGTAGTACAGCGAGAACCAGTTGTGCCGCAGGTCGATCTCGGTGCCGCGGCGCTCGACCACTTCGACGTTGGTGATGTTGTGGCCGGTGCGCGGCTCGGGCAGCGACGTCGACGAGGAGCGGTCGGTGCGGATCCGGAACACCCGGTCCTCGAGGCCACCCCGGTTCGGGTAGTAGATCAGCGAGATCTCGGTCTGCGGGTCCTCGGTGAGCTCACCGTTGTCGTCCCACGCGGGCATCCAGTACTCGGCCTCGGGATGCCAGCACTCGAGCCACTTCTCGAAGTCGCGGTCGTCGAGCAGCCGGGCCTCCTTGTAGAGGAAGGCCTCGATGTCGGTCTGGGTCAGTTCTGCGGTCGTCGTCATCGTCTCTCGGTCCTTCCGGTGCCGGTCAGTGTCCGCAGCCGGGGGCGTCGGCGGTGATGCGGCCGGCGGCGACGGCCCCGTCGTTCGCTGTCTCGGCCGCGACGGCCTTGCGCATGCTGTCGAGCCAGAATCCGTGCTGGATCGGGTACAGGCCCTCGTCCTCGGTCTTGACGCCGCTCGAGAGCACCGTCGTCATGCCCAGGTCGGTGGCGACCTGGTCGGGTCCGTTCAACTGGTGGGTCACCCCGCGGCTGAGGTCGTTCCACGGCGCGGCGGTGGCCAGGTAGGTCTTCTGGCAGGACCGGAACTCCTCGAGGTCGTCGGGGGTCGCCATGCCGGTCGCGTTGAAGAAGTCCTCGTACTGGCGGATCCGGTTCGCGCGGGCCTGCGCGCTCTCGCCCTTCGGGGCGATGCAGTAGATGGTGACCTCGGTCTTGTCCAGCGAGATCGGGCGGAAGTGCCGGATCTGCGACGAGAACTGGTCCATCAGGTAGACGTTCGGGTACAGGCACAGGTTGCGGGACGCACCGACCATGAATTCGGCCTTCTTCTCGCCGAATTCGGCGGCCAGCTCTTCCTTGCGCGGGTACAGCGGCCGGTCCTGCGGGTTGCCCCACCACATCCACAGCAGCAGATGTCCGTAGTCGAACGAGTAGTAGCCGCCGCCCTGCTTGCCCCAGGTGCCCGCGTCCATCGCCTTCGTCTCGTTCGCGGACTCACCGGAGGTGCGTCGCGCGGTGGTCGCCGCGTAGTTCCAGTGCGTCGCCGACACGTGGTAGCCGTCGGCGCCGTTCTCCGCCTGCAGCTTCCAGTTCCCGTCGTAGGTGTAGGTCGACGACCCGCGCAGCACCTCCAGTCCCTCCGGGGACTGGTCGACGATCATGTCGATGATCTTGGTGGTGTCGCCGAGGTGCTCCTCGATGGACACGACGTCCTCGTTCAGGCTGCCGAACAGGAAGCCGCGGTAGTTCGCGAACTTCGCGACCTTGCGCAGGTCGTGGCTGCCGTCGGTGTTGAACTGCTCCGGGTAGCCGGCGTCGCGCGAGTCCTTGACCTTGAGCAGCTTGCCCTTGTTGTTGAACGTCCAGCCGTGGAATGGGCAGGTGAAGTTGGCGCGGTTGTCGGTCTTGCGACGGCACAGCATCGCCCCGCGGTGGCTGCACGCATTGATCAGGCAGTTCAGCTCGCCGTCCTTGCTGCGGCTGATCACGATGGGCTGGCGGCCGATGTAGGTGGTGAAGTAGTCGCCGATGTTCGGGATCTGGCTCTCGTGCGCGAGGTACACCCAGTTGCCCTCGAAGATGTGCTTCATCTCCAGCTCGAAGATCTCCTCGTCGGTGAAGATGTTGCGGCGGACCTGGTAGCGCCCGCTCTCCGCGTCCTCGACGAGGGCGCCGGTGAGGGTCGCGCTGACGTGGTCCAGGGTGTCGGTCATGGGGTCCTCCGGGAACGTGGCGAGGGGAGTCACCGGGTCTGCGCGGCGACGGGGCTCGCACAGTTCCCGGGGCGGCGAAGGGGCTGTCGCCGCGGTCGTGAACTCACCTTGCCAGGGTGTGGTGGCGATCACACCAGGCAAATGCCTAGTTCTGCCCAGGGCTGCTCCCTCGGGTTCCGGTGCGGGCTCGGGCGGACCCGCGGAGGCGGCGTCGGGGTACTTCGGCCGGCTGCTGGCGTCGCTGAAGTCGTTGTGGCCGAAACCCTTTCGCGGCGCGGTGGTCATTTCGCCAGGTCACGTCGCCGTGCAACGGGCACGGTGCCGGGCCCGGGGTGTTCCAGTGGACGTGTCGGGATCAGCCCCGCAGGGACTGCGACGGGGACCGGCCGTATCTGGCGCGGTAGGCCGCGGCGAAGCGGCCGGTGTGCGTGAACCCCCACCGCAGCGCGATGTCGGTCACGGTGCGGCGCGGTTCCCCGTGGAGCAGGTCCGCGTGTGCCCGTTCGAGGCGGATGTCGAGCAGGCACTCCGACGGACTCCGGCCCACGTACGTGCGAAAACCCTCCTGCAGGCGCCGGATCCCGACGCCGGCGCACTCGGCCATGTCGCCGGCCGTCCACGGCCGGCCGGGATCGGCGTGCATGGCGTCGAGCACCCGCTTGACGATGCGCGGGCGCGGCGCGGGCGCCTCGATCGTGGGGGTCGCCGCCAGTACCAGCGCGGTCGTCACCGCACCCGCCAACTGGTCGGCGACGAGCGGGTTGTGCAGCAGCCCCGAATCGTTGCCGAGTTGCTCGGCGAGCGAGTGGACCAACCGGATCCAACTCGCTCCCTCCGGCGTCCTGAGGTCGAGTTGCAGCGGCAGCCGACTGCCCGATTCGTCGACTCGCGCGATCTCCCGATCCAGGTCCTGGCGCTCGATGCGGATGCCGAGAATCTCGCATTCGCGATTCCACTCGACGATGCTGGTCGCGGTGTCGGGTGGGCAGACGGTGGCCTGCCCGACGGTGGAGACAACCTCGATTCCCCTGGTCACGGACACGAATTGCCCGGACAGTGGCACGTTGATCGCGTAGCCACCGGGATGCTCGGAGTCGACAGTGACGTCCGCGCCCATTTCCATCCGGGCGAGCCGGATCGGTCCGAGGGTCGCGCAGTTCGCGAGCAGGTCGGGGACGCCGCGGGGTGAGACCGGCGTCAGGGTGTGCGGGAAATAGGCTTCCGAGAGGAGCGCCGAGACCTCGTCCCAGTCCGAGGACGTGACCTGGGTGGATGCGGCCTCGACCCGCTCGGCCGGCGGCGCCGCCGCAGCCGTGCGCGAAGGGGTGCTCATGACCCCGTCACCTCCCATTCTCATGACCGGCCCGGACCTCGCGAGGTGGCCGCCAGCCAATTCAACACCGGTCGTCGCCCCGTATCCACCGTCCGGTTGAACAATTGTCGGTTGTTGTGTGAACCTTTGGAAAACCTTTGCGGTGCGCAATCTGTATCGGCGTCGCGCTCGGCGGATCGCGGCCCTTCTTGCCCGCCGGTAGCGTCGGCTGCCGACTCCGCCGGGCCCGGTGGGGACGACGGCGACGAGGAGGTCGTGACATGCAGTTGCAGCCGCTCGAATCGTCGTGTTCGGGCGACATCGTCCCGGGCCCGGCGAGGCTCACCCTGGTGCCGCCCCTCGAACCCGACGGTGGCGGCTCGCTCCGGATGCTCGGCATCGTCCGGTCCCGAACCGGCAAGCCGATCCCCGCCGCCACCCTCGACTGGTGGCAGCCCGCCGACCATCCCGGCGCGGACGCCGGCCTCGTGGCCGACCCGGCCGGATCCACCGCCACCTGCGAGCGCGGTGAGTTCGACATCCTCGCCGGCGACCCCGAGGAGCACCTCCGCGTCGTCGTGCGGGCCAAGGGTTACGTCCCGCTCGTGGTACGCCTCGTGCCGCTCCCCGGACTGCCCGCCATCTCACCGCCGATCAGCAGGCCCGGCCGCGCCCCGCTCGCCGTCCGGCGCGGGAGCAGCGACCAGATCGAGTGCTGGTGCGAGTTCGCGCTCGAACCGGCCGTCGCGCTGTCCTGACCGTTTCCCCTCGTCCCTGACACCGTCCCGGTCGTCCGGGTCTTCGGACCCTGGTGACCGGGACATCGGGCGCCTCATCCTGATCTGCAGTCGATCCGCTTCCGGCGGGCAGTGAAGGAGACCGCAGATGAGCATCAGCAGTTCCACGGCGGCGGGGACCGCCGAATCGGTGGAGGGCGCCGCGCGGCGCGCGGTGGGTTGGACTGTGGCCGGAGTCGTCGCCGGGCTGGCCGGCATCGTCGGCATCCAGGCCAGCGGCGGCGTCACGGCCGTCTACGACGAGTCGCTCGCGGGCAACCCCGTCGCCATCGCGGCGCGGCTCGCCGAGCAGCGCCCGGCGGTCGTGGTCGAACACGTCGGCTTCGCCGTTGCGGCGCTGGCGCTGCTGGTGTTCGCGGCCGGGCTGGCCCGGCACCTGACGTCGCGGCTCGAACCGGGCAGCCTGCTCGGCCCGATCGCGGCGGGCGGCCTGATCGTGACGTCGACGATCTGCCTGATCGGCACCGGCCTGACCACCGAGTTGGTGTTCGGGCTGTCCGAGGGCACCGACCTGGTTCCGGAATTCGCGGTCGTCGGTGCGCACTGGCTCGGTACCATCCCGTGGCTGTGGGCGGCGGCCGGCGTGTCGGCTCTCGCGGTCGCGATCGCGTCCCTGCGCCACGGTGCGACGCCGCGCTGGCTCGGCTGGGCGAGCCTGGTCCTCGGCGGTCTGACCGCCCTGTTCGGGGTCTCCCCACTGCAGTACATGGCCGGATTCACCGGTCCCGTCTGGGTGCTGGTCTGCGCGGTCGGCCTGTGGTTCGCGGGGCGTCGGGCCCGGTCCTGACCGACAATTGGCCTTCGGCCCTGTGCGCGAGTGGGGTAGCTGGTCCACCCAACTCGCGCACAGGCGGCGCAGCCGCAGGAGAGGAGTGACGGGTGAGGGAGCGACTCGAGGGGTCGGTGGGGACCGGCGCGCCGGTGCCCGCCGCGGCGCTCGCCGTCACCGCCTGGCTGCTGTCGGTTCTGTCGGTGGTGCTGTTCCTCGCCGCCGACCCGCCGCTCGACGCGAACCAGCTGTTCTTCCTCGTCGACGTCGTCGGGTCCGCGGTGTACGGCACCGTCGCGGGTGTCGTCCTGGCGCGGCGCGTGCACCCCGTCCCGATCATCCTCGGGGTCGGTGCGATCGGGATCGGTCTCGCCGCGTTCAGCTACGCCTACACCCAACTGGCGGTGCTGCGCCCGGGACTGCCCGCGGTCGCGGTGATCGAGCCACTGCAGAACACCGCGTGGATCCCGGGCACCCTCGCGCTGTTCCTGGTGGTGCCGTGGCTGATTCGCGATCAGCGGCTCGACGCCGTCGCCCGACTCGGCCTGGCTGCGGGGGTCGCGGCCACGGTCTGGTTCTTCGTCGCCCGCACCTGGACCGACACCGCCACGGTCTGGCTGGTCGCCCCCGTCGCGGGCATGGGCTTGATCACCGCCGCCGACGTCTGGCGGCGGCACCGCACCGGGCCGGTCGACGAGCGGGTGGGACTGGGCTGGCTGGCGGTCGGAACTGCCCTGATGGCGCTGTCGTTCGTACCGCTGGCGCTGCCCGCGTCGTGGCCGTGGCTGTGGATGATCAACCCGCTCGTCCACCTCGCGGTCCAGGCCTTCTATCCGGCCGCGATGCTGGTTTCGGTGCTGCGGCAACGGATGTGGGGAATCGATCTCGCCGTCAGCCGTGCGGTGCTGGCCGGTACCCTGACCGTCGGGCTGATCGCCCTCTACGTCCTGGTCGCGACGTCGTTGACGAGCCTGCTTCCGACATCGGATTCCGTTGTCGCGCAGGCGGTCGCCGCGGGCACCGTGGCCGTCGCGGTGATGCCGGTCCGGTCGTGGCTGCAGCGTCGCGTGCGGGACCTGGTGTACGGCGCGGGTGCCGATCCGGCCCGCGCGTTCCGCGACCTCGGCAACCGATTCGCGTCGGCGCAGGCACCGGACGAGTTGCTGGCCGAGCTGGCGACCGGGGTGGCGGTCGCGTTGCGCCTCGAGTCGGTGGCGGTGTGGCGCGTCGGGGAACCGGAACCCGTTGTCCGGTACGGGGATCCGATAGTGGAGGAGTCGGTGGTCGAACTGGTCCATCGTGGCGCGCAGGTCGGCCGACTCGCCGCGACCGCGCCGCCCGGTGAATCCCTGGACATGCGGGCCCGGAAGTCGTTGTCGGAACTGGGATCGGTCGTCGCGACCGGACTCGTGCTCGTGCAGGCGTCGCGGGATCTCGACGCCGCACGCGAACGCCTGTCCACGGTCCGGCTCGAGGAGCGTCGGGTCATCCGACGCGAGCTGCACGACGGCCTGGGACCCTCGCTCGCCGGTATCCGGCTCGGGCTGCAGGGGGTGCGGAACCTGCTCGCCGTCGATCCCGACGCCGCGGCGCGACTGCTCGATTCGCTGCAGCAGCAGCTCGACCACCAGATCGACGGAGTCCGGTCGCTGTCCCGCACCCTGTTCCCGCCGATCCTCGACGAACTCGGCCTCGCGGCCGCCCTGCACGACCTGGCGGCGCAGCACGCCCGCGCCGGTTTCACCCTCGACGTGCACGCGCAGGTTCCCTCGACGCTGGACGCCACCGCGAGCGCTGCCGCCTACGGCATCGCCGTCGAGGCGGTCTCCAACGCCCGCCGGCACAGCGGGGCCGACGGCTGCCGGGTCGAGGTCGTCTGCGCCGCACCGGATTCCGCCCACGACCGGCCGGCGGCGTCGGGGGCCGCCGAGTTGACGGTCGTCGTGCTCGACACCGGCTCGGGCATCGACCCGGGTCGCGTCGGTGGCGTGGGCACCCGCTCGATGCGCGAACGTGCGGACGCGGTCGGCGGCACCCTGGTGATCGACTCGCCGCCGCCGGGAGGAACGCGGGTCACCGCCCGGCTACCGTTGAGCGCACCATGACTGCCATCCGTGTCGCCGTTGTCGACGATCATCCCGTGTTCCGTCTCGGGATGATCGCCCTGTTGTCCACGCTCGACGGGATCGAGGTGGTCGCCGAGGCCAGCTCGGCGGCCGAGGCGACCACCGTGGTCACCGGCGATGTCGACGTGGTGATGATGGACATCGAGCTCGGCGACGGGTCCGGGGTGGAGGCGACGCGGGACCTGCTGGCGCGCCTCCCCGCGGTGCGGGTGCTGATGGTGACGATGCACGAGGACGACGACGCGCTCGTCGCGTCGGTGCGAGCGGGCGCCCGCGGTTATCTCGTCAAGGGTGCCGGACCCGACGAGGTGGAGCGGGCGCTGCGGGCGGTCGCGCACGGCGACCTGTTCCTCGGTGCGGCGGTGGCGGAACGGGCGATGGGATTCATGGCGGCCTCACGGGGGCTCGGGCCCACGGTGTTTCCCGAACTGACGGACCGGGAACGGGAGATCCTCGACCTGGTCGCCGCGGGGCACGACACGGCGACCATCTCGCGGCGGCTGGTGCTCAGCCCGAAGACGGTGCGCAACCACACCTCGAACATCCTGACCAAGCTCGGCGTCCCCGACCGGGCGGCGGCGATCGTGCGGGCACGGGACGCCGGTCTCGGCTGATCGTCACGGTGCTCGGGGTCTCGGCTGATCGTCACGGTCACGGACCTCGCTCGGTTCGGTCCTGGACCGAGTTTTGGAACTGGTTCTACCATTGCGGTCGTCGGGGTGTCTGCCGCGAGTTGCCGCACAGCGCGGGACCCGGCACGCACACTGGATCCGTAAGAACCGCTCGCACGCGGCGCAGCCGTGCACAGGAAGGAACACCGTGACCACAGAGGCCTTCATCTATGAAGCCATCCGAACGCCACGCGGCAAGGGTAAGAAGAACGGTTCGCTGCACTCGGTGAAGCCGATCGACCTCGTCACCGGTCTGGTCGACGAGCTGCGCACCCGTTTCCCCGACCTGGACGAGGACCGCATCGACGACCTGGTTCTCGGCGTCGTCAGTCCCGTTGCGGATCAGGGTGCGGACATCGCGCGTGCCGTGGTCACCGCCGCGAACCTGCCCGACACGGTCGGCGGTGTCCAGCTCAACCGTTTCTGCGCGTCCGGCCTCGAGGCCGTGAACACCGCCGCGCAGAAGGTGCGTTCCGGGTTCGAGAGCCTGGTCCTCGCCGGTGGCGTCGAGTCGATGTCCCGGGTGCCGATGGGCAGTGACGGCGGCGCATGGGCGCTCGATCCCGTCACCAACTTCGACACCTACTTCGTGCCGCAGGGTGTCAGCGCGGACCTGATCGCGACCATCGAGGGCTTCAGCCGCGAGGACGTCGACGAGTACGCGGTGCGGTCGCAGGAGCTCGCCGCCAAGGCGTGGGACGGCGGCTACTTCGCGAAGTCGGTCGTTCCGGTCAAGGACATCAACGGCATCACGATTCTCGATCACGACGAGCACCGTCGTCCCGGCACCACGGTGGAGGATCTCGCGAAGCTGCAGCCGTCGTTCTCGGTGCTCGGCGAGATGGGCGGTTTCGACGCGGTCGCGCTGCAGAAGTTCCACTTCGTGGAGAAGATCAACCACGTCCATCACGGCGGCAACAGCTCGGGCATCGTCGACGGTGCGGCGCTGCTGCTCATCGGCAACGAGGAGGCGGGCAAGGCCTCGGGCCTGACGCCGCGTGCGCGCGTCGTCGCGACCGCCACCAGTGGCGCCGACTCCACCATCATGCTCACCGGCCCGACGCCGGCGACGAGGAAGGTGCTCGCGAAGGCGGGACTGACCCTCGACGACATCGACCTGTTCGAGATCAACGAGGCGTTCGCGTCGGTCGTGCTGAAGTTCCAGAAGGATCTGAACATCCCGGACGAGAAGCTCAACGTCAACGGCGGCGCGATCGCGATGGGCCACCCGCTCGGCGCCACGGGCGCGATGATCACCGGCACCATGATCGACGAGCTCGAGCGTCGCGGCGGCCGCTATGCCCTGCTGACGCTGTGCGTCGGCGGCGGCATGGGCGTGGCCACCATCATCGAGCGCGTCTGAACGCGTCCCCCAACACGGATTCACAGGAGAACCAGAGCAGTGACTGACAACATGATCGGTTGGGACAAGGACGCGGACGGCATCGTCACCCTGACGATGGACGATCCGAACCAGGGCGCCAACACCATGAACGAGCTGTACAAGGCGTCGTTCTCCGCTACGATCGACCGACTCGAGGCGGAGAAGGACGACATCACCGGTGTCGTGCTCACCTCGGCGAAGAAGACCTTCTTCGCCGGCGGAGACCTCAAGAGCATGATCAACACCAGTCCCGAGGACGGCCTCGGCATTTACGAACGCACCCTCGCGGTCAAGGCCGGCCTGCGGCGTCTCGAAACCCTCGGCAGGCCGGTCGTCGCGGCGATCAACGGCGCCGCCCTCGGTGGCGGCCTCGAGATCGCGCTGGCGACCCACCACCGCATCGCCGCCGACGTTCGCGGCGTGCAGATCGGTTGCCCCGAGGCCACCCTCGGTCTGCTGCCCGGCGGCGGCGGCGTCATCCGCACGGTGCGGATGCTCGGCATCCAGAACGCGCTGCTGCAGGTGCTGCTCCAGGGGCAGCGCCACAACCCGGCCAAGGCCAAGGAGGTCGGCCTGATCGACGAGGTCGTGCCGTCGATCGAGGAGCTCGTTCCCGCCGCCAAGGCGTGGATCAAAGCCAACCCCGAGGGCGGCGTGCAGCCGTGGGACAGGAAGGGCTTCAAGATCCCGGGTGGCAGCCCGTCGTCGCCGGCGTTCGCGGCGAACCTGCCGGCCATCCCGGCAAACCTGCGCAAACAGCTCAAGGGCGCGAACATGCCTGCGCCGCGGGCGATTCTGGCCGCAGCGATCGAGGGCGCGCAGGTCGACATCGACAACGCGTCCCTGATCGAGTCGCGGTACTTCGTGCACCTGCTGACCGGGCCGGTCGCGAAGAACATGATCCAGGCGTTCTTCTTCGACCTGCAGACCATCAACGGCGGCGGTTCGCGTCCGAAGGACGTTCCGAAGAAGGACATCAAGAAGATCGGTGTCCTCGGCGCGGGCATGATGGGCGCGGGCATCGCCTACGTGTCGGCGAAGGCCGGCTACGAGGTCGTCCTCAAGGACGTCAGCCTCGAGGCCGCCGAACGCGGTAAGGGCTATTCGGAGAAGATCGAGGCCAAGGCCCTCTCCCGCGGCAAGACCACCGAGGAGAAGTCGAAGGCGCTGCTCGACCGGATCGTCCCATCCGCGGACGCCGCCGATCTGAAGGGCGTCGACTTCGTCATCGAGGCCGTCTTCGAGAACACCGAACTCAAGCACAAGGTGTTCCAGGAGATCGAGGACATCGTCGAGCCCGACGCGCTGCTCGGCTCGAACACCTCCACGCTGCCGATCACCGGTCTCGCGACCGGCGTGAAGCGCCAGGAGGACTTCATCGGCATCCACTTCTTCTCCCCGGTCGACAAGATGCCGCTGGTCGAGATCATCAAGGGCGAGAAGACCTCCGACGAGGCGCTGGCCCGGGTGTTCGACTACACCCTCGCGATCAAGAAGACCCCGATCGTCGTCAACGACAGCCGCGGCTTCTTCACCTCCCGCGTCATCGGCACGTTCGTCAACGAGGCCATCGCGATGCTCGGCGAGGGCATCGAGCCGGCCACCATCGAGCAGGCCGGGTCGCAGGCCGGGTACCCGGCGCCGCCGCTGCAGCTGACCGACGAGCTGAACATGAAGCTCATGCAGAAGATCGCGAAGGAGACCGCGGAGGCGGCCGAGCGCGGCGACACCAAGCTCGGCACCGAGCGTCACCCGGCACAGGGCGTCATCGACTACATGGTCGCCGAGGGGCGTCCGGGTCGCCTGGAGAAGGCAGGCTTCTACGAGTACGACGAGGACGGCAAGCGTCTCGGCATCTGGCCGGGCGTGCGTGATCACTTCAAGACCACCGCCACCCTCGACGTCCCGCTGCAGGACCTCATCGACCGGATGCTGTTCGCCGAGGCGATCGAAACCCAGAAGTGCTTCGACGAAGGCGTTCTCGAGTCCACCGCCGACGCCAACATCGGCTCGATCTTCGGTATCGGCTTCCCGGCCTGGACCGGTGGCGTGCACCAGTTCGTCGTCGGATACCCGGGCGGCCAGGCGGCCTTCGTCGCCCGCGCCGAGGAGCTCGCCGCCAAGTACGGCGCGCGCTTCACCCCGCCTGCCTCGCTCGAGGCATAGCGCACGACCCCGACGGTGTCCGACGCTCGGCTCCGGCCGGACGTCGGGCACCGTCGGTTGCGTGCCGAGCGGGTGCGGACCGGCTCGAGTTCAAGGGCAAGTGGACATTCGGCACATCGGACAGCCGATCGGCCATTTCGTGCTGTGAACGATGAAGGTGCCCTTCGTTCGCGTGATGCGAACGAAGGGCACCTTCATCCCGTACGAGGCGGAGCTGTCTAGCCCTTCCACCAGGGGCGCAGGGGGAGCTGGGCGTCGCCGTCGGCGCCGAGGCGGACGGCGAGGACCTGGTGCAGCTGGATGACGTTGCGTTCGAAGCCGAGCTGCGAGCCTGCCATGTACAGGCCCCACACCTTGGCCGTGCCCTCGCCGACCTCGGCGACGCACTCGTCCCAGTTCGCCTCGAGGTTCCTGCACCAGCCGGCCAGGGTCAGTGCGTACGACTCGCGCAGGTTCTCCTCGTGCCGCACCTCGAGTCCGATGTCCTGGATCTCGGTGATGATGCGTCCGGAGCCGGTCAGTTCCCCGTCGGGGAAGACGTAGCGGTCGATGAATCCGCCTGCCCGCGCGGTGTGCTTGTTGTCGGGGCGGGTGATGCAGTGGTTGAGCATCAGGCCACCGACGCGCAGCTTCGACTTGATGAACTTGAAGTACGCCGGGTAGTTGTGGACGCCGATGTGCTCGGTCAGGCCGATCGAGGACACCGCGTCGAACCCGGTCTCCGCGATGTCCCGGTAGTCGGAGTGCCGGACCTCGGCAAGTTCGGACAGGCCTTCCTCGGCGATCGCCTTCTGCGCCCACTCGGCCTGCTCGGCGGACAGGGTCGCGCCGATCGCCTTGACGCCCCGGCGGGCCGCGTAGCGGACCATTCCGCCCCAGCCGCAGCCGATGTCGAGCAGCCGGTCGCCCTCCTTCAGATTCAGCTTGTCGAAGACGAGGCGGTACTTGTTCTCCTGGGCGTCCTCGAGCGACTGGTCCGCGGACTCGTAGGCGGCGCAGGTGTAGGTCATCGACGGGCCGAGCACCTTCTCGTAGAAGGCGTTCGAGACGTCGTAGTGGTGGTGGATGGCGTCGGCGTCGCGGGTCTTGGAGTGCCGCAGGCCTTCCGCGATGCGGCGCCACCGCGGCAGCGACTCCTGCGGCGGCGGTGCGATCGGTTTGAGCACCTCCCAGCCGAGTGATCGGGTGATCTGGGTGAATTCGCGGGCGGACGGCCGACTGAAGTGCAGCTGCTCGCCGAGCACCTTGAGGACCGGGTACGGGTTGCCGGGGTGTGCTCCGGTGATCGTGAGGTCGCCGGAGATGTAGGCGCGGGCGAGTCCGAGGTCGCCGGGTGCCGTCACCAGGTAGGTGGTACCGCGCGGCGACTTCAGGTCGATGTGGAACTCGGCGTCCGGAGAACCGAGCGAGCTGCCGTCGTACGCGGTGAACCGAACCGGAAGGTTCTTGCCGACAACGATCCCGAGGATGTCGGCGATCGACAGCCTGTCGTCGCGACTGCTCGCGGTGGAGGCCGAGGAGTCCTTGAACGTGGTCATTTACGTTGCACCGCCTTCGAATACAGGTCGAGGAGACGTGATGTGGGATCGTATTTCTGCTTGAGTTCGTCGTATCGTTCGCCGCCGTAGAGGGCGGTGAATTCGTCTTGTGCGTAGTAGGCGTCCGAGTACAGCGACTTGTGGCCGTCGAACTCGGTCACCGTGCGTTCGATCAGTCGGTTCGCCGCACCGTCCGATCCGCCGGGCACGATCGGCACCGACGACCAGAATCCGACGTTGACATAGGTCCGCTTGGGTTCGAGCGGATACAGCGGCCACGGCCGGTTCGGGGCCGCGCCTACCGGTGCCGGTTCGCGCAAACGCAACGGGCACAGCCAGATCGGCTCGATCGGGATCTCCCGCAGGAACCAGTGCACGAAGTCCGCGGTGCGTTCGATCGGGACCTCGACGTCCTGGACCACTCGCTCCCGGGGTGGCAGGCCCTTGCGCTTCTCGAGCCGGTCGCCGATGTCGTACTTCTGGTCGAGGCCGATCAGCTTCCAGTAGAAGCTGCTGCGCCGGTACCGTTTCGGCCACCATCGTCGGATGCGCGGATCCTGCGCGCCGAACGCTCGTGAACACCAGAACCAGTCCGTGTCCCAGCGCCACAGATAGTCGTGGATGGTCAGCCGGTCGGTTTTGGGGTGGTTGACCGATTCGTGCTGAATCGAGCGGTAGTAGATGTCCTGACCGGTGTAGTCGGAGACCGGGCCCGGTTCGTCGGTCTGGGTGCCGAGCGTCAGGTACGACTCGGTGGCGGTGAACACCACGCCGTCGAGGTAGTCCACGGCGATGCCGTCGTGGGTGTGGGTCCGGGCGATCTCGTCCATGGTCGACTGCAGGTCCTCGATGCGGTCGAACCGGAGATGACGCAGGGCGACAAACGGTTTGACGGGTTCGAGCCGGATCCTCAGTCGGGTGGAGTAGCCCAGCGTGCCGTACGAGTTGGGGAAGCCGTAGTACAGGTCGGCGTGGTCGCCGTCGGGTGTCGCGGTGACGATCTCGCCGCTGCCGGTGAGCACGTCGATCTCGAGCGTCGACTCGTGCGGCAGGCCGTTCCGGAACGACGTGGACTCGATCCCGAGTCCGGTCACGGCGCCACCGAGGGTGATGGTCTTGAGCTGCGGGACGACCAGCGGCGCCAGGCCGTACGGCAGGGTGGCGTCCACCAGGTCCTCGTACGTGCACATTCCCGCGACGTCCGCGGTCCGGGCCTCCGGGTCCACGGAGATCACCCCGGTCAGGCCCGAGACGTCCAGGCCGGGGGCGTTCGTCGCGGCCCTGGCCCGGAAGAGGTTCGACGTCTTCTTCGCCAATCGCACCGTGGCGGAAGGTGGAATGGCGTGATAGCTCGCCAACAAGCGGTCGACACCCGCGCGGTGGGCCGCGGGCCCGATCTCACGCGGTGTGGTCGATCGCCGATCCTGTCGTTTGCGGAACGCCCTCGAAGTGACTGCCACCCTTCGACGCTATCTCCTGCCGGGTTTCGGGGCGACGGAAGGTGGGAGACGACCCGAAAAATGTCACGTGAACGTAGCCTTGTGGGCGCCGTGTGATACGGCGCACAGCGACGTGGACGGGACTGGCTGCAGGCGCCCGCGAGCAGGCACGATGGTGTTCACAGGGCCGGCGTCCGTCCGGTCCCGAGCAGAGGAGATTCGCGGTGGGTCAGGTCAGTGCCAGCAGTTCGGTCGAGGTGGCGGCGGCTCCGGAGGCGGCTCTTGCCGCAGTCGCGGACTACCAGACGGTGCGCCCGCGAATCCTGACCGAGCAGTACTCCGACTACGCGGTGCTCGAGGGTGGTCAGGGGGCGGGCACCATCGTGGCGTGGTCGCTCAAGGCCACCGAGAAGCGAACCCGCAACGTCAAGGCCGCGATCACCGTCGCCGGCAACACGGTCACCGAGACCGACGCCAACTCGAGCATGGTCACCACCTGGACCGTGACCCCGAACGGCGCCGGCTCCACCGTCACCACGACGACCACCTGGAAGGGCGCGGGTGGCATCGGCGGCTTCTTCGAGAAGACGTTCGCGCCGTTGGGCCTGAAGAAGATTCAGGCCGGGGTGCTGGCCAACCTGGCTCGCGAACTGAACTAGGACCCGCGTCACCCGGCGAGATAGCCGACGACGCCCTGCACCACGGCCCGCGCATAGCGTGCGCGGCCGGCCTCGTCGGTCATCTCCCGGGCCTCGTCGGGGCTGCGCATGTTGCCCAGTTCCACCAGGATCGACGGCCGTTCGGACAGGTTCAGCCCCGCGAGGTCGGCGCGGGGCTGCAGGCCCGCCGTGCCGGTGTAGTTGGCCGGCGTCAGTCCCGCGGCGACCAGTGTGTCGCGCATCGTCGTCGCGAACGTCACCGAGGCCCCGGCCTGGACGTCGTTGAGGGGCGGGGCCGAGTAGCAGACGTGGAATCCGCGCTGGTCCTGCCCGGCCCCGTCGGCGTGAATCGACACGACGGCGTCGGCGCCGGAGGCGTTGGCCAGCGCGGCACGCTCGTCGACGCAGTTGCCGACGGAGGTGTCGTCGGTCCGGCTGAGCACGACACGAGCACCGAGCTGTTCGAGGCCGGTCCGCATCAGGCCGACCACCTGCCAGGTGAACGTGTGCTCCGGATAGCCGTCGTCGGTGGCGGTTCCGGTGGTCTGGCAGTCCTTCGTGTCGCCGCGGCCGGTCGGGACCTGGGCGGTCATCGCGGCGTCCTGCGATCCGCTGTGGCCGGGGTCGAGGAACACCGTCCGGCCCGCCAGCGGGGTGGACGACGCGGGTCGCGGCACCTGAGCGGTGACCTCCGGCACGGGTTCCGGTGCGCCGCCGATCTGCCCGCGCGCCGTTGCCGCGCCGTCGGTGGGGATCGTGCACCCGACCAGCACGCAAGCCAGGGCCGCGAGGGCGAGAGCGGCGTGACGGACCTGCTCTGCCCGTGGCCGGGTTCCGGGCATGCGGATGCCGGGCGCCCGCGACGTCGCTCGCACGCCGCCCACCGTAACCGGGGGCGTCTACGCTGGCGTGCAAACACGCAGAGAGGACATGACGTGCAGCCCGGTGGACAACCCGACATGCAGCAGCTCCTGGCGCAGGCCCAGCAGATGCAGCAGCAACTGATGGCAGCGCAGGCCGAGATCGCCCAGGCCGAGGTGACCGGTCAGGCCGGTGGCGGGCTCGTCACCGCGACGGTCAAGGGCACCGGCGAGGTGGTGGCGCTGTCGATCGACCCGAAGGTGGTCGATCCGGACGATGTCGAAACCCTTCAGGACCTGGTGATCGGCGCGATCGCGGACGCCTCGGGCAAGGCGCAGGAGATCGCGGCCGGCAAGCTCGGGCCGCTCGCGGGCGGGCTGCCCGGACTCCCGTTCTAGCGGGGGCGCGCCCGTGTACGAGGGTCCGGTACAGGATCTGATCGACGAGCTGGGCAAGCTGCCCGGTGTCGGCCCGAAGAGCGCCCAGCGGATTGCGTTCCACCTGCTCGGCGTCGAACCCACCGAGATCGAGCGGCTGCAGAACGCCCTGCAGCGGATCCGTGACGGCGTGCAGTTCTGTGTGGTCTGCGGGACGGTGTCGGACAAGGAGAGGTGCCGGATCTGTTCCGACGACCGCCGCGACCGCACCGTCATCTGCGTCGTCGAGGAGCCGAAGGACGTGCAGGCGATCGAACGGACCCGCGAGTTCCGCGGCCGCTACCACGTGCTCGGTGGTGCGCTGGACCCGATCAACGGCATCGGGCCGGACCAACTCCGGATCCGGGACCTGCTGACGAGGATCGGCAACCAGGAGGACGGTGTCGACGTCACCGAGGTGATCATCGCGACCGACCCCAACACCGAGGGCGAGGCGACGGCCACCTATCTGGTCCGCATGCTTCGGGACTTCCCGGGACTGACCGTCTCGCGGCTTGCGTCCGGGTTGCCGATGGGCGGCGACCTCGAGTTCGCCGACGAGCTCACGCTCGGACGCGCGCTGTCCGGCCGCCGGACCATGTGAGTCGGTCCGGCGGTCAGGTCGCGAAGTCCGGCCGGGCGGAATGGGCGGTGGCGCTGCGTCCCGTCGGTTCCTCCCAGTCCTCCTGCCTGCCCAGCGCGGTCAGATCGAGGAAGTAGTACGAGCCGCCCGTCGACTCCAGTCCCCGCGCGTACTGCGAGTACGTGTGGAAGACGCGGTCGTCGACCCGCAGGAAGCAGCTGCGGCCGGGCATCTCGAAGGGCTGGTCGTAGTCGAAGAAGTTCTCACCCCGGGCCGCGTACTGGGCGCGATCGCGGAAGTTGTACCGGCCCGGGGTGACGGATTCGTCGATGGTGACGCCGAAGTCGTAGTTGAAGTCGGAGCCGTACGACGAGTACCAGGGGACGTCCCAGCCGCGGCGCGCCTTCCAGTCGAGCAGTTTCTCCAGCGGCGCCCGGGACACCAGCGCGTAGGCGGTGTCGCGGGCCCGCAGGTGCGCGAGGAACCCCGGCGACAGCTCGTCGGTGCCCGCGGTGCAGCTCGAGCAGCCCTCGTCCCATGCCGGATCGAACATGAAGTGGTAGACGATCAGCTGCCGCGCTCCGTCGAACAGGTCACCCAGCCCGACGTCGCCGTCGGGTCCGTGGAAGACGTACGGCTTCTCGACCTCGACCATCGGCAGGTTCCGGCGCTTGGTGTTGAGCGCGTCCCGCTGCCGGGTCAGGGCCTTCTCCTCGGCGAGCAGCTCGATGCGGGCGGCCAGCCACTCCTCGCGCGTCGCGATCCTCGGAAGGCTCATCGGACTCTCCTCCTGTCGATTGTCGCTCGGTGGTGTGGACCGTCCGGAACGCGCGAACTCATCGGCAGCGGAGCTGTCAGAACCCGTCTTCCTCCGGGTCCGGCGGCGTGGCGGTCTCCGTCCTCGGGTCCATTGTCTGCCGGAGCGCGTTCACCATGAAGGACAGCGCCGCCGAGTCCGTCGACCCGCTGCGCACCACACCGCACACCGGTACCCGCAGCCGGCCCGCCGCCTCCCGCATCACCCGGAGACCGGGCCGGGTGGTGTTGCCGGTGACGGTGCTCGCGAACAGCACCGTCCAGGCTCGTGGGTTGGTGATGACGTCGAGGGTGGCGGTGTGGTCGCGGGGAATCGGCGGTCCCAGCTGCACTCGCCGGCCGACCTCGACGAACGCGTCCTCGACGACGGTGTGGAGCAGGACCTGGTTGCTGCGCGGCGGCAGCAGCAGTGGGTAGTGGGCCAGGTCGCCGAGCGCGACAGTGGAGAACGCGGACAGCGGATGCTGGCTCGAGGTCACGATCAGCAGGTCCTCGACGCCGAGCTCCACCGTTTCGAGACCCGGACGGTCGAGGTGGCCGCGAATGAGTGCGATGTCGGCGTCGCCGGAGGCGACCGCGTCGATCCGGTCCGCGAAGCTTTTGATGACGAACTCGATGTCCAGGTCGGGGTAGCGGCTGCGGACCTGCGCGATGGCGTCGAGGCTCTGCGGCGCGAACGTCATGTTCGCCGAGATCCGGATCCGGTTGCGTGGTTCCCGGGCCACGGCCAGCGCCTGGGTCTCCAGCGCCAGGACCTGCTGCGCGATGGGGACCAGGCGAAACCCGGCCGGCGTCGGCTTGACGACGCGGGTGGTCCGGTCGAACAGGGCGGTGCCCAGTTCGTGTTCGAGCTTGCCGATCTGGTGACTGATCGCCGACTGGGAGATGAAGCACTTCTCGGCGGCGCGGCTGAAGCTCAGTTCCTCGCTCACCGCCAGGAAGTAGCGAAGCTGCCGGAAGTCCACCCGGCAATCCTACTTATGAGCGATCGAGATAACTGTCTGGCGTATATCACGGATCGGTGGCGGAATGGGCGCGCCGATACTTAGCGTTGCTCTCAGTACTGATTCAGCGTTGATTCAGCAGGAGGTAACCGTGGGCGACGCAGTGGCCATCGAGGCGACAACAGACCGGACCGAGACCGTCATCGTGGGATCCGGGTTCGGTGCCCTGGCGACTGCGAAGAAGCTGGCCAAGGCCGGCAGGCCCTTCGTGCTGATCTCCGAGACCACCGAGCACCTCTTCCAGCCGCTGCTGTACCAGGTGGCGACCGGCGTCCTCTCGGCCGGCGAGATCGCCCCGTCGGTGCGCGCGATCCTCCAGGACTACCCGAAGGCGGACGTCCGGCTCGGCCGCGTCGTCGACGTCGACGCCGAGGCCAAGGAACTGGTCTACGAGGCCGCCGGCGAGCGCCACACCCTCGGCTACGAGAACCTGGTCGCCGCGACCGGTGCCCGCCAGTCGTACTTCGGTCGGGACGAGTTCGCGAAGGTCACCTACGCGCTCAAGACCGTCAACGACGCGAAGCGGCTGCGCGATCAGATCGTGCGGTGCTTCGAGGAGGCGCACACGACCACGGACCGCGAGCGCGCCAAGAACCTGCTCAGCTTCATCGTGATCGGAGCGGGCGCCACCGGCGTCGAGCTCGCCGGTCAGATCAAGGAACTCGCCGGCCGGTACTTCGAGCGGTCGATCCGCGGGATCACCGCCGACGACGTCACCGTCACCCTCGTCGAGGGCGCCGGCGTCGCGATGCCTGCCTACGGCGGCAAGCTCAGCGAGTACACGAAGCAGTCGCTGGAGAAGGCGGGTGTCGAGGTCGTCCTGAACACCCTCGTCACCGACATCGACGAGCACGGCGCCACGCTCAAGGCGCACGGTGCGCAGGAAGGCGAGCGACGCACCGCCGAGACCGTCATCTGGTCGGCGGGTGTGCAGGCCAACGACTTCGCGCGAGTGCTGGCCGAGCGCACCGGCTGCGAGACGGACCGCGCCGGGCGCCTGCTCGTCAACCCCGACCTCACCGTCGGTGGCCGCGCCGACATCTTCGCCGTCGGCGACATGACGTCGCTGAACAACCTGCCCGGCCAGTCGCCGGTCGCGATGCAGGGCGGACGCCACGTCGCCCGGACCATCCTCGGAAAGACCAAGCGCGGCACGCCGTTCAAGTTCCGCGACAAGGGCAGCATGGCGATCATCAACCGGTTCCGTGCCGTCACCAAGGTCAAGAACATCGAGCTGACGGGTGCCTTCGCGTGGGTGCTGTGGCTCGCCGTGCACATGGTGTACCTGGTGGGCTTCCGCAACCGCTACGTCGCGGTGATGTCGTGGTTCGGCTCGTTCCTCGGCCACCGTCGCCCGCACTTCCACTACGCGCAGGAGCCGCAGCCCATCGCGGAACCGCCTGCGGTGGAGGAGATCAAGCCCGAGGTGATCAGGAGCGCGCTGCCCACCGAACCGAAGGAGCCGGTGACGGTCTCCTGAGCCGCCAGGCAAGACGAGCGTACGGCCGCGTCCCCGATCCGGGGCCGCGGCCGTACCCGTTGGTGGACACCGCTTCGAGAGCGGTCGGGAATACCGCGGATCCGGGTGCGGTTGTGTGCCGTGTCACGAAAGGAGCCGCATGACAGCCGATTCCGACGTGGTCGGTACCCCGGCGTTGGGTCTCGACGACGTGCTGGCGGGGTTGCAGTGGCGGTGCGCACGGGGCGAGGTCCTCGACATCGCGGCCTGCGAGAACAGATCCGTCGCTGCCGGCGAGGCGAGTGCCGTGCTGGTGACGGGCGGCCTGCTCCGGGTCGAGGACCTGGGCGACCCGTGCGACCTGGCTCCGGGCGACTTCCTGTTCGTGCCGCACGGTCACGGCTTCACGATGCGGGCACTGTCGGAGGCCGTCGTGCTGCGGGTGCGGATGGCGCCCGCGGGCACCTCGGGGGCACTGGGCGCCCTCCCTCGGCGGGTGCTGCTGACCGAGTTCGCCGAACACGAGCCGATGGCGGAGGCGCTCCTGCGGAATCTGGCCGAGGAGGGCGGTCATCCGCACGGCGTGCTGCGTGACCGCGTCGCGACCCTCGTCGCCTCGATCGCGGTGTCGTCGTGGTACGCCCGCGGATGCGCGCCGAGCAGGTGGCTGTTGCGGGTGGACGATCCGGGCCTGGCTCGTGCCGTCGCGGCCATTCACGCCGAGCCGGGGCGGGAATGGACGGTGGAGGCCCTGGCCCGGGTCGCACTCGCGTCCCGATCCGGATTCGCGGCCCGGTTCCGGTCGGCGACCGGGCAGCCGCCGGGTCGGTACCTGTCCGCCGTCAGAATCGAACTGGCGCAACGGATGCTGTCCCGGGACGGAGTCTCGGTCGCCGCGGTCGCGAACCGGCTCGGCTACGGCTCCGACACCGCGTTCGGTCGGGCGTTCCGCAGGCACACCGGCGTCACGCCGTCCCAGTGGCAGCGTCGGCGCGGCCGAGGGTGACCCGGACCATCACACCGCCGGCCACGGTGACCGCCGCGGCGATCACGTAGGTCGCCGCCACCCCGAGATCGTCCACCCCGCGCCCGCCCACCGCGGATCCGAGAACGATCGCGGTCTGGAAGCCGGCGACGATCAGGCCGCTGCCCGCCTCGACGCGGTCGGGCAGCACCCGTGTGACCCACACCTGCGCGACGTTGAGCAGGCCGCCGAACGCCGCGCCCCAGACGATCACCCCGACGTAGCCGAGGGCCGGCAGCCCGGAGGACAGCACGATCGCGAGGACGGACAGCGCGATGGCGCCGGGAACGGCCACCAGCAACGGTCGCAGGAAGCGGTCGGCGAGGCTGCCGAGGACGAAGTTGCCGACGAGGCCGCCCACCCCGAAGAGGGCGAGCAGGATCGCGACGGCTCCGGGGCCGGCGCCGAGCAGTTCGGCCAGTGCCGGCCGGACATAGGTGTAGCCGGTGATGTGCCCGCCGATGACCGCCACGAGACCGATCAGTCCCACCGCCACGCCGGGTGCCCGCAGCGCGTGTCCCATCGCCGCCCACCCGACTCCGGGGGCCGGCGCGATCGGTGGCAGAGCCACCCGAACCGCCAGGGCGGCGACGAGGGTGACGCCCGCGAGGACGGCGAACACGACGCGCCAGCCGGCGAACGTGCTGAGCAGCACGCCGAGCGGGACGCCGGCGACGGTGGCGACCGTCGTGCCCGCATTGACGATCATCATCGCCCGCCCGACCCGGTCGGCGGGCACCAGTCGAGTGGCGATCACCAGCGCCATCGACCAGTAGCCGCCGATCGCCAGGCCGAGCAGCAGGCGTGCCAGCATCAACACCGCCACGTTCGGGGCGACGGCCACCAACACGTTCGACGCCACCGCGCCGACGGTCAGCGCGACGAGCAGGGTGCGCCGGTCCAGTCGCGGGAAGAGCGATCCCATACCGAGCGCGGCCGCCAGTGCGGTGAGTGCCGTGGCGCTGACCGAGAGCCCGACCACTCCCTCCGTGACGCCGAGTTGGGAGGCGACGAGCGTCAGCACACCGGGTGGCAGGAACTCGGCGGTCACCAGGGTGAAGCTGCCCAGGAACATCGTGGCCAGCGCCGGCCAGGCGGTGCGTGTCGAGCGTGTCGCCCGGTCGTCGGCGATCAGATTGGTCGTCATGTGCCGTGTCAACAACGACACCAGCCGGATTCACGCCCACCCGAACGCCACACCGGTCGATCCAGACGCCAAAGCCGCTCGGATTCGGGCGACGCGGCCGAATCGGCGTCGTCGTGTGTTCGAAACCCTCAGTGTCGACGCGTGATCCGATGATCCCGTTTCGTCCGGGATGGTCCTTCGGTCGGTGTTAGCCTGCACGCCATGCGTATCCAGCACGGGGGTATCTGGGTTCGAACGTGTGTCACCGCGCTCGCGGTGACCGTCGGCGCCGGCGCCGGCGCCGGGGCGGCCACGGCTCAGTCCAGCGGCAGCGCCGGTGGCGAGGGCTCGGTCGGTACCGGGTCCCTGACGGACGGCACCGGATCCGACGGGATGCTGCTGAACGGCACGACACTCGTCACCGGGTCGTTGGGCACGGCGTCGGTGGCGCGGTCCCCGCTGGGGTCGGTGCTCCCGCCGCTGGTCGACGCCATCGTGCCCGCGCCGAATCCGCCCTACCCGGACCTCGATGCGCTGTGGCAGGCGGTGCTGCCGTCCCCGCTGGGGGAGCCGTTCTTCGACGAGTTCCCGCCGGGGCTGCCCGGGATGGCGAACGGTCAGGTCATCGAGTCCCGCGACGTGACGCCGGCGGCCCTGCAGTTCCTGCGCGGCCCGGTCCGTGAGGTGCGGCAGTTCAAGGTGAAGACGACCGACTCGCAGGGCGCGCCGTCCTTCGCGACCGCGACGCTGGTGGTGCCCGCGACGCCGTGGACCGGTCCCGGCCCGCGTCCGGTGCTGGTCAACAACGTCCCGATCAACGGGCTGGGACGGGCCTGCACGCCCTCGCACACCCTCGCGCACGGGATCACCCCGTCGACGAATCCGTTCGAGCTGATCCGGCCCGTCACGACGAAGGCCGAGGAACGTGGCTACGCCGTCCTCATCCCCGACCACGAGGGCCCGCAGATGGCGTACGGCGAGCCGTTCGTGGCCGGGCACGCGATCCTCGACACGATCCGCGGGATGCGCACCCTGTATCCGGCAGAGTTCGGCGCGAGTGCGCTCGCGATGATGGGTTACTCGGGTGGGGCGATCGCGACCAGTGGCGCCGTCAAGCTGGTCGACGGGTACGCGCCGGAACTTGCCGACGACATCGTCGGTGCCGCGATCGGCGGAGTGCCCGCCGACTACGACATGCTCGGACGCACCATGAACGGCAACCTGGCCGGGGGGCTGTTCATGGCGGCGGTGCTCGGCGTGGCGCGGGAACGAACCGAGATCCTGACCCTGATGAACGACCTCGGTGAGCGGCTCGGCACGTCCGGGCTCCGCGACGGATGCGTGATGACGCTCGCGCTCGCCGGTGTCCCCGGCATCCCCGTCGAAGCGCTCGCCAACGTCGCAAAGGTGTTGAGTTCCCCTGTCGCACAGGATATTTTCGCGGAGATGAAGATGGCGGACCGCCCGTCGAGTGCGCCGCTCCACATCTACAACGGAGGGCAGGAGTTCTGGATCCCGGCGCTCGGCACGCAGAACCTGTTCGCCGAGCAGTGTGCTCTGGGCGTGAGCACCGTGTACCGACAGGTCCCGGGCGAACACATCATCGGTGAACTCACCGGAAACCCGGGCGCCTTCGACTGGGTCGACGCGCGCCTGCGGGGCGACCCGGCACCGGACGACTGCTGAGGACGCCGCCGAAATTCCGCAGGATTTCCCTGGTCAGGGATATTGCCAGTGGTTTCGACGGGGCGTACCGTAAGTGATGCGGATCGAGGAAGAGCGAATCGGTAACGGTTCGAAGGAACTCGAAAAGCAGAGATCCGGCCGGGAACGCGATTTATCGCTACGTTCTCGGCCGAACCCCTGTTCGGGGCCGTTTCACGCGGTCCGGACGATCTGCGGTCCGTACCTCCCCTCAGCGACCGGCCGCGAGCCGCTCCCGGCGCAGTCGGTCCACCTCCGGCAGGTCCAGCGGTTCGAGGGAGTCGACGCCCAGTGCCCGCGCCAGCAGCAGGTCCGCCAGTTCGGGGTTGCGGGCAAGTGCGGGTCCGTGCATGTAGGTGCTGATCACCGAGCCCTGCACGACACCCTCGTACCCGTCCCCGACACCGTTGCCGACGCCGTGGGTGACCGTCGCGAGCGGGCGCGCGTCCGGGCCGAGTGCGGTTCCGCCGCGGTGGTTCTCGAATCCGGTCAGCGGCTGACTCAGACCCTCGACGAGGGGTCGGGTGATCACCTCCCCGATCGACCGCGTGACCTGCGGGGACGTGGTGACGTCGAGCAGGGACACACCGTCCACCCGTTCACCCGCCGACGTCTCGTACCAGTGGCCGAGCACCTGGATCGCGGCGCAGATGGCCAGCACCGGGGCGCCGCGCTCGGCGGCCTGCTGCAGGCCCGGATACCGCTGCAGGTGCCGGGTGGCCAGGCGCTGCGCCGAATCCTCCGCACCGCCGAGGGTGTACACGTCGAGGGAGTTCGGAACCGGGTCGGACAGGGTGATCTCCACGATCTCGGCGTCCATACCGCGCATCCGCAGCCGCTGCCGCAGGATCAGCGCGTTGCCGCCGTCACCGTAGGTGCCCATGACGTCGGGGAGCACCAGCCCGATCCGCACGGTCGACTCAGACATGCTCGGCCCCCTTGGCGACGGCGGTGTTCAGGTCCCGGAACGCGGTGTAGTTGGCAAGCACCTCGACGCGACCTGCGGGGCAGGACGCGATGGCGAGCAACGGATCCGGTTCCAGGGAGTGCTCGACGCCGGCATACGTCAGCCGGACCGCGAGGTCGGTCGCGCGTTCGCCGGAGGCGACGACCTTGACGCCTTCGAAGTGCTCGAAGCGCACGTCCCACAGCCAGGACAGGTCCTCGCCGTCGGGCACCTGCCCGTTCACTGCGATGACGAGACCGTCCACGGTGGGATCGATCATCGACAGTGCCTCCTGCCACCCGGCGGGGTTCTTGGCGAGCAGCATCCGCAGCGAGTGCGGGCCGACCTGGACGGCGGCGTACCGGCCGGCGACCTCGTGCACGGCGGCTGCCGCCGCGACCGCCGCCTTCGGGTCCGCGCCGAGCGCGACCGCGGCGGCGACCGCCTGCGCCGCGTTGCCCCGGTTGGCCCGGCCCGGCAGCGTCAGCGTCATCGGGACGACCAGGCCGTCGGGGCCGTGGAGGTTCTCGTCGTCGAGCCACCAGTCCGGCGCGGGGCGCGCGAAATCGGTTCCGGTGCTGCGCCAGTTGCCGTCGGTGTCCCAGACGATCGGTTCGCCGCTGCGGGGGCAGCTGGTGGCGTCGTTCGCCCACCCGGATCCGGCCGCGACCCAGACCACGTTCGGGTTGTCGTACGCGGCGGACGTGACGAGCACGTCGTCGCAGTTCGCGATCACCACCGCGTTCGGGTGGGCGGCGAGGCCGGCGCGGAGCCTGCGCTCGATCATGTTGATCTCGCCGACCCGGTCCAGCTGGTCGCGGCTGAGGTTGAGCAGCACGATCGCGGCGGGCTCGAGGGCGTCGGAGACGTGCGGGGTGTGCAGCTCGTCCACCTCGATCGCCGCGAGGTCGGCATCGATGCCGACGCTCAGTGCGGCGACGATGCCCGCGTCCATGTTCGCGCCGTCCGCCTGGGTCGCGACGGTGCCGATGGTCGCGAGCGCGGCCGCCGTCATCCGGGTCGTGGTGGACTTGCCGTTCGTGCCGGTGACCAGGACGGTCCGCTTGCCGCGGCCGAGTTGGGTCATCAGGGTCGGGTCGACCTTGAGTGCGATCAGCCCGCCGATCATCGAGCCCTTGCCGCGGCCGGCTTTCTGCGAGGCCCAGGAGGCCAGCGCGGCAATGCGCAGCGCGAGCCGGCCCCGGGCGGAGAATCGAGTGCTGGTAGCCACTCGCGCAGTTTTCCACACCCGCACGCCGGGTCAGGTGCGCGCGGGTTCGGGGGTGGCCAGTGCCACAGTCGCCGCCTCGGGGGCCGGCCCGGCCGATGGCTCTCCGATTCCTGCGGGGGTCCGGCGCCGGGTGATCCCGAACAGGCAGCCGCCGACCACCAGGACCCCACCGGCCAGCGCCAACGCGGTCGGGCGTTCCCCGAGCACGAGCCACGACGATCCGATCCCGACCACGGGCACCAACAGCGAGAACGGGGCCACCGTCGATGCCGGGTAGCGGCTCATCAGCATGGTCCACAGTCCCGACCCGACGATGGTGCCGAGCAGCACGATGTACGCGAGTCCGGCCAGTGCCGGCCATCCTTCAGGGGCGAACGACGATCCGAGCGCCGACCACCCCGCGGTCGGGCCCTCGACCGCCGCGGAGAGCGCGAGCATCGGCAGTGGGGGGATCACCGTCATCCACAGCATCAACCGCATCGGCGAGTCGGACCTGGCCTGGCGGCTGCCGATGTTGCCCAGCGCCCACCCGAACGCGCCACAGAGCGTGAGCAGCAGCGGGAGCAGGCTCGCGTGCGCGAACCGGTCCCAGCCGATTGCGACCATGCCGACGACCGCGACGACGATTCCGGTGATCTGTCTGGTGCCGACCCGCTCCCGCAGCAGCACCGCGCCGAGCACGACCGTCATCGGCGCCGACGACTGCTGCACCAGCGACGCCAGGCCGGTCGGCATGCCGGTGTTCATCGCCCAGTACAGGAACGTGAACTGCAGCACCCCGAAGCCGACGCCGTACAGAAGCAGCCAGCGCACGGGTACCTGCGGTCGGGGGACGAAGATCACCACGGGGATCGCGATGACGAGGAAACGCAGCGCCGCGAAGAAGTACGGGGGGAAGTGGTCGAGCCCGGTCCGGATGGCCAGGAAGTTCATGCCCCACAGCAGCGCGACGGCGATTCCGGTCAGGCGGTCACGTGTGGTCACGGGAGCAATCGTGACTCCCGAAAACAATCAGGACAATCGAATATTAGTGGATCATTGATGTAGAGTTTCTACATGGATGTGGAGCGGTTGCGGGTCCTGCGAGAACTGGCCGACCGCGGCACGGTCGCCGCCGCCGCGGACGCGTTGTCACTGACCCCGTCCGCGGTGTCCCAACAGTTGAAGATCCTCGCCCGCGAGGCGGGAGTGCAGATCCTCGAACCCGACGGCCGCCGGCTCAGGCTCACCGACGCCGGTCACGCACTGGTGTTGCGTGCGGACGACGTGCTCGCCGCGCTCGACCGTGCCACCGCCGAGATGGCGTCCTACGCCGGCTCGCCGCGTGGCCGGGTACGGCTGGCCATGTTCTCGTCGGGTGCGGCGCTGCTGCTACCGGGGGTGCTGGCCACGATCGCCGAGCTCGGTGTCGAGGTCGAGGCCAACGACGTCGACGAGCCCGCGTCGGAGGTGCCGCGGCTGCTCGCCGACTTCGACGTGGTCGTCACCCACCGGGACGAACGTGCCCCGGCCCTGGTGTCCCCGCGGGTCCGCTACGAGCCGTTCCTGCGCGAGCCGATCGACCTCGTGCTCCCCCCTGGCCATCCTCTCGCCGACCGGCCGCACGTCGAACTCGTCGACCTGGCCGACGAGAACTGGATCAGCGTCCGCGGCGGCTTCCCCGTCGACGACGTCCTGCAGTCCGTTGCGGCGGCGACCGGCATGCAGCCGCGAGTTGTCCAGCGGATCAACGACTTCCGGGTCATCGAGAATCTCGTGCATGCCGGCATCGGCGTCGCGCTCATGCCGCGGTACGTACCCACCCATCACAGCGTGGTGAGCAAACGGCTCACCGGAGTGCGCGCCGCGCGGATCTACGAACTGGCGACGCGGCCCGCCGCCGTGGAGCGTCCGGCGGTCGCCGCCGTCCTGGCGGCGATGCGGGCGCAGGGCAGGGCGGTCGCGGTCGACTGAGCTGTGCGCAGTTTGTCGCATACACGGGCGCGGCGCTAGAACGAGACCGCTCCGGGAACACTGGCGGATTCCCGGAGCGGTCGGGGCGACAGCGGCTCTCGTCAGCCGAGCGCCTTGGCCTTGAGCGATGCGAACTCGGCCTCGGTGATCGTGCCGGAGTCGAGCAGTGCCTTCGCATCGGCGATCTGGTCGGCAGGAGACTTGCCCGCGACCGACCTGATGTAATGGTCCTGATCGGACTTGTACTGCTCCGCCGCCGCGATGGATCGCTTGGTCATGCCGTCGCCGCGCGCGATCAGGTAGATCAGCGCTGTCAGGAATGGCACGAAGATCAGGAAGAACACCCAGACCGCCTTCAACCAGCCCGAGGTCTTGTGGTCGCGGAAGAGGTCACCAATGATCGAGAAGAGCAGCATCAGGTAGGCCACGAAGGCGAACGTGACGAGAACCAGCCACAGGAAGTCCCAGAACGTGTCCACAGTAGTGCTCCATTCCCAGAGATGAATCGTTGTGCAGTCGAGGATTCCCGTTCGTGGGGTGGTTGCGCCTCATCCGTGTCGGGTGATGTGCGGAGCAGCGGCGACGACGAGCCTGGTCGCCATGGATGAGACGGTGGACATCGGTCCGGTCGAATTGGTCGTATTGGCGTTTCCCGGCGCCACGGTCAACACCGAGACCGTCGAAGCGCTACAGGAGGTGGTGGCGCGTGGCTACGTCACGCTGCTCGACCTCGTGTACATCGCCAAGGACGAGGCGGGCAACATCACGCAGATCGACGTCGACGAGGACCTCGACGACGTGGGGCTGGCGGTGCTGTCCATCGAGGCCAAGGCGCTGATCAGTGACGAGGACCTCGACGTGATCCGGGAGACGCTGGAGCCGGGCAGTTCGGCGGCGATCATCGTGTACGAGCAGACGTGGGCTCGGAAGTTCACGACCAGTGCACGGGCGGCCGGCGGCGAAGTTGCCCTGCACGTGCAGATTCCTCACGAGGTGGTGGTCGCGGCGGTCCAGGCCGCGTTCTAGGCGTTCCAGGGAAGGGAAGAGATCATGGTTTTCAGGGCAGGACGAGTGGGTCGTCCCGGGCTGCTCGGCACCGTCGCGCGCACCGCGGTGGTGGCGGGTACCGCCCGGGCGACGACCAATGCGATGGACCGCCGGTCCCAGCGCAAGTACCAGGAGAAGCAGGCCTACGCCGATCAGCAACAGGCGGAGCAGGAGTACGAACAGCAGCAGTACGCCCAGCAGGCGGCGGCACAGCAGGCGGCCGCCCAGCAGGCGGCGGCGCCGCCCGAGGACGACATGATCGCCAAGCTCAAGCAGCTCAGTGAACTGCACCAGGCCGGTGTGCTCAGCGACGACGAGTTCGCAGCCGCCAAGGCCAAACTGCTGGGCTGACCGCCTGCGGGGCTGACGCGGCACCCGGCTACGGGGTATCTCCCCGTCCACGGCTGAAGGGGCCCTTTGTTCGGATCAACCGAACAAAGGGCCCCTTCAGCCGCGTGTCGGGGTGTTGTCAGTGGGCCCGGTTCACCGCGGAGACGACCGCGCGCAGCGAAGCGGTGGTGATGGACGTCGCGATACCGACACCCCAGACCACCTTGCTCGTGCCGTCGGGCGACGTCACGGCGCACTCGACGTAGGCGGCGGCCTGCGCGTCGTCGCCCGCGGACATCGCGTGCTCGCTGTAGTCCAGGACGCGGACGTCGAACCCGATCGTCCCGATGGCGTCGACGAACGCGGCGAGCGGGCCGTTGCCGGATCCGGAGACCTCCTGCTCCTTGCCGTCCACCTTCACCACGGCGGTGATGGAGTCCGTGCCGCCGTCCTCCTCCGACGCGGTCACCTTCTGCCGCATACGCTCGAGCGGCCTGACCGGTGCCAGGTACTCCTCGTGGAAGACGTCCCACATCTCCTTGGGCGAGACCTCGCCGCCCTCGCCGTCGGTGATCTTCTGGACGGACTGGGAGAACTCGATCTGCAGGCGGCGCGGCAGCACCAGACCGTGGTCGGCCTTCATGATGTACGCCACGCCGCCCTTGCCGGACTGCGAGTTCACGCGGATGACGGCCTCGTAGGTGCGGCCGACGTCCTTCGGGTCGATCGGCAGGTACGGCACCTGCCAGACGATGTCGTCGACGTCCGCGTCCTGCGAGTCCGCGGAGACCTTCATGTCGTCCAGACCCTTGTTGATGGCGTCCTGGTGGCTGCCGGAGAACGCGGTGTACACCAGGTCGCCGCCGTACGGGTGCCGCTCGTGCACGGGCAGCTGGTTGCAGTACTCGACCGTGCGGCGGATCTCGTCGATGTTCGAGAAGTCGATCTGCGGGTCCACGCCGCGGGTGAACATGTTCAGGCCCAGCGTCACCAGGCAGACGTTGCCGGTGCGCTCGCCGTTGCCGAACAGGCAGCCCTCGATACGGTCGGCGCCGGCCTGGTAGCCCAGCTCCGCCGCCGCGACACCGGTGCCGCGGTCGTTGTGCGGGTGCAGCGACAGGATCACCGCGTCGCGACGCGCCAGGTTGCGGTGCATCCACTCGATGGAGTCGGCGTACACGTTCGGGGTGGCCATCTCGACGGTCGCGGGTAAGTTCAGGATGACCGGGTTCTCCGGGGTCGCGCCGAGGACCTCGGTGACGGCGTCACACACTTCCTTGGCGTACGACAGTTCGGTGCCCGTGTAGGACTCGGGGGAGTACTCCCAGCGCCAGTTGGTGTCGGGGTACTTCTTCGCCTCCTCGAGCACCAGTGCCGCGGCGTCGGTCGCGATCTTCTTGATGGCGGCCTGGTCGGCGCGGAACACCACCCGGCGCTGCAGGATCGACGTGGAGTTGTAGAAGTGCACGATGACGTTCTTCGCGCCCTGGCAGGCCTCGAACGTGCGGGTGATCAGCTCGGGACGCGACTGCGTCAGCACCTGGATCGTGACGTCGTCGGGAATCGCGTTGTCCTCGATGATCTCGCGGACGAAGTCGAAGTCGGTCTGGCTGGCGGACGGGAAACCGACCTCGATCTCCTTGTAGCCCATCCGGACCAGCAGGTCGAACATGCGGCGCTTGCGGGCCGGGCTCATCGGGTCGATGAGTGCCTGGTTGCCGTCACGCAGGTCGACGGCGCACCACTGCGGGGCGCGGTCGATCACCTTGTCGGGCCAGGTGCGGTCGGGCAGCGACACCGACTCGACCTCTTCCGAGAAGGGCCGGTACCGGTAGGTCGGCATCGAGGAGTTCTTCTGCGTGTTCCACGCGGGCTGGTCTGCGGGCGCGGGCTTGGACGGCGGCGTGATGGTGCGCGATCCGGTGGTGAATGCGTCGGCGGGTGACATTGACGAATCTCCGAACTGAGGGGGACCTGTCGGTCCTAGGGGTGATCGACCGGCGCCACTGAACCCCGCGACGGGAGGCCGGTCTGGATCAGACCCCGTCGCGGCAGTTAAGGAGGAGCGCCCGCTGCATGTAGGGCAGTCTACCTGCTGGACCCAATTGCCAGCCCGACCACCCGCGAACGCGGCCGGATCAAGCAGTTGGACGCTTGGTTCGACGAATTCGCCACCGCATCGTGATCGTTTTGTCAGGGTGTCCCGTCAAGACGGATTCAGTCGTCTGACATGGGATTTCTCTGGAAGCGAGTGCGCGATTGCGACAGGTCCGAGGGGACGTGGCCGGATGGTGGCCCGAATTGTCGGCGTGGCTGCAAGGGCGGGGCTGGCGGTCGCCGGTCCGGTGGTCCTCGCGCCCGGCGCGTCCGCGGACACCACCATCGGCGGTTGCACGATCGTGTCCGATCCGACGGAGTCCGTCTTCACCGACTGCGCGGACGCCAATCTCGTCGGCGTGAACCTGTCGGGTGTCGATCTCTCGTTCGCTGACCTGTCCGGCGCGAACCTGCTCGGCGCGAACCTGGCCGGGACCACACTCGTCGGCGCCAAACTGTCCGCCGCGAACCTCTACCTGGTCTACGGCCCGGGCGTGGACCTGACCGGCGCGGACCTCACCGGTGCCGATCTCGGGAGCGCCAACCTCACCGGCGCCACACTGACGAACGCCGACCTGAGCGGCGCGACACTCGACGGAACCAAACTGATCCGTGCCGATCTCACCGGCGCCGTCGCCGTCGATCTCACCGGCGCGATCACCACGGAATCGGATCCGGACGACACGGTGTCCGGTGGCGGCAGTTCGCTGCCGGAGCGGGCGCCGGACGCCCCCCTGTTCGGCTCCGTCGTCACCGGCTCGACGAACATCAGCGGCGTCGGATAGGCCCGCAGCCGGTCCCGCCGTTCAGGACGCCTTCGGTGACGGCCGGACCGGGTGCAGGCTCGCGATCGAGATCCGATTGAAGGCGTTGATCGCGATCGCAGCCCAGGTCACGACCGATACCTGGTCGTCGGTCAGGTACGTGCGGACCGACGCGTAGGTCTTGTCGTCGAGGTGGTCCTGCGCGACCATGGTTACCGACTCGGCTATCTCGAGTGCGGCGCGTTCGGCGTCGCTGTAGAGCGTGACCTCCCGCCACGCGGGCAGGACCGTGATCCGCCGGATCGATTCGCCGCCGGTGAGGGCCCGGCGGGTGTGCAGGTCCAGGCAGAAGGCGCACCGGTTGATCTGTGAGACACGGATGTTCACCAATTCGATCAGCGTCCGGTCGAGACCTGCGGCCTTCGCCTGGTGGCCCACCTCGACGGCGACGGCCGTCATCGCGTCGTAGACCGTCGGGGACTGCTTGTCGATCGCGATGCGTCGGTGCGCGGTCACCGCGCCTGCACCGCCGCGAGGGCGTCGGGGGTGACCGGGTCCAGCTGGGCGTCGAAGTCGTGGTGCTTGCCCACGTACTTCGCCACGTACGGGCAGATCGGAACGATCCGCAGCCCCGCCGCCACGGTCGCGGTCAGTGCTTCGTGGACGAGGATCCCCGCCAGGCCCTGCCCCGCGAACCGCTCGTCGACCTCGGTGTGGAAGAAGATCCGCTGGGCGCCCCGGTCCAGGTACTCGGTGAAACCGGCGACCTCGCCACCGACGACGATCTCGTAGCGATCACCGGCGTCGCGGACGGTGGGGGAGGCGTCGGTCTTCTGCTCGTCAGTCATGGAACAACTATGCCGTACCGGCGGGTTCGGTCGCGACCGGCGTCGTGCGGCTCGAGGCGGAGCAGCGGGGTTAGGCTCGAACTGCACTTCTCAGGACACGTGATCGACAGGACCGGCACTCATGAGCAATCTCGACCCCACGCCCGGCGAGATCGTGTGCGCGAGCAGCGAGGCGCACATCCCGGAGCTGATGGATTTCCGTGAGGTGCCACTCGGTGGCCCGCGGGCGATGACGGTGCGTCGGTCGCTGCCGCAGCGGGGCCGGTCCCTGATCGGCGCGTGGTGCTTCATCGACCATTACGGACCCGACGACGTTCGGGACAGCGGAGGCATGAAGGTTGCCGGCCACCCGCACACCGGGCTTCAGACGGTGTCGTGGCTGTTCCGCGGTGAGATCGAGCACCGCGACACCACCGGTGCGCACGCGATGGTTCGGCCGCGGGAGGTCAACCTGATGACCGCCGGTTCCGGGATCGCGCACTCGGAGTTCTCCACACCCGACACCGAGATCCTGCACGGGGTCCAGCTGTGGGTGGCGCTGCCCGACGAACACCGCTTCACCGCACCGGCTTTCGAGCACTACGAGCCGCCGCTCGTCGACATCGAGGGAGCGCAGGTCTCGGTGTTCCTCGGTCAGTTGTTCGGACAGACTTCGCCGGTGCGCACCTTCACACCGCTCGTCGGTGCAGAGGTGACGATGCGGGCCGGGCAGTCGCTGAGCATCGCGCTGGACCCGACGTTCGAGCACGGCGTGATGGTCGACACCGGGTCGCTGTCGGTGGCCGGAGTGGACGCGAAGGTGGGTCAGCTGGTGTTTCTGCCCGCGGGTCCGTCGCGAGTGGAGTTGGTCGCGGGGGCGGACGGGCCGGTGCGCATCATGGTGCTCGGTGGTGAACCCTTCGGCGAGCAGATCGTCATGTGGTGGAACTTCATCGGTCGCTCCCACGACGAGGTCGCGGGGTACCGGGAGGACTGGCAGCGCGAACGCGACGAACGGCCCGCTCCCGAGGCGAGCCGCTTCGGGCCGTTCCCCGCCGCGTGGCGGGAGACGATCCCGGCCCCGGTGCTGCCCAACACCCGGCTCAAGCCACGCGGATGACCGGGCCTGTGCGCGATTTCGGTAGCCGGGGCCACCAGGGTCACGCACGGGCGCCGGAGACGCACAAATCGCGCACGGAGAATCGATGAACAGTGCCGCGGGAATGTGCCACCGACTGTGACAGGTGTCCGATTACCTGCACGGTCGCCGGAAGTGCGGGGTGGCGAAGCGTTGTCGCCCAGCACTACTCGTCCGTGACGCGGGGTTGCATCACCGCGTGGCTGTGTGAGGATGCACGAATGCTCTGCGTTGACACACAGTCGAGCGGCTCGACGTCGGTGCATGCACGCTGACACCGAACGGCTGTCCGCTGTGGTGGCTCAGCCACCGACACGTCCATGTCCGCCCGCGGGTCGCTCGCCGGCCGGTCACGTCCCCGGCAGCACCTTCGCCGCCGGTCGGTACCGCCTGCTCCACTGTTGTGGCGGTGCCCCGTCGGCGGAGTTCTGGCACGGCCGCGACGTCGTCACCGACCGCGACGTCGGACTGACCGTCCTGTGCCGGGACGAGCGCAGCGCCCTCGACGTCGACGAGGTCTTCGCCCGCACCGTGCGGATGTGCGGCGTGACCTCACCGGCACTGGCGCGCATCCTGGACATGGTCGACTGCGAGACCGGCGGCGTGGTCGTCGCCGAGTGGCAGACCAGTTGCTCCCTGGTCACCGCGGCGTCCGTGCTTCCTTCGCGCTCGGAGGCGGCCCGATCGGCGAGGCCGCTGACCGAGATCATGCGTGCCGCGCACCGGTCGGGCGCAGTCCTGGATCTCGAGCCGCCCGGACGGCTGGGCATCGGGATCCGTGGACAGCTCTACTGGCGTTTCCCGGAGCGCTGCCGGGGGTGCGGGTGAATCGGCTACGGACATCCGCGGTTTCGGTGATGCGTACTCCGGAGTGGCTCGCCGACGATCACAGTGGATACCTGTGCCTGGTGGCGGTCCGGTCCGGTGACGCGTGTTCGAACAGCACGGCCTGCGGTGTCGGGTGCTGCCGGGGAGGTCGCCTTCGTCGATTTTGCGGCACCGTTCGCGGTTGCGCTGCCCGGCCGTGGCGACTACGTGTTCGCGTACCTGCCGCATGTGGCGTTGACGGCTCGGTCGGTCGACGTTCGTGTCCTCGTCGGCTGCGCGTTGCCCGCCGAGCCGCTCACGGTGCTTCTCGGTGGCGTGCTCGAGCAGTTCGCCGAGAGCGACCTGTGTCCGGCGGGTTCCGCCGAGTTGGCCCTCGTCGAGCACGCGGTCCTGGATCTGTGCCTCGCAGTGATTCGGCAGGCGCAGGGCCGCACCGCGAAGTCCGGTGCGATCGGTAACCGGAATCGTGCCCGCGCAGTGGAGTTCGTGGAGAACAACTACACCGATCCGACGCTGACAGTCGCGAAGGTCGCGGCGTCGATGAACGTCAGTTCCCGGTATCTGCACAAGCTGTTCGAGTCGGCGCCGTACTCGGTGTACGAACTGATCAGGCGACGTCGGGTCGCGCGAAGCCTGGAACTGCTCACCGATCCCGACCACGCTCAGTTGACCGTCGGGCAGGTCGCCGTCCGGTGCGGCTTCGTCGGGTCCAGTCAGTTCGGTCGCGCGGTGCGTGACATCACGGGCGCCACGCCGCGCGCGATCCGGCGGGCCGCGGTTCCGTAGCGAGGCTCATTCGGCGTAACAGTCGCGGACGGCGAGGTCCATGGGGAACCGAACGGCGGTGTCGCCGAACAGCAGTCGGGTCGCGGTGTCGGTGGCGGCGAGGATGTCGCGGGTGGCCTGCTCGGGGTCGCGGCAGTGCACGACCACCTCGTCGTGCTGGAAGAACACCAGCTCTGCGTCGCTGCCGGCGAGCCGGCCGGTGTCGCTGCCGGCGAGGCGACGGCGAAGGTCGGCGAGGAGTGACAGTGCCCATTCGGCGGCGGTGGCCTGGACGACGAAGTTGCGTGTGAAGCGTCCCCGCGCGTGGGCGTCGCCGTGCGACCACCAGTTCGCGTCCGGTGGTGGGCAGGCGCGGCCCAGCCACGAGTGCACCACGTCGCCCCGCTCGCCGGCGCGGGCGGCGTCTTCCACGTACTGGACGGCCACCGGAAAGCGTGTGCGCAGCAACGTGAGCAGTGCGCGGGCTTCGCCTGCGGTGGCGCCGTAGAGGACGCCGAGGATCGCGACCTTCGCCTTCGCGCGGTCGCCGCCGAAGACCTCGGCGGCGACCGGGGCGTACATGTCGTCGGCGCCCGCGGCGGCCACCATCAGCGGATCGCCGGACATCGCGGCCAGGATCCGGGGTTCGAGCTGGCCGGCGTCGGCGATCACCAGGGTGTGGTCCTTCTCGGCGATCACGCTGGCGCGCACCGGTTTCGGGATCTGCAGGGCGCCGCCACCGCGACTCGCCCACCGACCCGACACCACGCCGCCGGGGACGTACACCGGCCGGAACCGGTCGCCCTCGACCCAGGCGTCGAGCCACGCCCACCCGTTCGCGGAGTGCAGTTTGGCGAGGTCGCGGTACCGCAGCAGCGGCTCGACCGCGGGGTGGTCGACGTCGCGCAGCAGCCATGCCCGCGTCGAGGCCAGTTCGACGCCGTCGCGGGCGAACGCGGCCACCACCTCCGGCTGCGACGCCGGGTTCACGCGTCGCCCGAACGCGGCGCTGACCTCGTCGGCGAGTTCCCGAAGGCGCACCGGCAGGGTGTCGGCGGGAACCCGGGGACCCAGGGCGTTCTCGAGCATGCGGCGGTGCGCGGCCGCCGAGAACGGCATCCCGGTGTGACTCATCTCCGCGGCGGCGAGGGCGCCCGCGGACTCCGCGGCGACGAGCAGGCGCAGACGGGCGTCGGAGCCGATCAGGCGCACCTGCTCGGTGTACTCGGCCAGGACCGCGTCCGGGTCGGCGGCGGGGGTGGTGTCGAACAGTCCGGGGCGCTCGTCCACCGGTGCCGGCCCGACTGCGGGTGGCAGCCCGGCCCGGGTGCGCAGGAGCGCGTCGGTGAGGGCGAGGTCGTGGCAGCGGTCCACCCGCAGGCCGGCGCGCAGCACCGTCGGGTACACCGCCGCGGTGTCCGGCCACACCCAGCGCGGGCGTTCGGGTTCGAGAGCGCGGACGGCCGCCGCCGCGTCCGGGAACACGGTCGGCTCGGCGAGGGCGGTACCGGCGTCGTCGGTGCGGACCGCGACGACCCGCTCGGGGCCCGGCGCCAACACGACTCTCACGGGGTCAGTGTGTCGGACGGGCCCGACACGAGGCGCGAGGTGTCAGCGCTCGTGCGCACCGTGCCGGATCCGCGAGCGGGGATCGGCGTAGCGCCACGTCTCGTAACCGATCATGGCGGCGAGGACCGCGGTCAGCGCGGCCAGTGTCGCCAGGGCGGGCGTGTGCCAGAGCGCCGGGATCAGCACCAGCAGCACCGCCGCCGCGAGGACGCGCGGGTAGGTGATGCTGCCGGTGGGGTAGGCCTTGAAGTACACCAGGGCCAGGAGGTAGACGGCGCCGCCGGCGAGCAGTGCGACCAGTGGCCACCCGTACAGCGGGTCGGTGAGGCGGTGGTGGTTGCCGTCCGTGACGTAGGAGAGCACCTTCTTCAGGCCCAGCGACATCATCACGACGCCCACGACCATCGGCAGGTGGGCGAAGGTGTAGCAGTGCTGGGCGATCTTGATCAGCCGGGTGCCCGCGGCGGATTCGAAGGCGTGCTCGACGGCGAGCGAGGTGACGTCGAAGTACGCCCACCACATCAGGCCGGCGACCGCCAGGCCCAGCAGGGTCGCGACGATGATCGCCCACGAGATCGGCAGTGCGGCGACGCCGATGCCGATCGAGGTGATCGATTCGCCCAACGCGATGATGACGATCAGGCCGTGCCGTTCGGCGAAGTGGCTCACCGACCGCAGCCGCCACTCGGCGCCTCCGATCATCGTGCCGAGGTAGTCGCCGGCCAGGGCCGCGAACCACATCGCGGTCTGCGCGGTTCCGGTCAACTGGGACGCGACGAGCAGGCACGTCGTCCCGATCGCCATGCTGGGCACGAACCGCAGCACCTGGCGGCGCAGTTGCGGATCGTCGGTGCTGATCACCAGGAACATCACCAGGTGCAGTGCGCGCACCACGAAGTAGGCGAGCGCGAACACCACCGGACCGGACAGTCCGTCGGGCAGGTCGACGAACGCCTCGGGGATCGTCAAGGCCACGACGAACACCGCGCCCATCGAGGCGAACGCGACCACCCGGGACACGCCCTCGTCCGCCCGGATCAGGTTCCACAGCCAGGAGTAGCCGACCCAGCTCCACCACAGCACGGCCAGGACGAGGACACCGCGGAGGAGGTTCTCCCCGGTCGGATCGTCCGCCATGAAATCGGTGACCCGGGTGAGGGCGAACACGAAGACGAGGTCGAAGAACAACTCCAGCGGCGAGACCGAGGCGCGTTCCTGGCCCTGCTGCATGCGCAACCGTCGGGGGAGGTTCATGCACACATCGTCGCAGGCGGTGGCGGTCGGTCGCAGTCCCGGTGCGAGCGATTCGGTCACCGTCGGTAAGCTTGACAATCGGATTTCGTAACCAGACCCCAGACCCGGAGGTTGATTGGCGTGGCGCTCGTCGTGCAGAAGTACGGCGGATCCTCGGTGGCATCCGCCGAGCGCATCCGACGCGTCGCCGAACGGATCGTCGAGACCAAACGCGCGGGGAACGACGTCGTGGTCGTCGTGTCCGCGATGGGCGACACCACCGACGAACTGCTCGACCTCGCCCAGCAGGTGTGCGACACGCCGCCCGCGCGCGAGATGGACATGCTGCTGACCTCGGGTGAGCGCATCTCCAACGCCCTCGTCGCGATGGCCATCCACGGCCTCGGCGAGGAGGCCCGGTCGTTCACCGGTTCGCAGGCCGGTGTCATCACCACCGGCGCGCACGGCAACGCGAAGATCATCGACGTCACCCCGGGTCGCGTCCGGGACGCGCTCGACCGCGGGTCGATCGTGCTGGTCGCCGGATTCCAGGGCGTCAGCCAGGACAGCAAGGACGTCACCACTCTCGGTCGTGGCGGCTCCGACACCACCGCCGTCGCGCTCGCCGCGGCGCTGAAGGCCGACGTCTGCGAGATCTACACCGACGTCGACGGCATCTACACCGCCGACCCACGCATCGTCTCGGACGCGCAACGCCTCGACTCCGTCTCCTTCGAGGAGATGCTCGAGATGGCTGCGTGCGGCGCGAAGGTGCTGATGCTCCGGTGCGTCGAGTACGCCCGCCGCTACAACGTGCCCGTGCACGTCCGATCCTCGTACACCACCAAGCCCGGCACCGTCGTGTCCGGATCGATGGAGGACATCCCCGTGGAAGAAGCCATCCTCACCGGCGTCGCGCACGACCGCTCCGAGGCCAAGGTCACCGTCGTCGGGCTGCCCGACGTGCCGGGATACGCGGCCAAGGTGTTCCGTGCGGTCGCCGAGGGCGAGATCAACATCGACATGGTGCTGCAGAACATCTCGAAGGTGGAGACCGGCAAGACGGACATCACCTTCACGCTGCCGAAGACGGACCTGCCCGCGGCGGTCGAGAAGCTGACCGCGCTGCAGGGCGAGATCGGCTTCACCGAGATCCTGTCCGACGACAGCATCGGCAAGGTGTCCCTCGTCGGCGCGGGCATGAAGAGCCACCCCGGCGTCACCGCCACCTTCTGCGAGGCGCTCGCCGAGGCGGGCATCAACATCGACCTGATCTCCACCTCGGAGATCCGGATCTCGGTGCTCGTCGACGATGCCGACCTCGACAACGCGGTGCGCGCGATCCACAAGGCATTCGATCTGGGCGGCGACGAGGAAGCCGTCGTCCACGCGGGAACGGGACGGTAAGACCCATGGCTTTGACTGTTGCTGTCGTCGGCGCCACCGGCCAGGTCGGTGCCGTCATGCGCACCCTGCTCGAGCAGCGCAACTTTCCCGCCGACAAGGTGCGGTTCTTCGCGTCGGCCCGTTCGGCGGGCACCACCCTGCCGTTCCGCGGACAGGACATCGTCGTCGAGGACACCGCCGCCGTGTCCGACGAGGACCTGAAGGGCATCGACATCGCGCTGTTCTCGGCCGGTGCGACCCTGTCGCGGGCGCAGGCCCCGCGGTTCGCCGCCGCCGGTGCCACCGTCATCGACAACTCGTCCGCGTGGCGCAAGGACCCCGAGGTCCCGCTCGTGGTCAGTGAGGTCAACCCGCAGGAGGCGAAGAACCCGCCCAAGGGCATCATCGCCAACCCGAACTGCACCACGATGGCCGCCATGCCCGTGCTCAAGGTCCTGCACGACGAGGCGGGGCTGCAGCGGTTGATCGTCTCCAGCTACCAGGCCGTCTCCGGCAGCGGGCTCGCCGGCGTCGAGGAACTCGCCACGCAGGTGCGGGCGGTCGCCGAGGACGCGGAGAAGCTCGTCCACGACGGGAGCGCCGTCGACTTCCCTGCGCCGAACAAGTACGTCGCGCCGATCGCGTTCGACGTCATCCCGTTGGCCGGCTCCCTCGTCGAGGACGGCAGCGGCGAAACCGACGAGGACCAGAAGCTGCGCAACGAGTCCCGCAAGATCCTCGGTATCCCGGACCTGCTCGTCAGCGGCACCTGCGTGCGCGTCCCGGTGTTCACCGGGCACTCGCTGTCGATCAACGCCGAGTTCGGCAACCCGTTGTCGGTCGAGCGGGCGAAGGAACTGCTCGCCGACGCCCCCGGCGTCGAGCTCGTCGAGGTCCCGACCCCGCTGGCCGCTGCCGGCAGCGATCCGTCGCTGGTCGGTCGCATCCGGCAGGATCCGGGTGTCCCCGGCGGACGCGGCCTCGCCCTGTTCGTCTGCGGCGACAACCTCCGTAAGGGCGCCGCGCTGAACACGATCCAGATCGCCGAGCTGCTCGTCGGCTGAGCGCCCCATCCGGACGCTCGCGGGTTCAGGGGAGGCGCAGCCGCGGGACGGACGGGTGATCCGGGAAGGTCGGTGCCGCCGGGTCGCCCAGGGCGGCGACCAGGTGGCGGGCCCATCCGGTCAGGCCGGCGACGTCGAGAGCGTGCGGCGGCGCGCCGTCGTGTGCATCGAGGAGGTCGGCACCGCGCTGCAGTGACACGATCGCGGCCGGATCACGTCGCATTGTCTGCGTGAGTCCCTCGGCGAGCAGGGTCAGACCCTGCCAGATCTCGAGTTCGTCGTCGGTGGCTGCCGCGGTCGTCCCCGCGAGCAGCACCGCGGCCTCCTCGGGTGCGTCGTGGTCGAGCAGTCGCTGCGCTTCCGTCACCGCGGCGCCTGCCGCGAAACGCGGGCGAACGTCGGTCATGATCGACACGCTAGCCCGCGCGGTCGTGTACCGGAAGGGGCTCGGGGGGTACCGGTTCGAGTCCGGGTCCGCGCAGGACCCGGCCGACGAACCCCTCGTCGAGGGCCAGTGCCTTGACGATCGTGGTCGCCGCGACGACGACCGCCGACTGCAGGAACATCCAGGTGATGGCGGTGAACACCAGGCCCAGTTCGCCGAACTTGTCCTGCGCCGACGCCGCCGCGCGGGGGAGGTAGAGCACCCCGCCGATACCCAGGATCGTCAGCCCGGCGGAGGTGAGGCCCGCCGTCGCCCACAGCACGCGGCCGGCGAGGCGTCCCTGGGTGAGCAGGTACGGGACGGCCATCCACAGGCCGAACCAGACGAGGGCCTCGCCGACGACAGCGAGCGGCGGCCCGATCCATTCGACGGTCGACACGCGGCGCACCCGCCCGAGCAGTCCGATGGCGGCGGCCACGGCGACGAGGACCGCGACCCACCGCCACCACCCGCTGAACGTCAGTGTCGGCACGCCCCAGACCTTGCCGTAGACACGACCGAGGGCGCGTGCGAAGGAGGTGCCACTGACGATGATCATCAGGACACCGATCACGCCGAACGTCGCGAACGTGGGTGGGCTCGACTCGACGGCGTTCGCGGTGGTGTGGGTGATCGAGGTCAGGGCGCCGGGGTCGATACCGAGCTGGTTCGAGAGTGTCTCCGACGCCCCGTGCAGGTTGCCGATGGTCCCCACCACGATGATCACGGGCAGGACGGAGGTGAATTCCTGCGCCGCGAGCGTCATCGCGCGGTCGGCGAGTTCGATGTCGGCGAGGCCGCCGAGTACTCGGGCCACGGTCCGGCCCGCGGTGGTCCTCCGCAGCCAGCCGTGGGCCGACTGCCTGCGGACCTCGAGCGCTTCTTTCGCCAGCGCAACCGACAGCTTCGTGGGTTTCACGGTGAACAGTGAACTCCACTCCGTCCGGGTGCGGGTCACCCCACGCGGGTGAGGCGTTGCGGCGCGGTCAGGGTTTTCTTGACTTGTTCCAGAAATGGAGCGGATACTGGACCGATGCGCGACGCAGGAACCCGCTCGGACCCTCGCACGCAGCTGCGTGCCGCGGGGTTGCGGGTGACCGCTCCGCGGGTCGCCGTCCTCAACGCGGTCGCCGCGCACCCCCACACCGACGCCGACCGGGTCGCCGCGCAGGTGCGCGCCGAACTGGGCTCGGTGTCGACGCAGGCCGTCTACGACGTGCTCAAGGCCTGTGTGAACGCCGGACTGCTCAGGCGCATCGAGCCCGCGGGATCACCGGCCCGCTACGAGACCCGCACCGGGGACAACCACCACCACCTCGTGTGCCGGGAATGCGGTGTCGTCGTCGACGTCGACTGCGTCGTCGGTCGCGCGCCGTGCCTGACCCCCTCCTCGAACGACCACGGCTTCGTCGTCGACGAAGCCGAGGTCGTGTTCTGGGGTGTGTGCGCGCAGTGCCGGGCGGAATCCGACGGGATGCCGGCCCACGAGCCGGTCCCCGAGGGCGATCACCGGTAGGCCGTGCACGCCACGAGGATCCGCGGGACCGGGACGGTGTCCATCACTGCCTCCAGGTCGATCGGGTCTTCCTTCGTGGTCGCGCGGAACGGGCGTCGGTTCTCGTGCTCTCGGCCACACCCGGGAACGCGGCGCCTGCCAGAACAGTTGAAACATACGAGGGTTGGGTTACCCCGCAACGGGGTAAGCCACAGACGTCGCACGTACACGTAGAGGAGAGATGACAATGACCAACGGTCCCATTGCCAGCACACTCGACGCGGGACAGCAGCGGATCGCGGGGGAGGCCCTGCAGGGTACCGTCGTCGATCTGATCGATCTGAGCTTGGTGGCCAAGCAGGCCCACTGGAACGTCGTGGGCCGCAACTTCCTGTCCGTGCATCCGTCGCTGGACGAATTGGTCACGACTGCACGTGAATTCACCGACGCCGCCGCGGAGCGGGCCACCGCGATCGGGGTCAGCCCCGACGGCCGCGCCGCCACGGTGGCCGCCGACGCCGGAACCACGGGCTTCGGTGCCGGCTGGACCAGCGACACCGACGTCGTCAACGCCATCGTCGAGAACCTCGCCGCGGTGATCGCCCGACTGCGGGCACGGGTCGAGGCGACCGAGAAGGCCGACGCCGTCACTCAGGACCTCCTCATCGGCATCACCGCCAAACTCGAACAGCTGCACTGGATGTGGCAGGCGCTGGCGGCCTGACAGCGCGTTCTCGTCACGACCGGAAGGGCGGCACACCACGCGGTGTGCCGCCCCTTCGTGGTGCGGATCGCGGCGGTGCGGACGTCACTCCATGAAGCGGGCCAGGAACTCGACGAGGAGTCGTTCCGCGACGGGTTCCGGCAGGGCCTCGATCAGGGCCAGGAGTTCGGCCACCGGGCCGTCCAGGCCGCCCGCCGGGTCGAGACCGACCAGGGCGAGCACGGCGGCGCAGTTCTCGCTGGTGAGGTCCTCGGTCCGGATCTGACCGGCGGCCGCGACGAAGTCCGCGGGAGCCTGCGCGCCCGGCACGCCTCGAACCCGGTCCGCGGCGGCGGTCATCGCCTCGTCGAGGTCGCCGATGACCGACTCCGTGACCGGGGTCAGCGTCACGTGGGTGGTGCGGGGCAGGACCGTGTCGTCGGACTGGGTGCGTCCCGGCTGCGGTTGCAGCACTCAGCCGAGTTCCTTCGCGGCATCGGCCCAGCGGTGCGGATCCACCCGCCGTGGCTCGGGCACCTCCGGGTCGGTGGCGACGGCGACCAGGGGGCCGGCGGGCTCCCCGACGACGCGCAGGCCCTCGATACCGTCGATCGCCTTGTGCACCTGCTCGGCAGCCCGCGCGATCCGCCCGTCAACTCGGCGAAACCGCTGCGGCCCAACGCCTGCGACACCGCCCAGCCGGCCGCGATCGGCATCACCGTCCGGGAGCCGAGCATCGTGGGGTTCACCACCGCGTATCCCGGCCAGGCGCTCGTCGCGAACCACTGGCGGCGGTGCCGGTCCCGGTCCCGGTACAGCAGCACCGACACGCCCTTCGGGGCGTAGCCGTACTTGTGCAGGTCCGCCGACAGGCTCGCCACGCCCGGCACACGCAGATCCCACGCCGGGCGGTCCTCGGCGCCCGGCCACCACGGCAGCACCCAGGCGCCGATGCAGCCGTCGACGTGCACCGGAACGTCCTGCGCCGCACACACCTTCGCGATGCCTTCGATCGGATCGAGCGCGCCGTGCGGGTACGACGGAGCGGACGCGACGACCAGTGCCACCGAGTCGTCGAGTGCGGCCGCGACGTCCTCCGGCCGCAGGCGACAGGTGTCCGGGTCGACCGGCAGCACCCGCAGTCGCAGGTCCAGATAGTGCGCCGCCTTGATGAACGCGGCGAGCGCGGTCGACCCGATCACCAGCGTCGGGCGGTCGTCGCGTCCGGTGGCCGCGCGCCAGGTGTCGCGAGCGGATTTCACGGCGAGCATGCAACTCTCGGTGCCGCCGCTGGTGACGGAGCCGACGACGCCGTCCACTCCGTCGGCGAGCACCGTCCGGGCCAGCGCGACCAGGTCTCGTTCGAGAGCCGCGACGGACGGGAAGGTGGTCGGGTCGAGGCCGTTGAGCGACTGGGCTTTCCGGGCAGCCGCGGCGGCGAGGTCGTCGAGTTCGGCGACACCGGGGTCGTAGACGTAGGACAGCAGGCGGCCACCGGACGTCGGGGCGTCCGAGGCCTGGAGCTCGTCGAGCCGGTCCAGGATCTCCCGCGGCGAGTGTTCGAACCGATGTCGGTGCCGCCGTCCGTGAACTGGACGGTGCCGGTGGCACCGGCCGGGGCGACGGTGGCGGTGATGTCGACGGCGGTGCCGGTCTTGGCGGTCGCCGGGACGCTCAGCGTCGTGGTGGTGTCGACGACAACCGGATCGGTGGTGACGTCGACGGTGCCGGCCGAGGAGGTCGACGGGTTGTGCGTCGCGTCGCCCGAGTAGACGGCGGTGATGCTGTGCGCGCCGTCGGTGGTGAAGGTGTGGTTCAGCGTCGCGGTGCCGACCGTGACCGGTGCGGTACCGAGAACCGTTGCGCCGTCACGGAACTCGACGGTTCCGGTGGCGCCGGCCGGGGCGACGGTGGCGGTGAGGTCGACGGCGGTGCCGGTCTTGGCGGTCGCCGGGACGCTCAGCGTGGTGGTGCTGTCCTCGACGGTCGGACCGGGATCGGTGACGGTGATGGTGGCGAGCGCGCCGCCACCGGCGTTCAGCGCCGCGGTGGTGGAGTCGCGCGGGGTGCACCGGGTCGGCGCGTTCTGCGTGCCGAAGAGCGAGGCCTGCGCGAGGAAGGTGTAGTAGTTCTGGTCGTTGCCGTAGGTCGCGGCGCTGCCGGCGGTACGGATCTTGGGTGTGATCACGCCGGCGGCGTTGGCTGTCACGGTGACGTCGATGGCGGGAAGGCGGAACCAGCTCGAGCCGTCGGACGTCGTGGCGCCGTTGAGATCCTTCTTCAGCTTGTCGGCCCGAATGCCGCCCACCGTGCTCGTGCTGTTCGTGCCACCGTTCGCGATGACCTCGTTGTTGCCGGACACGCGGAGGATGGTGCCCGCGGCGTCGGCGGCGCCCGCGGTGTTCACCCGGATCACGCTCGGTGCGACACCGACGGCGCCTCCCGAGGTGTTGGTGTTGATGTTCACCGCGGTACCCGGGACGATCGCCGCACTGACGAACGTGGCGTTGTCCGGAATCTCGTAGTCCAGTTTGAATCGGGACAGGCCGATCGTGGTGGCGCCCGAGTCGCTGTTCGGGAAGGACGAGCCGTTGGGCTGCACCCGGTAGGTGAACGTCTCGCCCGCGTTGACCGACGCCGGTGCTCGACCGTCGTGCCGGAGGCCGACGTCTTGTCGACGGCGATGACGGAACTGGCCTTGCAGGTGTTGTTGAACGGGAGTGTGGTCACCGCGGCACCAGCTGGTGCCGCGGTGAAGATCATGCCTGCGACGACCGCGGCCGAGGTGACCGTGACCGCGATCTGTCGCGCTGTTGGTGTGGGCATCGAGTCTCCTTGCGCCCCTCCGGGATGGCTGGATGGGGCCCTCTGCGGAATGAAGTTCACGACACCATGCCAGCAAAAGTAAGAACTCGTTGCAGTTTGGTGAATATATTTGGTCGGACGTCCGAGTTGGTCGTGGGGCGTGCGCCCGGGCCGTAAGGGTAAGCCTCTACCTGCGCTTGAGAGTTCGAGAGATCGAGATCCGGGCTGAGTCCTCCGCCGAAAAGGGGAGTCGCCGGCCGCCGAAATGGAACGCGTTCATCGTTCGGTTCCGCCGTCGCCCCTGCGCTTGGCGCACCGCGCCGTCGACGGCCTGGGACGGGAAGGTGCCGATCGGAAGGCTCCTCGGATCGACGCGTGGCGTCCACTGTGCACTGCCGCACCGAGCACGAGCCCTGCGGGTCCGGCCGAGCGCGGATAGCCTCGGTGCATGCGAATCAAGATGTGCGGTATCCACGTCATCGATCCCGCTGCTGCGTTCGACTTCTACACGAAGACACTCGGGTTCGAGGAACTGCTTGCGATGCCCGACCACAACCTCTTCATCGTGAAGTCGCCGCAGGACCCCGACGGGGTCGGTCTGCTCCTCGAGCCCAGTGACAATCCGATCGCGACCGCGTATAGGGAGGGCGTGTACGGGCTCGGGCTGCCGACCATCGTCTTCGGGGTGCCCGACGTGCGCGCGGAGTACGACAGGCTGATCGGGCTCGGTGTCCGCTTCACCGGTGAGCCGACCACCGACCCGTCCGGTGCCTCGGCCGTCTTCGACGACACCTGCGGCAATCTCGTCCAGATTCACCAGGACTGACCGCAAACGACGAGAGGCTCCATCCGAATCAATCGGATGGAGCCTCTCGACACTGTCGGGGTGGCGGGATTTGAACCCACGACCTCTTCGTCCCGAACGAAGCGCGCTACCAAGCTGCGCCACACCCCGTGTCTTGCTCGCTCCCCGTTCCCGGGCAGCCAGCAAAGCTTAGCGTACGACAGCCGAAGAACGCGAAACGCCTGGTTGAACCCCCTGTTTTGGGCCTTTGTCGGGTGTCGGGACGAGCGTCAGCAGTGTCGCTTCGGGCCGGCAGCAGAACCGGGCAGGCGCGTACGGCGAGGTGCCGATGCCGGCGGAGACGTGCAGTTGCATGTGGGCGCCCCAGCGGGACGGGCCCTTCACCCGAGACCGGTCCAGCTGGCAGTTCGTCACCAGCGCGCCGTACAGGGGCAGGCACAGCTGGCCACCGTGCGTGTGGCCGGCGAGCACCAGGTCGTAGCCGTCGTCGGCGAACCGGTCCAGGACCCGCGGCTCCGGCGAATGGGTGATCCCGAGCTTCAGGTTCGCCATCGGGTTCGGGGTTCCGGCGATGGTGTCGTAGCGGTCCCGCTTCAGGTGCGGATCGTCCACGCCCGCCGTCGCGATCCGGACACCGGCCACCTCGAGTTCGCGCCGGGTGTGCGTCACGTCCAGCCAGCCGCGCTCGGTGAACGCGGCCCGTAGGTCCTGCCACGGCAGCGGCTCACCGAACGTCCGCTTGTGCTCCTTCCTGAAGTACTTGAACGGGTTCTTCGGCTTCGGAGCGAAGTAGTCGTTGCTGCCGAAGACGAACAGGCCGGGGCGGGACAGCAGACCACTGAGCGACTGCACGACCGCCGGCACCGCGCGCTGGTGCGACAGGTTGTCGCCGGTGTTGACGACGAGGTCCGGTTCGAGCCGGTCCAGCTCCCGCAGCCAGTTCTGCTTGAGCTTCTGGCCCGGCATCATGTGCAGGTCGCTCAGGTGCAGGACCCTCAGGGTCGACGAGCCCGGCTCGAGCACCGGCATCGTCACCTCACGCAGGGTGAAGGCGTTCCGCTCGATCAGCGAGGCATAGCCGATGCCGAGGGCCGCGGCACCCGCGAGTCCGACGGCGGTTCCGCGAAGGGCAGTGCGTGGGTTGTCAAACACCAATTCAGGATACGCAGCGCACGCAATCGACATGCGCGTCGCCGGTGCGGGCGCGTAGCGTTCGAAACCATGTCCGACTCCACAGCCACCCTCAAATCCACCCTCCGTGCCGACATGACGGCCGCGATGAAGGCCAAGGACACCCTGCGTCTGCAGACGCTGCGGATGGTCCTCGCCGCGATCCAGACCGAAGAGGTCTCCGGCAAGGAAGCCCGCGAACTGACCGACGACGACGTCCTCAAGGTGCTTGCCAAGGAGTCCAAGAAGCGCGGCGAGGCTGCCGAGATCTACACCGAGAACGGCCGCGGCGAACTGGCCGCGAACGAGCGGGCGGAAGCGCAGATCATCGACGAGTACCTGCCGACACCGCTCACCGACGCCGAACTCGCCGATGTCGTCGACACCGCGCTCGCGCAGGTCGCCGAGCAGATCGGTGAGCGGCCGGGCATGAAGCAGATGGGTCAGGTCATGAAGGCGGCCACGACCCTGGCCGCGGGCAAGGCCGACGGTTCCCGGATCTCGAAGGCCGTCAAGGACCGCCTCTAGCGGCTGCGCCGTGAGTCCTTCCGGTCCGCAGGAGGGCCGGAAGGACTCACGGGGCGATCACCGGGGTAGCGGGAGCGGCGGAAGTGCGGGCAGTCCGGGTACCTGGATCTGGACCTGCCCTGGCGCGTTCGGCGTCGCCGGGGTGGCGGTCGCGGCCGGGGCCTGCCGGAGCGTCCCGTCGCTGACGTAGAGCGTCACCGACGATCCGGGGACCGCCGACCCGGCCGGCGACGAACTGAGCACCGTGCCCTTCTCGCCGTCACCCGCGGTCGTGACCGCGTTGACGCCGAACCCGGCCGCCTTCAACGCGGCCGTCGCCTGCGCCTCGCTCATCCCCGCGACGTTCGGAACCTGCGCGTTCTGCGAGCCACGCTGGTACTTCGGGTCGATCGGGGGCAGCGACGTCGGTCCCCAGTCCGCGACGATCGGGGCCATCGCCTTGTACCACGCCTGCGCCGGCTCGTTACCGCCGTAGACGTTGCCGTCCCCGCACTGACGCAGCGGCGACGTACAGATCTCCCGCGGAGTCGGGGAGTCCGCGTACACGTACACCGCAGCGGCGAGGTTGTTGGTGAAGCCCATGAACGCCGACGACATGTGGGACTCGGTGGTGCCGGTCTTGCCGGACATCGGCAGCTTCCAGCCGACCGAGCCTGCCGCGGCCGCGGACGTGCCGCCCGCCTGGTCGTCCTTGCTCATCGCGTTCGCGAGGGTGTCCGCCAGGCCCGGCTCGACGACCTGCTCGCACGCCTCCTGGGTGATCGGCACCGGCTTGCCGTTGCGGTCGTAGATCGAGTCGATCGGGGTCGGCGGGCACCACTTGCCGTGCGACGCGAGCGTCGCGGCGACGTTGGACAGTTCGAGCGGGTTGATCCACGTCGGGCCGAGCGTGAACGACCCGAGGTTCTGCGACTTCTGCATGTCGGCCATCGACTGGCCGTCGCCGTAGCCGGACGTCCCGGGCTGCGCGTACGACCGCATGCCGAGGCGCACCGCCATGTCGACCGTCGGGGCCACACCCACCGACTCGATGAGCTTGACGAACGCGGTGTTCGGCGACTGCGCGAGCGCGTCGGTGACGGACAGCGCCGCCGGGTAGTTCCCCGCGTTCTGGACGCAGTACGTGGCGGCCGGGCAGCCCTGGGCGCCGCCGTTGCCCATGCCCTTGACGTCGACCCGGCTCGGCACCTGCAGGATCGCATTGGTTCCGAGGCCCTTCTCCATCGCCGCGGCGGTGGTGAAGACCTTGAAGATCGAGCCGGCGCCGCTGCCGACCAGAGAGTACGGCTGCGGCTGGACGGTTTCGTTGATCTCGCCGTTGAGGCCGTAGTTGCGGCTGCTGCTCATCGCGAGGATGCGGTGCTGGTCCTGACCGGGCTGCACGACGTTCATCACCTCGGCGACGCCGTTGACGTCGGGTCTCGCCGTCGCCGTCAGTGCTGCGTGCGCGGAGTCCTGGACGGTCGGGTCGAGCGTCGTCTTGATCAGCATGCCGCCCTTCTCCACCTGCTCACGACTGATGCCGGCGTTGGCGAGGTACTGCAACGCGTAATCGCAGAAGAACCCGCGGTCACCCGCGGCGATGCACCCGCGGGGGAGCGACTTCGGTTCCGGCAGCACGCCGAGGGGTTCCTCCTTGGCGGCGCGGATCTCGTCGGCGCGCTCCGGGATGTTGACGATCATCGTGTCGAGCACGGTGTTGCGGCGCTCGAGCACACCCTCCGGGTTGGTGTACGGGTTCAGCGCCGAACTCGACTGGACCATGCCCGCGAGCATCGCGGACTGGGTCAGGTTCAGGTCCTTGGCGTCCACGCCGAAGTAGGTCTGGGCCGCGTCCTGGATGCCGAAGGAGGAGTTTCCGAACGGGACGAGGTTGAGGTACCGGGTGAGGATCTCGTCCTTCGTGAGCTTCTTGTCCAGCGTCAACGCCATCCGGATCTCACGGATCTTGCGGGCCGGGGTCGTCTCGATGGCGGCGCGGCGCTCGGCGTCGGTCTTGGCGACCACGAGCAGCTGGTAGTTCTTCACGTACTGCTGGTCGATCGTCGACGCGCCCTGCTCGACCTGGCCGCTCGTGGTGTTGGTGAGGAACGCGCGGACGGTGCCCTGCCAGTCGACACCCTGGTGGTCGGCGAACCGGCGGTCCTCGACGGACACGATCGACAACTTCATGTCGTTGGAGATCTGGTCGCTCGGTACCTCGAACCGCCGCTGTTCGTACAGCCAGGCGATCGGGTTGCCCTTGACGTCGACCATGGTCGACACTGCCGGTACGTCGCCCTCGACGAGTTCGGCGGAGACGTTGTCGACGGTGTCGGCGGCTCGGTTCGACATGATGCCGAATCCGCCGGCCAACGGGAACATCACGCCGGCGAGGAGGGCTCCGGCGAGCGCCGTGCATCCGGCTAGCTTCGCGACTGTCTTTGCGATGGGCACTGTGACAGGGTACGTGCCCCCGAGCGCTGTCCGGCTGGCGCGATGCGGGAGTCGGGGCGAGGGTCATCCGACCTGGATGCACGTCCGTGCCAAAAAGTGGGATGCGGATCTTGCGCGGAGCGTTATACATTGCCTAAATTGTGATCCAGTGTGATTGAGGTAACACTAGATCGGGAATGTGTTGCGCAACGCTCATGATACGGCCGCGCAGTCACTTCCACGAGCGTCAGCGAGGGCGACGCTCGAACTGCAGGAGGGGCAGAAGAAGATGACCGTGACCACCCCGGGGCACCGGTTGGACGTAGAAGAGGCCGAGGCCCGAATTGCATGGGTAACGCAGGCAAGATGCCGCGCGGTCGACCCTGATCAGCTGTTCGTTCGCGGCGCTGCGCAGCGCAAGGCCGCGACCATCTGCCGGCACTGCCCGGTGCTGATGCAGTGCGGTGCCGACGCGCTGGACAACAGGGTCGAATTCGGAGTGTGGGGCGGCATGACGGAGCGTCAGCGCCGCGCGCTCCTCAAGCAGCATCCGGAGGTCGAGTCCTGGGCGGACTTCTTCGCCGCTCAGCGAAGTCAGGCGTCTGTCGTCTGAATCGCTGTCATTCGAACGGACTAACTTCGGCCACCGGTCGGGATCCTGCGCGGGTTCCGGCCGGTGGTCGTCGGCGTCCGGGGCACTCCCCGTCGGGGGGTGCCACTCGCAGGAGTATGCTTGCCGATAGGCAAATAAATTCTGTGAGGTGACGATGGCAGAAACTCCGGACGAGATCACCCGGCTCAAGATCGTGCTCGCCCGGATCTCCCGCTTCGTCGACAAGCAGGTGTCCGGGGACGGGCTCACCCGCACGCAACTGTCCGTGCTCGGCAGCGTGGCCCGTCTGGGCCCCCTCGGGGTCGGCGCACTCGCCGACACCGAGGGCATGAACCCGACGATGCTGTCGAGGGTGATCGGCAAGCTCGAGGGCGACGGCCTGCTCGCCCGCACGGCCGACCCGGACGACCGGCGCGCGGTCCGCGTCCAGGTCACCGATGCCGGCGCCGAACTGCACCGCCGACTGCGCAGCGAACGCACCCAGCTGTTCGCCGACGCCCTCGACAGGCTCCCGGAACGCGACGCCGATGCGCTGCGCACCGTGCTCCCCGCACTCGAGGCACTGGCTCGCGAGATCGCGATGCTCAGCCGGTGACCGCGCTCGCCGACTTCCGCCGCGACACCTTCGCCTCGCTGAACAACCACAACTTCCGCCGCTACTTCGGTGGCCAGGCGGTGTCGTTGATCGGCACCTGGATGCAGAGCGTCGCCCAGTCCTGGCTGGTCCTCGAACTCACCGGATCGGGTACCGCGCTCGGATCGGTGGTCGCCCTGCAGATGCTGCCGGTGCTGCTGTTCGGGCCCTACGGTGGCGTCATCGCCGACCGCCTCGACAAGCGCAGGCTGATGATCGGCCTGCAGTCGATGATGGGCGTCCTTGCCCTGGTTCTCGCGCTGTTGACGATCACCGACACCGTCGAGTTGTGGCACGTCTACGTGCTCGCGTTCCTGCTCGGCCTGGGCAACAGCTTCGAGAACCCGGCCCGGCAGTCCTTCGTGCTCGAGATGGTCGGCCCCGAGGACCTGCGCAACGCCGTCAGCCTCAACTCGGTGCTCGTCAACGCCGCCCGCGCGATCGGTCCCGCCGTCGCCGGCATCGTCATCGCCGCCGGCGGTCTCGGCATCTGCTTCCTGGTCAACGCCGTCAGCTTCGTCGCGGTCGTGGTGTCTCTCGTGCGCCTGGACGTCGCCGCGTTGCGACCCTCGCCGGCCGCACCGCGTCGACCGGGACAGCTGCGGGAAGGACTGCGCTACGTCGCGCACACCCCGACCCTGCTGGTTCCCCTGGTGATGATGGCGCTCGTCGGCTGCCTGGCGTACGAATTCCAGGTGGTCCTGCCGGTGCTCGCCAGCGACACCTTCGGCGGCGACGCCAGCGTCTACGGGTTCATGACCGCCGCGATGGGTCTCGGCGCCGTCGTCGGCGGCCTCTTCGTCGCCGCCCGCGGACGCACCGGGATCCCGGCACTGATCGGGGCGTCCGCGCTGTTCGGTGTCGTGATCGCCGCCACGGCGCTCGCTCCGAGCATGTGGCTGGCGCTCGCGGCCCTCGTCCTGGTGGGCGCCGCCAGCGTCGGATTCATGTCGACCGGCAACAGCACACTCCAACTCGAGGCCGAGCCGCGGATGCGCGGCCGGGTGATGGCGCTGTGGTCGGTCGCGTTCATGGGGTCCACACCGATCGGCGGTCCGATCGCCGGCGCCGTCGCCGAGGAGTTCGGCGGCCGGGCGGCCCTGCTGATGGGCGCGGCCGCCTGTCTGGTCGCGGCTGGCATCGGTGCGTTGGTCGTACGCAGGTACCGCCGGGCGCAGCCCGGGACCGAGCCGACCGGTCCGGCGGGTCAGCCGCGCCCGGTGAGCTGATCGGCGACCGCCCGCAACGCCGCCAGGTCCGACACCTCGAACGGCAGTGACGGCACCCCGACCACCGGCACCCGCGGATGTGCGCTGGTGAACCGGCCGAGCAACCGCAGCTCGCGCTGGGCGGTCCGGGCGCGTTCGGCGTGAATGCGCAGCACCGCCGCCGCCACGGGGTGTTCACCCCGTTCCCGGAGCAGGTCCGCGGCGGCGACCGCGTGGTCGGCGGGCAGGGCGCTGAGCGTCGGATGGGTGCGGTTGAGGACCAGACCCGACAGCGGCATCCCCTCCGAGGTCAGGCGTTCGACGAAGAACGACGCCTCCCGCAGCGCGTCGGGCTCGGCGGCGGCCACCACGAAGAAGTGCGTGCCCGGGGCCCTCAGCAGCTCGTACGTGTGCGCAGCGCGTTCGCGGAAGCCACCGAACATCGACTCGAACGACTGCACGAACGCCGACGCGTCGGACAGCATCTGGCTGCCGACGATCGTCGAGACCGCCCGCAGGGCCAACCCCATCGCGCCGGTGACCAGCCGTCCGATGCCGCGGCCGGGCGCCGACAGCAACCGGATCATCCGGCCGTCGAGGAACGTGCCGAGCCGCTGCGGCGCGTCGAGGAAGTCCAGCGCGTTGCGCGACGGCGGTGTGTCCACGACCACCAGGTCCCACTCGCTGCTGGCGGCCAGCTGCCCCAGCTTTTCCATGGCCATGTACTCCTGTGTCCCGGAGAACGAGGTGGCCACGGTCTGATAGAAGGGGTTCCCCAGGATCTGCTGGGCTTTCTCCGGCGACGAGTGCTCGAGCACCATGTCGTCGAAGGTGCGGCGCATGTTCAGCATCATCGCGTGCAGTTCCCCCGTCGCGCCGGGCGCGAGCTGCACCGGCTGCGGGGTGTTGTCCAGGTCCTGCACGCCGAGCGCCTGCGCCAGGCGGCGCGCGGGGTCGATCGTCAACACCACCACCCGCCGGCCCTCCTCGGCGGCGCGCAACGCCATCGACGCGGCCGTCGTGGTCTTGCCGACGCCCCCGGACCCGCAGCACACCACGATCCGCGACTCCGGGTCGGTGAGGATCGCGTCCACGTCCACCGTCGTCATCGGACGCCCTGTTCCGCGAGCTGCTCCGCGAGCTCGTAGAGGCCGCCGAGGTCGACGCCGTCGGTCAGCGCGGTCAGGTGCAGCCGCGCGACGTCGAGTTTGTCGAGTACCACGGCGCTGGCGTCCTGCGCGGCAAGAGTCGCGGCATGCTCGATCGTCTCGGTGAGCAGTCCCGCGAAGTCGCTGTCGGACAGCGTGATCCCTGCGGCGTCGAGCCCGGCCCGGACCGCGTCGGCGTCGACGGTGCCGGCGGCTGCCGCCGCCATCGTGTCCGGCCGCAGGTACGCGGTGCCGGACCGGTTGACGATGACGGTGCCCAGGCGCAGGTCCGCCACCTCCAGTTCCTCCACGGCGTCGGCGGTCTCCTGCACCGGCAGCGCCTCGAGCAGCGTCACCAGGTGCACCATCGTCTCGTCGGAGTGCAGCAGCCGCACCACGCCCTCCGACTGCGAGTGCACCGGTCCGCCCTTGGCCAGGTCGGACATCGCCTTCGTCACGTCCAGGAAGCTGCTGATCCGGCCGGTCGGCGGGGAATCGACCACCACCTCGTCGTAGACCGGCACACCGCCCCGGTCCTTGCGGACCACGCACTCCTTGATCTTGCCGGTGACCAGGACGTCACGCAGGCCCGGTGCGAGGGTGGTCGCGAACTCGATCGCCCCCATCCGCTTCATCGCGCGGCCGGCGAAGCCGAGGTTGTAGAACATGTCGAGGTACTCGAGGAACGCCGTCTCGATGTCGAGCGCCAGCGCGACCACCTCACCGCCCCCGTCCGCCGACGCGACCTTGGTCTCCGTCGGCGGCAGCGGCGGGATGTCGAAGAGCTGCGCGATGCCCTGGCGCCCCTCGACCTCGACGAGCAGCACCCGCCGCCCGCCGGCGGCCAGCGCCAGCGCCAGCGCCGCGGCGACCGTGGATTTTCCGGTGCCGCCCTTGCCGGACACGAAGTGCAGGCGGGCCTTGTCCGCCTTGGCCGGCCACTCGAAGGCGGGTGTGTTCGCAGGTGCTGCCACCCCCCGAGCCTATAGTCGCGGCGGCCGATCGGTGGGTGAGCCGTGCCCTGTGACCCGAGTCGGGTGCGTGCGGGCACTAGGCTCAGCGCCATGAGCGAATTGACTACGTGGGAGTACGCGACCGTCCCGCTGCTGACCCATGCGACCAAGCAGATCCTCGACCAGTGGGGTGGGGACGGCTGGGAACTCGTCACCGTCCTGCCCGGTCCGACCGGCGAGCAGCACGTCGCCTACCTCAAGCGTCCCAAGGGCTGATCGCGGTGGCCGACTGGAAATCCCGCCTCGTCGAACTCGGCGTGGAGCTGCCCGCCGTCGCGGCGCCGGTCGCGGCGTACGTTCCGGCGGTCCGGACCGGCGACCTCGTCTACACCTCGGGACAGCTGCCGTTCGTCGACGGCGCGCTCCCGGTGTCCGGCAAGGTCGGTGGACCCGTCGACGCGGACACCGCCAACAGCCAGGCCCGCATCTGTGCGCTGAACGCGCTCGCCGCGATCGACGCGCTGGTCGGGCTCGACTCGGTGGTGCGGGTCGTCAAGGTCGTCGGGTTCGTGGCGTCGGCCGAGGGGTTCACCGGGCAGCCGGGGGTGATCAACGGTGCGTCCGAGTTCCTCGGTGAGGTCTTCGGGGACGCCGGCGTGCACGCGCGGTCCGCGGTCGGGGTGGCGGAACTGCCACTCGGCGCCCCCGTCGAGGTGGAGCTCATCGTCGAGGTTCGCTGACACAACAGCACTTTCGGTCGGCCCGCTCCTCGACTTCGAGGGGCGGGCCGGTCTCCGTTCGGGGCGGCCGTGTCGAGGATCACGCCGCCGTCTCCGTACAGTGTGCGCATGACCCTCGCACATCCGGCGTACGCACAGCTGCGTCAGGTCACCCCGTTCGCGGCGGTGATGTTGGAGAACAACCCGGGAATGATGACCCTCGACGGCACGAACACCTGGATTCTGCGGGCGCCCGGTCGCGAGGAATGTATCGTCGTCGACCCCGGCGACGACGACGAGGACCATCTGCGGAGGGTCGCCGAGATCGGGCCGGTGGCGCTGACCCTGATCACCCACCGTCACCACGACCACACCGCCGGTATCGACCGTTTCGTCGAGATGACCGGGAGTCCGGTCCGGGCCGTCGACCCGACCCTGCGCCGGCACACAGATGCGGGACTGCCCGACGGTGAACTGATCGAGGAGGTCGGCGTCGCCCTCCGGGTGGTGCGGACGCCGGGGCACACGAAGGACTCCACGTCGTTCGTCATCGAGGGGGAGGGGTCGGTGCTCACCGGTGACACCGTCCTGGGGCGCGGCACCACGGTCCTCGACTCCACGGACGGTGACCTCGGCGACTACCTGTCGTCCCTGCGGACCCTGATCGACCTCGGTTCGGGGCGCACGGTGCTGCCCGGACACGGCCAGGACCTGCCCGACCTGCAGCCGGTGGCCGAGTACTACCTCGCCCACCGCGAGGAACGTCTCGGTCAGGTGCGGACCGCACTCGACGTACTCGGTCAGGGCGCGGAGGTGCGTGCGGTGGTCGAACACGTCTACGCCGACGTCGATCCGAAGCTCTGGCCGGCGGCCGAGCAGTCGGTCCGGGTGCAGTTGGAGTACCTGCGGCGCTGAGATCCGGCACGAGAACGGGAAACCGCCCGCCCCGCAGAGCGGGACGGGCGGTTCCGGGTCCGGGTGTCAGCGCGCGCGTCGGGCGAGACGCTCGGAGTCGGAGATGAGCACGCTCTTGCCCTCGAGCCGGATCCAGCCGCGGTGCGCGAAGTCGGCGAGTGCCTTGTTCACGGTCTCGCGGGAGGCGCCGACGAGCTGCGCGATCTCTTCCTGGGTGAGGTCGTGGGTGACGCGCAGTGCGCCGCCCTCCTGCGTGCCGAAACGCTGCGCGAGCTGTAGCAGCGCCTTCGCGACGCGGCCGGGCACGTCGGTGAAGATCAGGTCGGCGAGGTTGTTGTTGGTGCGGCGCAGGCGGCGGGCCAGGACGCGGAGCAGCTGCTCGGCGATCTCCGGACGCTGGTCGATCCACGACTTGAGGGCGTCGCGATCCATGCTGACGGCGCGGACCTCGGTGACCGTGGTCGCGGTCGACGTGCGCGGGCCGGGGTCGAAGATCGACAGCTCGCCGAACATGTCGGACGGTCCCATGATGGTCAGCAGATTCTCGCGACCGTCGGGAGAACGGCGCCCGAGCTTGATCTTGCCGGACACGATGATGTAGAGCCGGTCGCCCGGTTCACCTTCGTTGAAGATCACGTGTCCACGCGGGAAATCGACGGGCTGCAGCTGCTTGACCAGCGCGGCGACCGCCGAGGGCTCGACTCCCTGGAAGATGCCTGCCCTGGCCAGGACCTCGTCCACCTGTGCTCCTTCATCGGATAACTCTGGTTCGACGGACGATGCCCCGGGGGGCCGCGACCGCCGTTCGGCACGGGTCACGCGCCGACCTAATCTGTCGCTAACGGTGGAAGTCTATCGTCCCGATGCGGAAGCGTAGTGATCACCGCCACGCACTGCGAGTCGAGCCGCTTCGGCGGGGCCGGACCGGGAGGGATTCACGCCTGATCAGCTGGCTCGGCGTTCGGTCAGATCGTCGTCTTCGTCGTCCTCGTCGGTGACACCCCGCTTGCGGCGGAGGTGGAATCGGGCGAGTGCACGCGGCAGACCCTCGTGGGCGAGTGTGGCAACCTCGGCGTGGCTCGCCTGATCGAGGAACTCCTGCACTTCCTGTTCACGCACGGTCAGTCGGCGAAGGCGGAACTCCACTCGTTCCATCGCCAGCGCGAACAGCATGAGCAGCACTGGGAACAGCACCACAGCGAGTCCTTGCATACGGGGCAGTAAACACGCCCAATGTCTCAGAAGCGAAACGATGCGTGATCGGTTGTCGGGGCCGTCCGTAGAGTTGATCAGGTGTCGACCACTGTTTCGAAGACCCCGCCGCAGCGCCGGGCCACGTCCGGGACGAGCGGGCGCGCGGCGTCCGGCGGTGGATCGAAACCCGACGAGACCCGACTGGGGCTGGTGCGCCGCGCCCGGCGCATGAACCGCCGCCTCGGCGAGGCCTTCCCCCACGTGTACTGCGAACTCGACTTCAGCACGCCGCTCGAGCTGTCGGTGGCGACGATCCTGTCCGCGCAGTGCACTGACGTGCGGGTCAACCAGGTCACCCCGGCACTGTTCGCTCGCTACCGGACGGCCGCCGACTACGCAGGCGCGGATCGTGCCGAGCTCGAGGAGTACATCCGGACGACGGGCTTCTACCGCAACAAGGCGAATTCGATCATCGGGCTCGGCCAGGCGCTCGTGGAGCGCTTCGACGGCGAGGTGCCGCGTACGCTCACCGAACTCGTCGGTCTGCCCGGCTTCGGGCGCAAGACCGCCAACGTCGTCCTCGGCAACGCGTTCGATGTGCCGGGAATCACGGTGGACACCCACTTCGGGCGGCTCGTTCGGCGGTGGCGCTGGACCGACGAGGAGGACCCGGTCAAGGTCGAGCGGGTCGTCGGTGAGCTGATCCCCCGCAAGGAGTGGACGCTGCTCTCGCACCGGGTGATCTTCCACGGGCGCCGGGTGTGCCACGCTCGTAAACCCGCCTGCGGGGTGTGTGTCCTCGCGAAGGACTGCCCCTCGTACGGGGAAGGGCCGACCGACCCGGCTGTGGCCGCGGCACTGGTCAAGGGACCCGAAACCGATCACCTGCTCGATCTTGCGGGTCGGTGAGCCGAGCGTGAGTTTGTCGAACACCGGCCGGTGGAGCCTGGCTGCCCTCGTCGTGGTCGTCGCGTTGGCGGTGGCGATCTGGCCGCGTGGCGGTGACGATCCCGCGCCCCGCAGCTACGTCGACTACTCGAGCGGCGGAGCGACCCCGTCCGCGGTCGAACGGTCCGCGGGTGACACCGACGCGGCGCTCGTCGCTCCACGGACGGCGGCCGCGCTGCAGCAGTGTCCGGTTCCGGAGCCCGGCGTCGTCGCGTCCGGACCTCTCGCCGGGGTGGAACTCGGCTGTCTCGCCGACGGCGGGCGCATCGACGTCGGCGCTGCACTGGCCGGCAAGCCCGCGCTGGTGAACCTCTGGGCCTACTGGTGTGGCCCGTGCGCCGAGGAACTGCCCGCCCTCGACGAGTACGCGCGCCGCGCGGGCGACTCGGTGACGGTGTTGACCGCCCATCAGGATCCGAAGGAGGGGAATGCGTTGACCGCGCTGACCGAGTACGGGGTGCATCTGCCCGGCGTGCAGGACGGCGCCGGGCGTATCGCCACCGCGGTCGGCGCGCCGAAGGTGCTGCCGGTGACCGCCCTGATCCGCGCCGACGGGACGGTGGCCGCGGTGCTGCCGCAGCCGTTCCACAGCGCGGACGAGATCGCCGCCGCGGTCCACGAGCACCTGGGCGTCGCGTCATGACCCGCACCGAACACCCGTCTCCGGAATGGTTGCGGCGGGTCGCGACGGTGCCGCCGGCGGACCACCGGGCGGTCAACCCCGTTCTGCACCGCCGGGCCCCGAACGGTGCCCGGGTGCGGGATGCGTCCGTGCTGGTGCTGTTCGGCGGGTCCGAGGAAGCGGATCCGCTCAGCCTGGGCGGTCTGCCCGAGAACGCAGACCTCCTGCTGACCCAACGCGCGGCGACGCTCCGGCAGCACAGTGGGCAGGTCGCCTTCCCGGGCGGCGCCGCCGACCCCGGCGACGACGGACCGATCGCGACCGCACTGCGTGAGGCCGAGGAGGAGACCGGCCTCGACCCGACCGGGGTCCGGGCCCTGTCCGTCCTGCCCGGCATCTTCGTGCCGCCGTCCCGTTTCGACGTCACCCCCGTCATCGCGTACTGGGAGCGGCCGACGCCGGTCCGTCCCGTCGATCACCGGGAGACGGCCCGGGTGGCCCGGGTGCCGCTGCGGTCGCTGCTCGACCCCGACAACCGGTTCCTCGTCGAGCATCGGCTCGGGTACCGCGGCCCGGCGTTCCAGGTCGACGGCCTCCTGGTGTGGGGATTCACGGCGGGTGTGCTCGCCGGCCTGATCACTGTGTCCGGCTGGGAGATCGAGTGGGACCACCACGACGTGCGCGACCTCGACGTCGTCCTCGCCGAGTTGGACGCCGGCGTCAAGGAGGTGCACGAGCGGTGACCGGATCGACCTGGATCGACATCGCCGTCATCGCCATCGCGGTGCTCGCCGCGACGTCGGGTTGGCGGCACGGCGCGGTGGCCTCCGCCCTGGCCTTCCTCGGCGTGATCCTCGGCGCGGTCGCCGGGATCCTGATCGCGCCGCACGTGCTCGTCCACGTCGACGACGGACGCGCCCGGATACTCGTCGGGATCGTGCTGATCGTCGGGTTGGTGATCGTCGGCGAGGTCGCGGGCATGGTCCTCGGCCGCGCGGCCCGCGGCAGCATGCACAGCCCGGCGACCCGGTCGGTGGACAGCGTCGTCGGTGCCGGCCTGCAGTGCTTGGCCGTGCTGTTCGCGGCCTGGCTGCTGGCGATCCCACTGACCGCGTCGTCGCAGCCCGAGGTGGCGTCGGCGGTGCGCGGCTCGAAGGTCCTGACGCAGGTGGACGAGGTGGCGCCGAGCTGGATGCGTCGCCTGCCGAGCGACTTCTCCGCTCTCCTCGACACCTCCGGGTTGCCGGACGTGATCGGCCCGTTCGGACGCACCCCGATCGCGGTCGTGGACCCGCCGGATCCGGCGATCGCGCAGAGCCCGCTCGCGGCGCGGCTGCAGGAGAGCGTCCTGCGGATTCGCGGGGTCGCGCCGAGCTGCCAGCGTGCCCTCGAAGGGTCCGGGTTCGTGGTCGCTCCCGAGCGGGTGATGACCAACGCCCATGTCGTCGCCGGCACCACCCAGGTCGTCGTGGACACCGCCGACGGCGCGCTGAACGCCACGGTGGTCCTGTTCGACCCGAGCGTCGATGTCGCGGTGCTCGACGTCCCGGGACTCGACGCCGTCCCGCTGTCCTTCGCGGAGGAGCCGGCGGACTCGGGTGCCGACGCCCTCGTCCTCGGCTATCCGGGCGGGGGCCCCTACATGTCCAGCGCCGCCCGCGTCCGCGAGGTCCTCGACCTGAGCGGACCGGACATCTACAGGTCCACCGACGTCACGCGGGAGGTCTACACAGTCCGCGGATCGGTCAAGCAGGGCAATTCCGGTGGACCGCTGGTCGACGCCCAGGGCCAGGTGCTCGGTGTCGTGTTCGGTGCGGCCGTCGACAACAGCGACACCGGTTTCGCGCTCACCGCGGCCGAGGTGTCGCGACAGTTGGAGCAGTCGTCGCTCGTGGGCGCCGCGGTGGCCACCGGCGAGTGCATCCTCTGACGGCGGTCCTGCTCACCGCGCGTGCAGTGCCTCGTCGAGTAGCGCGGTCACCTCGTCGGGTTTCTCCCAGTGCGGGTAGTGACCTGCGCCGGGAACTGCGTGCACCCGGAGCCGCGGCGCCCAGTGGGTGTCCGACTGCAGCGTCGACCGCAGTACGTACGGGTCGCCGTCGCCGTGGATCTGCAGGGCGGGGATCTGCAGCACCTGGTCCATCGCCGTCATGAAGCGACGACCGTCGGGACGCCACTGGCTGCGGAACGCCCAGCGCTGGTATTCGAGGCTGCAGTGGGCGGCCCCGGATATCTGGATCGCGGACCGGTACCGCGCGATGGCGTCGTCGAATTCGCCGGTGGCCCGCGCGGAGCTGCCGGTGCGGCTCCGGAGCAGTCGCTCGACCGCGACACCGTCGTCGCGGGTCAGCTGTCGTTCCGGACGCCACGGCAGCTGGTAGCCGAGAAACGTCGGCAGGAAGGCCGACCGCTGGGCGCGATTGCGCAGCACTGCCCGTCTGAGGGCGATCGGATGCGGTGACGCGATCAGCGCGATCGAGCGGACCACGCGCGGATGCAGGACGGCGGTCGCCCAGCAGACCAGTCCGCCGTCGGCGTGGCCGACGAGGGACGCGTCGGTGTGCCCGAGGGCCCGGATGAGCCCCGCGACATCCCCGGCCAGGGTCCAACCGTCGTATCCGCGTGGCGGCTTGTCGGTGTCGCCGTATCCGCGCAGGTCGACCGCCACCGTCCGGTAGCCGGCGTCGGCGAGGGCGGTCAGCTGGTGTCGCCACGACCACCAGAAGTCCGCGAAGCCGTGCAGGAGCACGACCAGCGGAGCGTCGGGTTCGGTGGGTCCGGCTTCGACAGCGTGGAATCGGATGCCGTTGGCGTGCACGTCACGATGCCGCCACGGCCCGTCGATTCGGACGGTGGACGGGTCGGGAGGAGAGGTCACTGCCCCGGGATCAGGGCGCGGTCCGACGCGCGTACTCACCGGGGGTGTAGTCGCGGTGTGTGTAGCTCGATTCCGCGGCCTGCGGCAGCACGGTCGCGGCCTGCTTCAGCGAGTCGATGGTCTTCTCCGGTGCTCGGAGTTTGCGAACCCGCAGGTAGCCGAGCAGGGCGAGCAACGCGGTGACCAGCAGCATCAGGATGAAGACGATCAGGAACGCGAGCCAGCGAGCGATCCAGACATCGAGCAGTTCGGCGATGAAGAAGAAGAAGAAGAACGCGCTGAAGGCGAGCACGGACAGCGCGAGGATGAAGAACAGCGAACCCTGCAGGCCCTTCTTCACCTCGCCGGTCACCTCGGCCTTGGCGAGTTCGACCTCGGCCCGCACCAGCGTCGAGACCTGGGCGGTGGCGTCCTTGACGAGGTCACCGATGCTGGCGTTGCCGGGGGCGTGGGCGTCGACATCGGTCAGCGGAATCGACGAGATGGTGTTCGGCACCCCGTTTCCGGTACTGCCGCTGCGGTCGCTGATGCTCACGTCGTAGCCCCTCCGTTGTCGTCCCGTGGCCGGGTGTCGTTCGCGACGCGCGCCTGATGGACACGTCCCCGGCGCAACAGTAGCGCCGACCCGATCAGTGATGCAGCCGAGGACGTGAGCAGAACCGCGGCTTTCGCCTTGTCCTGTTCGGTGCCCTCGAGCGCGAGCTCGGTCACCAGCAGGCTAACGGTGAAGCCGATCGCGCCCAGTACGGACAGCGAGAACATGTCGCGGAATCCGAGTCCGCTCGGTTTGGTCGCCAGGCCGAGTCGGACGGAAACCCAGGACACCCCGAAGATGCCCGTGATCTTGCCGACGAACATCCCGAGGATGATCGCGAGGGTCAGCCGGTCGGTCAGCAGCGACCCGAGGACGTCCCCGTTGATCGGTACACCGGACGCGAACAGTGCGAACAGCGGCACGCAGAGTCCGGCCGACCACGGTTGGAGTCGGTGTTCGAGACGGACGGCGGGTGCGGCGTCCTCGCCGGGGTCGGGGCGGACGCGCGTGAGGACACCGAGCAGAACGCCGGCCAGGGTGGCGTGGACGCCGGCCTGGTGCATGCAGTACCAGGTCAGGAGTGCGAGCGGGACATACAGCCAGGCGCTGGTGATGCGCCGGTGCTGCGCGTACCAGTAGCCCACCGCGCACGTGAGGGACCCGAGCAGCCACCCGAACGCGATGGACGTGGTGAACACGGTCGCGATGATCGCGATCGCGAGCAGGTCGTCGACGACGGCGAGGCTGAGCAGGAACACCCGCGCGCCGGCCGGGATCCGCGAACCCGTCAGTGCCAGGACCCCGAGCGCGAAGGCGATGTCGGTGGCGACGGGAATGGCCCACGCCTCCTCGATGCCGGGCTGCCCCCAACCCACGGCGAGCGTGATCAGTGCAGGGGTGACGACGCCGCCGACCGCAGCGATGATCGGGAGCAGTGCCTTCTTGCGGTCGGCGAGTTCCCCGACCACCAGTTCGCGTTTGAGTTCGAGCCCGGCGACGAAGAAGAAGACGGCGAGCAGGCCGTCCTGCGCCCAGGTGCTGACGGTCAGGTTCAGGTGCAGGGCGCTCGGTCCGATCACGAAGTCCCGCAGTGCCGTGTAGGCGCCGGACCACCGCGAGTTCGCCCAGAGCAACGCCACCGCGGCCGCGACGAGCAGGATCGACCCGCCGACCGTTTCGGTACGGAGGTAGCGGGTGAGTTCGGAGCGGAGCGGTGAATTCACGAGAGACTCCTGGTATTCGGGCAGACCGGCAACGTGTGCCGACCAGACTTCCCGGCGCTCCGGCCGAAGTGTATCGCTCCGGTCCGCTCCAGACGCCGACTGTGCACCTGCCGACGCCCCGTCGCGGGCGATACGTCGGCAGGTGCGCAGTCGGTGTCAGGAGGGGCGGGTCGTGATCGAGAAGTGGTCGAACGTGATCTCGTCGACCGTGTCGCCGACGGCGTCTCGGACTCGGCGGACGCGGTGACGCGCATACGCCAGGTCGGCAAACGCGTCCGCCACCGACTGCAGGATGTACGGGGGTGCGGTCACTCGGCCGAAGTGGCTCATCGCGACGAGCGACACGTCGTCCTTCATGGCGGCGAGACGGGCGGCGCTGGCGGTGAAGTCGGCGACGTCCGAGTCCGGCTCGTGCGCGTAGATCGGTCCGGAACTGACCGTGTCACCGGCGAAGAGGATGCCTGTCGACGAATCGTGCAGGCAGATGCCGTCGGGAGTGTGACCGGGCGTGTGCAGCACCTCGAGTACGCGTCCCCCCAGATCCAGCCGGTCGCCGTCCCCGACGGTGCTCCGCGGCCGGCTCGGGCCGATCTGCCACCCGTCCCGGTCGAAACCCGGAGGCAGGGGAGCGGGGTCGCTGTCCGCATCGAACAGGTGCAGCAGTTCGTGGTCCACGTCGCGGACGGACGCCGCCGCGGCCAGCACCCGGTCGTACTGGTCCAGGTAGCCGTGGAGTTCGGATGGGGGAGGACTCGACGCGAGGCGGTCCACCCCGTAGGGATGGATCAGCACCTCGTCGAACTCGTGGTTTCCGCCGACGTGGTCGAAGTGGTGGTGGGAATTGACCACCAGGACCGGCAGCGCGGTGAGTACTTCGACGACGGGGCGCACCGGCACGAACCCCATCCCGGTGTCGAGGAGCAGTGCCCGTTCGGAACCGACGATCAGCCACATCGTGACGTGGCCCGCCTCGGTGATGCTCCAGATCCCGCGGGCGATCGGGGTGACGCGACGCCACTCGGCCATGACTCTCCTGTCCACGCACAAGGGCCCCGTCGCAGCCGAGGCACCGACCAATGGTGACGCCGAGCACACAATCGGTCCACTCGTCGCGACTCGACGCGTCCGACCACGGGTTATTCCGATCAGCAAGGCTCTGACCAGCCGATTTGCGTTGGCGTTCACGGCCACGTAACTTTTGTCGAGTCAGAGCGACACGGACACCGACTCCGCCCCTGGGGGGTGTGAGAGAACGAGGTT
>NZ_JBIAOU010000020.1:0-89106 GCF_042879035.1 Rhodococcus sp. NPDC003318 | reverse complement strand
CGAGGTGGCGGACGGAGAAGCCGACCGTGGAGTGGACGGGGTCGATGGCCCAGGTGCCGGCGGTCAGGGTGGGGAGGGCGGTGGCGGTGGTCATGAGAACTCCTCGGGCGGGTCGCTGAGCATATGGTTGAAGTTTCAAGATCTGCCTGGCTCAACCGTGCCATTCGGGGAAACCTTCCCGCAACGATCTGTGACCTCCGTCACCTGTGTTGGAACGCGGGACGCCGCGGCGAGCACCGCCCGCAGGGTGGACGCCGTCACCGACCGGTCGAGGCCGACGCCCCACGCCGCGCGGTCGCCGACGCGGCAGTGCGCGAAGGTGGCCGCCTCCGCGTCGCGTCCGGCGCCGATCGACTGCTGCGTCAGCGACAGGACCTCCACCTCGGCGCCCGGCGTGGACAGCGCGAGGGTCAGCGCGTCCACCGGGCCCGACGCGGTGGCGTCACCGTCGACGCGGGTGTCGCCGACCGTCGCGGCGAACCGCAGCCGGTCGCCGCCCTCGACGTGGTCGACAGCCCAGCGCAGCAGTGACCCGCGGTGGGAGTAGCTGTCGTTCAGCAACTTCCACATTTGGGGCGCCGTCATCTCGGTGCCGCTGCCGTCGGTGGCGTGCTGGACGCTACGGGCGAAGTCGATCTGCAGGCCGCGTGGCAGTCGACGCCGACATCGACGTCCACCGTGCCGTCGTCGCCGCCGCACGCAACGCCGTCCTCGCCGAACTGTTCGAGACGTTCGTCCCCCGGCTCACCGAGGCGATGGTCGACATGGTCGACCTGCTCGGCATCCGCCGCCGCGACCCCGAACCGGACGCCGACGACCACCGCGCACTCGTCGCCGCCGTCGCCGCCGGGGACGCCGACGCCGCAGTCCGAATCAGCCGCGCCCACCTCGACGCGATGCTGGCGGCGATCCGGCGCCCCGGCTGAAGGCCACCTTCATGCCGTCGGGCCGAGCGAAGGCCACCTTCAGCCGGGAAGGGGAGGGGGCCGGGTCAGGGCTGGTCGCGGTGCTCGGACCCGAACCCTTCGCGCTGCTCGCGGCGTTCGAGTTCGACGTCGTACTCGAGGTCCTCATGCTGATGCTCGCGGAACAGGAACGCGAAGACGACCCAGCCGACGATGGCGACGAGGATGAAGCTCACCGCGCGGTAGACGAACGCCGCGGCCACGGCCTGTGACGCGCTGATGGCCGCGGCGGTCGTCAGTGTCGCGATGAGGGTCGCGTCGACGAACACCAGACCGCCGGGTGCCAACGGAATCGTCGCGACCGCCTTGCCCGCGGCGAACGCGATCAGCACGCCCGCGAGCTGCGGCTGCGCTCCGATCGCCCAGCAGGCGAGGAGCAGACACGCCACGTCGGCGACCCGGTGCACCGCGGACCAGCACGCCGTGATCATCCAGTCGCGCTTGCCGACCTGCACAGACTCGAGCTGCGCGAGGGTCTCACGCACCCCTCCCATTCCGGTCTCCGGCGGTTTCGACCGCACCCGGTTCACCCGCACCAGCACCCACCGCGCCGCGGACTCGATCGTGTCCGGATGCGCGGACACGTACCGCACCGCGACGATCAGCACCGCGAGCCCGGCCACCGAGAGGGCCAGGGTCACCGCGTTGACCGAGCCGCCGACGAGCAGCGCACCCGCCAACCCGATCAGGGCCAGGCCGATGCCCGCGATCACCCCGGAGATCGCCAGCTGCCACGACGCGACGACCGGGCTCGCGCCCCACCGCCGCGTCTGCTTGTACGTGAAGGCGGTCGAGAACACCTGGCCGGCGGGCAGTGTCACGGCCATCGCCGTCGACGCGTAGACCACCGCCACCGACGTGCGCTGCGCGACATCGACACCGCCGGCGTGTAGCAACTGCTTCTGCACCCGCCCGTATCCGCTGAGGGAGACGGCCTGCGCCGCCACACACGCGGCGAGCCACCCCCAGTGGATCTCGGTCAACGCCAACCACGAGTCGTGCAGCCGCGGCCACAGGTAGACACCCTCGCCGATCAGCAAGCCCACGAGCGCGACACCGGCCACCCATTTCAGCCACCACCAACGGCCGCGGGGGCGGTCGGGTTCACCCCCACGCGGGTCGGGCTGCGGCGCTACCACCTGGCCAGCCTAGCCAATCCGGGTCGGTCAGCCGGCCATCCCGGAGTGACAGGTCACGGGTACTGCACCGGCGAGGCCAGGTGCGTGACCCGATTGCGGCCCCGTAACTGGACCTGGTCGCCCAGCTCCCACTCGGACTGCTCCTCCTCGTCCGCAAAGTACAGCGCACTCGTCGACGCCAGCACGCGGCTCGGATGGATCTTCGCCAGCTCGGTCAGCCGCGACGCCTCGTTCACCGGGTCGCCGATCACCGTGTACTCGAACCGCTCCGCCGCCCCGATGTTCCCGGCGACGGCGAGCCCCGCGGACACGCCGATCCCGATGTCGAGACCGGTGATGTCGGCGAGGGCGAATCGCAGCTCGCGCGCCGCGGCCAGCGCGGCCGTCGGGGCGTCGGGCCGGTCCAGGGGAGCGCCGAAGATCGCGAGGGCGGCGTCGCCCATGAACTTGTTGACGAACCCGTGATGGCGGTCGACGACGTCGACGACCACCCGGAAGAACTCGTTGAGGAGACTGACCACCTCACCCGGCGGCCGTTCCGCCGCCGCGCCCGTCGACCCCACCATGTCCACGAACAGCACCGCGACGAACCGCGTCTCGCCGCCGAGTTCGGTACCGAACTGCAGTGCCCGACGCGCGACGTCCTCGCCGACGTGCTGACCGAACAGTTCACGCAGCACCCGCCGTTCCGCGGAGTCCTGCATCATCCGGTTGAACCCCACCTGCAGCCGACCGATCTCGCTGCCGTCGAACACCTCCACCTGGACATCGGTGGCGCCGCGCTGCACCCGCTCGATGGCCCGCCGCAGCTGCCGAATCGGATCCGACACCTGACTGGCCGTGAGCATCGACAGCACGAACGCGGTGGTGATCGTCATCCCCGACAGCAGGAGCACCGCGATCGCCAGCGAGTTCGTGGAGAACCGCAGGTTGGTGCTCAGCTGGGTGGCGCACAGCAGGATGATGCCGATCACCGGCATCAGGGTGCCCAGCCCCCACGTCATCGCCATCCGGGTGCCGACACCGGGCGCGAGGGTGCGGTCGAAACGTCCCTCGGACAGGGCCCGCGCCGCGACCGGACGCAGGATCCGCTCGCCGAGCATGTAGGTGAAACCGAACGTGGTCGTCGCGGCCATGCACACGGTGACGATCACCGCGACCGCCAACTCGGGCATCTCGTCGACCGTGAGGAGGACGAACAGGACGCCGCCGATCACCCACAGGATCAGGTGGACGATCGCCTGCCGTAGCGGCGCGTGCAGCGCCGCCATCTGCTCCCCGCGGGTCGGCGGGCCCCCGCGCAGCTGCCAGCGGATCACCGACCGCAGCATCATTGCGGCCGCACCGAGGCTCACGACGCCGGCCAGGATCAGGTAGACACCGAAGATCACGACGTTGCGGACCCGGTCCTCGATGATCGCCTCGGATTCGGTGATCGGCAGGCCGTAGCGGATGAACGCGAGCACCAGCACCGCGCCGATGAAGTTGGCCAGAATCATCGACCCCATGTAGAGCGGCCATCGACTGCGCATGGTCAGCGCGACCGCTCGGTAGGAAGATGCCAGCACAGCGACCAATTTAGCGGGGGCCGTCCGACACCAGCAGAGTCGGAGTGCCCACAGTCGCCCCGCCGGAGCGGGCGGACGCGGCAGTGAACGAACGGCAAAACCCCGTCCCGAGCCGTAGGCTCGCCGAGGTGACCGCGAACGATCCGCCACGGACCGGGCCGCGCGACGCACCGTCCCCCGCGACCCGCCCCGATGTCCGGTCGGTTCATCCCGTGGTCCGCGTCGCCAGCGAATGGACCTGGCGGCTGCTGGTGCTGTTCGCCGGGCTGCTCGCTCTCGGCTGGATCATCGCCACACTCGACACCGTCGTCATCCCGGTCGCGCTGGCGCTGCTCGCGGCGGCACTGCTCGTCCCCTTCGTCGACTGGCTGCAGGCCCGCGGAGTGCCCAGGTCCGGCGCCGTTCTCGTCGTGCTGACCGCCGCGATCGGGATCGTCGCCGGAATCATGACGTTCGTCGTCGAGCAGTTCATCGCCGGACTGCCCGGGCTGGCCGAACAGTTCACCCACTCCGTCAACCAGGTCCAGGACTGGCTCACCGACGGCCCGTTCCACTTCTCCGAAGACCAGTTCCGGCAGGCCGGCGACTCCGTCGTCAAGGCCATCCAGGACAACCAGGAGGCCGTGACCAGCGGAGCCCTGACGACGGGACGTGTCATCGGCGAGGTGCTCACCGGGGCGGCGCTGACGCTGTTCACCCTCGTCTTCTTCCTCTACGGCGGCGACCAGATCTGGGAGTTCGTGACGCGGATCGTGCCGACCGGCTCCCGCGACCGGGTCCGCCTCGCGGGCAGTCAGGGGTTCGGCTCGTTGGTCGGATACGCCCGGGCGACGGTCGTCGTCGCGGCCGCCGACGCCGTCGGCATCGGCGCGGGCCTGGCGATCCTCGGCGTCCCGTTGGCGTTGCCGCTGGCGTCGCTGGTGTTCGTCGGCGCGTTCATCCCGATCGTCGGCGCGTTCGTCACCGGATTCGTCGCCGTGCTCGTCGCGCTCGTGACCAAGGGCATGGTCACCGCACTGATCACGCTCGGCATCATCATCGGCATCATGCAACTCGAAGGTCACGTGCTGCAGCCGCTGCTGCTCGGGCGCGCGGTGCGGCTGCATCCGCTGGCCGTCGTGTTGGCCATCACCACCGGCATCGTGCTCGCCGGCATCGTCGGCGGCCTGCTGGCCGTCCCGATCGTCGCGGTCCTCAACACCGCCATCCGCTCGCTGCTCGCAGCCGACCCGACGGAGGTGCCCGCCGAAGTCGACGTGGAGGATCCGACCCTGCCGCTGTTCCCGGCGCGACCGGACCAGGAGCCGTGAGTCCTTTCGGCCCGCAGGGGGACCGAAAGGACTCACGGTGCACATTGCCGCTCCTCGCGGCGGGCACGAGGTGCGCGGGCCGTCGCGGGCGGGGACGCAGCGCGTCGGCTCGCCGACCCGGTGGACGTGTCACGGACCGCGCATATTCTGGGCGGTATGGAGGCGAGGGATCTCAGGGTGTCGGACGCCGAACGTGAGTACGTCGGTCAACTGCTACAGCGCGCGGTGGGGCAGGGAATGCTGTCCCTCGGCGAGTTCACCGAGCGGATGGACACCGCGCTCGCGGCGCGCACGCGCGGCGAACTAAACGCCGTGCTGTACGACCTGCCGGGTATCCGTGTCGTCGGGGAGTCGCCGGCGCCGCACCCGTACCCGCACACCGCGCCGCCGGCCCCCGGACCCCCGCAGCCGGTGGTGCAGGGCACGAACGTCATCCGGGGACGGATGTCGACGATCCACCGCAAGGGGCCGTGGCAGGTCCCGCCGACGCTGGCGATCAACGTCCGGTTCTCCACCGTCACCCTCGACTTCACCGAGGCGACGATGCAGACGCAGGTCGTCGAGGTGCACCTCGACGACGCGTTCGGCACGACCACGCTGATCGTGCCGGAGGAGGCGACGGTCGACCTCAACGGCGTCGAGACCTACGGCGGCAGCGCCACCAACAAGGTGCGCACCGGTCCGCCTTTCGGCCCACTGCACCTCGTCGTGCGGGGCCGCACCCGGTTCGGGTCGGTCACCGCGAAACACCCCTTCGGCACCAGCTTCCGGCGGATGCTCGGCTGACGGCTCCTGACGGACCGGCTCAGTCGCGGCGCTGGCGTGCGAGGAGTTCGCGGACGCTGACCGTCGGCGCTCCGTCGGTGTGCCGGTGCCGTCCGGAGGCCGAGTCGGCGTCGGACTGCTCGTCCGTCGGGGCGGGGGCCGTCTCCGGGGAATCCGCGGGACGTGCCGTCTCAGGGAAAGCCGGGGCGGGTGCCGGGGGAGTCGGGACCGGTGCCGGTGGCATCGCTGCGGACGGTGGCACGGTCGGGGCCGACGGCGGGGTGCGCAGCGGTGCGGAGGGCGCCGGTCGCGGCGCGGCCAGCGGCTGCTGCTGCTGCGTGACGCCGTTCACCGTACGACCGTTGCCCGGGGTGCTCGTCGGGACCCGCAAACTCGACAACCAGCTCTCGATCGGCCGATCCTCGGTGGAAACCGGGGTCATCTCCGGCGGCTTCGGAGCAGGTCGTGAGGGTACCGGCGTCGGGGATCCGGATTGTGCCGGCTCCGGGCCCAGGGCCGTCGGACGCGGAGCCCCGGGCCGTTCGGACCGCGGCGCGGCGCCGGGTGTCGGGTGGCGTTCGGTGGACGGAACCGGTCGCGCCGCGTCCGGGCCGGTGACCCGGCTCGAGACCGGCGGGACCGCCCGCGGCGTCGCCTGGGGGATCGGCTCGGTCAACGGCTCGCCCGCGAGCGGTTGCGCAGTCCGCGCGATCCGGGACGCGGCCGCGGTGCGGGGTGGCAGCACCCGTTCGATCGCATCGCGTGTCAACGGCGTCGACCTGCGCACCACGGGCACGGTCGGGGGACCGGGCACCGGCACCGTTTCGATCTCCGGGACGTCGGCGGGCATCCGTTCGTCCAGGAGGATCGGTTCGCCCAGGCCCAGACGTTGCTGGATGCGTTTCATCCACGCCGGCGCCCACCAGCAGTCGTCCCCGAGGAGTTTCATCACGGCGGGCACCAGGAACATGCGGATCACGGTGGCGTCGAGGATCAGCGCGGCGATCATGCCGTAGGCGATGTACTTCATCATCACCAGCTCGGAGAACGCGAACGCGCCGGTGACGACGATGAGGATCAGCGCGGCGGCCGTAATGATGCGTCCGGTGTGCGAGGTGCCGACCCGCACCGCCTCGGTCGTGCTCGCGCCCTGTGCGCGCGCCTCGACCATCCGCGACAGCAGGAACACCTCGTAGTCGGTGGACAGGCCGTAGATGATCGCCATGATCAGCACCAGCACCGGCGACATGATCGGTCCCGGCGTGAAGTTCATCGCGCTGGACCCGTGACCGTCGATGAAGATCCACGTCAGGATCCCGAGCGTGGCGCCGAGGCCGAGCGCGGTCATCAGCACCGCCTTGATCGGCAGGACCAGCGATCCGAAGGCGAGGAACATCAGCAGCGTCGTCAGCAACACCACCAGTGTCACCATCAGCGGCAGCTTGTTCAGCAGCGCGGAGATCGAGTCGTGCTCGATCGCCGGGGTGCCGCCGACGAGTACCGTCGCGCCGTCCGGGACGTCCATCGAACGGAGGTAGTCGATCGTCGCGTCCGCGTCGTTGCGGTCGACGAGACCGGCCTTGAAGACCGTCACCCCGTCCTGCGTCGGGTTGTTGATCGTGAACTTCTCGACCAGGCCCGGAGCCTCGCTGGCCTCGCGCACGATCTGGGTCAGTTGCGCGCCGTCGGCGCCCTGGATCACCAGTTTGATCGGCTCGGTCCGGCTGTTCGGGAACAGTTCGTCGAACTGTTCCTGCGCGAGGCGCGTCGGGTTGTCCGGCGGCAGGTAGGTCTCGTTGATGCCGCCGAACTTGATCCCCGAGATCGGGATGGTCAGCAGCAGCAGGCCGATGACGATCGGGATCGCGACCTTCAGCGGATGCTTCATCACCCACTGCGTCAACCGGCCCCAGAAGCCGTTCTCGATCTCCTCGGCGGTCTTGGTCTTGCGCATGAACTTGAAGCCGAGCGCGTCGACACGGCGGCCGAGGATGCCGAGGATCGCGGGCAGCACCGTCACCGAGATCAGCGCCGCCAACAGGACGGCGGCGATCGCGCCGTAGGCCACCGACTTGAGGAAGCCCTGCGGGAAGATCAGCAGGCCGCCGAGGCTGGCGGTGACCATCGTCGCGGAGAACACCACCGTGCGCCCCGCGGTCATCACGGTGCGGCGCACCGCGTCACCGGTGCTGTACCCCTCCGCTATCTCCTCGCGGAACCGGCTGACCATGAACAGTCCGTAGTCGATCGCCAGACCCAGACCGATCAGCGAGACCACCGGCGACACGAACGAGTTCACCTCGGTGAACTGGGTGAACAACTTGACGACGCCGTTGGCCGCGATGATCGTCAGACCACCGACGATCAGGGGCAGCGCGGCGGCGACGATGCCACCGAACACGAAGAACAGCAGCACACCGACCGCGGGAATCGCGAGGAGTTCCATCCGGTGCACGTCGTTGGCCATGGTGTCGTTGAGCGTGCCGGTGACCGGCTGCAGACCGGACAACTGCACGTCGACGCCGTCGATGTAGAACACGTCGCGGATCTCGCGGAAGTTGGCCGCGACCTCGGTGTCGTTGTCGCCGGCGATCGCGACACTGGCGATCGCGTGCTGTTTGGTCTCGTCGGTCAGCTGCGCGAGCTTGGTGGACCAGTAGCTGCCGTTGAGTTTGAGGATCTGGTCCGGGTTGTTCGCGACGGCGTCGTCGAGGTTCTTGGTGATCTTCGCCGCGAACTCGGGATCGTCGACCGTCTTGCCCTCGGGCGCTGTGTATAGGAGCACCACGTCGGCGGTGGTGTCGCGGCCGAAGGTGCCGTCGGCGAGCTTCGCGGCGGCCACCGACTCCGAACCCGGGTCGTCCCAGCCGCTCTGGCTCAGGTTCTTCTCCAGGCCCAGGCCGTACGCGCCGAGGGCGAGCATCACCGCCACCATCACTCCGATCACGGTGAATCGGAGGCGGTAGACGATACTGCCCCAGGTCGCGAACACTACTGCACTCCTTGACGCCCGAGCAGCAGGGCCGACAGCGGACGGAACGGCTGCAACCAGGCGCCCTCGTCGGGCAGCGAGTCGAGGCTCACTCGTGGCAGCGGTTCGCGGAACACCCCGGGGATGTCCTCGAGGTCGACGAACTCGAGGGTCTCCGACGACACCGCCCAGCTCGCGTGCTCACGGAAACCGAGCACCTGCACCGGGATCCCCGTCGCGGCGAGGTCTTCGAGCGGCTCGCGGAACGCCTGGCCGTCGGCGGACGCGACCATGATGCCGCCCAACCCGCCCTCGCGGGCGCGGAGGGCGATGTGGTTGAGCATGTCCGAGTCGACGTCGCTGTCCTCGTCGATCTTCGGTTTCGCGAACACCGCGAAGCCGACGTTCCGCAGCGCCTCCACCCAGGGCCGGACGACGTCGGCGCTGCCCGCGGCGATGTTCGTGAACACCGTCGCTTCCGGCTCGAGCCGGACCGGGCTGGTGCCGGACAGTTCGGCCGTACGACCGAGGAGCCAGCGGCCCAGTGCGTCGAATCGGGGCCGGTACGCCGCGGTCGGGCGGCCACCGAGAATCGCGCCGAGCCCCATGTCGAGGTTCGGCGCGTCCCACACGAGCAGAACCCGGCGCGGCTGCCGGGTGTCGCGACCGTCGTCCCCGGTCGCCCCCGCTGCGGCCGGTAGTCGTTCGCTGACACTCATGCAGTGACCTTTCCCCAGATCATTTCCGTGATCGGACGGCCGACGCGATGCGCCTTGTCCTCGAACTTGGTGACCGGGCGCTCGTGCGTCATCGGCGAGTCGATCGCACCGCTGGCCAGCTGCTCCCAGTCGAGGCGGGTCAGCCGGGGTTCGGCGTCTCCGGCCTCGGAGATCCATTCTGCGTACTCCGCGTGGTCGGTCGCCACGTGCAGCACTCCGCCCGGCGCCAACCGGTCCGCGATCAGTGCGAACGTCGCGGGCTGCAGCAGCCGCCGCTTGTGGTGACGGGCCTTCGGCCACGGGTCGGGGAAGAACACGCGCGCCCCGGTCAGCGACTCGGAGGTCAGCATGTTCTCGAGCACGTCCATCGCGTCGCCACGCAGGACCCGGATGTTCGGGATCGCGTCACGCTCGACGGCCTGCAGCAACTGCGCCAGCCCGGGCCGGTACACCTCGACGGCCAGGAGGTTGACGTGCGGTTCGGCCTTCGCCATCGCGGTGGTCGCGGTGCCGGTACCGCACCCGATCTCGATGATGGTCGGTGCCTGCCGACCGAACCACGCGTCCAGGTCGACCGGTGTGTCGGAGACGTCGGCCCCGATCGTCGGCCACATCCGATCCCAGGTCTGTTGCTGGGGATCGGTCAGGGCGCCGCGGCGCGAGCGGAAACTGGTCACCCGGGGATACAGGCGGGAGCCCCGTTCGGCGGCACCCTCCACCCGGGGTTCGGCGTCATTCACCGGACCATTGTCACGCATGACCCTGGTTTCCGGCAGCCGGGCCTCAAGGAAAGCTTGAGACTTCTCTGAGATCGCGGCGCGCTGCCCGACCTCGACGCCGCCTCCGGATCCGGCCCCGACCAGGCAGTTCCGCGGTCGAGTCCGGTCCGGTCCCCGACGCACTGTTCCATTCCCTGCGTTGGTGCTGCGATCATCACCACGCGCGTCGGGGAGGGGCGCTCAGGGATTTCACACCGATTCCACAGGGGGTGGCGCCGTGGCGTCGACGGAAACGATCGTGGGTGCGAGCAGGCTGGGTGCGGTGGTCGCCGAGTTCGACGCGGCGGCCGCCGCCGAACTCGAGCGGTGTCGTCGCGCGCTCGAGGAGGACGTTCTCGTCGAGGTGACGGGCCGCGCCGGTGTCGGACGGTCCGCGATCGTGACCGCGCTCGGGCCGGTCGCGGGCGCCGAGGTGGTCGAGACGGCCGCCTGGGACCGGCCTGCCGCGGCGGATCCCGAACTCCGCGGGGACGTGGTGGTGCTCGCGCTGCTGGACCCGCCCCGCAGCGCCGACCGCGCCGCCGCAGCCGCGAACGCGCGGCTGCTGCCGGTGCTGACGAAAGCGGACACGCTGGCCGATCCGGACCGATCGGCCGCCCGGATCTCCGCGCTGCTCGGGACGCACTGCCTACCGGTCACCGCCGTCGGCGAGGTCCGTGGCATCGCGACGCTGCGGGACGAGCTCGCGGACCGGGTCGCCACCGTCGGCGCGCGCCGCGCGGTCGCGCTGCTGACGCTGCTGCGCTCGCTCGGTGAACACCCCGCGCTGCGCGACCCCGTCGAGGACCACCTCGCCTCGGACGACGGTGTCGCGCTGACGGCGCGGGCGACCGGGCAGCGCGTCACCCCGGCCGACGCACCCGGTCGCGCGCGGCACTGGCGGCACCGCCTGGCCGGTGACATCGACGCGGACGGCGCCCGCACCGCACTCGCGATGCACCGCGCCGCGGTTCGGGAGTGGATCCGCGGTGCCTGACGGATCCGGAGCGGATCTGGACGCCGTGCTGCGACGGTGGCAGCCGCGCCGACCGGACCTGCCCACGGTGTCCGTCCAGGGGCTTCCCGGTAGCGGCTGCAGCACACTGACGGCCCGACTGCGGGCGGAGGTCCCCACCGCCCGATTCACCGACGGCCCGGACCCCGCCGCCGACACGGTGCTCGTGGTGTTCGACGCCGCCTCCGTGATCGGCCGCGAGGAACTGGAACTGCTGTCGGGCGTGGCGCGCGGCGGCGTCGGGATCCTCCTGACCATGGTGCGCACCGATCTCCACCACGACTGGCACACGGTGCTGGGCCGCGACATCGCGCTCCTCGCGCAGCACGCGCCGCAGCTCGCCGGGGCGATCCTGCCGGTGTCCGCGGTCACCGGTTCGGGCCTGCCGGAGCTGTCGGCCGAGGTCGCGGCCCGCGCAACCGGGGCCGATCCGTCGCGGCGGCACCGGACAGCCCTCGAGCAGACTCGGCGGCTGATGCTCGCGACCCTCGCCGACCTGCGCCGCGACGAGGGCACCACCGGACTGCGGGAGCGGCGCGCGACCCTGATCGGGCAGCGGGACGGGCCGCGCACCGAGGCCGCCGCCGCGCTTCGCCGGCTCGCCGCGCTGGCCCGGGTCGACCTCACCCACCAGGTGGGGGAGCGGGTGCGGGCGATCTCGGCCGGTCTGCGGTCCGAACTCGACCGAGGTTCCCGCCGCGAGTTGCCGGAGTTCCAGCAGCGGGTGCGGGACGCGGTGACGGAGCTGACCGTCGAGCTCGACGCATCGACGTCGGCCACGCTGTCCGGGGTCGGCGAGCAGGTCCTGGGGAAGGCGTACCGGGCAGCCGGGCCGAACCGCCCGCCGCCGCTCGTCGCCGGGCCGGAAGCGCGGCCGCGGGGTGTCGAGGACCGGATGATGATCGTCGTCGGGGCGTCGGCCGGGGTCGGGGCGGGCAGGTTCGTGATCGCCCCGATGTCCGGGATCGCCGGATTCGACCTGATCGCGATCCCGGCGACCCTGCTGGTCGGGGGCGGTGCCGCCTGGTGGCTGACCCGGATGCGGGGGCAGGTCGCCGACCGGGCACACCTGCGGCTGTGGCTCGCCGAAGTGATGGCGCAGGTGCGGTCGGGGCTCGAGCAGCGGGCGCTGACCAGGCTGGTCGACACCGAGGCCGAGACGGCGGAGGCGATCGCCCGGGCACACCGGCAGCGGATCCGGGAGGTCGAGGAATCCCTCACCGACCTGGACCGTGCGGTGCGCGAGAGCATCGGACGCACGTCCGGCCGGCTGGCTGCAGTGGAGAGGGATCTCGCGGTGGTCGAGCGCGCGCTGGCGGAACCGCCACCGGAAGCGCTGCGTCCAACCCATCAGTGACCGACTCGAAGGGGGATCTCGCCGATGCACGACGACATGCTGACGATGACCATCCACGGCGGCGCCGACCACGCGCTGTCGGTGGAGACCGGTCCCGCGGACGGCCCGTTCGCGGTGACCGACCCGGTCGTGGACGTCGACGGGGACGGCGTTCTCGACACCCGGGGTTACGCGGACGGCAACGGTGTGACGGTCGCGTCCGACCTCGACGGCGACGGGTTCGCCGACCATCTGACCAGGGTCGAGGACGACGGCGCCTATGCGTCGTGGGAGCCGCGGCGCGACCCGGACGGGACGCTGCACTGGGTGCGGACGGACGGCGGACACCTGTGATCGCCGGGTGACCCGTCGATTTCCGACACAGGCTGAAACGGAAACTCCGAAAACGATCAGCGACCTGGACGCATGTCCGTATAAAGGTCCGGTGCGTGACGCCGGTCACGCACATGTCACGTCAGTCGAAGGCCTGCCGTAGGGGTTGCTCGGGGGCCTGTACCGATCGAACGGAGATCCCATGTCCCGATCCTCGCTGCGCCGTGCCGCCGCAGCGATCGCTGCCGGTGCCCTGGTCGTCGGCGGCGCGACCGTGAGCCTCGGCCTGGGCACGGGAGTCGCGTCGGCCCAGACCTGTGCCCAGTCCAGCCACGCCGAGAAGAACAACGCCAGCACGGTGTGGATCACCCACAACTACGACCGGTCCGTGAACGTCACCGAGGCCGCTGCGGGCACGCAGGTCACGTACAAGACCGTCATCGGAACGACGAGCATCGGCAACCCGTACGTCAACACGATCACCGACTACCCGCCGGCCGGGTTCGGTGCGCCGGTGAAGTCGACCATCACCGCATACCACGTGATCGGTGGTCAGCAGGCCGAGGACGTGACCGGAACCCCGAACGGTGACGGATGGAAGTACACCAGCACCGGGTGGTTCGTGAACGTCGGAAACCCGGTCACGCTCGAGACCACGTACGTGGTGCCGTCGAATGCGACGCCCGGGTCGACGATCACGAGCGGCGGCATCGGCGTGGCCGGCACGGGCGGTGTCTCGAACGAACTGCCCGACCTGACGGCCTGCTTCACCGTCCGCATCCCGAACGCGGGCGAAGCCGTCACCGGCAGCCTCGACACGGCCGGGCTCGGCTCCTCGGAAGGCCAGTTGAGCTCCACCGGTTCGATCAGTGACGTCCTCGGCGACACCATCGTCAACGTCATCGAGAACTACGCCAGCTGACCTGTCGTGCTTCGGCCACGTCCGGCGGTGACCCGACCTGGGTCGTCACCGCCGGACGTGCGTGAGTCGGTCGAGCGACCGCCGGCCCGAATCCACCGCTCGACCGGAGCGAGATCCTGCGTGACCGGGGGGCGGATCACTGAATCGGTCCTGTGACCGATCGGACGAGACCCGATTCCCACAACGCGGACACGCAGCGCTAACCTCTTACCAGGACACCCGGCGCCCGTGTCGTCACCACCCGTGTGAAACCACTCGCACACGGTGGTCGATCCAGCGGGTAGTGCCCCGCCGAGAGGGCTCAATCGTGCTCCACGTGCACTGCCGTGACGGCAGCGCACGGTGAATCGATTCCGGAAAACCCAGGGAGAGTTTGATGACCTCAGCGACCATTCCAGGTCTGAATGGCACCGACCCCGCGCCCACCTCGCACGGCGAACTTCTCGCCTGGGTTCGTGAGGTGGCGGAGCTGACGCAGCCCGACCGCGTCGTCTTCGCCGACGGTTCGGACGAGGAGTGGGACCGCCTGACCACCCAGCTCGTCGAGGCCGGCACCTTCACGCGTCTGAACGACGAGAAGAAGCCCAACTCCTTCCTCGGCAACTCCGACCCGTCCGACGTGGCGCGCGTCGAGTCCCGCACCTACATCTGCTCGCGTGAAGAGATCGACGCCGGCCCCACCAACAACTGGATGGACCCGGCCGAGATGCGCGGCATCATGACCGACCTGTACCGCGGCAGCATGCGCGGCCGCACCATGTACGTGGTGCCGTTCTGCATGGGCCCGCTCGGTGCCGACGACCCGAAGCTCGGCGTCGAGATCACCGACTCCGAGTACGTCGTCGTGTCGATGCGCATCATGACCCGCATGGGGCAGGCCGCTCTCGACAAGCTCGGCACCGACAAGCCGTTCGTGAAGGCGCTGCACTCCGTCGGCGCGCCGCTGGCCGAGGGCCAGGCCGACGTGCCGTGGCCCTGCAACGACACGAAGTACATCACCCACTTCCCCGAGGACCGGGAGATCTGGTCCTACGGTTCCGGCTACGGCGGCAACGCCCTGCTCGGCAAGAAGTGCTACTCGCTGCGCATCGCGTCGGCGATGGCCCACGACGAGGGCTGGCTGGCCGAGCACATGCTCATCCTCAAGCTGATCTCGCCGGAGAACAAGAACTACTACATCGCGGCCGCGTTCCCGTCCGCGTGCGGCAAGACGAACCTCGCGATGATCCAGCCGACCATCCCGGGCTGGCGCGCCGAGACCCTCGGCGACGACATCGCGTGGATGCGGTTCGGCGAGGACGGCCGCCTGTACGCCGTCAACCCGGAGTTCGGCTTCTTCGGTGTCGCGCCGGGCACCAACCACGGCTCGAACCCGAACGCGATGAAGACGGTCGAGGCCGGCAACACGCTGTACACCAACGTCGCGCTGACCGACGACGGCGACGTCTGGTGGGAGGGTCTCGAAGGTGACCCGCAGCACCTGATCGACTGGAAGGGCAACGACTGGAGCCCCGAGTCCGGCGAGAAGGCCGCCCACCCGAACTCCCGTTACTGCACCCCGATGTCGCAGTGCCCGATCCTCGCCCCCGAGTGGGACGACCCGCAGGGTGTGCCGATCTCGGCGATCCTGTTCGGTGGCCGCCGCAAGACGACGGTCCCGCTGGTCAGCGAGTCCTTCGACTGGCAGCACGGCACCTTCCTCGGCGCGACGCTGTCGTCCGAGCAGACGGCCGCGGCCGAGGGCAAGGTCGGGTCCGTCCGCCGCGACCCGATGGCGATGATCCCGTTCATCGGCTACAACGCCGGTGACTACATCAACCACTGGATCACCCTCGGCAAGAACGCCGACGCGCAGAAGCTGCCGAAGATCTTCTACGTGAACTGGTTCCGTCGGGGCGACGACGGCCGCTTCCTGTGGCCCGGTTTCGGCGAGAACTCCCGCGTCCTCAAGTGGATCGTGGACCGGATCGAGCACAAGGCGGGCGCGCAGACCACCCCGATCGGTTACGTCCCGACCGCGGCGGATCTCGAGCTCGACGGCCTCGACGTGGTCGCGGCCGATGTCGACGAGGCTCTCGCGGTGAGCGTCGACGAGTGGAAGGCCGAGCTCCCGCTGATCGAGGAGTGGTTCGAGTTCCTCGGCGAGAAGGTGCCGTCCGGCGTCCGCGACGAGTTCGAGGCCCTCAAGCAGCGCCTCGGCTGAGCGTCCCCGCTTCGTGGTGAAGGGCACCTTCGTTCGGTTCAACCGGACGAAGGTGCCCTTCACCCGTTTCGGAGGGGAGTCGGTGTGACGCCGGCTCGACGGCAGTGGTGGAATACATGCAACGAACAGCGACGCCCGGCGTATACGCACGGGGAGAGGATCAGCGATGAGCCAGATCTACAACAACGTCACCGAGCTGGTCGGGCGCACGCCGCTCGTCCGCCTCAACCGTCTGACCGACGGCGTGCAGGCGCAGGTCGTCGCCAAGCTCGAGTTCTACAACCCGGCGAACAGCGTCAAGGACCGCATCGGTGTCGCGATCATCGACGCCGCCGAGAAGTCCGGTGAGCTCGAGCCCGGCGGCACCATCGTCGAGGGCACCTCCGGCAACACCGGTATCGCGCTGGCGATGGTCGCGGCGGCCCGCGGCTACAAGGTCATCCTGACCATGCCGGAGACGATGTCCACCGAGCGTCGCGTGATGCTGCGCGCGTACGGCGCCGAGATCGTGCTCACCCCGGGCGCCGAGGGCATGGCCGGCGCGGTCGCCAAGGCCGAGGAGATCGTCGGGCAGACCGAGAACGCGATCCTCGCGCGTCAGTTCGCGAACCCGGCGAACCCGGCGATCCACCGAGCCACCACCGCCGAGGAGGTGTGGGCCGATACCGACGGCGAGGTCGACATCTTCGTCGCCGGCATCGGCACCGGCGGCACCCTTACCGGTGTCGGCCAGATCCTCAAGGAGCGCAAGCCCGGCGTGAAGATCGTCGGCGTCGAGCCGGCCGACTCGCCGATCCTGACCGGCGGCCAGCCCGGCCCGCACAAGATCCAGGGTCTGGGCCCGAACTTCGTCCCCGACATCCTCGACCGCGAGGTCTACGACGAGATCATCGACGTCAAACTCGACGACGCGATCGAGACGGCGCGCAGCCTCGGCACCGACGAGGGCATCCTCGGCGGCATCTCCGCCGGCGCGAACGTGTGGGGTGCGCTCGAACTGGCGAAGCGTCCGGAGAACGCCGGCAAGCTGATCGTCGTGGTCGTGCCCGACTTCGGTGAGCGTTACATCTCGACGCCGCTCTTCGAGCACATCCGGGACTGATCGACGTGGGAGTGCTGCGCACGGTTCGGGAGGACCTGCAGGCCGCGCGCGGCCAGGACCCGGCCGCGCGTAGCAACGCGGAGAACGCGCTGGTCTACTCGGGACTGCACGCCATCTGGTCGCACCGCGTCGCGCACCGGATGTGGGCGGTGCCCGCGCTGCGCGGCCCGGCCCGGGTGCTCGCGCAGTTCACCCGGTTCCTGACCGGGATCGAGATCCATCCCGGTGCCACGATCGGCCGTCGGTTCTTCATCGACCACGGCATGGGTGTGGTGATCGGCGAGACCACCGAGATCGGTGACGACGTCATGCTCTACCACGGCGTCACCCTCGGCGGCCGGTCGCTGGCGAAGACCAAACGGCATCCGACGATCGGCAACCGGGTGACGGTCGGCGCGGGGGCGAAGGTCCTCGGTCCGGTGGTGATCGGCGACGACAGCGCGATCGGGGCCAACGCGGTCGTCACCCGCGACGTCCCGGCCGACTCGATCGCGACCGGAATCCCGGCGACGGTGCGGCACCGCAGCGGCCGTCAGCACGAGCAGCTCGTCGATCCGAACACCTACATCGATCCCGCGATGTACATCTGACCTGCTCGCCCCCGGGTGCCCGGTGCCACCCCCGCCTCCGGTCGAAGGTGACCTTCGTTCGATCCGACGGCATGAAGGGGGCCTTCAGCCGGGACCGGGACGCCGACGTGCACGTGGATGAAGGGCGCCTTCGTCCCGATCAACCGGACGAAGGTGCCCTTCAGCCGTTGGCGGGGACGAGGGCGGGGTCGCCGGGCGTGGACAGCGACAGCACCGCCTTGCGGATGTGGGGGCTGCGCTCGAGCGCGTTCTCGCACCGGTCGAGGAGTTCGGCGACGGTGTGTTCGGCATCGTCGCCGACCAGGTCGACGGCCCCGACGAGATACACCTGTCGCGGTCCGAGGTACTCCATCCGCAGCATCGTCACCCGGTCGATCTCGGGCAGGTCGAGCAGCGTGCGGAGTCCGGCGTTGCGCAGCAGCGGGGACGCCTCCTCCCCGACGAGGAAGCGGCGGTTTCGGTCGATCAGGACCACCGCGATCACGCCGAGCAGGATGCCCACCAGGATCGAGCCGATCGCGTCCGGCACCGGAGAACCGGTCACCTGGTGCAGCAGCACGCCGACGAAGGCGATGACCAGACCGATCAGGGCGGCGGCGTCCTCCGCGAACACGGCCCGGACGGTCGGGTCCGAGGTCTTGAGGGCATGCTCGAGCAGATCGCGCTCGGCCGACTTCGCCTCGGACCGCACCTGCCGGAAGGCCTGCCGGAACGAGATCGCCTCGAGCACGAACGAGATCGCGAGCACCGCGTACGCAATGCCGTAGTCGGTCGCCGGTTCCGGATTGAACAGCTCCTGGATCCCGTGCGTGATCGAGACTCCCGCGCCCAGCGCGAACAGGCCGAGCGCGGCGAACATCGACCAGACGTACGCCTCGCGGCCGTAGCCGAGGGGGTGCGCGCGGTCCGCGGCGTGCTGCGACCTCCGGTTCGCGATCAGCAGTAGCACCTCGTTGCCGGTGTCCGCCCAGGAGTGGGTGGCCTCGGCGACCATCGACGCGGACCCGGTCAGCGCCGCCGCCACCGACTTCGCCACGGCGATCGCGAGGTTCGCGCCGAACGCGAGGACCACCGTCAGCGTGCTCTCCTGGTTCGCCGTCGCTCCCGGATCCGTCATGCGTCGAACGATACGACGGCAACCGGGGACGGGGCGGTCGACGCGGCGCGGACGGGCCCACCGGCAGCCCGGTCACCTCGCCGTTCACCGAGCCCACCCGGCGTCGTGTGGCCGGCGAATGACAACGGATTGGTGTGGAAGTGGTGACGGTCGGTGTGTTCGTTTCGATCCGTTCGGGCCGGTCGCCTAGCGTTCGGCCGGTCCGAACCCGTCGCCTGCCGGTGGGTCCAGCGATCAAGAAGGATGCAGCATGCCGAGTACCACACTGAAGAGGATCGTCGGCGGCGCCGCGATCGCCGCTGCGGGGGTCGGGGTCACGACAGCCCTGCACCCGGCCACCGCATCCGCCCAGACGACGGTCACGCCGCCGACCGTCGTGGCGTCCTCGGCGGGCACCAGTGTCTCCCTCGAGGTCACCAACCCGAACGAGGTGCTGAGCCTGTCCGGTTGTCAGGCCTTCGTGGTCAACGCCGTCGACGCACTCGCCGTCCTCGCGGATCCGGCGACGATTCTCGAGCCGGGTGTGCTCGTGTACCCGACGGTGACGGATCCGCTCACCCTGTTCGGCGTGCTGCCGGGGCAGACCGTGAAGTCGACGGTCGAGGACGTTCCGGCCGGCGTCTACGCCGTCATCGGCGGCTGCGCCACCGTCGCGGATCCCGCCAATCCGGTGCTGGGCACACCCCAGCTGCTGGGGGTCGGGTTGATCCCCGGCGACACCGGCAGTGCCGCGGTCGAACTGCCCTTCGAGATCTGAGTCCGACTCCACCAGTGAACGCGCGCCGCACCTTTCGGTGCGGCGCGCGTGTCGGTCACGGGTCACATGCCGTAGCCGGCGGGCATCAGGATCGACTTGAGTTCGCAGTAGGCGTCCAGGCCCTCGGGGCCGTTCTCGCGGCCGATGCCGGAGTTCTTGTACCCGCCGAAGGGTGAGCCGGGATCGAAGGCGTACCAGTTGATCCCGTAGGTCCCGGTGCGGATCTGCCTGGCGATCTCGAGGCCCTTGTCGATGTCGGTGGTGTACACCGACCCGGCCAGACCGTAGTCGGAGTCGTTGGCGATCTTGATCGCGTCGTCGACGCTGTCGTAGGGGATCACCGACAGCACGGGGCCGAAGATCTCCTCGCGGGCGATGGTCATCGAGTTGTCGACGTCGGCGAAGATGGTCGGTTCGACGAAGTAGCCCTTCTCCAGGCCCGCCGGAACGCCGCCGCCGAGGACGAGGCGGGCGCCCTCCTGCTTGCCCTTCTCGATGTAGCCGAGGATCTTGTCGCGCTGCTTGGCGGTGATGATCGGGCCGAGCTGTGCGGCCGGGTCGTCGGGCATGCCCACCGGCATGAATCCGGCGAACTGCACCATGGCCTCGACGATCTCGTCGTACCGCGACCGGGGTGCCAGGATGCGGGTCTGGCCGACGCACGCCTGACCGGAGTTCATCAGCCCGGACAGCACCAGCATCGGCATCGTTGCGGCAACGTCCATGTCCTCCAACAGGATCGCGGCCGACTTGCCGCCGAGTTCGAGTGAGCACCGCTTGAGGTTCTCGGCGGCGATCGCCCCGATCCTGCGTCCGACCGCGGTGCTGCCGGTGAACGTGACCTTGTCGACGTCGGGGTGCGAGATCAGGTACTCGCCGGTCTCGGCGCCGCCGGGAACGATCGAGAGCACACCCTCGGGAACGCCTGCTTCGGTGAAGATCTCGGCCACCAGGTTCGCGTTCATCGGGGTTTCCGGAGCGGGCTTGAGCACGACGGTGCAGCCGGCGAGGATCGCCGGGGCGAGCTTGTTGATCAGCAGGAACAGCGGCACGTTCCACGCGATGACCGCGGCCACCACGCCCACCGGTTCGCGCAGCACCTTGGTGGTGCCGAACACGCCGGTCCGTTCCTCCTCCCACGGGAACGACTCGCCGATGGACGCATAGCTGTTCAGTGCGGCGAGTGACGGCGTCTTCTGCATCAACTCGACACCGGCACGCGGCGCGCCCATCTCGGCGGAGATCAGCGTGCACAGTTCCTCGGACCGCTCCTCGATGAGTTTGGCTGCGTTGGTGAGGATCTGGGCGCGCTGGGCGGGCGTCGTCTGCGGCCACGGACCCGACTCGAGCGCGCCGCGCGCCGCCGTGACCGCCGCGTCGACGTCGGCCGGGGCGGCGACCGGCACGCTGCCTACGCGTTCCTCCGTCGCGGGGGAGAACACCTCGAGGCGTTCGGTGGTGGACGGCGCCACCCACCTGCCGCCGATGTAGAGCTTGTCGTAATCGGTCATCAGTTCTTCCTTGCTGGTGCGGATGTCGGATCGTGGTCGGTCGCGGCGCGTCCTGGTTACGTGCGGGCCTCCTCGGTGGTTGTCACGAGACCCGGGTCCAGTAGGTGCCGTCGAGCATGTCCTCGAGCGTCCTGCGGTGCAGGATCATGTCGTCCGGATCGTCGGGGCGGGCGGCCTGGCCGAACGCGATCGCGCGGCTCTGCACGCGGAACATGATCGTCGCGTGCCGGAGTGCGGCGTAGACGCCGTAGTAGTCGAGGTCCGTGGCGGTGTGCCCGGTCAGTTCCGCGTAGGTGGCGGCGACGTCGTCGCGGCGCATGAAGTCGGGCAGTCCCGGCAGCCCGGCCATCGTGGCGAGATCCTCGAAGAACCTGTGCAGGAAGATCATCCACGCCAGGTCCATCTCGCGCGGCCCGAGCGCGGCCATCTCCCAGTCCAGGACCGCGACGGGAGAGAAGTCGCGGTACATGACGTTGCCGATCCGGGAGTCGCCCCAGCACAGCACCGCGGGGGACGGGTCGGCGGGCACGTTGGCCCCGAGCCAGTCCAGCGCCCGCTCGATCAGGGGCGAGCGCGGTCCGTCGGCGGTCGCCCACTCGTAGTAGCCGCGCTGGCGGGTCAGGTGGGCGCGCAGCGACTCCTCGGCGGTCGGTCCGGCGTCGTGCAGGCGGAGGAAGTCGAAGTGCGACAACGGGTCCGCGATGGCGTGCAGTTTCGCGAGCACGTCGACGGACGCGTCCTGCAGGGTGCGGCGCTGCTCGGGCGTCGCCTCCGACAGCCAGGATCCGAAGTTGTACGGCATCACGTCCGGGGGGACGATGCCGTCGATGCGCTGCATGACGAAGAACGGGGCGCCGAGCGCGGCCGGGTCGGGTTCGAACCAGTACGCCCTCGGAACGGGCACCGTGGACAGCTCCCCGACGGCCTTCATCACCGCGAACTGGGTGCCCATGTCGTAGCGCGGGAACACCGGCATCGACGAGGCGACCGGCTCGATCCGGGCGACCAGCTGGTGGACCCGACGGTCGTCGTCCTCCGTCCATTCGGCGTCGAACAGGACCGTTTCGCTGGAGATGCCGTTGGCGTCGGGCACCCGCACCTCGGTGACGTGCGGATCCGCGCCGTGCGGGACCCGCCCGGCCAGCCACGACTGCAGTGCGTCGCGGAGTTGTTCGGGGTCGCGTCGGGACTCGCTGGGCCGGGCGATCTCGGCGGGGTTGTCGCCGTCACCCAGTGTGGTCTCGGTTGCGCTCACGGTGCCCCCGTTCCGTCGTCCCTCGTGGCAGGGGCGGATCCCCGGCCGCGCGGGCAGAGTGTGGTGAGAAGCACACTAGAACACGTTACAGAGTTCCCGGGGCGAAATCAGGCCCTTTTGGGTGGCCCTGTAACGAAATTGGGAAAAGGTCAGCCGACCAGCGTCAATGCGCCCGCGCCGATCAGCGTGGCGCGACCTCCGAGGGCAGCCGGGACGATCCGCAGCTCACGGTTGAAGGTCAGGCGCGCATGCCGGCGAGCGGCCGCCCGCATCGGCTCCCACAGCGCCGCCCCCGCCTGCCCGAAACCGCCGCCGACCACCGCGAGATCCAGATCGAGAACGGCCGACGTCGACGCGATCGCGGTGCCCACCGCCGTCCCGGCGCGGTGCAGCGCCGCCCGCGCGACCTCGTCACCCGCGTCCGCCGCCCGCGACAGTTCCAGGCCGGTGGCTCCCGGCCAGCCCCGGTCGTTGGCCCACCGCACCGCGGACGGCCCGGACGCGACCGCCTCCAGGCATCCGACGCCTCCGCACACGCACGGGACGTCCTCGGCGCCCGGGACCACGATGTGCCCGATGTGCCCGGCGTTGCCGGTCCGCCCGCCCGCGATCCGACCGCCGAGCAGCACCCCGCCGCCGACGCCGGTCGAGACGATCATCCCGATCTGGTCCTCGGTGCCGAGGCCCGCGCCGAACCGGTACTCGGCGAGGGTGCAGCAGGCGCCGTCGATGGCGAGCGTGATCCCGGCGTCCGGGAACAGGGTCTGCACCGCGTCGACCAGCGTGAACCCGTGCCGCCACTCGGCGATGTTCAGCGGGCCGACCGTACCGGCGTCGACGTCGACGGGTCCGGCCGAGCCGATCCCGATCCGCCGCACCCGGCGACCGTCCGCGACCTCGGTCAGCAGCCTCTCCGCTGCCGCCCACACGTCCGACGCCGGTGTCGCGACACGGCGCTCACCGACCAGCGTGCCGTCCGGCTGCACGCGCGCCGCCGCGAACTTGGTGCCGCCGATGTCGAGTGCAAGTGCGGTCACCGCAGTGGTGCATTTTCGGACGCCCCGACGTCCGAAAGTGCACCACTGCGCCGGCGCACCACCAGGACGAGGTTGGAGACCAGGAACTCTCGGATCACCGGCACCTTGACGAGCCACCACGCCCAGCGCGGGTGGTAGCGGGGGAACGCGGCGAGCAGCTCACCGTCCGGGGTCGCGCGCGCCCAGCGCAGGCCGTCGGTGGCGCCGACGTCGAACAGGGACACCCCGAACCGGTTCTTCGGCTCCTTGCCGTGCTTGCGGGCGTAGCGGCGGGCCGCGTACTCGCCGCCGAGCGCGTGCCAGGGCCCCGTCTCGTGGCCGCCGAACGGACCCCACCACAGGGTGTACGACAGCACCATCAGACCGCCCGGCTTCGTCACACGCAGCATCTCGTCGGCCATCGTCCACGGATGCGGCACGTGCTCGGCGACGTTCGACGAGAAGCAGATGTCGACGGACGCGTCCCGCACCGGCAACGCCATACCGGACCCGCGGATGCCGCCGTGGGCGGGCAGTCCGGCCGCGTGCATCTCCGTCGGATCCGGCTCGACCGGCACGTACGCCGCGCCCGCGCTCCGGAACGCGTCCGCGAAGTACCCGGGACCGCCGCCGACGTCGAGGACCGTCAGGTCCTGCAGCGACCGCCCGGTGGCTCCGGTGTGCAGGTCGCCGATCAGTTCCAGCGAATCGGTGGCCAGCGCCCCGTAGAACCGGTCCGGATCGGTCTGCTCGAACCGGAAGTCCGACAGCAGTCGCACCGACCGGCGGAGCGTGGCCCGGCGGGCGAACAGTCGGGTCACGGAAGGCGCGGTCACGAGGAGCAACCCTATCGGCGGGTCACGATGTCCTAAGAGCCGCCCGGAGCGCGCCACCGTGGACGGCAAACGTCGTAGGGTGTTGACCGGCCGCCGCCGCGGTCCGTCACCCGAGGTCCAGGAGAAGTGCCGTGCGCGAGGTTCTGTTGCTGTGCTGGCGCGACACCGGCCATCCGCAGGGCGGCGGCAGCGAACGCTACCTCGAACAGGTCGGCGCGGGGCTCGCCGCACGCGGAATCACGGTCACCCTGCGCACCGCCGCCTACCCGGGTGCCCCGCGGGAGGAGGTCGTCGACGGAATCCGGATCAGCCGCGGCGGCGGACGATTCACCGTCTACCCCCGCGCGCTCGCCGCGATCCTCGCCGGCCGGCTCGGTATCGGCTCGCTCGCCGGCATCGCCCCGGACGCCGTCGTCGACACCCAGAACGGCATCCCGTTCTTCGCCCGTCTCGTCGCCGGAGCGCCGAGCACGGTCCTGGTGCACCACTGCCACCGCGAGCAGTGGCCCGTCGCGGGGCGGCTCGTTGGCCGGATCGGGTGGTGGGTCGAATCCCGGCTCTCGCCGCGGCTGCACCGCCGCAACCAGTACCTGACGGTGTCGCTGCCGTCCGCCGAGGAATTGGACGCTCTCGGGGTGGACCGGGGCCGGGTGGCCGTGGTGCGCAACGGTGTCGACCCGGTTCCCGCCACCGCACCGATCGGGGACGCCGCCACCCGCACCGCGCACCCCAGCATCTGCGTGCTGTCGCGGCTGGTGCCGCACAAGCAGATCGAGGACGCGCTCACCGCGGTCGCGGCGCTGCGCACCCGGATCCCCGGGCTGCACCTCGACGTCGTCGGCGGCGGCTGGTGGGAGCAGAACCTGCGGGACTGCGCCGCCGACCTCGGCATCGCCGACGCCGTGACCTTCCACGGCCACGTCACCGAGCACCGCAAGCACGACATCCTCTCCCGCGCCTGGGTCCATGTGATGCCGTCCCGCAAGGAGGGCTGGGGCCTCGCGGTCATCGAGGCCGCGCAGCACGGTGTCCCGACCGTCGGCTACCGCAGCTCCCGGGGTCTGACGGACTCCATCGTCGACGGGGTCACCGGGCTCGTCGTCGGCGGCGAGCACCTCGATCCGGCGGGCAACGCGGACGACGTCGCGGCGCTGACGGAGGCCGTCGAAGACCTCCTGCGCGACGACGAACGCCGCTCCGAACTGGGGGAGAAGGCCCGGGTGCGGGCGACGGAGTTCTCGTGGCGTCAGACCGCGGACGGCGTGCACACCGTACTCGCCGCGTCCGCCGCCGGCCGCTACCTGTCAGGTCTGATCGGCACGGATCCGGTGGTCGCGTCGGACGCCGAGTACGCAACCCAGCGCGCCGCCGGCTAACAGCGCCGCCCACGCCAGGTGCGCGGCGACCAGCGCGATCCGAGCACCGGTAGCGGCGTCGCGGGGGGCGGGCTCGGCGGGCACCCGGTACAGCGTCAGGTACTCGTCGTCGTGGACCCGGTCCAGGGTGTCGAGCAGGTCCTGGTTCCCGGGGAGGCCCGGTGTGCCGTGCTCGACGAGGACCCAGCCGACGCCGAGGTCCGCGAGGTCGGCGGCGGACCCCCCGGACCGCAGGACCGTGTCGATCATGTCGGCGCGGCCGTCCTCGCCGTCGATGTCGGTGTAGCCGCTGGCGGGACCGGGCTCGGAGGAGCCGACGAGCAGGCGCCCCGACTGCGGGACGTCGAGGGGAAGCATCCGCGGCGCCGGATCCAGGACGGGCGCCGACCCCGTGTAGGTGAATCGTCGGAACGTGCCTGCCGGCAGCACCGCGACCTCGCCGTCCGCGCCGGCGAGCAACCCCGCCACCTGCCGCCACGAGTCCGGGTAGTGCACCGGACGCAACGCGCCCCCGACACCCCACGCCAGGTCCGGCAGCGACACCAGCACCGCGGCGATCGCGACGGCGGCGGCCGCTGCCGTCCGCTCCCTGCCTCTCCGCTCCGGCGTGAAGACCCGCCGAGCCAGGCGCGCGATCGTCGTGACCCCCGCGGCCGCCGCCAGCGCGTAGAACGGCGCGGCCGACGCGACCCACTTCTGGGCGTCGCGCAGCAGCCCGTAGCCGGGGACGTGCACCACCGCCCACTCACCCGCGCCCAGGCCCCACGCCGTCGCGCCGAGCGCCGGAAGGATCACCGCCGCGGCGGCGAATACGGCCAGGGTGACGATCACCGGATTGCGGCGTCGGCGCCACAACGCGGGCAGGCCACACACGACGAGCGCGAGCAGCAGGGCGGTCCCGACCAGCGCCCACGGCGTCGTCCGGCTCCCCGGGACCGCGTCGGCATTCCAGATCCCGCCGAGCCCGGCGAGGCTGCCGATCGTCCCGAGGCCCGGTTCGGCGCGGGCCGCGAACGCCGCGACCCCGGACGGATCGGACCCCTGCGCGCCCGCCCCCGACAGCGCGGTCGCCGTCAGCCACGGCGCCGACGCGACCAGGGCGAGCAGCAGTCCGGCGGTCACGTGTCGCCCACGCCGCGGTCCCGGCAGTGCGAGCAGCGTCAGGGCGAGCAGCGACGCCAGCACGGCACCGGTCGGGGTGAGGCCCGCCGCGGCCAGGGACAGCGCGAGTGGCGCCCACCCCAGCAGATCACGGCTGCTCGACTGTCGAATCCTGCACGCCGCCACCACGATCCACGGCAACGCCGCATACCCGGTCAGCAGACTCCAGTGTCCCTGCAACAGCCGCTCGGCGACGTACGGGTTCCACACCATCACCGTCGACGCCAGCAGCCGGCCCGGGAGCCCGACCGTGGGCAGGAGCACCGTGACCATCCGCGCCGCGCCCCAACCCGCCGCCCACAACGCGGCCAGCAGGATCGCCTTGACGACCAGCCCGCCGTCGACCACCGCGGACAACACCGCCGTTGCGGCGTCCTGCGGCACCGCCCGCGCGGCCGCGCCGGACAGTCCGAGCGCCGAATCCGTCAGGAACGATCGCGGTGTACTGACCGCGTCACGCAGCAACAGGTGACCGGGCCCGAGCAGCGGACCGAGAATCAGTACCGCGAGAGCCAGGCTGTAACCCGGCACGGCGGCCCGGGTGAGCCCCGCGGGCCGCGCGATCATGGAGCGAAGACTAGGGCATGGGGGACACGCCCTGACGGCAGTGGTGCACTTACGGACGTCCCGCCGTCCGCAAGTGCACCACTGCGGTCGGGTGAGATCATGGGCGGATGACCTCCCGGCCCGGCACCACCTCCGATGTGGCGGGGATGACGATGGTGACCGCCGGGACGATGACGGCGAACGTCGCCTCCTACGTCCTTGCACTGGCCGCCGCCGGGTGGCTCGGACCGGCCGGGTACGGCGAATTCGCCGCCCTCACTGCCGCACAGCTCGTCCTCGCGGTTCCGGCGCTCGCCCTGCAGACCGTCGTCGCACGCGATGTCGTGCTCGGCGGTGACGCGGCCGCGCTGCGGCGGCTCGGCGTGCGGTGCGCGGCGATCGTCGCGATCCTCGCGGCACTGCTCGTGGCGCCGATCGCCGCCGTGCTCGGCACCGGCGTGGCCCCGACCGCGGCGGCGCTGCTCACCGCGCCGATGCTGGTGCTGCTCGCAGGCGAGCAGGGACTGCTGCAGGGCACGGGCCGCTTCGCGGCCCTGTCCGTGGTCCTCGGCGCCGCCGGCCTCGGGAAGGTCCTGCCTGCCGTCGCCGTCCTCGCTCCGGGCGGTGGGCCGGGCGCCGCGCTGACCGCGTCCGCCCTCGGAACCGGAGCGGTCGCGGTCGGGGCGCGGGTGCTCGCGGGCCCGCACCGGGGCGCGCAGCCGGCCTATGACGGGGTCGCGTCGGTGCTGCGGGCGTCGCAGGTGCAGCTCGCGCTGATCGTGCTGTCGTCGGTCGACGTCCTCCTCGCCCGGGTGGTGCTCGACGAGGAACAGGCCGGGCAGTACTCACTGGGCGCGGTCGCGACCAAGGTCGCGTTCTGGTTGCCCGCCGCGGTCGGGGTGGTGCTGTACCCGCGGATGGCGAACCCGGCGCACTCCGCACGGGCGGTCCGGTCGGCGCTCGGCGTGCTCGTCGGCATCGGTGCCGTCACCGTCGCCGCGGCCGCCGTCGCGGCGCCGCTGGTGCCCGTGCTCGTCGGCGAGGACTACCGGCCCGTGCAGGGGCTGCTGTGGGCGTTCGCGGCGAACGGGGCCTGCCTCGCGGTGCTGCAGGGCGCACTGCTGTCCGCGATCGCCCGGGAACACACGCGGCTCGCGATCGGCGCGTGGGTGGGTCTGGCGGTCGAGGTGGTGCTCATCCTCGAAGTCGCCTCGACCATGCAGCAACTGATCGCCGTCGCTGCCACGACCACTGCGGTGACCGCGGCGGTCGTCAGCGTGCTCACCCTGCGCGGAGCCGACCGCGATCCGGCGGTGTCGACCCTCCCGACCGTCCGGGAGGGCCCGCCCGGTCACCCGGACTGATCCTCGCACTGACCCCACGCCCCGTGGAGCGGTCACAGCCGCACCCCCACCTCGGCGAGTCGACGTCGCAGCCGGGTGACGTGTCCGCCCGGCCAGTACACCCGACCGCAGTCCCGGCAACGGCTGAACCGAGTGTGCTCCGCGAGCACACTCGCGGGCACCCGATCCGCCACCAGCGCCGGATCCACCGGATCGAGGACGCCGTTGCAGCGCGCGCATCGCGCCAACGATCGGATCCGCCCGTGCAGGTCGAACCGGTCGAGCACCTCCCGCACCTGCAGTCGGGGGTCCGTGGCGTGCACGAACGCACCGCGGGTGACCGCGGCCCGGCGCAGCAACCCGACGTCGCGGGTGAGCAGTATCCGCGCCTCGGACTGCGACACCACGACCAGGTGATCGTCGTCGGCGTCGTTGCGGTACCGGCAGTCGAAGCCGAGCAGCCGCAGATAGCCGGCGAGCCGACCGAGGTGCACATCGGCGACGAATCGGGGATCGCGCAGCGGTCGGGGCCGCACCCGCGTCACACCCGTCAGGTCGAACCTCTCGAACACCGGGTACACCGCGACCCGTTCGCCGCCGCGCAGCAGACGGTCGAAGCCGACCGGATCACCGTCGACGAGGATCAGGTCGACCTCGGTGTGCGGGACGCCCAGCGCCTCGATCCGGTCCTTCACGGACGGGGTGCCGTCGAAGTCGTGCCGGAACGTCCGCTTGCGACGGCCGGGCGCCAGGAAGTCGTTCAGCTCCTCGTAGAAGCGGAACTCGCAGTACCGGCCCGTGCTCGACATGCTGCCCTCGCCCACGAACCTACCGGCCCTTCGAACCTCCCGGCGCGGGGAGCGAGGCGACTCGGTCGCCCGAGGAGGCCGCACACGACCGAGGGCCCGCGCTCGGCGATGCGAGTGCGGGCCCTCGGTCGTGCGACGGGGTTACAGCCGGGTCGTCGGCGGATCCTGGTCCGGACGGACCTGCGGGATCTCGACGGTCTCGTCGGTGGTGTAGTCGTGCCGCGGGATCATCTCGGTGTCCGCGTCCGTATAGCCGCCCGTGTTCGCGCCCGGCTCCGGCGTGACCGGCGTCCCGCCCGTCGTCGCCGGCTTCGGGCCGCGGCCGCCGCGGACACCGAGGAAGATGCCCGCGACCAGCGCGATGACGCCGAGGATGCCCGCGACGATCGGCAGCGTGCGGCCGAAGAGTGCCAGCTTGTCCTGGCCGTCCTTCGCCTGGCCGATCTGGTACTCGATGGTGTCCTCGTTGAACGGCAGCGTGGCCTTGAGGACGGTCACCTCGGGCTTGGCCGCGTTGCGGGCGTAGTACTGGTAAACCTGCTCCTGGCCCTTGACGACGACACCGGTCACCGGGTCGACCCAGACGTCACGCTCGTTGGTGTACCAGCGGGTCATCGTGATCGGGGCGGTGCCGCCCTCGACACCCCAGGTGTCGGCCGGGAGAGCCAGCTTGTTGGTGGGGGAGGAGACGACCTTCGACAGGTCGACGGGCCCGACCTTCTGGTTGTAGTGGTACACCTTCATCCCGTTGATCTCCGTCTCCTCGACGAAGTCGATGTCCTGGGTGGCGCGGGCGTTGACGTCGAAGTACGGGTACGCCTTCTGCTCCGCGTCGAACGGCCACTTGTACTGCAGGCCGGTGTGCTCGACTTCCTCGGCCGGCTTGCTGGCATCGGTCTGGATGGTGCCGACCGGGTCCTGGATCGGCATCGAGGTCACCCGGTCGAGGGTGACGCGGTCGATGAGGGCGGTCAGCAGGCCCGTGTCGCCCTGCTTGTCCGTGCGGCGGAGGGTCTGACCGGCCTGGATGGTGATGCGATCGGCGTCGGAGGGGTCGACGACGGTGATGTAGCGCTGCGAGACGATCGGGACGTTCGTGTTGACGACCGCCTTGCCCGAGGTCAGGGACTTGGCGTCGAGGACGTCACCGGTGCCCTCGGCGATCGTGGTGACCTCGAGGTCGAGCGGGGTCTTCTTCAACTTGCCGACCGTGTACGTCGGGATCAGCAGGGCGGCTGCCAGAAGGAAGGCGCCGAGCCCCACCAGGATGCAGGCGATGATCCTGCTCGGCCCTGAGCGTTCCGCCATACCGATTACTCCTTCGTCTTTCTGATGAGCCCGTCTTCCGAAGAGCCGCCCCGCGGCGCGACGGGAGCCGCACCGACCGCAGAGTGCCCGTCTCGTGACACCCAGTGAGCCCAGACAGTAACAGTCATGGGCTCCCGATTGCGCTGGCACGCCGTTATTCGGGCGGCGTACGAAACTGGTCGGTACGCCCGATTCCGGAGTCACCGCGCACGTGGGCAGCACGCCACCGCGCACGTGGGCGATACCCACCGGCACACGGGCGGCTCGCCGCCGGCACACGGGCGGCTCGGCACCGGTGCACACTGGACGCGAAATGGATACGACCCGCACCGCACCCGAGCTTCCCGCCGCCGAGGAACCCGTCGCCGCCCGTGGCTTCGTGCCCGCGCTCGAAGGGATGCGCGGCCTGGCCGCGCTGGGTGTCCTCCTGACGCATGTGGCTTTCCAGACCGGCGCCACCTCCACGCCGGTTCTCGGCCGGGTCTGGGGCCGCTTCGACATGGCCGTCGCGGTGTTCTTCGCCCTGTCCGGCTTCCTGCTGTGGCGCCCGCACACGGCGGCGGCCCGGGGCCTGGGTGTCCGGCCCGCCACCGGTCGCTATTTCCTGCACCGGGCGGTCCGCATCCTGCCCGCGTACTGGGTGGTCGTGGTGGTCGTGCTGATGTTCCTGCCCGCGGCGGGCAGCGGGTGGCGGGTGTGGGCGTCGAACCTGGCGTTGACGCAGGTGTTCGTGCCGCTGACGCTGACCGACGGGCTGACGCAGATGTGGAGCCTGTCGGTGGAGGTGGCGTTCTATCTGGTGCTGCCGCTGCTGGCGTTCGCGGTGGTCCGGTTGCGCGGACCGGCCGCGCGGTGGCGGATCCCGGTGCTGCTCACCGTGGTGGTGGTGAGCCTGGCGTGGGGGTTCGTGCCGGTTCCCACCCCCGACGGCATCCACTCCGACAACTGGCTGCCCGGTTATCTGCCGTGGTTCGGGGCCGGGATGCTGCTCGCGGAGCTGGTGGTGACGCCCGTCGGTCGCGTACACCGATTCGCGCGGCGGCGCGGGGCGATGACGGCGCTCGCCGCCCTGGCGTTCGGGCTGTCGTGCACCGACCTGGCCGGGCCGGAGGGGTTGACGCGGTCCGAGCCGTGGCAGTACGCGGTGAAGATCGCCCTCGGAGCGGTCCTGGCGTTCGCCCTGCTCGCGCCGCTGGTGCTCGCCGAAGAGCCGCGGCACCGGTTGCTGGCGGGCCCGGTGGCGCTCGCGGTCGGTCGCTGGTCGTACGGGGTGTTCATCTGGCACCTGCTGGTGCTCTCGATCGTGTTCCCCGTGTTCGGTGTGCTGCCGTTCCAGGGCCAGTTCGTGTTCGTGCTGGTGGTGACGGTGGTGTTGAGTCTGGCGGTGGCGTCGGCGAGCTACGCGCTGATCGAGGAGCCGTCGCGGCGCGCCCTCGCCCGCCGGGAGGCCGCCCGGCGCGCGGCCCGCGACAGCGGGACCGCCGACCAGCCGACCGCCACGACCCCGATCAGCGCCGCCAGCTGAACCAGCCAGGAGTGCCCGACGTAGCCGTCGGGGAACCGCCACGGCCCGGTCGAGAGCAGCGCCGCGCCCACCGCGGTTCCGGTGCCGGAGGCGACGACCAGCATCCGCGCCGCGGTCACCGGACCTCGGATCCGCCGGACCGCCACCACCGCGGCCGCCACCGCGACGGCTACGAGCGTCCCTGCCCAGCCGGCGACGACGGTGGCGGTGGCGAGTACACCGACGGCGCCGACGGTGGTGCTGTGCCAGGTGCGCGGTGCGGGCGTGTCGGCGCGTCCCGGACGGCGGCGACGCGGCCACCACGCGAACGCGAACAGCGGGAGCAGTGCGAGCAGTCCGCCGAAGATCCCGAGCCGGTACCAGCGGTCGGTCGGGAAGTCGAGGGTGACGGTGCCGACGGTGCCCGCGGGCACCACCCAGCCCTGCTGCCAGCCGTTCACCACGACCGGGGTCAGTTCGGTGCCGTCGGGCGCGGTGGCGATCCATCCGACGTTCTGGGACTCCGGGTTCACCAGCAGCATGTCCCCGCCGGTCGCGTCGACGGCCAGTTCCCGGTGGTTCGCGGTCCACGCGGTCGTGGGCGCCGGCGTCGTCGTCGGTGTCGCCGACGCGTTCTGCCCCGCCGCGTCGAGGCGCAGACCGTCGACGAAGAAGGCCGGACCCGGTGCGACGACGACCGACGGGGCGCCCGCGGGTAGCGGCACCCCGGCGGTGTCGGTGCTGGTGCCCAGCGGGTCCTCGACCGAGCACACGGTCGCGGGGACCGGTGCGCCGGAGCGGAGCTCGTCGACGGTCGCGGTCACCGACGTGCGGACCACGGACCCCGCGAACGAGATGACCGGGCCGTCCGCGCAGCCGACGGTGACGGTGCGGTCGCCGGGCGGCGGCGAGGCCACGCCGGTTCCGGGGACGGTGGCGCCGTCGGTGGTGAGCACCCCGATCTCGGCGAAGCCGGGCGGCTGTTCCTGCGCGAAGCCCAGTGCCGTCTGGTCGAGGACGCCGTCCCAGTCCACGATGCTCACCACGATCCGGTCGGTGACGGTGGGCGACAGGGAGATCCGGTGATCGTCGGCGACGTCCCGAACCTGTGGCCCGGTACCGAGGTCCACGGCCACGCGCGTGGCGTGCGCGGGGAGGGCACCGAGACTCGGCGTCAACTCGAGACCCGTGACCTCGACGGGCTCCGGGAGGACGAGGGTGACGGTCGGTTTCGCGTCCTTGCCGGTGATGCTGTCGGCGCTCGAGGTCCAGCTGGTGCGCTCGTCCCCGTCGACCGCGGCGGCCGCCGAGCCGCGGACGTCGGTGACGGCGGAGGCGCCGCCGGCGCGCGGACGTTCCGGGTCGGCCAGCAGCTCGTCGAGCTCGGGGCTCTGCCGCGACCGCACGAGAAGTCGCGGGGTCACCACGGTGTCGGCGGGGACGGACAGGGTGCGCTCGAACGTGCCCGGTTCCTCCGGTTGCAGCCCGAGACCGCCCTGGCAGCGCACCCGGCCCGGACCCTCGACACAGGTGGTGCGGCCGGGCAGTTCCTGGCCGAGGTCCCATCCGGTGACGGTGGCGCCGGCCGGCGTCGCGGGCAGCACGGTGTGACGGCGGATCGGGACCGTGACGGGATTGTCGCGGTCGGTGTAGTCGTCGACGGAGACCTCGCTGATCCCGAATTGCGTTCCGACGGAGCCGTCCTCGGTGTGAGTGGCGGTGATCTTCACCCAGTCGGTGGGGCCGGGCGGCAGCGATACCGTCAGCGGCTCGCCGGGCTCGGAGACCCGGACGGCGGTGCTGCCGTTGGCGGTGGTCACCTCGATCTGCTTGACGGGGACACCGAGCGCGGCGGCACTGGTCCGCAGGTGCAGCAGACCACCCCGGATCGGGTTGTCGAAGTCGAGTCGAAGCCACTGTCCCAGTGCGCTTTCCAGCCCGTTGCTGAACCAGCCGGTGGCCTGGTCGCCGTCGACGACGGCGGCCGGACCGCTACCGGGTGCGGTCCCGCCGAGTTGGGTGGCGTCCGCCGCAGAACTCGACACCGTGATCCGGGCACCCTCCCAGACGCCCCTGACGAGGTCCGCGCCGTCGACCGGATAGTCGGGCACGAGGTTGTAGGTGCGCCGCGGGTCGTCGGCACTGCGCAACGCGGAACTGTGGTTGTCGACCTGCCCGAAGTCGGTTTCCCGGTCCGTGGGGGTGTCGGTGACCGTGACCGCGTCGACCGGCAGCCCGGCCCGCGCCGCGTCGGTCGCCAGCAGGACCGGCCCGGCGGGCGTCTGCGTCCCCGGCTCGGCGCGGCGGGACGCGAACCGCTGCAGCGACTCCGGACCACCCTGCACGATCGGGACACCGGCCAGATCGACGGTGTACGGCCCCGCCGGCGCGGCGCCGGGGATGTCCACCCGGTAGATCTCGACGGCCGGGTAGCGCGGTCGCAGGTCGCCGTCGACGACGAGCCCGTCCACCTCGCCCGGCCCGACCTCCTCGCCGAACGTCGCGACCCGCGTCAGGCCGGGAGAGCCGTCGAGGGCCTGGTGCACCAGCAGCGGTCGGGTCGAGCGGGACGTGTCGGGGTCGAGGTCGTTGCGGACGACGACGTAGCCGATGCCCTGCCCGCGCAGGGTCTCGGCGAGCCCGGCCGAGGGGCTGCCGTCCGCGATCAGCCGCTGCACGGAGTCGAGGGCGCGGATGGCGCCGGGCGGCACCAGGGGCACCGCGTCCCGTACCGCCCACGGTGTGGTCGCGAGCGCCTGGAGCGGCTCGTCGCGGGTCAGACCCCACACCTGCGCCGCGAACGGTGCGCCGGGAACCACCAGGGCGCGGATCGCGTCGGAGCCGTCGCCGGAGTCGCCGGCCGCGTGCTCGCCGAGCCAGTCCGCGGCCTCGTGCCAGTACCCCGGCACCTCGTCGTAGGCGCCGCGCGGGGCCAGCTTCCCGGTCCAGGCGAGCGACGTCGCGAGGGTCAGCGCGACCAGGATCAGGCTGGTCAGCGCGACCATCGGTTCGCGTTCGGGGTGCGCGATCGCGCCGCGCCACCGGGTCGAGGACACCGACCCGGGCAGCGGCACCTTCGCGAGCAGGTGCGCCAGCCCGAGCACCAGCGGCAGCCGCACCAGCGGTTCGAGCTTGTGGACGTTGCGCAGCGGCGCGCCGCCGGAGTCGAGGAATACGCGGACGCTCTCGGCGACCGGGGAGCCGAGTTCGCCGACATAGCCGGCGCCGAGCCCGGCCAGCCCGACGAACAGGATCAGCGTCAGCCGTCCCTTCGCGGGCATCGACCGCATCGCCAGCCCGGCCATGCCCGCGGCGGCGAGCGCGCCCGTCGCGACCACCGCGGCCGGCTGCGTCACGAGCACCGCGCCGGCGATCCGTTCCGGCGACACGAACGGGGTCCAGCTGTCGGTGCCGCGGAGCACCTCGGTCAGCGAGGTCCACTGCGTGGTGACCCCGGACGACTCGATGTAGTCGAGGAACGGCGGGCTGACGCGTCCGAGCAGCAGCAGCGGCACGATCCACCAGGCGACCGCGACCAGGCAGAGGGGGATCCACCAGGCGGTGAAGACCCACCAGCGCCGATTCGGCCGGTGCGCGATCCACCAGAGCACCGCGACCAGGCACGCTGCCGCGGTGGCGACGGCGTTGACCGCGCCCATCAGCGCGACCGCGACCGCCGACCTCGCCGCCAACACCCGTGAGTCCTTGTGGTCCGCTCCGGGGCCGAAAGGACTCACGGGCGACGACGTCGCCAACACGACCGGCAGCAGCACCCACGGCGCGAGCATCATCGGCAGCGTCTCGGACGAGATCGACCCGAGGGTGGTGATGACGCGGGGTGAGAGCGCGAACGCGATCGCCGCGATGATCCGGGAACTGCGACTGCCCACGCCGAGGGCTTCGGCGAGCCGGACGACGCCCCAGAAGCCGGCGATCAGCAGCAGCGCCCACCAGATCCGCTGGGTGATCCACGGCGGGATGTGGGCGAGGTTGCCGAGCCCGAAGAAGGCGCCGTGCGGGAAGAAGTAGCCGTAGGCCTGGTTCTGCACCTGGCCGAGCGGGGCGAGCGACGACCACTGGTGGGACGCGCGCTCCAGGAAGCCGAGGGGATTCTGCGTCAGGTCGTACTTGGTGTCGGCGACGAGCATTCCCGGCGCCTGCAGGAAGGCCAGGAGAAACGCGACTGTCGAGGCACCGACCAGCCACCGTCGGGTCAGCGGCTCGGTGTTCGGTGTCTCGATGATCGTGTGAGGGGTCGACACCGGTGCGCGGCCGGACCGCGCACCGGAGGTGGTGCTGTTAACGGCTGCCGTACTCCACCTGGTTCAGCAGGGAGGAGTCCGCGTTACCGCTGCGATCGACATCCGGACGGGTGTTGTCCGCAGCGGCTGCCGTGACACCGAAGACGGCCGCGAGGCCCAGCACCGCGCCGATCACTGCACTTGCCACGCCGGGGACAAGGAACTTCATCTCGGATCTCCCAATTGCTGCTGCCTGACGAAATCGTTCGCGCCAAGGTATCACCCGGCCGCCCGGTTTCGGGGCGGCAGGCGATGCCCGCCGAACGAGTCCGGATTCAGGCGGTCAGGTCCAGGGCGCCGAGCAGCGTGCCGAGCTTCGTGGTGGTCTCGGCGAGTTCGGCGTCCGGGTCGGACGCGGCGACGATGCCTCCGCCTGCCCAGGCCCGCAGCGTCGCCGTGTCGGCGTCGAGTTCGGCGCAGCGGATCGCGACCACCCAGGTCCCGTCCCCCGCGGCGTCGCACCAGCCGACGGCGCCGCCGTAGAAGCGGCGCGGTTCCTCGATGTGGCGGATCGTGTCCAGTGCGGGTTGCAGCGGGGTGCCGCACACCGCCGGAGTGGGATGCAGCAACCGGGCCAGGTCGAGTGCGGTCGTCGACGGGTCGCGGAGCACGCCGCGGACCGGGGTCGCCAGGTGCCACACCTGGGGCGTGGCGATCAGGTGCGGCACCGTCGGCACTGCCAGGTCGGTGCACAGTGGACCGAGCACCTCCCGGATCCGGTCGGTGACGAAGGCGTGTTCGGCGCGGTTCTTCGCCGACGCCAACAGCTGCTCGCCCTCGGTCCGGTCCGCGTCGGGGTCGGTGTGGCGGGGCGCGGTGCCCGCGAGGGGGAAGCAGCGCACCTCGCGGCCGGTGCGTTCGAGCAGCAGTTCCGGACTGGCCCCGATCAACGCCCGCCCCGCGTACTCCTCGCCGGCGGGGGAGAGGTCGACGCCGAAGCCGTTGCCCGCCGGGTCGCGGGTGACCAGGCGGGCCAGCAGCGACCACGGCCGGATCGGGCGGTCGGTGGTGACGGTCACCGACCGCGCCGCGACGACCTTGTCGAGTTCGCCGGCCCGTACCCGCGACACCAGTGCGGCGACGCGGCGGCGGTGTTCACCGGGGGCGGGTAGCTCGGCGGTGATCCGGGCGGCGGGCACCGCGGGTGCGGAATCGGGGCGCCACGGTCCGGGCCGGAAGTCGGCGGTCTCGGGGGCGGTCAACGCGACCGGGCCGTCGGGGTCGAACGGCAGCGCCCCCACGACGAGGGGCACGCGACGCTCGGCGAGGGCGTGTGCCGCGGCGGCCGCGGTGTCGTAGGTGCCTCGGCTCCCGGCTGTCCGCAGGGTCCGGTCGGCGCGCGAGAGCAGGAAACCGTCCATGTCGGTTTCCGACGATAGTCCGGCGGTTCGCCGGCGCGCTCACCTGCCGGGCGGGACGATCAGTACCGGTCGGTGGCTGTGCCGCAGCACGTGGTCGGCGACGGAGGACTGCAGCAGCGACTTCAGTCCGGTGGTGCCGCGGGTCCCGGTGACGATGATGTCGGCGTCGAGTTCGTCGGCCGCCTCGACGATCGTGGTCCAGATGGTGGTGACGCATTCGATGGTGCGGCCCTCGGCGTTGAGGCCGACGTTGCGCGCCAGTTCGAGGCCCTCGGTGTTGACGGTTCTGGCGTCGGTGAGGGCGATGTCCTCGGTGTCCTCGTCGGGTACCCACTCGGGCTGCATGACGCCCGACAGCCCGGACATCCGGGCGGCCTGACGGACCATCGGTTCCCACGCGGTGATCACGACGGCGCGTTCGGCGCTGAGGAACCGGCCTGCGTATTCGATTGCGCGCTTGGAATTCTCGGTTCCGTCGTATGCGATGAGCATCAAATCAGCGGGCATGGAGACCTCCTCGGTTCTGGGGGCGATCCTGCTGTCAGGCTACCCGTTCGCGGCGGGGTCGGGTGGGTGTCGTGGCCTACGCTGGCGGAGTGATGTTCTCCCGTTCGACCCGTGCTCTGGCCCTGCTGTTCGGACTGGGGCTGGTGGCCGGTTGCTCCGACACCGAGCCGGCCGCGACCGCGAGTTCGGAGCCGGCCGCGACCGCGAGTTCGGAGCTGGAAACCGCCACGACCGCGGCCGCGACCACTCCGCCGACCTCGGAGGTGCAGCCGGCCGCGGCGCCGGCCTGCGGTGCGGACTTCCTCGCCGGGCTCAGCCCGCGGCAGCGCTTGGCGCAGCTGCTCAACGTCGGCGTGACGGGGACCGCGGACGCCGTCGCGGTGGTGCGGGACGAGCAGGTCGGCGGCATCTTCATCGGCAGCTGGACGGACGAGTCGATGCTGGCGAACCGGCAGGTGCCGCAGGTGCAGGCGGTCGCGGCGGTGCCGGTGATGGTGAGCATCGACGAGGAGGGCGGCCGCGTGTCGCGGGTCTCGGACCTGCTGGGCGCGGACCCGGCGCCGCGGACGGTCGCGCAGACGATGACGCCGGAGCAGACCTATCGGATGGCGCTCGAGCGGGGTCGCGGCCTGCGCGACCTCGGGATCACGGTGAACTTCGCGCCGGTGGTGGACGTCAGCGACCAGCCGGCGGACACGGTGATCGGGGACCGCTCGTTCTCCGACGACCCGGACGTGGTGACGCAGTACGCCGGCGAGTACGCGCGCGGGATGCGCGACGCCGGGGTCCTGCCGGTGATCAAACACTTCCCGGGTCACGGGTCGGCGTCCGGGGATTCGCACACCGGCGCGGTCACGACGCCGCCGCTGGACGAGTTGCAGACCCGCGATCTGGTGCCGTACCGGACGCTGGTGACCACCGGGACGGGTGTGATGGTGGGGCATCTGGATGTGCCGGGGCTGACCGCACCGGGTGTGCCCGCGAGCATCAGTCCGGCAGCGATGTCGTTGCTGCGCACGGGAACCGGCTACGGCGCACCGCCGTTCGACGGTCCGATCTTCACGGACGACCTGTCCGGGATGAAGGCGATCACGGACCGGCTGAGCGTCCCGCAGGCCGTCGGTGCCGCGCTGACGGCGGGCGCGGACGTGGCGCTGTGGCTGACCACGGACGAGGTGCCCGCGGTGCTGGATCATCTCGAGGGGGAGGTGGCGGCGGGCCGGTTGCCGCAGGCCCGGGTGGACGCGTCGGTGCTGCGGGTCGCGCAGGCGAAGGGGATGGTGACCTGCTGATCGGCCGCGCGGTGGGGCGGATCGTGGCGGGTTCGGCGGCTCGGGCAGAATGAGAGCCGACCCACACCCATTCTTACTCTAGAGTAAGATCACTACCGTGGACCCGGCCGAGCCGGGCCGCGGACTCTGGAGGAACGATGGCCGGCGGAACCAAACGACTCCCGCGCGCGGTGCGGGAACAGCAGATGCTCGACGCGGCGGTCGAGGTGTTCTCGACCAAGGGCTTCCACGACACCTCGATGGACGCGATCGCGGCGGCCGCCGCGATCTCCAAGCCGATGCTGTACCTGTACTACGGCTCGAAGGACGAACTGTTCGCCGCGAGCATCGCCCGGGAGGGGCAGCGCTTCGTCGAGGCGATCACCCCGGCTGCCGACCCGAACCTGACGCCCCGCGAGCAGCTGCGGGCGGCGCTCGTCGGATTCCTCGGCTTCGTCGACAGCCACCGGGCGTCGTGGATGGTGCTGTACCGCCAGTCGATGGGGCAGCAGGCGTTCGCGAGTCAGGTCCAGACCAGCCGGGACCGGCTCATCGAGCTGACCGCGAAGCTGCTCGAGTCCAGCACGAAGGAGCCCGAACCGGGTACCGACTTCGGGATCATGGCCGTGGCACTGGTCGGCGCGGGCGAAGCCGTCGCGGACCGCGTCGTCGGCGGTGAGATCGAGGTCGAGAAGGCCGCCGACCTGCTCGAGAACCTCGCCTGGCGCGGCCTGGCCGGCAAGAAGAAGTAACGCCCCCCACCTCCCATCGGCTGAAGGTCACCTTCGTGCGGTCAGACCGCACGAAGGTGACCTTCAGCCGTCGGGGGAGTGCGCGTCGCCATCCGGGGAGGGGAGCCGGGGTGGATGGGCTGTCGCCGTCAGCGCAGGGTCGCGGTCAGGTGCGGATAGCCCTTCTTCGGGTGTCGCAGTGCGAGATCCCAGCCGCCGTCGCGTTCGTCGGCGTAGACGTTGACGGTCGCGGGCAGGACCACGGGCTTGCCGAATTTCACCCGGTAGGTGACGGCGTCGGGGATCCGGCCCTCGACCGCGCCGAGGATCGCGGCGGCGCTCCACATGCCGTGGGCGATGGTCCGGGGGAACCCGAATACCTTGGCGCCCAGTGACGAGACGTGGATCGGGTTGCGGTCCCCGGACACCGCGGCGTAGCGGCCGATGGTCTTCTGGTCGACGCGCAGGGTGCGCATCGGGAGCGGCGGGACCTCGTCGGCGTGCTCGGTGCGCGGCTCCTTCGGGGCGTCGGTCGCGTGCATCTTGAGGAAGGTGCTCACCTGCCGCCACGCGAGTTCGCGTCCGACGTTGATCTCGGTGACCAGGTCCACCTGGGTGCCCTTCGGGTGCGGGCGCAGGTTCTCCGCGTGCACCGCGAGGTCCAGCGGTTCGGACACCGACACCGGGCGTCGCTGTTCGACGACGTTCTCGATGTGCACGGAACCGATTGCGGGGAAAGGGAACTCGGACGAGACCATCAGCTGCATCACGGTCCCGAACGCGAGGGTGAACGGGTACGTCACCGGCAGAGCGTCGCCGAACCGCAGGCCGCAGACCCGCGCATAGGCGGCGAGGTTGTCGGTGTCGACCTTCAGTCCGCGCAGGGTCAGTGTCTCGTCGGGCAGGCTCGTGCCGATGCCGGACTTGCCGACAACCGGCAGCGCCCCGAGGGCCGCGCGGGCGTAGATGCTCAGCGTGCTCGGTGGCCCGTCGAGTTGGACGATCCGGCCGGACATCATGCGCCGATCAGCGACTGGCCGCAGACCCGCACGATCTGACCGGTCACCGCGTTCGATGCGGGATTGGCGAAGTACGAGACGGTTTCGGCGACGTCGACGGTCTGACCGCCCTGCAGCAGTGACGACATCCGGCGTCCGGCCTCGCGGGTGGCGAACGGGATGGCCGCGGTCATCGCGGTCTCGATGAAGCCGGGGGCGACGGCGTTGATGGTGATGTCCTTCTCGGCCAGTACGGGCGCGGTGGCCTGGACGAGACCGATGACGCCGGCTTTCGAGGTGCCGTAATTGGTTTGGCCGCGGTTGCCCGCGATGCCGGCGATCGAGGACACGTCGATGACGCGTCCGCCGGCCTTCAGTGCGCCCTTCTCCAGTAGGGCGTCGGTGATCTTCTGCGGGGCAAGGAGATTCACGGCGATGACCATGTTCCAGCGGTCCTCGTCCATGTTGGCGAGGGTCTTGTCGCGGGTGATGCCGGCGTTGTGGACGATGATGTCCGCTCCACCGTGCCGCTCGAGCAGGTGCGCGGCGAGCTTGTCGCCGGCGTCCTCGGCGGTGACGTCGAGGGCGAGGGAGGTGCCGCCGACCGTGTTGGCGGTCTGCGACAGCGCCTCGCCGGCGGCCGGGATGTCCGCGCACACGACGTGTGCACCGTCGCGGGAGAGGACCTCGGCGATGGTCGCGCCGATGCCGCGGGCGGCGCCGGTCACGACGGCGACCTTGCCGTCGAGGGGCTTGTCCCACGACGCGGGTGCGGTGGCGTCGGCGCCGCCGACCCGGATCACCTGCCCGGAGACGAACGCGGACTTGGCGGACAGCAGGAACCGGAGGGTGGATTCGACTCCGGAGAGCCCGGTCGACGCGGACGGCGAGACGTAGACCAGCTGGGCGGTGGCGCCGCGCTTGACCTCCTTGCCGACGCTGCGGGTGAAGCCCTCGAGGCCGCGCTGGGCGATGTGTTCGTCGACGTTGCTCGTCTCCTCGGGCGTGGTGCCGAGGACGACGACGCGGGCGGAGGGTGCGAGGTTGCGGATCACCGGCTGGAAGAAGGTGAACAGCTCGACGAGGTCGGTGACCTCGGTGATGCCGGTGGCGTCGAAGACGAGTGCGCCGTAGCGGTCGTCGTGGGGGAGTGCTGCGGGGTAGTCGGAGAGCAGGTCGCGCAGCGGCTCGACGAGGCGGCCCTGCCCGCCGATCAGGATCGGCCCGGCCAGTGGCGGTTCGCCGGCCTGGTAGCGACGGAGGTGTTCCGGCTGCGGGAGGCCGGTCTGCTTGGCGATGAATGCGCCCGGTGCTGAGGAGAGGAACTGGGAGTAGAGGTCGGGAGCGCCCTTGCTGGCTGCCACGGTCCACCTTCTTCGTCGGCGTCGTCTGCACCCGGGTCCGGGCGCGGTGTCGACATTTAACTTACTCTGAAGTAAGTTTGGTGTCGAGGCAGAACCCGTCGACTTGGAGACACCGTGACCACCACAGCGCGCACCACCGAGAAGCCGTCCGGACGTCAGCCGCGTCCCGTCGCCATCGTCGGCGGCAACCGTATTCCCTTCGCGCGTTCGGACAAGGCGTACGCGCGGGCGTCCAACCAGGACATGTTCACCGCGACGCTGGACGGCCTCGTGAGCCGGTTCAACCTGCAGGGTGAGCGGCTCGGCATGGTCGTCGGCGGCGCGGTCCTCAAGCACAGCCGCGACTTCAATCTGATCCGGGAGTCGGTGCTCGGCAGCTCGCTGAGCGCGTACACCCCGGCCTACGACCTGCAGCAGGCCTGCGGGACCGGTCTCCAGTCGATCGTCGCCGTCGGCGACGCGATCGCGGCCGGACGCATCGACGCCGGCATCGGCGGCGGTGTCGACACCACCTCGGACGCCCCGATCGGCGTGAACAACGAGCTGCGCGAGTTCCTGCTGTCGGTGAACCGCGCCAGGTCCACCGCCGACCGCGTCAAGCTGCTCGGCCATGTCCGGCCGTCGATGCTCGGTATCGAGATCCCCCGCAACGGCGAGCCGCGCACCGGCCTGTCCATGGGAGAGCACGCCGCGATCACCGCCAAGGAGTTCGGTGTCCGGCGCGAGGACCAGGACGAGCTCGCGGCCGCAAGTCACCGGAACATGGCCGCCGCGTACGACCGCGGCTTCTTCGACGACCTGGTCACCCCGTTCCTCGGCCTCACCCGGGACGACAACTTGCGGCCCGGCTCGACGGTGGAGAAGCTGGCGACGTTGAAGCCGGTGTTCGGCACCAAGCTCGGTGACGCGACGATGACGGCGGGCAATTCGACCCCGCTCACCGACGGCGCGTCCGCGGCACTGTTGTCCACCGACGAGTGGGCCGCCGAGCGGAGCCTGCCGGTGCTCGCGCACCTGGTGGATTCCGAGACCGCGGCCGTCGACTACGTGCACGGACCGGACGGACTGCTCATGGCGCCGACCTACGCGGTGCCGCGTCTGCTCGCCCGCAACGGGCTGACCCTGCAGGACTTCGACTTCTACGAGATCCACGAGGCGTTCGCGTCGGTGGTGCTCGCGACCCTGCAGGCGTGGGAGTCCGAGGAGTACTGCAGGGAGCGGCTCGGCCTGGACGGGGCGCTCGGAAAGATCGACCGCAGCAAGCTCAACGTCAACGGCTCGTCGCTCGCGGCCGGTCACCCGTTCGCCGCTACCGGGGGTCGCATCGTCGCGTCGCTGGCGAAGATGTTGGCGGAGAAGGGGTCCGGTCGCGGTCTCGTCTCGATCTGCGCCGCCGGCGGGCAGGGCGTCACGGCGATCATCGAGCGCTGACACTCGGCGAGGAAGCGCACGGTCTGGGATCACGGTGATCCCAGACCGTGCGCCTCGCTGTCTCGTGGGCCAGGATGCGAACCATGACTGTTCGTACCACCACACTCGGCGACGGCCTCGATGTCAGCGTCCAGGGCTACGGCGCCATGTCGGTCGTTCCGGTCTACGGACCGGTCGATCCGGCCGAGGCCCTCGCCACGTTGCACCACTCGATCGACATCGGCGTCACGTTCATCGACACCGCCAACGTGTACGGCGAGGGAGCCAGTGAGAAGGCCGTCGGCGAGGTGCTCCGCACCCGGCGCGACGAGGTCCAGCTGGCCACGAAGTTCGGTCTGGTCGGCAATGTCGCCGCGGGGCAGCGGGGGATCGACGGGCGGCCGGAGAACGTAGCGGGGTATCTGGACGCGTCGCTGAGCCGACTCGGCGTCGACAGCGTCGACCTCTACTACCTGCACCGCGTGGATCCCGATGTTCCGATCGAGGAGACGGTCGGTGCGATCGCCGATCTCGTCGCCGCGGGCAAGGTGCGGCACATCGGTCTGTCCGAGGCGACCGGTGACGAGCTGCGCCGCGCGCACGCGGTTCATCCGATCGCCGCGATCCAGAGCGAGTGGAGTGTGTGGAGCCGCGACGTCGAGCGTCACGTCGTCCCGGCGGCGGCGGAGCTGGGCGTCGGTTTCGTGCCCTACTCGCCCGTCGGACGCGGCTATCTCACCGGCAGGTACGACCCGAGCGCCGTCGGCGAGTTCGATCTGCGCCGCCGGTTCCCCCGGTTCGCCGGCGACGCTCTGGCCGGCAACGCGAAGGTGCTCGGCGTGGTCGAGGACGTCGCACGCGAGACGGAGGCGACGCCGGCGCAGGTCGTGCTGGCGTGGCTCTACGCCAAGGGTCGCGAGTACGCGCTGCCCGTGGTGCCGATCCCGGGCACTCGTTTTGCGGACCGGGTCACGGAGAACGCCGCGGCCGTGGAACTGGACCTGTCGTCGGAGCGGATCGCCCGGCTCGACGAGCTCGCCGCGATCACCGTCGGCGCGCGGTCGGCGAACCCGAACTGGGTGTCGCTCGGCCGCGAGTGACCGTTGCGCCTTCCGTGACTTTCCGGTCTCGGAGAAGTCACGAAAGCCCCAACGAGGCGCCGCTGTATGGCGTACGGAAGTCTGCAGCGCAAGCACCGACCACTGTTGTGTAGGACACAAACCGACCACCTGGCCCGGTCTCCGCGACGCCGCGGGGGCCGGGCTTCGTCGTGTTCGGCGTCCGATTTCGGACGCCGTACGAACGCGCTCGGCCGCTGACCTGAGCGGCTGCGCCATTTCAGTCGTGTGATTCTCGAAAAGTATTGTTGTGTAGTGGATTCGCCGGATTCGCACGCGGCGGGCCGGTGCGGCTCGAAGTCCAGGCGGTGAGGGGTTCGAAACCCCGTCGTGGAGAAGCGGAGGCGAGCGCCACTCTTGTGGTTAGCGTGCGGTGGCCCTCGTTTTCAAGCGCTTGTGGCGCTGATCACCTTTGGTTGAAAACCCGGCTAGCTGCAACGTTACCTGGTTGTGACCTTCTTGCTGCGTGACGGTGACCTCCGGTGGACACGAACGTTCGCCGACAGCGCCGCGGCACCGTTCGCCAGGCCGATGTGCCTCTCGGCCGAAAGTTGGAGCACAACCCGTGTACGTTTCCCATCCGCGCCATGTGCGCGCGGCGATCGCCGCTGCCGCACTGATCACCGCCGGCGCCGCCCTTGTCGGCTTCGGTGGCTCCGCCGTCGCCGGTGCCGAGACGTCCGCCGTCGCGAGCGTCGGCGCCGCACCCGCTCGCTTCCTCGGCCCTGACGACCTGTTCGGCGCGCTCGAGTTCCCTGCGCTGCCCGAGGTTGACGGGGGATCCGCCGAGCAGGCCGATGCGAACCCGGACGACTCCGGCGCCGACAAGGCCACGCCGGCCTCCGTGGCGGGGTTCGTGTCCGACATCGCCGAGGCCGTGACGGCCGAAACCGCCGGCAAACCTACCGCGCCCGCCCCGGCGCCGGTCGTCGAGCCCGCCCCGGCGCCCGCGCCGCCGCCCCCGCCGCCGCCCGCGGTCACCCCCGAGGACCTGGCGCGGATCGTCCCCGGCATCTCCCCCGAGAAGATCGCCCAGTACATCGTCCCGCTCAACGACGCGATGATCCGCGGCGGCATTGACAACCCGGTCCGCAAGGCGGCCTTCCTCGCGCAGCTCGCTGTCGAGTCCGATTCCTTCCGCACCTTCGAGGAGTACGCCTCGGGTCGCGCCTACGAGGGTCGTGCCGACCTCGGCAACACCCAGCCGGGCGACGGTGTGCGGTACAAGGGTCGCGGTGCCATCCAGGTCACCGGCCGGCACAACTACGAGAAGGTCAGCCAGTACACCGGCATCGACTTCGTCGCCCACCCCGAGTGGCTCTCGTTGCCGGAGAACGCCTTCACCTCCGCGGTCTGGTACTGGACGTCGCGCAACCTCAACCAGGTCGCCGACACGGCCGGGATCGTCCGGGTCTCCGAGCTCGTGAACGGTGGTCACACCGCCCTCAGCCGGCGGATTGCGGACTTCCAGCGCGGCCTCGACGTCCTGCTCCGCCCGTAGGGTCCCCTCCTCCTCGGAAACGCATTCCAGATTTACAAGCAGTCTGGACTGTTTGTTGCTACCGTGACGGTGTGACTCAGGACACCGACCGTCCGCCGCGGACGCAGGCGCAACGCAGCGCCCACACCAGAGAGAAACTGCTCGACGCGACCATCGAGTCGCTGGTCGAGCTCGGTTACGCAGGCACCAGCACCCAGGGCGTCGCGAAACGGGCCGGCGTCTCCCGCGGCGCCCAGCTGCACCAGTTCCCCACGAAGATCTCCCTCGTCGTCGCCGCGGTCGAGTACCTCGTCGAGAAGCGACTCGCCGAGATCCTCGCTGCCGAGCCGGATCCCGAACGCGGACTCGACGTGCTCCTCGACGCGTTCAGTGGGCCACTCTTCTACGCCGCCCTCGAACTGTGGGTGGCCGCGCGAACCGATCCGGCGCTGTTCGAGGCGATGGTGCCGCTCGAACGCCGCGTCACCGAAGCGCTGCAGGGGGGCGCCTCGGTGGTGATGGGTGAACGTTTCGGGGCCGACGCCATCGAGTTGAGCATCGAGCTGGCCCGCGGGTTCGCGGTGTCCGCGCTGTTCCGCACGCCCGCGGAGGAGGTCGGGCGGCGCGAGCGGCTGCTGCCCGTGTGGGACGCGATGGTGACGCGGACATGAGCACCGGAACGCACCACACCCTGACCGAACTGCCGGCGCACGCGAAGGTGCTCGTCGTCGGCGCCGGTTTCGGCGGCCTCGCGGTCGCCGCGGATCTGGTCCGCCGCGGCGACGCCGGCGACGTCGTCGTCATCGAACGGGCCGGCGAGGTCGGCGGCACCTGGCGGGAGAACACCTACCCGGGTGCGGCCTGCGATGTGCCCACCTCCCTCTACTCGCTGTCGTTCGCGCCGAGCCCCCAGTGGAGTCACACGTTCGCCGAGCAGCGCGAGATCCTCGACTACCTCAAGGACGTCGCGACCCGCAGCGGGGTCCGGGCCCGGACGGTCTTCGACTGCGAACTGCTCGAAGCCCGGTGGGACGAGGAGGCCGCGCTGTGGCGGGTGCGGACCATCCGGGGCGAGCTGACCGCCGGATCCCTGGTCGCCGCGACCGGCGCACTGTCGACACCGAACCTGCCCGCCATCGACGGCCTGGACGAGTTCGAGGGCACCGTGTTCCACTCGGCGGCCTGGAACCACGACCACGACCTGACCGGCGAGCGCGTCGCGGTGGTCGGCACCGGCGCGTCCGCGGTGCAGTTCGTTCCGCAGATCGTCGACCGCACAGCGAAACTCACCGTCCTCCAGCGCACCGCGTCGTGGGTCGTACCCCGGCCCAACCGGACTCTCGGCACACTCGAGAAGGCGCTGTACCGGAGGATTCCGCTGACCCAGAAAATCGTTCGTGGCCTGGTGTACTCCATGAGGGAGGGCTACGTCGTGGTCTTCGCCCACCTCACCTGGCTGCTGCCGCTGATCTCGATCGTGTCGAGAGTGCAACTGCGCAAGCAGGTCTCGAATCCGGAGAAGCGCCGGGCGCTGAAGCCGAAGTTCACCATCGGATGCAAACGGATACTGCTGTCCAACGACTGGCTCTCCACGCTGGACCGCCCGGACGTCGACCTGGTGCCGTCCGGGCTGGTGCGGGTGACGCCCACCGGTGTCGTCGGTGCGGACGGTGTCGAGCGGAACGTCGACACCATCATCTTCGGGACGGGATTCACCCCGACCGAACCCCCGGTCGCGCATCTGTTGCGCGGCACCGACGGTCGCACGCTCGCGCAGCACTGGGACGGCAGTCCGAGCGCACACCGCGGCATCACCGTGCACGGATTCCCGAACCTGTACCTGATGTACGGGCCGAACACCAACCTCGGGCACAGCTCGATCGTGTACATGCTCGAGAGTCAGGCCCGGTACGTCCGGGAAGCGTTGGACCACATGGACTCCCACGACCTCGTGGCGGTGGAGGTGTCCGACCGCGCCCAGCGCGAGTACCGGGCGCAGATCGGGGCGGCGCTGGCGTCGACGGTGTGGAACCAGGGCGGCTGCTCGAGCTGGTACATGGACACGCGAGGCCGCAACTCCGTGATGTGGCCGACGTTCACATGGCGGTACCGCGCGCAGCTGCGCACGTTCGACGCCGAGAACTACCGGACCGTGACCCGCGCGAGTGCGGAGGTGGTCGCGTGACCGGGCAACCCGACTACGACGTGATCGTGGTCGGCTCCGGTTTCGGCGGCAGCGTGGCCGCGTTGCGGCTGACCGAGAAGGGCTATCGCGTCGGCGTGCTCGAGGCCGGGCGCCGATTCGCCGATCACGAACTGCCCGAGACCAGTTGGCGCCTGCGCCGCTACCTGTGGGCGCCGGCGCTCGGCTGCTACGGCATCCAGCGAATCCACCTGCTCGCCGACGTCCTGGTGATGGCCGGCGCCGGTGTCGGCGGCGGCTCGCTGAACTACGCGAACACGCTGTACCGGCCGCCGCGCCCGTTCTTCGAGGATCCGCAGTGGGGTCACATCACCGACTGGGAGGGCGAACTCGATCCGTACTACGCGCAGGCGGCCCGGATGCTCGGGGTGGTCACCAACCCCAGCACCACCCCCGCCGATCGCGTCGTTCGCGAGGTCGCGGACGAGATGGGGGTCGGCGACACCGTCGTCTCCACTCCGGTCGGCGTCTTCTTCGACCGGCCGGGGCGGACGGTCCCGGACCCGTTCTTCGGCGGCGCCGGACCGACACGCACCGGCTGCACCGAGTGCGGGTCCTGCATGACCGGGTGCCGGGTCGGGGCGAAGAACACCCTCGTGAAGAACTACCTCCACCTCGCGGAGCGGGCGGGTGCGCAGATCCTTCCGCTGACCACCGTGACGGGACTGCAACCGCGTCCCGGCGGCGGTTTCGAGGTGCACACCCGGCGCACCGACGGCCTGCGGCGGACGGCCCGGACGCTGACCGCCACCCAGGTCGTGGTCGCGGCGGGCACGTACGGAACCCAGCGACTGCTGCTCGGCACCCGGGAGAGCGGCAGGCTGCCGCGGCTCTCGCGCCTGCTGGGCAGCCAGGTGCGGACCAACTCGGAGGCCGTCCTGGCCGCCACCGCGCACCGTCCCGCGGGTCTCAACCGCGGGGTGGCGATCACGTCCTCGTTCCACCCGGACGAGCGCACCCACGTCGAACCCGTGCGCTACGGGCCGGGGAGCAACGCGATCGGGCTGCTGCAGACGCTGCTCGTCGACGGCGGCGGCCGGATCCCGCGCCCGCTGAAGGCGCTGGGTGTCGTGGTCCGCCATCCGGTCACGTTCGCGCGGGGCCTGTCCGTGCGGCGCTGGTCGGAGCGGACGGTGATCGCGCTGGTGATGCAGACCGGCGAGAACTCCCTCGAACTCGGTGTCCGGCGCGGCCTGCGCGGCCGGTTCCGGCTGGTCAGCCGGCGCGGACCCGGCGAACTGCCACCGACGTGGATACCGCAGGGCCACGAGGTGATCCGGTCCGTCGCCGGCAAGATCGGCGGCGACCCCGGCGGCTCGTTCGCCGACCTGGCGAACATCCCGATGACCGCGCACTTCCTCGGTGGCTGCCCGATCGGCGACTCCGCCGAGACCGGGGTGGTCGATCCGTACCTGCGTGCCTACGGCCACCCGGGACTGCACGTCGCCGACGGCTCGGTGGTGAGCGCGAACCTGGGCGTCAATCCGTCGCTGACGATCACCGCCCTCGCCGAGCGTGCGTTCTCGCTGTGGCCGAACGCCGGCGAACCGGACCCACGCCCACCGCTCGGGGCCGCGTACCGCAGGACCGCCCCGGTCGCCCCGCGATCCCCTGCGGTGCCACCCCATGCGCCGGCGGCGCTCGTCCTGCCGATCCCCTCGGTGCCCGGCCGCGACGGGTCCGGAGACGCCGGGGCGTGAGACGAAGCGGGTGAGCGAAGTCCGTTCAACCACGCGTGACGGTGTTCGTGCAGGTCGGGGGCACTTTCCTGCACTTCGTCACAAGTTCGCCGAAGAAATTTCTGTTTCTGTGTAACGCCCCGTCCTGGGGCGTCGATACTCAGGTCGTCCCGCGTTGCAGCCAGACCCCCGACCCGGTTGCAGCGCGGGACACCTCTGTCTGCGGGGACCGCCACCGCGAGGGTGCCCGATTCGTCCGGCTACCCTGGATGTTCGAAAGCGGGTCCTGGCCCAGCCGATGAACATTACCGGGAGGGCCGTGAATGTCTGGCGGAATCGACAAGCACTCGGGTGCGGAACAGGGATCGGGGCTGCGCGACGCGCAGTCGCCGGAGCCTGCCCCACAGTCCGGGGGCGCCGCCGACACGACGCCACCGGCGGTCGAGACCGTGAACCCGGGGACCGCCACCACCGAGACCGCCGCAGGCACGTCCGAGGACGCCGCCACCTCCGCCGACGCCGTCACCGAACGCATCGGCCCGGAGGACGCACCGACCGCGGCGCTGCCGAAGGCGACGGCGGACCAGCCGGCACCGCCGTCCGACGACCCCCGGCTGAAGGCGCCCTTCGTGCGGTCTGACCGCACGAAGGGCGCCTTCAGCCACGGCGGTTGGGTAACCGACGGGCCGCGCACCCGCCGGATCGCGATCGGCGCGGCGATCGCCGCGGTCGTGGCGGCGGTCGTCTGGTACGTCGCAGACCTCGCGCTGTCCTCGGACCGGGTGCCCCGCGGCGTGACGGTCGCCGGCGTCGACGTCGGCGGGCAGTCCCATGCCGAGGCGGAGGCGACGCTGCGGGCCGCCATCGAACCCCGCACGCAGCAGCCGGTGACCGTCCGCGCGGGCGACGTCACCACCGATCTGGTGCCCGTCTCCGCCGGGGTCGGCGTCGACTGGGCGGCCACGCTGGACCGGGCCGGCGACCAACCGCGCAACCCGATCACCCGGTTCACGTCTCTGTTCACCCACCGGGAGGTCGGGGTCGCCTCGACCCGCGACGACGTCGCGCTCGCCGCCGCCATCGAGGGGCTGCGCCCGCAGACGGACCGTGCACCGGTCGAGGGCACCATCCGGTTCGAGGGTGCGACACCGGTTGCCGTCGACCCGCTGCAGGGGCAGAGCCTCGACGTGACCGCGGCGATGGACGCGTTCGCCGACGGCTGGGCCACGGTCGACGGCGTCGACGCACCGGTCGAGGTGACCGCGGTCGCGGTCACCCGGTCCGGGGTCGAGGCCGCGATGCGCGACGTCGCGACGCCGGCGGTGTCGGCGGACGTCGTGGTCACCGGTCGGGACGGCGCGACCGCGGTGCTCGCGCGGGACCGGATCGGTTCGGTGCTGTCGTTCGTGCCCGGCGGCGACGGCGGCCTCGAACCGCAATACAACGTCGACGCCGCGATCGGCGTGCTCGCGCCGCAGCTGGCGGGCACCGAGCTCGCGCCGAAGGACGCGTCGATCACCCTCTCCGGCGGTGTCCCGACGGTGGTACCGGGCGTGAGCGGCGAGATGGTCGACTGGCACGTGAGCCTCGAATCGCTGCCGACCCTGCTCACCGGGACGGGGTCGCGCACCGTCGCCGCCGTGTACGGGCCGAAGGAACCGCAGCTGACGACGGACGCCGCGCACAAGCTCGGCGTCACCGAGGTGATCGGTGAGTTCACCACCGGCGCATTCGAATACGCTTCCGGGGTCAACATCCGACTCGCTGCGGGCGAGATCGACGGGGCCCTCGTCGGGCCCGGAGAGACGTTCTCGCTCAACGACTACACGGGTCCGCGCGGCACCGCGCAGGGCTACGTCTCGTCCGGGATCATCAACAACGGCCGTCCGGACACGGCGGTCGGCGGCGGCATCAGCCAGCTCGCCACGACGCTGTACAACGCCTCGTACTTCGCGGGCATGGAGGACGCCGGTCACACCGAGCACAGCTACTACATCTCGCGGTACCCCGAGGCGCGGGAGGCGACGGTGTTCGAGGGTGCCATCGACCTGAAGTTCACGAACAACACCGACACCGGTGTGCTGATCGAAACGATCGGCACCAGTTCGAACATCACGGTCCGGCTGTGGGGAACCAAGACCGTCGACGTCGAGTCGATCACCGGGGACCGGTACGCCTACACGTCGCCGAACACGGTCACCCTGCCCGCGGGTTCCGGCTGCATCGCGTCGTCGGGTGCGCAGGGCTTCACCACCTCGGACACCCGCGTCATCAGCGACCACGCGACGGGTCGGGAACTGTCCCGCACCACGCGGACGGTGAAGTACGACCCGGTGCCGATCGTCCGATGCGTCGAACCCGAACCCGAACCCGCACCGGCACCCGCAGCCGCCCCCGCTCCTGCCGCGGAGGCACCGGAAGGGGAGTGACGGCGCGGCCCGCGGTGACCGTCAGTGGGGAATCGGTGCGACGTCGGGGATCTCGCCGCCGAGGACGCGGAGCCGGTCCCGGTGCAGTTGCCGCTCACCCAACCTCTGCAGGTGGCGCTTGCCCGCCGGAAATCGGCCCACCACATGATGTTTGGCGATGTTGACGGCGATCCGTCCGGCCGGGTACCACGGCGGGCGGACCGGCACCCGGAGCGCCCTGACGCCTGCCGGGCCGAGAAGTGTGGTGGCCAGCGACAATCCGCGTTCGTACTCGTAGCGGCGACGCAGTCGCGCGAACCGGGGATACCGGGTGTGCAACGGCAGGTCCACCAGCGACCGCGCCAGTGCGTAGCTGTGCTCGTCCGCCGCCGGCGACGACGCACCGATCTGGTACATCATGCGTAGGCCCGCTCGTTCGTCGAAGGGGAGCCAGCGCGGGTCGACGCCCATCAGCCAGCCCACGTAGCACCACAGGTGCAGCACGGCGTCGGCCTCGCGCCGCGTGTACCGCATGCCGAGCACCCGGGTGTGCAGCAGGAAGGTGATGGAGAACAGCCCGAGCGTGCCGGCCTGGTCGAACTGGTTGACGGGCAGGCCGCGTTCGCTGCTGTCCCAGTCGGTTTCGTGTTCGTGGTGGTAGTCGACGAAGGCGTGCATCAGGCGCACGTGCACGGACAGGGTGAATCCGTCGCCGAAGCGGTCGAGTCCGCCGTCCGCGACGCACGCGTTCCACCACGTTCCGGTTTCGGCGATGCGCCGCCGGGTCCGTTCGCCGGTGAGGCGCCCCGACGCCGTCAGCACCGGCAGCGGACCCGAGTTGTTGTACCCGCCCAGCAGCGAGCCGTAGGCGAGCACGTCACCGACGTCGGAGCCGACGCGCCGCAGTGTGCGCGCACCCAGCGCGATCTTCTCGCGGTCCACCCAGGCGGGGGTGTCCTCGAGGAGCGCGAAGTACTCGCGCAGCGGGGCGGGCGCGTCGGGGACGGCGTCGACGCCCTCGGCGAGGGCCTGCCGGAACTGGGCGAGAGTGACGGTGCGGTCCTCGCGGACGGCCCGGACCAGGGCGGCGCTCGGCTCGTCCCGTGCGAGGAGTGCGCGGCGCAGCTGTGCGGCCTCGCTCGGGGTGGCATCGGGTGCGGGCCAGGCGAAGGGCCGCAGCGGTGCGGTCACCCGCGCCGACTTCGCGCGGTCGCGCATGTAGCGGGTGGGTCCGGTCGCGGTGGTGGTCACACCGCCCACCCTGCAACTGACAACGTGTGTTGTCAATACCTGCCTGGAGTCGGGTCAGTCGAGACGCCGCAGCAGTGCCAGCGCGTCGAACGGGGCCCGGCCGCGGGCGTCGTTGTCGAAGTACACGTACGAGTCCAGTCCGTCCTCGGCCCATCCCCCGACTCTGCGCGCCCACATGTCGAGGGTGCGGGACGCGTAACCGCTGGTGTACAGCTCCGTGTGGCCGTGCAGCCGGACGTACATGAAATCGGTTGTGGGCGTGTCGATCACCGGGAACCTGCCGGCGGTGTCGGCGACGACGACGGCGACCGTCCGCCGCTCCGCCAGCCGCAGCGCCTCCGGGGTCGCGAACGAGGGGTGACGCACCTCGACGGCGTGCCGCACCGGTCGGCGGGCGTCCGCGTCCGTGTACGCCTGGGGAACCTTGGCGTCGTGACGTGTCGCGGCCTCGGCCAGCGCGGTCGTGGACCGGGGGAGTGCGGCGAGGAAGGCGTCGAAGCGGTCGGCGTCGAAGGTCAGCGTCGCGGGCAACTGCCACAGGAACGGGCCGAGTTTCGCCTCGAGTACGAGGACGCCGGACGCGAGGAAGTTCGCCAGGGCCGTCTCGACGTCGCCGAGCCGCTTGACGTGTGTGATGTACCGGGAGCCCTTGACCGCGAACACGAAGTCGTCCGGTGTCTCGTCCCGCCATCGCACGTAGGCCGTCGGCCGCCCGAGGGAGTAGAACGACCCGTTGATCTCGATCGACGTCATCCGCTCCGCCGCGTACGCGAGCTCACGTCGGTGCACGAGGCCCTTCGGGTAGAAGTCGCCTCGCCAGTTCGGATACGTCCAACCGGAGATCCCGACGCGGATCCGTGCCACGATCTTCACGATCCCACACCCGCGCCCACCCGCCGGGGTGGACGATGGTGGCACCCGGCAACCGAGGAGGGAACATGCCCAAGTACCTGTGGCGCGTCGGATACACCGCAGACGGCGCCGGCGGCTTGCTCGCCGAGGGCGGAACGGCTCGCCGCGACGCGATCCGCACCGCGGTCGAGAGCGTCGGAGGCACCGTCGAGAGCTGCTACTTCGCATTCGGCGGCGACGACCTCTACGTCATCGGGGACGTACCCGACGAGGTCGCGGCCGCGACGATGAGCATCCGCACCGCCGCCGCGGGTGCCGCGCGCACGGTGACGGTCGCGCTCCTGACCCCGGAGCAGATCGACGAGGCGGTCAAGCGTCCCGCGGACTACCGCCCGCCCGGTCGCTGACGAAGCGGTGCCCTCGGCGAGGTCCGGTGCGGGGCGAGGCGATTGCGTCTTTTTCGAACCGGAGCGCGTGGCTGCCATGCGATCGTGCCGATTCCGGGTGAACATGTAGTCCGTCGTGCCGTTGTGGCGCGGCTGTCACCAGGAGGTACGACGTGATGGCGGACGGATCGGGGTCGGTCGGCGTGCGGGTGCCTGATCCGGGGGCCGACGATCGGCAGGGGGAACGCCGGGAGGACTCCGGGCACCCGGACCCTCCGCCGGGCACGGACGGGTCGGGGGCACTCGCCCGCGGCCGCCGGTATCTGGGCAGGTTCACGCTGCCGGGATCCTGGGGGGCGCTGATCCTGGCGTGCCTGTCGTTCACGCCCTCGCTCCTGCCCCGCGGCGGATTCCTGCAGGGATTGGTCTGGGGCATCACCGCGTCGATCGGTTACGGACTCGGAGTCTGGGCGGCCGCGATCTGGCGGGCGTTCGCCGACCGGCCCCCGCGGCCGGCGCGCCGGCGCTCGTGGCAGCTGTTCGCCGTCGTCGCCGTCGTGCTTCTCGTCGGCAGTTTCGCGGCGGGACAGTACTGGCAGCACCAGATTCGCGCCCTGATGGGTGTCACGGAGTACAACGTGGCACTCGCCGTCGCGTCGCCGCTGATCGCCGCGATCGTGTTCTGCCTGCTCGTGGCGATGGGACGGGGCATCCGGAACCTCTACCACTGGGTCGGTGCCCTGCTTCGTCGCTGGATCGGCGCCCGCGCGGCCGCGGTCGTCGGGTGGGCCCTGGTGGCCCTGCTGGTCTGGTGGGTGGTCTCCGGTGTTCTGCTCAGCGGCCTGTCCTCCCTCGCGAACGAGGCGTTCTCGGTCAAGAACGGCACCACGGAGGAGGGCGTCGAGGAGACGACGTCCGGGCTCCGGTCCGGCGGGCCAGGCAGTGTGGTGCCGTGGGACACACTGGGCTACCAGGGGCGCAACTTCGTCGCCGGCGGTCCCACGCCGTCCGAGATCACCGAGGTGGTCGGGCGTCCCGCCGAGGAGCCGATCCGGACCTATGCCGGCCTGGAATCGGCGGATTCGAGTGAGGCCCGGGCGGTGCTGGCGGTCGACGACCTCGAGCGAGCCGGCGGCTTCCAGCGGAAGAACCTGCTCGTGATGACAACGACGGGCAGCGGCTGGGTGGACCCGGCCGCGGTGGACGCGTTCGAGTACCTGACCGACGGCGACGCGGCGACCGTCACCATGCAGTACTCCTATCTGCCGTCGTGGATTTCGTACCTCGTGGACCAGTCGAAGGCCCGGGAGGCCGGTCGGGACCTGTTCGACGCGGTCTACGACCGGTGGTCGAAGCTGCCGCAGGACGAGCGTCCCAACCTGTACGTCGCGGGCGAGTCGTTGGGCTCGTTCGGCGGTGAGACCGCGTTCAGCGGCGAATACGACCTGCGGAACCGGACGTCGGGCACGCTGTTCGCCGGACCTCCGAACTTCAACACCCTGTTCACCGAGTTCCGGGAGGGCCGTGACGCCGGAAGCCTCGAGTCCGAGCCGACCTACAAGGACGGGCGGACGGTCCGCTTCACCAGTGACGCGGCCGCCGGCATCCCGCCCGCGCAGCAGTCCTGGGACGGCAGCCGGGTTCTCTACCTGATGCACCCGTCCGACCCCATCGTGTGGTGGAGTCCGGATCTGATCTTCAGCGAGCCCGACTGGATCTCCGAACCGCCCGGCCACGACGTCCTCGAGGACATGGTCTGGATGCCGTTCGTGACCTTCTGGCAGGTCACCGCGGACCTCCCGTTCTCCACCGGCGTCCCCGGTGGGCACGGGCACCACTACACCACCGAGTACGTCGACGGATGGAACGCCGTCCTGCAGCCCGACGGGATGACGGACGCCGACCTCGACCGCATCAAGTCCGCCGTCGCGGGCGAGTAGAAGGGCAGACGCCGTGAGGGCCGATGCCGCGGGTGCGGCATCGGCCCTCACGGGTTGATCAGGTTGATCAGAACGCCGCTTCGTCGATCTCCATGATGTCGTTGTCGACGTTGGCGACGATGCCGCGCGAGGCGGTCAGCTCGGGCAGCACGTTCTTGGCGAAGAAGGACGCGGTCGCGACCTTGCCCTCGTAGAACGGCTTGTCCTTGGCGGAGACTCCGGCGTCGAGCTTGCCGAGTGCGATCTCGGCCGCCTCGAGCAGCTTCCAGCCGATGAGCAGGTCGCCGACCGACAGCAGGAAGCGCACCGAGCCGAGGCCGACCTTGTACAGCTCGGTCGGCTGCTCCTGGGCACCCATCAGGAATCCGGTCAGCGTCGCGACCATCGCCTGAACGTCCTCGAGCGCGGTGGCGAGCAGCGCCCGCTCCGACTTGAGCCGGTTGTCGGCGTCCTCGCGGTCGATGAACTTCTTGACCTCGCCGGCGACGTGCGCCAGGGCGACGCCGCGGTCGCGGGCGATCTTGCGGAAGAAGAAGTCCTGCGCCTGGATCGCGGTGGTGCCCTCGTAGAGGGAGTCGATCTTCGCGTCGCGGATGTACTGCTCGATCGGGTAGTCCTGCAGGAAGCCGGAGCCGCCGAGGGTCTGCAGCGAGTCGGTCAGGTACTGGTACGCGCGCTCCGAACCGACACCCTTGACGATCGGCAGCAGCAGGTCGTTGACGCGGTGCGCGACGTCGCCCTCGGCGCCGGAGACGTGCTCGGCGACCTCGACGTCCTGGTGGGCGGCGGTGTACAGGTACACCGCTCGCAGGCCCTCCGCGTACGCCTTCTGCATCGCCAGTGCCCGGCGCACGTCCGGGTGGTGGGTGATGGTCACGCGCGGCGCGGCCTTGTCGGTCATCTGCGTCAGGTCGGCACCCTGGACGCGCTGCTTGGCGTAGTCGAGCGCATTGAGGTAGCCGGTCGAGAGGGTGGAGATGGCCTTGGTGCCGACCATCATGCGGGCGTGCTCGATGACGTCGAACATCTGCGCGATGCCGTTGTGCACCTCGCCGACCAGCCAGCCCTGGGCGGGCACGCCGTGGCCACCGAAGGTGAGCTCACAGGTCGCGGAGGCCTTGAGTCCCATCTTGTGCTCGACGTTGGTGACGAAGGCGCCGTTGCGCTCGCCCAGCTCGTTCTTCTCGAAGTCGAAGTGGAACTTCGGGACGAAGAACAGCGACAGACCCTTGGTGCCCGGTCCCGCGCCCTCGGGGCGGGCCAGGACCAGGTGGAAGATGTTCTCGAACAGGTCGTCGGAGGTGGCGGAGGTGATGAACCGCTTGACGCCCTCGATGTGCCAGGAACCGTCGTCCTGCTTGATCGCCTTGGTGCGTCCGGCGCCGACGTCGGAGCCGGCGTCCGGCTCGGTGAGCACCATCGTCGCGCCCCAGCCGCGCTCGACGCAGGTGGCCGCCCACTGCTTCTGCTCGTCGGTGCCGTTCTTGAAGAGGACGTCCGCGAACGACGGTCCGGCCTGGTACATGAACGCGGCGGGCTGGGCGCCGAGCATCATCTCCGAGATGGCCCACACGAGGGCGCGCGGCACCGGGACGCCGCCGACCTCTTCGCTGAGGCCCATCCGGTACCACTCGGCATCCCACATCGCCCGGAAGGACTTCTTGAAGGATTCGGGCAGCGTCGCCTCGTGGGTTTCGGGGTCGAACACGGGCGGGTTGCGGTCGGCGTCGGCGTAGGACTCACCGAGCGGGCCCTCGGCGAGCCGCGCGACCTCGCTGAGCATGTTCTTGATGGTGTCGGCGTCGAGATCGCCCCACGTTCCCTCGCTCAGCGGCTTCTCGAGGTCGAGCACCTCGAAGAGGTTGAACTCCAGGTCACGAACGTTGCTCTTGTAATGCCCCATGTCCTCTGTCTCCCTGAGATGGTGCGGTCTAGTTCCTGGTGTGCGACCACGTTCTGGGTCTGTCCAGCCCTGGTCGTAGTACCGCCCAAGTGGCTACTCGTCGGTAACTTAGCCGATGTTACTCGCGATTCAGTTCGCTGCCAAGGTACGGGCGGATTCCGACGACGAGGGTGTTCGAGCGGCCGTTCGGATGTGCCGGATCGCCGGGAAGGTGGGGGTCGCGGACGTCCTCCGACCGCACCGCGACGAGCTCCAGGAGGTCGTCGAGCCCGGAGGTGAGAGATTCTGGTGTGCAATCGGATTCACCTCCACCGGTCGTCTCGGCGCGGGCGCCTGGTTCGAGTATGAGCATCGTGCCGCCGGGGCGCAGCGCAGCCGCCGCCCGGCGCAGGACCGACGTCCGTGATTCCCGCGACAACCCGAGGCGGCAGGCCAGAACCAGGTCGTAGTCCGGTCCCGGTCGGATCTGCGTCACATCGGCATCCACCCAGGTCAGCCGCTCCCGAGTGGCGCGAGGCAGGGGGCTCGCGGCGCGGACCGCCTTCGCGAGTGCCGCCGTCGAGAAGTCCACGCCGACCACCTGCCAGGCGTGCAACGCCAGCCACAGGGCGTTGCGTCCCTCCCCGCACCCGAGGTCCAGGGCACGTCCCGCCGGTAGTGACGTGACGAACTCCACCACGGCGGGCTCGGGGGCGGCCCCGAAGAGCAGTTCGTCGCCGGCGTACCGCCGGTCCCAGTCCTGTGCGTCCATGCGGCGACCGTACGGCGGCCCCGTCGCCCTCGGCTCAGCCGAGGCTGGTGTGCAGCAGCAGGACGTTGTAGTTCGAGTGCACGGTGGTCAGGAAGTACAGGTCCGGCCCGCTCGACCACGGATGGATGTACGCGCCGTAGGCGGTCGGCAACTCCCGGGTGTCGACCAACACCTCGGGCGGTCCCCACGGACCCGTCGGGCTGGGGGCCCGGCGCATCACCACCGAGTTGAACGCGTCGGTGGTGAGCATCAGGTACTGACCCACGTACTCGTTGTACTGCACCGACAGTTCCGCGACTCCGCCGAACACGATCGGGGCGGCCGCGTTGACGTCGCCCTTCTTCCATTCGGTGCCGTTCCAGTACTCGTAGGCACCGAGGTCGCGGATCTCCTTCTCGGGTACCCGCGCGACGTACGCGAGCATGTTCCGCCCGGGCGGGGTGCCGTACTGGTAGACGTAGCCGCCGTCCTTCAGGAACGCGCTCATCTGGAAGTTGCGGTTGCCGTCCACGTTCGGCCGGTCGGTCTCGGGTACCTCGGCCCAGTTCTCCCCGTTGTCGGCCGAGACCGCGAGCCGGGAGAAGTTGGTCTCCCACTGACCCGGCTGGCCCCAGTTCTTCACCGACATCAGCGACATGTACTGGACGCCGTCGACCGCCACTCCCGCGGTCGGGATCCGGCTGATCTCGACGAACGGGATCTTCGGGCTCGGGATCAGCTCCTTGGACTGGCCGAGGAAGTCCTGCGGTGTGCTGTCGAAGGTCATGCCGTCGGCGAGGTTGCGGTCGGAGCTGCGGAACAGGGTGTTGCTCCGCCACGCCCACAGGCTGCCGTTGAGCAGGTTGGGAAGGCCGAGGCCCGCGGAGTCGCCGAACGCGGTGAGGATCTGTCCGCTGCCGTTGTCCCACATGATGCCCAGGTCGGTGCCGAGCACATTGTCGTCCTGGGTGCGGTTGGCGCTGAGCAGTCCGGTGGCCTGGGAGACGGCGGTGGTGCGGCCGGGCAGCTGCGGCAGGCCGTTCGTTCCGTTCAATCCGGGGATGGGATTGACCGTGTTCGGGTTGGCCGCCGCCGGTGAGCCGAGCGGCGTGACGAGGAGTGTCACGGTGGCGACGGCGAGGACCTTCGCCGTTCCGAGGATCGAGGCCCGCAGCGCCGATCCGGTCCGGCCCTGTCGGCCGCGTCTACCCAGTACCCGTACGTTCATGCCACGTTCACCCTTCGACTGTCGTCGCGCTCGGTCGTGTTGCAGAAAGCGTGGAGCAGTGAGGGCTGGACCCCCGTGCGGCCCATCTGAATCGGCACGGGCCGCCGCGAGACGATCGTAGTGAGAAACGGGGTCATTCGAGTGGATGATCGTGACACGAGTACATCCGTGTTGACGGTGTGGTCCCTGTCGCCCCTGGATGCAACGTTTCCCGTGCCGTCCGACCGTCGACGGTGACAAGATCCCGCAGTGGTATTCGGTGGACCGTCCAGTTCGTCGGTGGAGGCGTCACCACGCGCGAGGGCCGCCCAGTACCGTGTCGGGCGAGGAGTTCGTGGTTTCGCCCGAGCATCCGACGGCAGAAAGACAGAGGAGACAGTCCCTATGGGTGCAGCGATCGCGAACACCACCGAACTTCGACCCTCCGCGATCCTCGGGCTCGGCGTGTACCGGCCCGAGCGGGTCGTGACCAACGAGGAGATCTGCGAGCAGATCGACTCCACCGACGAGTGGATCCAGTCCCGCTCGGGGATCCGGACCCGTCGCTTCGCGGGGCCCCACGAGAGCGTGCTCGCGATGGCGATCGCGTCGGGACGCAAGGCGCTCGAGGCCGCCGGTCTGACCGGCGAGCAGATCGGCACGGTCATCGTCGCGACCTCGACCTACCCGCTGCAGACCCCGGCGTGCTCGGCCCTGGTCGCCGAGGAACTCGGCACCGGTGGTGCCGGCGCCATCGACGTCTCCGCCGGGTGCGCGGGCTTCTGCTACGCCCTCGGTCTGGCGTCCGACCTGGTGCGCGCCGGCAGCGAGGACCACGTCCTGGTGATCGGCGTCGAGCGGATGAGCGACTCGACCGAGCCCACCGACCGGTCCGTGCGCTTCATCTTCGGTGACGGCGCGGGCGCTGTCGTCGTCGGCCGCAGCGAGCAGACCGGCATCGGTCCCGTCGTGTGGGGGTCCGACGGCGCTCAGGGCCGCGCGATCCGCCAGGAGCCCGACTGGGTGGACTTCGCCACCAACCCGACGCAGAAGCGTCCGTGGATCATCATGGAGGGCACCTCCGTGTTCCGCTGGGCCGCGTTCGAGATGGGCAAGATCGCCCAGCAGACCCTGGACAGGACCGGCCTGACGATCGACGACATCGACGCGTTCGTCCCGCACCAGGCCAACGCCCGGATCACCGAGGTGATCGCCCGCAGCATGAACCTGCCCGAGCACGTCGCGGTGTCGAACGACATCGCCGAGACCGGCAACACCTCCGCCGCGTCGATCCCGCTCGCGATGGAGGAGATGCTGCGCACCGGCAAGGTGAAGCCCGGCGACACCACGCTGCTGCTCGCCTTCGGCGCCGGCCTCGCCTACGCCGGCCAGGTCGTCACGATGCCCGTGCTCGCCGACTGACGACGCGGGCACCCCCTCCACCCTCCCGGCTGAAGGTGGCCTTCGTCTCGTCAGACCGCATGAATGTCCCCTTCACCCTGGGGGCTGAAGGCGGCCTTCGTCTCGTCAGGCCGCATGAATGTCCCCTTCACCCCGGGCGGGGGTAGGAGGGGTTGTGGGATCCGGAGGGTCACCGGTGCGGGTCGGCCGCGGCGATCGTGAGGACGTCCTCGAGGAATTCGATCGGGATCGTCGGCCAGGACTGGTCCCACTCGCCGGCAGCGGCCGCGGCCCGAAGTCGCGACAGCCCCGGAAGGATGGTCGGCCCGCCGTCGAGCAGGTAGCGCAGCATCCCGTGCTGGGCGCAGCGCGCGGCCACGCTCGCGAGGACGGACAGGGCGCGCTCGTCCCGACCGTCCGCGTACAGGCAGGCGATGAGCAACCGGTCGGCCTGTAGCCGGGCACGGGCCCGCCGGGTCCCCGCCAGCCGATCCACCCAGGCCTGCGCGATCCGGTACGCCTGCGCGGTGTTCGCCGGGGTCCCGGTGCGGGCCAGGAGACGGGCCGTCGTCGCATCCTCGAGTTGTGCCGTGATCTCGGCGCTGCCGTCGGGCACGTCGTCGACCGGCGGCAGCGTCGGATAGCGCGGCGCGCGGGTACGGGCGGTCACCGGGAAGCCGAGGCGGATGCGTTCGTTGTCGATCCGTGCCCGCAGCCGCGGGATATCGAGGGTGTCGGCGGTGCGGGCGCCCTCGGCGAGCCGTTGCGCCGCGGCGTCCGGGTCGCCGCGCCGCACCTTGATGCGGGCGCCCGTGACGTAGCGGGCGATCATGAACTCGACGATCCCGCCCTCGCCGCCGAGAGCGAATCCCTCGTCGAGCAGTTGTTCCGCCTCGTCGAGCTTGTTCTCCTCGTACAGCAGTTCGCCGAGCATCGCGGACGCCAGACGCGCCGAATGCGAGCGGTGGCCGGACAGGTCGCGGGCCACCCGGACCGCGCGGCGGAACCAGTCCTCCGCCGCCTCGACGGCGAGTTGTTCGTTGGCCGCGATGCCGACCATGCAGTAGCTGTACATGGTGGCGAAGGGGCCGCTCATCGCCTCGTGGTACGGCGTCGCCCACTCCTGCCAGCGGCGCGCCGCGTCGAAGTCGAACCGGTAGAGCGCCCCGAAGGTCCGGATGTTGGCGGCGGCGGTCACCACCCACGGGCTGTACCTGGCCGGATCGGCGAGGCAGGTCTCGGTGTACCGCTCGATGTCTTCCGGGAGGTCGCTGAACGCGGCGATCACCCCCTCGACGACGTCGGCTTCCACCGACTGGTCGGGGTCGGGTGAGGTGTCGAGCGCGTTGCGGACGAGTGCCAGGGCGCGTCGACACGGTCCCGGACGCTGCAGCAGGACGTTCGCCCACGCCACCATCAGTTGCAGTCGCGCCCGGCCCGCGGCGGTGGTCGCCGGAAGCTTGTCCACCAATCCGAGGAGCGTGATCATCCGGGAGTGCTCGATGAGGTACGTGCCGTCCCGTTCGACCAGCGCGACCGCGGCATCGGGATCACCGGCCAGCAGCGCGTGGTCGACGGCCTCGCTGAGCAGGTGCCGATCGGCGAACCAGGCGGACGCCGTCCGGTGCAGTCCGGCGACCCGCTCGGGGTGATCGCGTTCGAGTCGCCGGCACAGGTACTTCGCGAACAGGTGGTGGTACCGGTACCAGCAGTCGGCGCTGCGTGTGGATCTGCGCTCGGTCACGTCCTCGCCGAGCCGGACCAGGAACAGGTCGCGGGCCGCGACCTCCTCGAGGCGGGCGCGGCCGTGCGGGACCCCGGCGAGCGCGGACGCCAGCGATCCGGTGGTCCGTTCGGTGATCGCCGTGGTCAGCAGGAAGTCGAGCAGGTCGGGTTCGAGGGTGTCGAGGACGTTCTCGGCGAGGAACTCGTCGACGGCGTGCTGCTCGCCGAGGTGCTCGATCAGTTCACCGGGCCGGTCGTTGCTGCGCAGTGACAGCGACGCCAGTTGCAGCGCCGCCACCCAGCCCTCGGTGGAGCGGCACAGCCCGGCGACCTCGGCGTGCGACAGGTGCAGTCCGCCGAGCCCCACGAGCAGTTCCTCGCACTCGTTCGGCTCGAATCTCAGTGCCGTCGAGTCGATTTCGATCAGCTCGTCGAGCACGCGCATGCGGGCGAGGGGCAGTCCGGTATTGGTGCGGCTGGTCACCACGATCTGGAGGTGGTGGCAGCCGTTGTCGAGCAGGTAGTCGAGCGCGGCATGCGATTCGGCGCTGGTGACCCGGTGCCAGTCGTCGATGACGACCGCGACGTGCTGCCCGGCGTCGTGGATGCGGTTGATCAGCGTGGTCATGACGTAGGCGGCGGCGTCGTTTCCGTGGTCCTCGAGCGCCTGGCCCAGTTCGTCGCCGAGCGCCGATTCGGCGCGGCGGACCGCTTCGACCAGGTGCGAGAGGAACCAGACGACGTTGTCGTCGTCGGGGGCGACGGTCAGCCAGGCGACGGTGACTCCGTCCGCGGCGAGGAAGGCGCTCCACTGGGCGGCGAGGGTGGACTTCCCGAAACCGGCGGGGGCGTGAATGACGGTCAGCCGCCGGCGTTCTCCGGGGTGGAACTTCTCGATGAGGCGTTCGCGGGCGACGAGGGTGCGGCCGGTGACCGGGGGGCGGAACCGGGTGGCGGGTGCGGGTGGGGTCGGCGCGGTCGGCCGCCGGGTCGGGCCGAGAGTGCCGGTCGACCGGAAGTACGCGGAGTGCCTGCCGTCCTCGCCGGCGCGGTGGGTCAGCGTGGTCGGGCCCACGGTGCCGGCCGAGTTGGTGGCGGCGGCGGGCAGCGCCATCTCGATGGCCCCGAGTCCGTGGACGAGCGCGAGGTCCTGCAGTCGCATGCCGAAGTCGGCGGCGGTGGCAGGCCGGTCTGCGGGGTCGGTCGCCATCGCCGCCTCGACGGCCGAGCTGACGTCGGCGGGAACGTCACCGCCACGCAGATCCGGGACCGGGTGCGCGGTGACGCGTACGAAATGGGCCACGACCTGTTCGCCCTCGTGCCGTTCGAAGGCGGCATGGCCGGTCATCGCGCAGAACAGGGTCGCGCCGAGGCTGTAGACGTCGGAGCGGACGCTCGGGGAGCGGCCTTCGAGGACCTCCGGCGCGGTGTAGGCGGGAGACCCGCTGATCAGCCCGGTCGCGGTCTCGAATCCGCCGCGTGTGCGCGCGATGCCGAAGTCGGTCAGCTGCGGTTCGCCGTACTCGGTCAGCAGGATGTTCGCCGGTTTGACGTCGCGGTGCAGGGTGCCGGAGCGGTGCGCCGTCTCGAGCGCGCCCGCCATCTTCGCACCCAGCCGCAGCACCGCGGTCCAGTCCAGGGGGCCGTCGCGGCGGATCAGTTCCTGCAACGAGTTGTGCGGGTGGAACGGCATCACGATGTACGGCCGACCCGATCCGATCGTGCCGACCTGAAGGATGTTGCAGATGTGCGGGTGCCCCGACACGGCGCCCATCGCGCGCTGTTCACGCAGGAACCGCTCGAGGCTCTCGGGGTCGAGATCGCCGCTGAGCACCTTCACCGCGACTGTCCGATCGAGTGCGGGCTGCGAGCAGCGGTACACGACACCGAAGCCACCGCGGCCGATCTCCTCACCGTCGGTGAATCCTGCGGCGGCGAGATCGGTGGCGATGCCTGTGGGTACCGCGCGCGGGGCGGGGCGGGGGTCGAGCTCAGACATCGTCGTGCCGGGTCTCGGTCCCGATCCCCCACCTGCCGATCCACATCGGGTCGGTCGGCGTTCTTCTCATGTGTCACCTCGCGGGTGAGTCGAGAACCCCAGGATAACGCGGTGACGTGCCGGTGGAACGACGAAGGGCGCCTCCGTGCGGAGACGCCCTTCGAGCCGAAACGAAGTCCTAGATGTTGCGGACGCCGGTGGCCTGCGGGCCCTTCTGGCCCTGGCCGATCTCGAACTCCACACGCGCACCCTCGTCGAGGGTCTTGAAGCCGTTCGTCTGGATCTCGGAGTAGTGGACGAAGACGTCGGGTCCGTCACCGTCCTGCTCGATGAATCCGAAACCCTTTTCCGCGTTGAACCACTTGACGGTGCCTTGTGCCACTTTTTTGCTCCTGTTACTGCGAGCCTGCCCTCAGGACGAGAGCGGGTCTCGAGTACAGACTGCCAGGTGGCGTCGCTGGTGTCGACCGTGGGGCCGTTGTCCGCGGTCGTTCGGCGCGTCGACGGGTCCCGCAGGTGGATCGCTGTCGCACGAACAAAACGAGTAGTCGGGTACGCGTGCCCTCGTGGCGGGATGCGGCGGAGACTCGCACCACGGGGGGTTGGGGATCGCTCACGGATTCGGAGATGAACCATGAGAGACGTCGTGGTCCTGATACCGGGCATCACCGGTTCGGTGCTCGCCAAGGACGGCAGGGAACTGTGGGCACCGACGCCCGGAGCGGCGTTGGCGGCGGTGCTGTCGTTGGGCGGAAGCATCAAGAAGCTGCAACTCGACGGTGACGACCCCGACGCCGACGACCTCGGGGACGGGGTCGTCGCGACCCGCCTGGTCCCGGATCTGCACGTCCTGCCGGGGCTCGACTGGAAGATCGACGGCTACACCAGGTTCCGGACGGAGGTCACGGGGCGGTTCGGAGCGCTGCCGGGGGAGAACTACTTCGAATTCCCCTATGACTGGCGTCGCGACAACCGGGTCGCGGCGCGGGGTCTCGCGCGGCGGGCGCACGACTGGCTGGCCCGGTGGCGGGAGAAGTCCGGCAACGACGACGCCCAGCTGATCCTGGTGTGCCATTCGATGGGCGGAATCGTCGCGCGGCTGTACCTGGAGACGCTCGACGGGTGGCGCGACACCCGCACCCTCGTCACGTTCGGGACGCCGTACTCGGGCTCGGTGAACGCTCTCGAATTCCTCGTCAACGGCTTCCGCAAGGGGTGGGGGCCGTTGAGCGTGGACCTCGGTGCGCTGATCCGGTCGTTCACCTCCGCGTACCAGTTGCTGCCGTCGTACCGCTGCATCGAGGGCCCGGACGGTTCGTGGCGCAACCTCGACCACGAGGACATCGAGTGGTCCGGCACCGCGGTGGACGGTGCGAAGGTGCGCGACGCCGTCGACCTGCACCGGCAGTTGCGGGCGCGGGTGGACGAGCGACTGCGAGCCGGGGACCTCGGCTACGACGTCCGTCCCGTCATCGGTGACTTCCAGCGCACCCGGTGGGCGGCCCGGTTCACGGGGAACCGGATCGAGTCGCTGTGGACTCGCGGCCCGGACGAGAGCGGCGGCGACGGCACGGTGCCGAAACTGTCCGCGATCCCGCACGAGGCGATGGAGGGGTGGCGCAACGCCGCGTTCGTCGGGCAGCGGCACGCATCGCTGCAGAACGACGGTCCGGTCCTCGATCACTTCGGTGGTCTGCTGACCGCCCAGCGGCTCGCTCCGCCGGATGTGTTTCCCGCGGAACGTGAGGCGGTGTCGCTCGAGGTCGACGACATCACGGATCTGGAACCGATGGTGATCCGGGCGCGCACCGAAGCCGAGAATGCGGTCCTGACCGCGACGGTCGAGGGTGCGGACGGCTGGCGCAGGGAGATTCCGTTGCACGGTGACGGGTGGCAGGTGGCGACGATCGAGGGGCTCGCCGCGCAGGACTACCGGATCACCGTGTACGGCAACGGCGTACGCCCGGTGACCGATGTCGCCAGTGTGGTCGACCTGGGTGCGGTCGAACGGGCCGCCCTGATGTAGGCGGCTCGCGATGGCCGGGTTCGAGGAACTCGAGATCAGCGTCCTCGCAGCGGGAGACGACATCTGGGTGTCGGCGCAGTCGCGGCTCGGTTCGGTCTTCGCGGTGCGACGCCCGCAACCGGCGTGGACGTTCCCCGCGGACCTTGTCGGCAGGAGCGTGACGACGCCGGCCGTGTGGCTGCGGGACGCGGTCCGGCACGCACGCAGCGACGCCGGGTCGCAGGCCCGGGCGGTGGGCGCAGCGCTGACCGATCTGGTCTTCGGGGTCTCGGAGGTCGGAACGCTGCTGCAGCGCACCCGCGGCGCCGCCGGGTTGTCGGGAGCCCAGGTTCTGGTGCGCATTCTCGCCGCGCCGCACGGGGTGTGCGCCTGGCCGTGGGAGCTGATGCTCGACCCCGAGCAACCGGACCGGTGCCTGGCGATGGCGCGCGACGTCCACGTCGTACGGTCCGGTCGTTCCCGGACCTACCCGGTCCGGCAGGAGCCCGTCGCGCCACCGCTGAATCTGCTGCTGGTCATGTCGAGCCCGCCGAGGGTGGGCCCCGCGGACACCGAGACGCCCTTCGACCTGTATGCGGAGAAGCGAAGTCTGCTCGGGGAACTCGAACCGCTCGAACGGTCCGGCCTGCTGCGGATCGTGGTCGAGGACCGTCCGACGGTCGAACAGCTTCGCACGCTGATGGGCAAGCAGCGCAACGGGTTTCATCTGCTCCACTACCTGGGGCACGCCAATCCCGACGGACTCCGGCTGGAACGGCGCAACGGACGCGGCACGGTCGTGCCGAGCCGTGACTTCGCCCTGCTGCTGCAACAGCTCCCGGACCTGCGTCTGGCGGTGTTCGCCGGCTGCGAGACCGCGCGGGCACCGGACGAGGAGCCGGGGAACGGAGGGTGGCCGGGCCCGCTGTCGACGGCCGACCTGTGTGTTCGCGACGCCAGCCCCATGGTGATCGGTATGCAGGCCGTCCTGCCGTTCGGGACGGAGCGGCTGCTCACCCGGTTCTTCTACCAGGCGCTCACCGCCGGTCATTCGGTCGCCGAGTCGCTGCGCCTGGCCCGGCTGGCGATCAACGGCGACGAGGACTGCGGAAGACCGCTGCTCAACTGGGCGGTGCCCTGCCTCTTCGTCGGGGGCAGCCAACCGGGAGCGGTTGTCGACCCGGACGCCGGCGCGACACCGATGCCCGCCCGGCCTCGGGTCGGGTTGCGGCTCGGCGTCCGGCAGGGCGAGCTGCGATTCATCTCCCGACTCGCCGAGCTGCGTGAGGCGGTCGATGTGTTGTCGGGGCACACGTCGGCGAGGATGTTGCACGTCGTCGGCATGCCCGCGACCGGGAAGACCGCGTTGCTGGACCGCGTGATCGAGGAACTCGACGTCTCGATCACGTACCTGTTCATCAGCGCCCGGCTGCTGCTCGCCGATCCGGATCCGGTGCGCAAACTGGCCGAACTCGTCGTCGAGGTGATGCAGTCGAGGGGCGTGCCCACGGTTCCGCCGGGCACGTTCGGCGCCGGTGACTGGTGGGAGCGAGTGGTCGGGGGCCTCGCGAACATGCGTCTGGCGATCGTGATCGACGATTGCGATCTGCTGGCGGGCGACGCGTCCGGGGGCCCGGACGTGCTGCGGGCGCTCGGCACCCTCACCGCGCGGCGTGGCCATGCCCGGCTCGCGGTGATCGCCACCCGCGAACTGACGGAACTCACCGGTGCGATGAGGGATTCGGAGGTCCGCACCATCCGGCTCGATCCGCTGTCGTGGCCGGAGGTGTGGCAGTGGATCCGGCGCAACCTGCCGGCCCTCACCCGTTTCCCGGAGAAGGACCTGTCCCTGCACTACACCGACATCCGTCACCTCGAGCAGTGGGAACAGTTGGCGGACATCGTCTCCCGCGACGGAGCCTACGAGTCGGCGGATCTGCCTCGGTTGGTCCGTTCGCTCGGTGCTCGGCCCGAGCGAACGCAGAGCGCGGAGCCGGTGGGCGCCGACTTCTTCGGTGCCGAGGCGGCCGGCCCGGCCACGGAGGCGGTGCCGGTCCGGTGTCCGCTGCGGCTGGCGGTCGCCGGACCGTTCACCGCGGGTCGCCGCAACCAGATCGCCGTCGCGGTCACCCAGTGTGCGATCGCGCAGGGCGTCCCCGGTCGGGTCGTGGTGTCCGGGGAGACCGGCGTCGGGGAATCGGCACTGGCGGAATTGCTTCCGCACGAGCTGGCGTTCCCCGACGGGATGCCTTCCGGCATCGATCGGTGGCTGCGCGAGGTCGGGCAGGCGGGGGCGGACATCGTCGTCGTCGACTACGGGAAGGCCGAGCCGACCGACACCGAGAACGCGATCGTCGACGAGCTCGTCGCACAGGGGCGCCTGGTGATCGCGTCCGGCGACCATTCCGACACACCGACGTTTCCGGCCTGGGGCGAGGGCGTTCTCGCGGTGGGGGCGATCGAGGACGACGGGTCGTTGACCCACGAGACCCCGTACTTCCCGGAGCTGGGCAAGCCGGACATCTATGCGCCGAGGACGATCTCGGGAACCACCTACGAGGTGATCGCGCCGGGGCCCGAGATGGAGGGCACGACGTTCGCCGCGCTCTACGTCGCGGTCGCGGCGATGCTGGTCTGGGCGACCGATCGTGACCTGGCCGCGCAGGAGATCCGCGACATCCTGATGGACGGCGCATCGCCGATCGACGCGGACGGCGGCGAGAAGGCATGCCGCCTGCGGGTCGAGGCGGCGCTCGAGGCCGCCCGCCGCGGAGCCATCGCCACGGCACTCGGCTCCGAATCGATGCCGTTGGGTCCGCTGCTGGCCGAAACGTCCGTTCGCCCCGAACTCGCGGTGCCGATTCTCGACCAGCTCGTCGCCACCGGTGCCGTTCACCGGGTGGTCCGGGGCGGAGTCGAGCAGTTCGAGGCAGCGTCCGCCCCGATCGAGTAGCCGGCTACGCGTGTCCGACCGGATCCGGGCGAGAAGACTTCGCATTCGACGAACAACCAGACACGAGTTCACCAGACACGAGGAAGCGTCATGACCATAGTCACCCCGAGCGACCGGATCGGGAACTCGTCCCCGATCACGCAGGGCCGATCCACGGATCGGATCGCGGCGGAAGAGCGCAAGCAGAACGCGGCCGCGGCCCGGCGGGTACAGGAGCGTGCCGGCCGGAGGGCGGAGCACGTCGACACGCTGTCGGTGCCCGGCGGAATCGCCCTGGCCGACACTCCCGAACGGATCGCCAAACGGCTGGACCGGCTCAGCCGCTACTACACGGGCGAGGAGCTGCCCACCGGTACGGTCACCGAGGAAACGGACCGACTCACCGAGGCGGCGCTGGACCGGGTGGGTGAACTCGTCGACGGCGGCGGCAGCTCCGAACAGGTACTCGAGAAGATCATTCTCACATCGGATTTCGTCGGCGTCCGGTACCTGGACTCCGGGGTTCGGGCGGCACGCGCGGTCGGCCGGGTCACCATTCGCGACGCCCGCGGAGTCCTGCAGGGTTACGGCACGGGGTTCCTCGTCTCGCCGGGTCTGCTGTTGACCAATCACCATGTGCTGCCGGATGCCCACACCGCGCGAGGCAGTATGGTCGAGTTCGACTTCCAGGACGGCGTCGACGGCATGCCGCTGCTGGTGCACGCCGTTCCGCTCGACCCCGACCGGTTCTTCGTCGCCGACCGCGAACGCGACTTCGCCCTAGTCGCGGTGGCCGGCACGGCAGATGTCCTCGGCCAGTTCGGATTCAACCGGCTGATCGAGGCGGAAGGCAAGGCGATCATCGGCGACTTCGTCACGATCGTGCAGCACCCCCGCGGGGAGAAGAAGCAGATCACGTTGCGCGAGAACAGGATCGTCGACGTACCGGGGCAGTTCCTGCACTACTCGGCGGACACCGAGCCCGGATCGTCGGGGTCCCCGGTCTTCAACGACCAGTGGGAAGTCGTCGCCCTGCACCACGCGAGCGTGCCCGCACCTGCGCACGCGGAGTTCGGGGGAGTGCTGAACGAGGGGGTGCGGATCAGCCGGATCGTCGCGTACCTGCGTGCACTCGACCTGGGTTCGGACCAGCGCGGTCTCGTCGACGGTGTCTTCGCCGCCGATCGGATGGAGGTGGCCGCACCGGTGACGGCGCCCGCGGCCCGGTCCGGCGTCGAGCTCGGTGACGGAGCGGTGACCGTGCAGGTTCCCCTCGAGATCACCGTGCGCGTCGGTGCCGACGGGACCCCGCGGGCCGCCGTGGCGGAACCGGAGGCGATCTCCATCGATCCCGACTACACCACCAGGTCCGGATACGACCCCGGGTTCCTGCGCGTGCCACTGCCGCTCCCGGAACGCGGCGGGGACCTGTCCGCCGTTGCCTCGCAGGAACTTCGCTACCACCACTTCAGCGTCGTCATGAACCGGGCACGGAGGCTCGCGATGTTCACCGCGGTGAACATCGACGGGAAGCAGTCCCGGAACCTGACTCGTGAGCGGGACCGCTGGATCGTCGACCCCCGGCTGCCCGCCTCCGACCAGACCGGCGAGCCCGTGTACCGGGACAACCCTCTCGACCGCGGTCACCTGGTACGGCGCCTCGACCCGGCGTGGGGGCCGACGGCGAAGGCCGCCAACGACGACACCTTCCACTTCACGAACTGCACCCCGCAGCATCACGAGTTCAACGCCGGCCGGACGCTGTGGCTGGGCCTCGAGGACTACGTGCTGACGAACGCGGACAACGCCGACATCGCCGTCAGCGTCGTGACGGGACCCGTCCTCGCGCCGGACGATCCGCAGTACCGCGGGGTGGCACTGCCTCGTCAGTTCTGGAAGCTCGTCGCCATGGTCGGTCAGGAGGGGCGACTCGCCGTCACCGGTTACCTGCTGAGCCAGGCCGCGCTGCTCGACGAGTTCGCCGAGGGTGAGGAAGCCTTCTCCTTCGGCGCGTACCGCACCTTCCAGGTTCCGGTCCGCCGGATCGCCCGGTTGACCGGTCTCGGCCTGGACCGCTACGTCGAGGCGGATCCGCTCGAGCGGGTGGAGGCCAGTGGCCTGCCCCGCGAGCTCGTCCGACTCGAACACATCGTCCTGTGAAAAAGAATGCACAACAAAGGAGTTCATCGACATGACCGACAACGACGGAGGTGTGACTCTCCCGACCCGCCGCAAGTGCGGAGCGATGGAGGTGCACCGGAAGCTGCTGACGGAATCCGAGTCGTACCGCGTTGCCCGCTCGGAGATCGAGAACCAGACGATCGGGTTGGAGTCGGCGGCACCACCCGGCGACCGCGGCGTGATGACGATCCCCGTCGTCGTGCACGTGGTGGCGAACACCGCGGAGCAGAACATCACCGATGCACAGATTCTCAGCCAGATCGAGGTGCTGAACAAGGACTTCCGCGCCACCAACACGGATGTGTCGAGCGTTCCGGCGGTCTTCGAGCATCTCGTCGGGGACGCTCGGCTCGAGTTCCGGCTCGCCGACACCGATCCCCTGGGGCGCCCGACGAACGGCATCACGCGCAGCAGGACCGACGTCCGCGAATTCGACCAGGACGAGTCCGTCAAGTTCGCCGAGAGCGGCGGTGCGACCGCGTGGCCGGCGGAGCGCTACCTCAACATCTGGGTCTGCAAACTGGGCGGCGGCCTGCTCGGCTACGCACAGTTTCCCGGCGGACCCGCAGCGACGGACGGCGTCGTCATCACCCACACCGCGTTCGGTACGGTGGGGACGGCGGCACCGCCGTTCAACCTCGGACGCACGACGACCCACGAGATCGGTCACTATCTGAACCTCTTCCACATCTGGGGTGACGACGGCACCGGCTGCCGGGGCTCCGACGAGGTCGCCGACACCCCCAACCAGGGCAGCGAGAACGTCGGCATGCCCACCTTCCCCCATGTCACCTGCAACAACGGCCCTCACGGCGACCTGTTCATGGACTACATGGACTACACGGACGACGCGGGCATGGTGATGTTCACCCGGGGGCAGGTCGCCCGGATGACCGCGTGCCTGGTCGGCGTCCGCAGATCGCTGTGGACGTCGCGTCGCGCCGCCGGCGAGGCCTTCGCCGTCGCAGCGCCCGTCGCCGTGGCCGGCGCCGGACAACCGACCGTGGTCACCACCGGGTCCGGCCGGATGGACGTGTTCGCCGCGGGCGCGGACGGCACCGTGCACCACAAGTGGTGGGACGGCTCGGGTTGGCGGCCTTCGCAATCCGGCTGGGAGTCGCTCGGCCGACCGGGCGTTGCGGCCGTGACCCCGGCAACCGACGGTGAGATCGCCGCTGCGACACCGGAACTGTCGGTCAGGACGTAGGAAACGGACGAGCCGATGTCCGATGTGTGTGGACGCTGGCGCCACTCCTTCGAGGAGGACCACGACGACGTCCGGGTGTACCGGCCCGCCGGGTTCGACTTCCCGCGGGCCCGCGGTCGCGGCGGGATCGAGTTCCGCCCGGACGGCACCTTCGTCGACTGGGCGGTCGGCCCCGCCGACGCGAACGAGCCGCGGGAGGGCACGTGGGCGACCGGCGCGGAGCGCGAGAGTCTCGAGGTGACCACTGCGGCGGGTGAGCGCCGGGTGGTGCGGATCGTGCGGCTCGACCCGGATCGGCTCGAGCTGCGGATGGGTGGTCGATCATGACCGGTGTCGAGTTCGCCACGCTGCCAACGCAGTTGTTCGATTCCCGCGCAGCCGGCGACGGTGCGACGCGCTGGGCTCGCCTGGCCGACGATGTCGTCGTGTGGGCACCCGCCGACCACGGGGTGAGCCGGGTGACGTCGCGGGGACCGGCGTCGCTGCTCGACTCCGCGCCCGCTCTGGTGACCCAGGTCGGCGCGGCGTTCCAACTGGCCCACCCCGAGGTGGAGGTGCTCGTCGACCACGGGCGGTACCTCGTCGTCGATGCCGCGGCGGTCCCGACGCCCACCGCCCAGGATCGGGTGTGCTGGCGGGTGCAACCGCTGCCGCAGGACACGGTGATCGTCGACCGCCCGGCGACCGATGCCGGGGCACGTGACCCGGGGACGGCGCACCTGCTCGCCCAGCTGTCCCGACCGTCCTACGAGGGATGCCTCGGACAGCTCACCTCGCCGCGGACCCGACATTCGTTCAGTGACGGGTTCCGGGATGCCGCTGCCGCCGCGGGTGCGATGCTGACCTCGTTCGGTTACACCGTCACCCAGGTCCCTGTGCGGGTCGGTGCCGGGCGCAGCCGCAACGTGATCGCGGCGCGGCCGGGCGCCGGGGCGGGGCCGCGCGGGGTGATCGTTGCGACCGCGCATCTGGATTCGGTCAATCACGAGGACGGCGAGACGGGCCCGGCTCCGGGTGCGGACGACAACGCCAGCGGTGCGGCCGGTGTCGTCGAGCTGGGCCGGGTGCTGGCCACCCGTGCCTGGCACCACGATCTGCGGCTGATCCTGTTCGGTGGAGAGGAACAGGGCCTGTTCGGGAGCTCGGGGCACGTCGCCGGTCTGACGGCCGCGCAGCGGCGCCGAATACTCGCGGTGATCAACATGGACATGGTGGCGCGCCGGAACACTCCCGAACCGGGGGTGCTCGTCGAGGGCGCGCCGGTGTCGCGAACGCTCGTCGACGACCTCGTCGCGGCCGCGTCCACCTGGACCGGTCTGACGGTGTCGACCTCGTTGTCCCCGTTCGCAAGTGACCACGTTGCGTTCATCGACGCCGGCATCCCGGCCGCACTCACCATCGAGGACAACGACACCGCCAACCGCGACGTCCACAGCGCCCGGGACGTGGTGTCGACACTCGACCCGGCACTGGCGATGGAGATCCTGCGGATGAACCTCGCCGTGCTGGCCGGGTACCTGTCACGGAGGACGCCATGACGACGTCGAACGCCTCTCGCGCGGCAGTGGCCGCAGTCGCCCTGGGATCGGTCCTGCTCTTCTCTGCGTGCGACCGCACCGAGCAGCCGCGACCGCAGGGGCCGCCGTCGTCGACCGCGAGCGATTCGACACGTCCGCCGGGTGGCGACGACCTGCCCGGACTGTCGCAGGATCCCGTGACGCCGCGCACCGCCGACGAAGGACTGGGCGGAGCCTGAATTCGGCGGTGCCGCTGCTGATCGTCGCGGGGTTGGTCGTGGTCGTGGTGGTGCTGGTGCGTCGACCGTTCACCCGGATCGCCGGGACCCTCTCGGAGAGTCCCCGGCGTCGCACCGCTGCCCTGCTGGCTACGGCAGTGGGTGCCGCCGTTCTGGCGCTGATCCTGTTCAACGGGCTGTTCCGGCTTCGGCTTCCGCTGTTCGACCACGGCTATCCGCTTCCGCTGGCGCTGATCGGGATCACCCTGCTGGCGGCGTTTGGGTGGAAGGTGATGCGGGGCACCGGCCCCGACGACGGTCGGGACCGCATGTGGGGTGTCGTGCTCTCTGCGCTGCTGCTCGGCGGGTCGATGTGGCTTGTCGCGCTGTATGCGCAGGACGTCGGTGAGCGTCAGGGCGCAGAGTTCGCTGCGGGTTTGGAGGGTCGGCCCGGTGTGGTTCTCTACAGCGTCGACCGGCTGTCCATTCAGGGGCCGGGAGTGATCAGCCAGGACCTCGTGCAGGACGGGAACCTCTATCACCACCGGTATGCCGGGCTGCGCATGCTGATCCGCGCGTCCGACCGCTACTTCCTCGTCCCTGTCGATTGGCGGAAGGGCCAGGACAGTGTGTTCGTCGTCAACGCCGACGACTCCGTCCGCGTGGACCTCGTCTCCGCACGGTGACCGCATCCACCGGCCGCGGACTCATCCCGTCACGGCGACGAGGACCGCCGAGGCCGCCAAGGTCGCTGCCGCCATCGGAAGGTGGCGAGAACCGTTGCGCAGCAGTTTCTCCGCCCAGACGGTCGCGGTGACGACCGTCATGACCCACAGTCCGGCCGCGTGCCAGGCGAGGGCCATCGGGGTCATCATCGCCCAGCAGGCGCCAGTGCAGGACAGTCCGTTGCGGACGCCGAGCGCGACGCATCCGTGGTCGGCCCGGCGTCCGGACGGTGGCAGGGATCGCAGGCGGTGACACCCGCGCAGGCACCAGCGCTTCCACGGGGTGATCTCCCACGCCGCCGCGACGGCGAGTGCCGCGGCGATCAGTAGCGGCGACGGGTCACCCGGCACGATCCATGCCGCGGCCACGACGAGGGGAATCCCGGCGGCGATCCACACCGCGAGGTAGCCGGCAGCGAACAGTGCCGGTCCGCGGTGTCGTCGACTCCACATGCCGGTCAGCCCGATCGTACGTGCCGCGGGCAGCGCGGTCGGCAGCATCGTGGCCACCGCCATCAGAATCCAGAATGTCACTGAGACAACGATTCCCGTGGACACGGCGGCGACGTCCTGCGTCGGGGCGGCGTGATGGTGCCCGTGCGGAGTCGCCGGCGCGGCGGACGCGAAGTGGAACGCCATCAGGCCGAGCCATGCGCAGCCGCAGATGCCCGCCAGCGCCAGCTCGGGATGGTCCCAGCTCAGTCGGCGGCGCGCCGACTCCTGCACCGCCGTCACTGGTAGAACACGCCGATGCGGCCGACCCGCAGCGTCCCCGGATCCTGGACGGTCGCCGACTCCTCCGCCGGGAGGTCGAGGGGACTGTCCGGGGGCTCGACGAAGTCGGGAACGAACGTGACCGAGACCCGGTCGCTCCACCTCCCGGTCTCGACCAGACGACGGTGCAGGTCGGTGATGTCGAACCGGAGCCGCATACCCGCGTGTTCGCTGTCGCGGCTGTCGACCTCCTCGATGCCGAAGAACGATGCGGTGCCTACGAAGTGGTCGTCGTCGGTGGCCGGGTCGCCGTCCGGGATGTCGGCGTACACCGAGTAGGTCACGCCCGGTGCACGGGGCGCGGACACGTCCTCGATGTCGAGGAAGACCCGGGAGGGAACGCGTGCGGACTCGGCGAGCGGCCCAGCGGGGGCTCCGACGTCGACGGCGACGCTCGCGACGTCGCCGGTGAGCGTCACCGCCTCGCTCGTGGCGCCGACGAGTTCCGGGGGATGTGCGGGTTCGTGTTCCACGCGGTGTGCCTCCTCGATCGGCCCCTCCTCGATCGGCACGGAGGGGGCCGGTGTGCCCTCGTACCGGTAGTTCAACTGTCCCCGGATGTCGAGCACGTCCGCGACCTGCTGGCTGCGCGGTGTTCCGGTCTCGTCGTGGAAGTGGAACGTCTCGCCCGTCAGCCAGGCCGAGCTGGTGGTGTTCGTGCGGTTCGGTTGCCCGAGCCACACCTCCCACAGCCGGTCGATGTTTGCGTGGTGGAGCCAGAAGATCGGATCCAGCCCGGCGGTGTCGAAGTCCGCCATCGGCCCTCCGACCTGCACGTGCACGGCGCCGTGCGGGGTGAGTTCGAGTGGCGCGGCGGCGGCCGCCGGGTCCTCGCCGAAGTGGTTCCACGCCGTGGCGGCACCCCCGAATCCGAGGGAGCCGGTGAAGGTGACCGGTGCGAGCGCTTCCTGGAGGCGGGCGGCGTTCGGCGGCAGTGCGGCGCCGGAGTTGAGGTTGCGGCCGGGCACCCGCAGCGGGTTCGGGGTGACGCCGTCGCGCAGGAACGGGTCGAGGAACGCCCGCGGCAGGCGGCGGGATTCGACCGTGGGGCCGTACTCCCAGAAGGGCAGTGCCCAGGTCTGCTTGGTGGTGTCGTCGACGTCGGGTAGTTCGCGGACGGCGGCCCTGACGATTCGTTCGAACCAGTACAGGTACATCCGGTGCCAGGGCAGGAAGTACCAACTCTGGTGCTGGCACTGATTGCGGAACTTGTCGGTGTTGTTCCCCGTTCCGTGCACCGCTGCCAGGTGGGTCCACCCCCTGGGATCGTCGACGTCCGACCGGGAACGCTGTTGCAGTACGGCCACCGCGCGCGCGTAGGCCTCGATCGTCGGATGCCGGTGATCCTGCTGGTCGAGCGTCCAGATATTCTGTCGCACATACGCAGTGGTCATCGTGGCTCCTCCCGTGGTGCGACGGTGGCGTCCTGATCGTTCGAGCATCCCGCAGCGCGGTGGCCGTCGTCATGCGTGGGGCACTACTCGACTTCGCTCGGGTGCGGGCGGCGCACTCGGCGCAGGATTCGAGTATCGGTCTACTCGTGACCGTGTCGGTGCGCAGTCGGATGATCGACAGCACGACGCGGACACCGTCCCGGATCTCCTGGTGAGGTAATCATGAAGCGCTACCACCCCCTGGCCCCCGGAACCCACTCGGGCGAGAGCAGCGGGTACCGGACCCCCGACCGGCCCAACCACCGTGGCGTCGACTTCGCCGCGAACACGGGCACCCCGATCTATGCACCCACCGACGGCACCATCGCCCACGTCGGGATCAACGACGATCCGCAGGGCTACGGTTCCTGGCTCGTCATCGACGCCCAGGAGGACTGGGGTCTGGACTTCGCGTTCGGGCACATGCCGCCGTCGTCGTTCCTCGATCCGCACACCGGCAGGCAGTGGCGCTACGGGGACCGTGTCCACGCGGGCGATCAGATCGCGGTGGTCGGATCCGAGGGCGGATCGACGGGGCCGCATCTGCACTTCGAGACGTTCGGCGCTCCCGGGCGCTTCGGTGGACCGGACCTGAACCCGGACACCACCTGGTTGTTCGACGCGACGGACCCGCGGATGGCCCCGCACGAGGACGGCGGCGGGCCGCTGGTCGACAAGATGCTCGTGGACTTCTCCGCCGGCGTGCCGACGGCGGAACAGATCGAGGCCGCGGGGTTCGTCGGCGCCGTCCGGTACGTCTCCGATCCGCGGGCCGGCTGGATGGTCGGCAAGCCACTGCGCAGGCAGGAGGCCGACGCACTGCGGGCGCGGGGCATGATCCTGGTGTCGAACTTCCAGTACGGCAAGTCCGACTGGCTGGGCGGCGCCGAGCAGGGCAGGAGAGACGCGGAACGCGGCATCGCGATCCACCGGGAGGCCGGCGGCCCCGAGACCGCCGCGATCTACGTCTCGGTGGACGCCTCACCCAGCGAGGAGCAGTGGAACAGCCTGGTGCGTCCCTACCTGATGGCCTGGCAGGACCGGCTCGGCAAGGACCGCATGGGCATCTACTGCAACCACCCGACCATCGACTGGGCGCTGCGGGACGGCGTCGGGTCGTACTTCTGGATGCACAACTGGGGCAGCGGCGGCCGCGTGCACCCGGCCGCCCACCTGCACCAGTTCGAGATCGACAAGCAGCACGTCGGTGGTGTCGGCATCGACCGCAACCGGATCCTGAAGGAGCGCTTCGGGCAGTGGGATCCGGCTCCGATCGCCGATTCCGTTGTCGTGCAGCCGATTGCGCAGCCGGACACACCGACGGAGTCGACGTCGACCGGATACCCCATCACCTGGCACGCAGGGCCCGGGTACACCTCCGGTCACGGGGCGTACCTGCGGATCTACCTGCACACCACCGAGAACCAGGACTGGATCACCCGCGCCGAGAACGTCGCCGACTACCAGGCACGTGAGCAGAACGGCAGCTACCACTACCTCGTCGACGACACCCACATCGTCAACACCGTCTCCACCAAGAACACCGCGTGGGGAGTGCTCAGCGACAACCGGGTGAGCGTGCAGATCGCGATGGTGGGCACCTCGGGCACGATCGGGAACTGGAACGGGTCCAACCCCAACCGCGAGGAGCGGCCGAAGACCCGCGAACAGTGGCTCGAACACGACAAGATGCTCGACATGGTGGCGTTCGTCATCGCCACCGTCGCCAAGGAGCACCGGATCCCGATCGAGCGGGTGGACATCGCCGGGGTCGGCGCCAACCGGCCCGGCGTGAGCAGCCACAACAACTACACCTACGGATCGGTGATCCTCAAGGGATTCAAGGACGGAACGCACTGGGACGTGCCGGACACATTCCCGTACGACGTGGTCCTCACCGCCGCGAAGCGGTACGCGGGCATGCCCGACGACCCGGACCGGTTCCCACTGCCGGCCGGTCACTACTGGGGTCCGCTCGAGGGGCCCACCGAGTCGTGGTCCAACACCTTCGGCAACGAACCGCAGTCCTCGAAGGACGGACTGCGGCGCTGGCAGGAGGCCCTCGGACTCCCGGGTTCGGGCATCTACGACAACGCAACCCGGGACGCGGCCACCCGGATGCAGCAGGCGTTCGGGTGGCCGGTGACCGGGCACGTCTACGAGGGTGAGTGGAACGAGGTCATCCGACACGGCTGGCGGCTGTCCGCACCGGAGACGCCCCGGACCGCCGCCCCGATCGACCCGGGCCCCGCGGTGGCGCGCTCGACGATGGTCAAGGCCGTCACCGGACCCGGAGCGACCGACCGATTCGGGATGTCGGCAACGGATCTCGGGGTCATGGCGCGCACCCCGTCGGGACGGATCCTGGCGGTCTTCGGTGACACCTTCCGCGGGCCCAGGGTCGGAGACGGCGACTGGCGCTCGCCGGTCGCGCTGTTCTCCGACACGAAGCGGCTCGACGACGGCATCGTCTGGAGCGAGGCGGCCGGCGGCGACCCGAACCACGCCCGCCAGCTGTGGGACTACCCGCACGACAACCCCGTGTTCTCCACGGTGCTGCCGTCCGACGTCATCACCGTCGGGGACACGATGTACCTGCACGTGATGGTCAACAAGGGTCTCGGCAACGTCGTCTGGACCGAGATCTGGCGGTCGGTCGACGACGGCCGCACTTGGCAGCACACCGGCGCCAAGTTCGATCCGGGACTGCACCGGGGGCTTGCCCAGTTGTGGACCTGGGATGTCGCCGAGGACGGCTGGGTGTACGTGATGTCCACGGGCTTCCAGCGCGACAAGCCCCTGATCCTGCGCCGGGTCCGGGCGGACCGGATCCCGGACCCGGCGGCGTACGAGGGCTGGGGCTGGCGCGACGGCGCGTGGGCGTGGGGCAACGAACCCACCCCGGTGCTCGAGGGCGTGGGATCGGCGGACAAGTTCGGGGAACTGTGCCTGCGCCGTGTCGACGGGCAGTGGGTCCTCGTCAACTTCGACTCCTCCAACGTCGGTGGGTACGACATCGACGTCCGGGTGTTCCGCGGCATCACCGACAACCTCTACGAGGTGCACAAGAGCACCCCGATCCGGGGCGTCGGCTGGGGGCAGGAGGGGGACGACGCGGTTGCCCAGTTGTACGGGCCGTCGATCGTGCCGGGATCGCGGCCCGGCACGGGATTCCACATCCTGCTCAGCCAGTGGAACACTGCCGCAGGATGGCCGTACCGGGTTCTCCAGTTCAAGATCCCCGTCGTGGACACGGCCCGGTTCCGCGACGACGGCGCGGCAGGAGTCGACGGTGTGGCCGTCGGTCGCAGCGGTGGCGACCACGACTGACCGGTGTACCCGGCGAGGGGATCGAATCGGGGCCGCCGCCTGCACCGGGTCCATATAATCGCCACCATGGGCCTGCGGTGGCCGACGATCCCGCGAAGGGCCGCGTCCGTCCCGGCAGCGGGACGATCCGTGCGCGGTGTGCTGATCCGCGGCCCCTTCGGGGCGGGGAAGACGACGCTCGCGCGGACCGTCGCGTCGCGTGCGCACCGAGAGTGCCTGTGGGTGGCGGGAACGGAGTCCTGCCGTGACGTCCCGCTCGGTGCCTTTGCCGAGCTGGCCGAGTTCGGGACGGATCCCGATCCGGCGGCCGTGACGGCGCGGATACGTCGCTCCTTCCGCGGCCGGGAGGATACGAGGATCGTCGTCGACGACGCCGACCTCCTCGACCCGCTCTCCGCGCTGCTCGTCGCACAGCTCACCGAGGACGGCCCCGGCCGCCTGGTCGTGACGTGCACGGATTGCGAATCAGGCGTGGGCAGAACACTTCTCGCCACCGGACGGTTCGAGCAGGTCGCGCTGCCCGCGTTCGACCCGACCGAGGTCCGGCGGGCGGTCGAGGAGGCGGTCGGCCGTCCGGTGGACCGCTCGGCGACCCGGTCGATGTGGGAGGTGTCGGAGGGCAATCCGCTGTTCCTGCGTCACCTTGTCGAGGGAACCTGGGACGCGGGGCGCTTCCACTCCTACGGCGGGGTGTGGCAGCTGAGTGGTCGCCCCGTGCTGTCCGCGGAACTGACGTCCCTCCTCGGGGCCTCCCTGCGCACGATCCCGCCCGACGTCGTCGACGTGCTCTCGCTCGCGACGTTCGGCGGCGCCCTCGATGTGGAGATCCTGCGTGGGCTCGCGTCCCCGGACGCCGTCGCGGCGGCCGTGGTGAGCGGGCACCTGCGAATCGACCGGGAGCGGACGGCCAGGCTGACCCACCCGGTCCTCGGTATCGCGATCGAGTCGACCGTCGGCGAGCTCGCCGCGCACACCCAGCGAAGGCGGCTGGCACTCGCCCTGCGCGCGGGACACCCGATCCGGTCCGCGGTGCTCTCCCTCGACAGCGGCACGGAGGTCGGGGCCCCGGACCTCGTCGCGGCCGCGGAACAGGCCTTCGCCCGAGGCGACGAGGCCGCGGCCGAGCGCATGGCGGTGGCCGCGGTCGCTCGCGGCGGCGGCATCCGTGCGGCCCTCGTCGCCGCCCGGTCGATGCGATGGCGGGGCCGCAGTGCGGCGCTGGAGGCGTTGCTCGGCGCGATCGACCCGCGGACACTGTCGGAGCCGGAGCGGACGGCGTGGGCGGTGTGCCGGGCAGGTGTGTTGTACGCGGACAACCGTGTGGTCGATGCGCGGCGGGAACTGTCGATGCTGCTCGCCCGCCCGACGACTGCGGCGACCCGTCGTCTGGTGGAGTGCGCGGCCGCGGCCTTCGACTTCCACAGCGGCGACCTGGCTGGACCGCTCGAGCTGGCGGACAGGCTGACGGGGGCCGAATGGTGGCCCGCGCCTGCCCTGACCGCGGCGGCCGCCGTCGCCGGATGCGCACTCGCGCGGGCGGGATGCGCGGATCGCGTTCCGCCGCTGGCGATGCGCGCGTACACGGCGGCCGGGTCGGCGACCGTGGAGACGTCGGGGCTCGGTGTCGCGGAAATGGTCGCGGTGACGCTCGCCGGGTATCTCGCGGTCGTCGACGGCCTGCTCGAGCGGTACCCGGCGAGCGACGGCGGCGACCGGCCGCGGGCGGTGACCGACGCGTACATTCGGGGGCTGGCGGACCTGAGTACCGGCCGACTGGGTCACGCGGAGAACGAATTTCGCCGGGCCGGTTCCGTGGCCGAACGTTGCGGCCAGCGCATGTGGATCGCGCTGTGTGCGGTGGGGCTGGCGCAGGCGCTCGGGGCCCGCGGCCGCGTCGGGGAGGGCGCGGCGGCGCTGGCGCGCGCCGAGTCGGTGTTCGGCGCCTACCTCGGGGCGTTCGAGCCCGATCTCGCGCTCGCGCGGGCGTGGGTGGAGGCGGCCCGTGGCGAGCGCCGGCGGGCGGCCGCCACGGCGAGGTGCGCGGCCCGTCGGGCGCGAGCGAGGTCGATGTTCGGTGTCGAGGTGGTGGCGTTGCACACGTCGACCAGATTCGGTGACCGGTCGGCGGCGGGTCGGTTGCGCATACTCGCGCGCCGTGTCGACGGCCCGTTCGTCCGTGCTGCGGCCCGTCACGCCGGTGCGCTCGAAGCGCACGATGGCGACGGATTGGACAGGGCTGCCGAGGAATTCGCCGACATGGGGGCGATCCTCCTCGCCGCGGATGCCGCATCGCAGGCGGCGGTGGTGCATCGGAGTGACGGCGACACCGGCAAGGAGTTGCTGTCGGCGGCAACGGCACAGCGGCTGTCCGCCCAGTGCGGCGGCCCTCGGACACCGGCGTTGGTCGCGGCCCGGAATTCGGTGTCGCTGACCGAGCGGGAGCGGCTGGTCGTGTCACTGGTTGCCGACGGCATGACCAATCGGCAGGTCGCCGAGCGGTTGACCGTCTCCGTCCGCACCGTCGAAGGGCACCTGTACCGTGCCTTCGGCAAGCTCGGCATCGGCGGTCGAGAAGAGTTGGCGGCCAGGGTGTCTCCGCTCGCCTGAGATGTCCCCGGGAGGGTTCGACGTCTGCACCGTCACGCACATGTCCTCGCGGTCGGTCGCCAGCAGTTTCATCATGATGTGCGAGACGTGGCCCTCGACGGTGCGACACGAGACGTCCAGCCGGTCGGCAATCCGGTGATTCGTCAGCCCGGCGGCCGCGAGCGAGGCGATCTGGCGTTCCCGGCCCGTCAACGGAAGGGGCCGTGCAGACACGGCGACGGCGGGGGTGCGTACTCCGCCGCAGCCGATCGCGAGAGCGTGGGCTCGGGCAGCCGCACGTATCTCGGCCCGGCGGTCCCCGAGCCGGCGATACACGTTCGCGGCCTGCGCGTACGCGTCGGCGGCGAGCAGTGGTGACCCGACACCGGCGAACTCGTCTGCCGCCCCGACCAGTCCGTCGCCGTGGGCGGCGAGCAACGCGGTCGCCTGGCGGGCCATGGGGCGCACCAGACACCCGTCGACCTGGTCCGCCAGCGACGCCAACCGGGGTGCGACGGCGCAACAGCCGAACCGGACCGCGGCGTGCAGCGCCTCCGCCTCCACCGCCAGCAACCCGGATGCCCGGGCGACCCTCGCGGCCCGGCGCGCCCGCGCGACGGCGGCGCCGAGGTCGCCGCCCGATGCGTCGACCCACGCACCTGCGAGGTCGAGTTCGGGTCGGTGGAGCAGGTTGTGCGCGCCGAGCGACGCCTCCGCGACGCGGACCGCCGCCGCGGCCGGGTGCGGGCGTCCGGCCACCGCGTGGCAGTGAGCAAGAGCGATGTTGGTGATCGCACACCGCTCCGGGTTCGATTTCTCGAGGGCGTCGGCCGCTTCCGTCAGCCGAGCCAGTGCGGCTCGCAGGTCGCCGCGCGCGAGGTCGAGTCGACCGACCAGGGCGCTGATCCAGAACCACGCATCGGGGTCGTCGGTCGTCATGTCGAGGTAACGCCGCGCCGTCCGGTCGGCTCGATCGAACCGGCCGGTGTAGAGCAGGGCGACCAGCTCCCCGTGTCCGATGAAGGAGCGCAGTGCGGCGGTGTCGGAGCGCACGAGCTCGAGAGCCTCCCGGGCCCAGCCGGGCGCCGAGTCGCCGCGCCCGACCAACGCCTGTGCGAGCACGCCGGCGGCGGCCGCCCACACACGGGCGGCGGGCCGCGAGGTTGCCGCAACCCGCACCCGTTCGGCGACGTCCAGTCCGGCGGTGGCGTTGCCGAGCGAGACGTCGATGGCGGCACGGACGGCGTCGAGGCAGTCGCGGCCGGCCGGGCTCGTCGTCTCCCGCGAGCCGGCTCGTCGAAGGAGGTCGAGGGCCTCGTCGCGGTTGCCGAGATTCCAGAACAGGTTCGCCGCCCGGAGGATCGTCCACCTGACCCGGTACTCGGGTGCAGCCGGACCCGGGGCCGACAGCACCCGCTCCGCCTCCGGTCCCCGATGTGTCCACGCCAGAACGCTCGCGTGGACGAGGCGGGCGGCGGCACCACCTCCCTCGGCGGTGGCCGCCCGGGCCAGGGGCTCCGCACGGTGGAAGGCCCCGAGTGCGGCGGCCTTCTCGGCTGCGGCGGTGAGCCTGCCGACGGTCGGATGCCGGTCGCTGTCGAGCGACAGCTCTGCCGCACGGATCGGGTCGGTCGCGACGTGTTCGGCGAGCACTTCTGCGATCCGACCTCGGACCCGGTGAGCGGTCGCGTCGTCGACGCCCGCGCGGACGAGGTCGCCGAGGAAGCGATCCGCCGGGCGCGCGACCAGCGTCGAGCTCTCCCTGGTGAAGCGAACCAGCCCGGCGCGTTCGGCCGCCAGCATCGCCTGCTCACTGGACAGCTCGTTCAGGACCGCGAGGTCGAGCGGTTCACCGAATGCGACCAGCACGACGGCCCGGACGGCGTCGGGCGGGGCTCGGCGGAGCCGCCGGTGCAGCAGTAGCGCCAGTTCCAGGGTGACCGCCGGTTCGCCCCGCAACCGCCAGATCCCCTTGTGGAGGTGGAGCGTGCCCGCGGTCCGGGAGCCCTCGACCAGGTGGCGCAGGTACAGCGGACTTCCCGCCGTCGCCGCCCAGATACGCTCTGCGGTCAGGGTTTCCACCGGCCCCTCGAGGGCAGCGGCGAGTGCCCTGTCGTGTTCGCCGCGGTCGAAGCGCCCCACCGCGACGCGGGTGAATCCGCGGTCCTTCCACAGGGCCGTCACCGCATCCGGTGCCGGCTCGTCGGCCCGGACGGTCACGACCAGTCCGACGGTGTCCGTGGCGGCCAGCTGGTTGAGCACGGTCGCGGACAGGGGGTCCAGCAGGTGGGCGTCGTCGACGACCAGTGTGCTGTTCGCGACCTCCGCGGCAAGGCGCCTCCGGGTGTCCGCCAGCGCCGTCGTCAGGTTCCACGACGACCGGGTGTCGATGCGCCGGGACAGTGCTCCGAACGGAGTGCGTTGTGTGGCCGTTGTCCCCGTGATCCACTGGGCGGCTCGCCGCAGGGGAGCGGTGGTCTCCCGCACCAGCGTGGTCTTCCCGGTTCCCGCGGGCCCCTCCACCAGCACACCGCGAGGTCCGTCCGCCGACGCCATGGCCTCGGTGATCGCGATGGATTCGGCAGGCCGATCGATCACCGGCCAGCGCGGGCTCACCTCACGAGCCTAAGGCATGTCACCCTGTGGTCCGGACGGTAGCGGCGGACATCTTGCGCGGCGCATCGTGCACGCGAAAAATTGGTGTCGCAGTGGTCGCGAGCGCGGGCCGTCGGGTCGGCCGCACAGAGCCGGCAGCGGCGGTGGACCTCGCCCGTCGACCATCGGCGGTGTACTCGCGGCGCCTCGGCGCGCGCGTGAGGAGAAGGCGATGTTCATTCAAGTGATACAGGGCAAGGTGGCCGACGAGGCCGGTCTGCGGCGCTGCCTGGACCGGTGGAACGACGAGCTCGCGTCCGGTGCCACCGGCTATCTCGGTTCGACGAGCGGGACATGCGCGGACGGCACCTTCATCTGCATGGTCAGGTTCGAGTCCGAGGAAGCGGCACGGCGCAACAGTGAAAGGCCGGAACAGGGCAGCTGGTGGGCCGAGACCGAGCGCTGCTTCGCAGGGCCGGTGACCTTCATGGATTGCGCCGAGGTCAGCGAGTGGATGGGCGGCGGATCCGACGACGCCGGGTTCGTGCAGGTGATGGAGGGCCACACCCGCAACGCTCACCGGATGGCGGAGCTGATGGGTCAGGTCGGCGAGCGGGTGCACGAGATGCGGCCGGAGATCATCGGCGGCACGCTGTGCAGCGACGGCAGGGACGGATACGTCGAGGCCGTCTACTTCACCTCGGAGTCGGAGGCTCGGTTGCACGAGAAGATGGAGATCCCGGACGACCTGCGGTCGCTGTTCGAGGAGGAGTCCGAGCTGATGGGCGAGGTCTCCTACTACGACCTGCGCGAGCCTATGCTGGTGTCCGCCGAGCGGAAGTGAGAACGATTGCAAACCCCGGCCTTCGACGGCCGGGGTTTGTGCTGGATCGGGCTCGGTGCGTCGTCCCGACCGGTCCGTGCCGGGCTCGGGCTATCCTAGGTTACCTAGTGAGACATCAGGGGTCACTTAGTGAGCGATAACTCTTCAGAGTAGTGTGGCCCCGATCAAGTCGCCAGTGCGAGTGAAGTGAGAGGTTTGCCGTAGTGACCAGCGTCCAGGAGCCTGCCGTGACCGCGGCATCGAATGTCCCTGATATCCACACGACCGCGGGCAAGCTTGCGGACCTGCACAGACGGCAG
>NZ_JBIAOU010000019.1:0-90288 GCF_042879035.1 Rhodococcus sp. NPDC003318 | reverse complement strand
CCAAGCTCGACGGCTTGAGCCCGGTCACATACCGGGCCCAAGCCCTCGCCGCCTAGGCTTCCGATTACCCGGTCCAACTTCCGGGGACCAGTTCAACGAAGGCCACCTTCAGCCGGACGGGGAGGCGCGTGTGGTCGGCACCGGTCGGCGGAAGCGGCACGGGTCGGCGGGAGCGCCGCAGCGTCAGCGGAAGCGGCGCAGCCGAAGGCTGTTCCCCACCACGAACACCGACGACGCGGCCATCGCGGCGCCCGCGATCATCGGGTCGAGGAGGCCGAGGGCGGCGAGCGGGATCGCGGCGACGTTGTAGGCGAACGCCCAGAACAGGTTGGCCCGGATGGTGTGCAGCGTCGCGCGGGCCAGCCGGATCGCCAGCGGCACCGACGTGAGATCGCCCCGCACCAGGGTCAGGTCGCCGGCCTCGATCGCGGCGTCGGTGCCGGTGCCCATCGCGAGCCCGACGTGCGCGGTCGCCAGCGCGGCGGCGTCGTTGACGCCGTCCCCGACCATCGCGACGGCGTGGCCGCGCCGCTGCAGCTCCGCGATCGTCGCGGCCTTGCCCTCCGGCAGCACCCCGGCGATCACCTGCTCGATGCCGACCTCGGCCGCGACCCGCTGGGCCACCGCCTCGGTGTCGCCGGTGAGCAGCACCGGCGTCATCCCGAGCGCACGCAGCTGCGCGATCGCCTCGGCGCTGGACGGTTTCACCGCGTCCGCGACGGTGATCGCGCCGCGCACCGCGCCGTCCCACGACACCGCGACGGTCGTCTCGCCCGACGCGAACGCCCCGGCCAGCTCGGCGGGCACGGGATGCTCCGGCTTGCCGACCGCGACCCGCACACCGTCGACGGTGCCCACGACACCGAGCCCCGCGCGGCTGCCGAAATCGGTCACCGCCGCTCCCGCACCGGCGGACGCGATCGCCCGCGCCACCGGATGCTCGGACGCCGACTCGACGGCGGCGGCGATTGCCAGCACCCGGTCCGGATCCTCGCCGTCGGCGGCCGTGACCGCGCGGACGGTCATGGTGCCGGTGGTGACGGTGCCGGTCTTGTCCAGGACGACGGTGTCGATCCGCCGGGTCTGTTCGAGCACCTCCGGGCCGCGGATCAGGATGCCGAGTTGCGCGCCGCGTCCCGTGCCGACGAGCAGCGCTGTCGGCGTGGCCAGCCCGAGGGCGCACGGGCACGCGACGATCAGCACCGCCACGGCGGCGGTGAACGCCTCCGTCGCGGCGTGCCCGGTCGCCAGCCAGCCGGCGAGGGTGAGCGCGGCGAGCACCAGCACGACGGGAACGAACACCGCCGACACCCGGTCCGCGAGCCGCGCCACCGCGGCCTTGCCGTTCTGCGCCTCGGTGACCAGGCGGGCGATGTGCGCGAGTTGGGTGTCGGCGCCGACCTTCCGGGCCCGCACGACGAGCTGCCCGTCGGTGTTCACCGTGCCGCCGACCACACCGTCACCCGCCGTGACGTCGACGGGCACCGACTCGCCGGTGATCGCGGAGGTGTCCACCGCGGCACGGCCGCGGACCACCACGCCGTCGGTGGCGATCTTCTCCCCCGGACGCACCACGAACTCGTCCCCGACGCGCAACCGCTGCACCGGAATTCGGGTCTCGGTGCCGTCGGGCCGCAGCACCGCGACGTCCTTGGCACCGACCTCGAGCAGCGACCGCAGCGCGGCGCCCGCCCGGCGTTTGGCCTTGGCCTCCGCGTATCGGCCCGCGAGCAGGAACACCGTCACCGCCGCGGCGACCTCGAGGTAGATCTGGCTCGACGGGTCGTGGGCGCCGAGCGCGAAGGAGAACTCGTGGGTGGCGCCGACATGCCCGGCGGTGCCGAACACCAACGCCCACACCGACCATCCGTAGGCGGCGAGGGTGCCGAGCGAGACGAGGGTGTCCATCGTCGACGCGCCGTGCCGGGCGTTGACGAGCGCGGCCCGATGGAAGGGGTAGCCGCCCCAGAACACGACGAGGGTGGTCAGCGCCAGCGCGATCCACTGCCAGTAGTCGAACCGGAGCGCGGGCACCATCGACAGCGCGATCACCGGCACGGCGGCGGCCGCCGACACCAGCAACCGCAGCCCGAGCGCATCGCTGTGCGCGGGAACCGGTTCCGGCTCCTCGGGCACCTCCCCGGCGGTGTATCCGGCGGCCTCGATCGCGGCGACGAGGTCGGCGACGGAAACCGTGTCGGGCCGGGTGACGTGCGCCCGCTCCGTGGCGAAGTTCACCGTCGCGGTGACGCCGTCGATCTTGCGGAGCTTGCGCTCGATGCGGTTCGCGCACGACGCGCACGTCATCCCGCCGATGTCGAGGTCGACGCCGGCCTGGGCAGCGGCCTCACCGGACGCCCGGCCGCCGAGAGCCGTGCTCATGACGCCAGCTCGTAGCCCGCCTCTGCGACGGCGGCGGCGACGGCGCCCGGGTCGAGCGGGGCGTCACTGGTCACGTCGACGCGGCCGCTGTCCAGATCGACCGCGACGGCGGTCACGCCGGGCAGCTCGGAGACCTCTTCGGTCACCGAGGCCACGCAGTGCTGACAGGTCATGCCGGTGACGGTGAACGTGCTCTGCATTGCTCTGTCTCCTCCAGGGTTCTGTGTTCGACGAACGGGGTTACGACTTCACGAGACGGGCGATGGCGTCGGACGCCTCCTTGACCTTGGCGTCCGCCTCGGGGCCACCCTTGCGCGCGGCCTCGACGACGCAGTGCGCGAGGTGCTCGTCGAGCAGCTTCAGCGACACGGACTGCAGCGCACTCGTCACCGCGGACACCTGGGTGAGGATGTCGATGCAGTAGCGGTCGTCGTCGACCATGCGCGAGATCCCCGCGACCTGCCCCTCGATGCGGCGCAGCCGCTTGAGCAGGTTCTCCTTCTCGGGTGTGTAACCGTTCATGCCTCTACCATACCCCCGGAGGGTAACTAGGGCAGGTCGGCCCGGCGCCGGAGTCGCAGCCGCCACACGTCGAGCGCGGCCAGGCCCGCGACGATCACCGCCGCCGCCGCACCCCCGATCCACGGCCCGGAGTAGTGCGTCGCCGTGAACGGCGGAGCCCCGTCGGCGTAGGGCGCGAACTCGAACTGCCGGACGCCCTGCGTCCAGCACCACACCGCGGTCACCACGGCGACCACCGCCAGCGCCGCCATGCCGATCCGCCGCACGTTCACGCTCACCTCGCACTCCCCTCGCCGAGCGCCGTCCGCAACCCGTCGCCGTCCCGCGCCCACGCCCGCACCAGCCCGCCGTCGGCCAGCCGCAGGCCGATCGCCGTGCGCCGGCGCGGCACACCGGACAGGTCACCGAGTGCCCGGGCCGTCTCCCACGGCAGCGGGTCCGTCGCCTCCGGATCGGCCGCGGGCAGTACCTCCGCGATGTCGGCCCGCGCGACCGCCTCGGTGCCGCACCGCAACGCGCGGCCCGTCAACTCGACGCTCGCATGCCGACGCGCCGCCGCCACCTGCACCGCGACCAGCCCCGCCAGGACCACCGCGAACAGCGTCAGCCCGAACACGTGCACGCCCGCCCCGATGAACAGGTCCCCCACCAACACCACCAGGCACAGCACCGGCCCGAACGCCACGGTGCGCCAGCGTCCTCCCGGCTCGGCGAACACGACCCGGCCGGCGTCGGTCTCGGCGCCCGAGGCGTCAGCCACGAACGAACCAGCCCCGCGCCGACGGCAGGAACACCACCGCCGCCGCGGCGAGCATCCCGACCGCGGTCAGCAGCATCGGCAACTGGCCCACCCCCACCGCCGTCGACAGCACCTGGATCACCGCGTACACGCCGGTCAACGCGACCTCGGCGCGGCGGAAACCCGGATGCCCGGCGCGCACCGGCCCGGCCATGAACCCCGTCCCCAGGCCGACCGCGATCGCGAGCCCACCGGACCCGCGCAGCAGGGACACCAGCGCGTCCACGCTGTCGGGCGCCACGCCGTTGGCGAGCAGTTGCTCGCGGACGGCGTCGCCGGACGCGGTCAGGGCGAGCAGACCGAACAGCACCAGCAGCGCCGCACACACGATCCACAGCCAGTACGCGACGTCGACGGGACGTGGCCGCGCGCCGCGCTCAGCCATCGTGGTTCCGCAGGGCAGGCAGGAAGTACTTGTTGGATTCGCTGCGGTGCATGAGCACGATCGCGCCGACGACGAGGACGGCCTGCAGGATCGCGGCCGCACCCGAGACCAGCATCGCCGCGCCGCCGCCACCGAGCCCGAACAGCGCCGGAATCGCGGAGAACACCATGATCACGCCGAGCATCGTCACCAGCATCCGGGCCCAGTTCCGGCCCGCCCGCATCTTGAACGCGAACAGCATGTACAGGCCGGTGACACCGAGTCCGACCAGCCCGGTCAGGCCGAGACCGACCGCGAGCATGCTCTCCACGGTCGAGCGGCTGATCTCGAGCGACGGGTCCTGGGCCGCGACGTCGGCGAGCAACTGGTCGACGAACGTGTCCCGGTCGGCGTAGATGGCGAGCAGCGTCGCGATCAGGTTCACGACACCGAGTACGGCCACCCCGCACAGCAACTGGAAGGCCGTCACCACGTCGACGGGCGGCTCGGGTGCGGCCGGCGGCCGGGGCGCACCGGGCGGCATGCCCTGCGGCGGCCATGGTCCCGGCTGCCCCTGCGGCCCCTGCCCTTGCGGCCCCTGTTCCTGCGGCCACTGCGGCCCCTGCCCCTGCGGCCCCTGTTCCTGTGGCCACTGCGGCCACTGCCCCGGCGGGGGCCACTGGCCCTGCGGCTGCTCCGGCTGGTTCACAGCCGTGCCGCCACTTCGGCGGCCCAGTAGGTGAGCACGATGTCGGCGCCGGCGCGGCGGATGCTCAGCAGCGACTCGAGGATCGCGGCGTCCCGGTCGATCCAGCCGTTCTGCGCGGCGGCGGTGATCATCGAGTACTCGCCGGAGATCTGGTAGGCGGCTACGGGCACCGTGGACATGTCCGCGACCTCCCGCAGCACGTCGAGGTAGCTCATCGCCGGCTTGACCATCACGATGTCGGCGCCCTCCTCGAGGTCGAGGTCGACCTCGCGCAGCGACTCGCGACGGTTCGCCGGGTCCTGCTGGTAGGTGCGCCGGTCCCCCTCGAGGGTCGACCCGACGGCCTCCCGGAAGGGGCCGTAGAACGCGGAGGCGTACTTCGCCGCGTACGCCAGGATCCCGATGTCGGCGTGACCGGCGTCGTCGAGGCCCTCGCGGATCGCCGCGACCTGTCCGTCCATCATCCCGCTCGGGCCGAGCAGGTGGGCACCCGATTCGGCCTGCGCGACGGCCATGTCCACGTAGCGCGTGAGGGTGGCGTCGTTGTCGACGGTGCCGTCCGCGGTCAGCACACCGCAGTGCCCGTGGGAGGTGAACTCGTCGAGGCAGGTGTCGGCCATCAGGACGGTGGCGTCGCCGAGTTCGTCACGCAGCGCACGCAATCCGCGGTTGAGGATGCCGTCCGGGTCGGTGGCACCGGATCCGGCGGCGTCCTTGTCCTCCGGTCGCGGCACCCCGAACAGCATCAGACCGCCGACCCCGGCCTTGACTGCCTCCGTCGCGGCGGCGCGCAACGTGTCGAGGGTGTGCTGGTACACGCCGGGCATCGAGGAGATCTCCCGCGGTGCGCCGATGCCGTCGGCGACGAACATCGGCAGCACCAGATGTCGTGGCTCCAAAGACGTTTCGGCAACCAGGCGGCGCAGCGCCTTGGTGCTGCGCAGCCGGCGGGGTCGGTCGGCCGGGAACAAGGAAGAGCCCTCCTTCATCGGACCCGTGAGTCCTTCCGGTCCGCCACGGGGCCGAAAGGACTCACGGGCTCGTCAGCGCCTACGGGACTTCTTGCGCGGCGGGGGCAGTGCGCCCTCGGCACGCAGCCGGGCCGCGTGCTCGGCGAGCGCCTCGACCAGCGGACCGACCTGCGCCGTCTCCGGCTGCACGTCCACCCGCAGACCGAACTCGATCGCCGTCTCCGCCGTCTTCGGGCCGATGCACGCAACGATGGTGCGCGCGTGCGGCTTTCCGGCGATACCGACCAGGTTCCGGACCGTCGACGAGGAGGTGAAGCACACCGCGTCGAAGCCGCCGGTCTTGATCATCTCGCGGGTCTCCGCCGGCGGCGGCGCCGCCCGCACGGTGCGGTACGCGGTGACGTCGTCGATCTCCCAGCCACGCTGACGCAGACCCTCGGCGAGGGTCTCCGTCGCGATGTCGGCGCGCGGCAGCAGCACCCGGTTGACCGGGTCGAAAACGTCGTCGTACGGGGCGAATTCGGCCAGCAGACCCTCGGAGGACTGCTCCCCCGTCGGCACCAGCTCCGGGTTGATGCCGAAGCTGCGCACCTTGTCCGCGGTGGCCTGGCCGATGCAGGCGATCTTCACGCCGGAGAACGCGCGGGCGTCGAGACCGAACTCCTCGAACTTCTCCCACACCGCTCGCACGGCGTTCGTCGAGGTGAACACCACCCACTGGTAGCGGCCGTCGACGAGGCCCTTGACGGACCGTTCCATCTGCGCGGGACTGCGCGGCGGCTCGACGGCGATCGTCGGCACCTCGATCGGGATGGCGCCGTGCGTGACGAGCCGGTCGCTCATCTCACCGGCCTGGTCCTTGGTGCGCGGCACCAGTACCGTCCAGCCGTACAGGGCACGCGACTCCCACCACGACATCTTGTTGCGGTGCGTGACGACCTTGCCGACCGTGACGATCAGCGACCCGACCAGCTCCGAGCCGGCCTCGTTCAGCGTCGCCAGCGTCGCCTCGACCGTGCGCTGCTGCCGGGTGGTGCCGCGGACGGTGATCGCGGCCGGAGTCTGCGGCGCCAGGCCGTGCTCGACCAGTGCGCTCGCCGTCTCGGCCAGGTGCGCGGAGCTCGCGTGCAGCACCAGCGGTCCGGGCGCCGCGGCCAGCGCGGCCCAGTCCACCTCGCCGCGCACGTCGACCTCGGTGTGCCCGGATCCCAGCGCCATACCCGCGTAGCTGGGCACCGCGGACCCGGCGGGCAGGCCCGGCAGGATCTCGAACACGACCTGAGTGCGGGCGACGGCGTTTACCTCGGCGATCACCGAATCGGTGGTCAGCGGGTCGCCCGAGACGATGCGGACCACGTCGTGCCCGGCCTTCGCCTCGTGGACCAGCGTCTTCGCGACCTCCGCGGGCTCACCCAGCGCGGGACGCACCTCGGAGAGCGGATGCTCGGGGTCCTCGGCGACGCCCTTGCCGCGCAACGCGGTGCCGACCAGCGCGGTGACACCCTTGTCGACGTCGGGGTCGGTGAACGCGAGCGTCGCGTTGGCGAGGACGTCGTGGGCGCGGACCGTGAGCAGCGCGGGATCGCCCGGGCCTGAGCCCACGAACAGGATCCGTCCGGGGGTGTTCTTTCGGACTCGGCTCATCGGTTGTTCTCCAGTGCGTTCGAAATGCCGTTGTTCAGGGGTAATGCGTTGGGGTGTCGCGGTGTCCGTTTGGCTCGCCACGACTCGGTCCTGTCAGTCATCTGCCGGAGCCTCCTCGGCGTCGGCGGCGACCATCAGTTCCCGCGCGCCCAGCTCGAGCAGTTCGCGGGCGACGGCCCGGCCGAGTTCCTCGGCGCGGCTGGGTGATCCGACTGCGGAGGCACGGATCGAGTCCGATCCGTCCACCGCCGCCGCGCATCCGCGGACCGACAGCTCGTCGAAGATCCGGCCCTCGTCGTCGATGGACTCGACGACCTCGGCGATGGCGCCGACCGGTGCGGTGCAGCCCGCCTCCAGCTCGGCCAGCAGCGACCGCTCGGCCACGACGGCGGCGCGGGCCGCGGCGTCGTCGAGTTCGGCGAGGATCGCGATCAGGTCCGGGTTGTCGGCCCGGCACTCGACGGCCAGGGCACCCTGCGACGGCGCGGGCAGCATCTGCACCGGCTCGAGCGACTCGGTGATCGCGTCGAGCCGCCCGATCCGGGACAACCCGGCCCGGGCGATGACGATCGCGTCCAGTTCCCCGGACTCGACCTTGCCGAGCCGGGTGTCGATGTTCCCGCGCAGCGGCTGGATGTCGAGACCGAGACCGAGCGCACGCAACTGGGCGCGGCGGCGCGGAGCGGACGTACCGACCTTCGACCCTGGCGGCAGTTCACCGAGGACCAGACCGTCACGGGCAACCAGCGCGTCACGGGGATCCTCCCGCGGCGGCACCGCGGCGACCACGAGGTCCGCGGGCTGCACGGTCGGCAGGTCCTTGTACGAGTGCACGGCGACGTCCACCTCGCCGGCGAGCAGGGCCTCGCGCAGTTCGGCGACGAAGACGCCGACGCCGATGCGCTGCACCGGCCCGGCGGTGACATCGCCCTTCGTCGTGATGATCACCAGTTCGGCGGGGTGCCCGGCCGCGATCAGCGCGTCCCGGACCGTCCCGGCCTGGGTGGTGGCGAGCAGGCTGCCGCGGGTGCCGATCCGCAGGGTCTTGCGGGGGGTGTCGGTGCCGGGCGCGGCTGGTGCGGTCGCGTTCATTCGCCGATCCCCTTCTGCCACATCGCCGCGGTGTCCTCGGACATCTCGACGGCCCGCACCTCCCGAGGTGCGGCAACGGCCTCGGCGCTACCGGGCGCCAGCTCGAACAGTTCACGCAGCGCGGCCGCGTAGGCGTCGCCGCCCGGAGTGGTCGCCAACTGCTTGACCCGGACGGTCGGCGCGTGCAGCAACTTGTCGACTACACGGCGCACGGTGCGCGCGACCTCGTCGCGCTGCGGATCGTCGAGGCCGGGCAGCCGGGACTCGAGGCGGAGCAGTTCGCTCTCGACCACCTCGGCGGCGCGCTGACGCAGCGCGGTCACCGTGGGGGTGACCTCGGCGAGGCGCTGCCCGGCCAGGTAGGTCGCGAGCTCACCGGCGACGATCTCGCGGGCCGCGTCGGCGTCGGCGGCCGCCGCACCGGCGGCCGGGTCGGACTTCATCGTCGCGATGTCGAGCAGCGTCACGCCGGGCAGGCCCGCGACGGCGGGCTCCACGTCGCGGGGCAGGCCGAGGTCGCAGATCACCAGCGGCTTGCGCAGGGCGTCCCGGGACGACAGGGCGATGTGCGCGTCGGCGAGGCTGACCACCGCGCCGACCGCGCCGGTACAGGCCACCATCACGTCCGCCTCGGACAGCGCGGTCGCCAGGTCGGACAGCTCGACGGTGGCGGCCTCGACGCCCGCCGCCCGGACGGTGTCCGCGAGGTGCTCCGCGCGTTCGCGGGTGCGGTTCGCGACGACGACCCGTCCGATGCCGTTCCGGGTCAGGTGCGCGACCGACAGTCCGCCCATCGATCCGGCGCCGACGACGACCGCGGTCCGGCCGGCCAGGCCGTTCGGCTCGTCCGGCGCGGCGAGAACCTTCGCGGCCCGGTCGAGCGCCACCGACACCACCGACGCGCCCGCGCGGTCGATGCCGGTCTCCGAGTGCACCCGCTTGCCGACGCGCAGCGCCTGCTGCGCCAGCTCGTGCAGCACCCGGCCCGCCGCCTTCTGGTTGTCGGACACGGCGTATGCGGTGCGGATCTGGCCGAGGATCTGCTGCTCCCCGACGACCATCGAGTCGAGCCCGCTGGCAACGGAGAACAGGTGCTCCGCCGCGGCCTCGCTGTAGCGGACGTAGGTGTACTTCGTCAGGTCGGTGAAGTCCAGACCGGAATGCCCGGCGAGGGTCGAACCGACGTCGGCGAGGGCACCGTGGAACGCGTCGACGACCGCGTAGATCTCCACCCGGTTGCACGTCGAGACGATCATCGACTCCGAGATGTGCGGCGACTCGAGCAGCGTGTCGATCAGCTTCGGTCGGTCGGTGTCGGCCACCGCGACCCGCTCGAGGACGGGAACGGGAGCGCTTCGATGCGAAATCCCGACCAGGAGAACACTCACGGTGCGATCACCGATCCATTCTTTGTCGAACCGAGCTGTGCCGAACTGAGCTGGGCTGCCGAGGCGCCCCGCGACGAGGAACCGGTGGCGCGACGCGGCGCCGCTCCGCCGAGACCGACCGCGGCGGGCTCCGAGTTGTGCTCGGCCTCGGTGTTGCGTGCGCTGCGGAAGGAGAGCACCTGCATCTCCACCGCGAGATCCACGCGCCTGATCTCCACGTGCGGCGGCACGTCGAGCGACGCCGACGCGAAACTGAGGATGCACCGGACACCGGCGGCGACCAGCCGGTCGCAGACCTCCTGCGCAGCCCCGTCCGGGGTGGCGACGACACCGATCGTCGCGGCGAGTTCGCGGCTCGCCCTCTCGAGTTCGGCGACGTCGCGGACCTCGAGGCCGTCGACGTCCGTGCCGATCCGCGCGGGGTCACGGTCGAACAGGCCGACCATCGTGAATCCGCGCCGCCCGAAGCCACCGTACCGGGCCAGCGCCTGACCGAGGTGCCCGGCGCCGACGAGCACCACCCGGTGCCCCTGGTCGAGGCCGAGCGCGGACTCGATGCGGGCGCGCAGCCGCGTCACGTCGTAGCCGACGCCGCGGACACCGTTCGGTCCGAGGAACGACAGGTCCTTGCGCAGCTTCGCCGATCCGACCCCGGCGGCGGTGGCGAGTTCCTCGCTCGAGACGATCAGGGTGCCGTCGTCGGCCATCACGCCGAGGACGCGCAGATACGTGGCGAGGCGCGTGACCGTGGCCTGCGGCAGATCCCGGACCGTGCCGTCCGAACGGGAAGTCGAATCAGCCCCGGCGACGCCACGGGCGGTGAACCCATGCGGCTGGTGCTGTTCGGTCACTTCTGTGGCTCCTCGTCCGGCCATGCACACGACCGGAGTTCACTTTGATCCGGGGGGACTGTTCACACCACGGTAACTGCTTGTGAAGCCCTGCACAAAGTCGCTCAACCCGCTGCGACCTGCGCAGCGACCGTATATCGGGACGCGCAGGCCGACCTCAGATTGTCAAATCCGATCGCAGTCGAACCTCGTCGACCTCCCAGTAACTGTGCTCGCGGCCGTCGAGCAGCACGACCGGCAGTCGATCGCCGTACTCGGCACGCAGTTCGGGATCGACGGCCGCCGCCTCGTCGACGTCGACGGATTCGAGCGAAATGCCGAATTCCTCACACAGCGGCAGCAACTGTTCCCTGGCCTGCTCACAGGAGCCGCATCCGGCACGGGTCAGGAGGGTGATGGTGTGGGTCGATGCCGTCATGTCGTCCACCATGCCACCCCGACGCACCGGCAACCGGAGACGGACATCACACCGGACGGTCGCGGTGTGCATCCGCCCGGTGCACGCTGGAAGCGAGGGTTAGGGTTAGCCCGGATTGCCAACCACCGGAGGTGCGAGTGCCTGGGCTGACAGGGTCGAACGGGTCGGGAGTCGGTGGCGGCCTGTCCCGCATCCGGCGACGGGGCCGCAACCCCCTCGGACCGACCGACGCCCAGCTGCGCGCGAGCCTGGCCGGGGAGGCCAGCGCCGACGCCGCCCTCGCGCTGCAGGAGGCCGAGGCCGCCGACGCCGCCCTGCTCGAGGGCGAGCCCGCCGTCCCGCGGGACCTGACCGCGGCGGCGTTCTTCGACGTCGACAACACGATGGTCCAGGGCGCGTCGATCATCCACTTCGCGCGGGGCCTCGCCGCCCGCAAGTACATCTCGTTCTCCGACATGGCCCGATTCGGCTGGCAGCAGCTCAAGTTCCGGGTCACCGGCAAGGAGAACAGCAACGACGTCGCATCCGGCAAGGAGAAGGCCCTGTCCTTCATCGCCGGCCGCGAGACCGCCGAGTTCACCCGCCTCGGCGAGGAGATCTACGACCAGCTGATCGCCGACAAGGTGTGGCCCGGGACGCGGGCACTGGCCCAGATGCACCTCGACGCCGGCCAGCAGGTGTGGCTGGTCACCGCGACACCCGTGGAACTCGCGCAGGTGATCGCCAAGCGCCTCGGACTGACCGGCGCGCTCGGCACGGTCGTCGAGTCGGAGGGCGGCAGGTTCACCGGCCGGCTCGTCGGCGACATCCTGCACGGCGCGGGCAAGGCGCACGCGGTGCGCACCCTCGCCGTCCGCGAGGGCCTGAACCTCAAGCGGTGCACGGCCTACTCGGACAGCCACAACGACGTGCCGATGCTGTCGCTGGTCGGCACTGCCGTCGCGATCAACCCGGACGCCGACCTCAAGGAGGTCGCCCGCAACCGCGGTTGGGAGATCCGGGACTTCCGCACCGGACGCAAGGCCGCGAAGATCGGCGTCCCCACCGCCCTCGCACTCGGTGCGCTCGGCGGCGCGCTCGGCGCGGCCCTGAGCCGCAAGCGGCGCTGACGCACAGGGTCACACCAGCGCTGACGCGCACGGGGTCACGCCAGTGCTGACGCGCGGGACAGCAGAGCGCTGACGCGCAGCGGCGCGAGCGCGCCGAGGATCAGCCCAGGAAGACGTTGCGCCGCTGCGCGAGCAGCCGGTACAGGGTCTGCTGGATGGTCTCGCGGACGTGGTCGGTGAGTTCGAACGTCACCATCGGGTCCTCCGCCGCCGAGGCGTCGTACGTGTCGGTGCGGATCGGCTCCCCGAACTCGATGTACCACTTCGACGGCAACGGGATCATGCCGAGCGGGCCGAGATGCGGGAAGAACGGCGTGACCGGGAAGTACGGCATCCCGAGCAATCGGGCGAGGGACTTGAGTTCGCCGATCTTCGGGTAGATCTCCTCCGACCCGACGATCGAGCACGGCACGATGGGCACACCGGTCCGCAGCGCCGCGGACACGAACCCACCGCGACCGAACCGCTGCAGTTTGTACCGCTCGCTGAACGGCTTGCCGATGCCCTTGAAGCCTTCCGGGAACACCGCGGCGACCTCACCACCCCGTAGCAGCCGCTCCGCGTCGGGGTTGCACGCCAGGGTGTGTCCGGCCATGCGGGCGACGTTGCCGACGACCGGCAGTTCGAACGCCATGTCGGCGGCCAGCATCCGCAGCGGTCGATGCTTCGGGTGGTGGTCGAACATCGCGACGGACGTCATCAGCCCGTCGATCGGGATGACACCCGCGTGGTTGGCGACGACCAGCGCACCACCCTCGTCGGGCACGTTCTCGATGCCCCGCACCTCCACGCGGAACCACGATTCGAACATCGGCCGCAGCACCGGCAGCCACACGTTCTCCGCGAAGTGCGGATCGAACCCGAACTCGTCGACCTGGTAGTCGCCGGTCAACCGGCGTCGCAGGAACTCCGCGACCGCGACGACCTGGTCGGCGACGAGGTCGCGTGCGGCGTCGCGGATCCGCTCGGCGATCGACCCGGAACCCTGCTGCTGCGGTTCCACGGTCGCGCCCGGGAACAGCGCCGTCGGATCCGACTGGCCGAGCCGCTCGTGCCGCGCCGACACCCGTGGCCCGCGGTGCACGGTGTCGCCGTGCAGCTGGATGACCTTTGCAACCTCGTTCATCGTGTTCCCCCGCTCACGCCGGCCAGTTCCCGGATTCCGGACTCGACCGACCTCAGCCAGTCCTTGCTCACCAGCGGGCGGATCGCCGCACCGCTGATCATGTCGTCGAGCGCCTGCAGCGTCGTCCACCGCGGTTCGAAGCCGAGCTCGGCTCGCATCCGGGTGGTGTCGAGTCCGCAGCCGAAGTGGAAGTACTCGAGTTGTTCGGTGGTGAAGTCGCGCGCCGCCGATCCCGGCACCAGCCGACCGAGCGCACCGAGCAGCGGGAACGGCACCGGCACCGGTATTCCGCCGGCCCGGCGCACCGCCTGCGACAGCATGACGACCCCGTCACCGGCGATGTTGAAGGTGCCGGCGGGTCCCGCGACGGTGGCGCGTTCGAGCGAGGCGAGCGCGTCCTCCTCGTGCAGCAACTGCATGCGCGCGTCGCGTCCGAGAATTGCCGGCACGATCGGCGAGTTCAGGTAGCGCGACACCGACCCGTGCAGGTTCGGGCCGATCAGCGGCGCCATCCGCAGCAGCGTGACCGCGATCTCCGGCCGACGCCTGCCCAGTCCGCGGGCGTAGCCCTCGATCTCGATGTTGTCGCGGGCGTACCCACCCTGCGGGGGCTGTCGCGCACTCATCTCCTCGCTGAACTTCGCCGGATCCTTCGCGCTGCACCCGTAGACCGCCGCCGTGGAACGGACCACGACCTTGCGGACCTCGGGGGACTTCTGGCAGACCGCGAAGAGTTGCATGGCACCGAGGACGTTCATGTCCTTCATCGCGGCCCGGCTGCCCGACTTCGGTGGCTTGACCATCGTGGCCGCGTGGACGACGGTGTCGACCTTCGCGCCTCGCAGTACCTTGCCGATGAGCGGATTGCGGATGTCGGCGCGCACGAACTCCGCGCGACCCATCCGGCGCATCATGTCCTTCGTCGGTGACTGCGAGTCGACGGCGATGACCCGCTCGATGCGCGGATCCTGCGCCAGTCTCGCCACCAGGTACCCACCGAGAAATCTGCTGGCCCCGGTCACCAGCACCACCTCGGGAGGCTGTATCCCGCGATCACCTGCCACGTCCACCCCTGCCCGTGTTTCGCCCAGTATTCGAGTGACTATTCGATGCGACCCAGTAGCTGGATTTCACCCTGTGTGTTCGACGTGACCGGCACCTGCGGACCGTTGCCCTCGATCCACCGTGCCGTGTTCCGACCCTGCTGTGTACCCACCGTGCAGTGTTTCTGTGTACCCACCGTGCAGTGCTTCTGTGTACCCACCGTGCAGTGCTTCTGTGTACCCACCGTGCAGTGCTTCTGTGTACCCACGGTGCGGTGCTTCCACCGCGCCGTGTTCCAACGTGCATTCACCACCGTGCCGTGTTCCGACCCGGCGCGACCCGACTCGCTGTCCCGTGTCCACGACGCCGATCGCCACTTCCCGGTTTGATCACCGAATGGTCGCTGATCGGTCACTGACGAGAGTAGCCGCTTTCGGCGCTCCCGTTCAAAAACTTAACGAGACGGAAACCGCCCATCCACCAGCATTTTTCGTTTCGGCAGAGGGCTCGAAACCTGGACGGTGAACCTGGTTGGACGACCAACTTGGAACCCCTGAAACGCGTGATGCCCACCACCGTGACGGTGGCGGGCATCGGTCCGGGGCGAGTGCCCCGGCGCATACGCTCGAACGGCTTACTTGCCGAGTTTCCGACGCTGCACGCGAGTCCTACGAAGCAGCTTGCGGTGCTTCTTCTTCGACATGCGCTTGCGTCGCTTCTTGATCACTGAACCCATGGCGGGAGTTCCTCACGTTCTTCTCTAGCGTTTCCGCTATCCAGCAAAATCCACTTCCAGCGCAGCCACGCACGCCGGTGACGTACGCGGTGCGTTGCGGCCGGTGCACCACTTCTCGTCACACCGACCTGGCGCTGTGGCCTCGTATCCACATAGCCCAGCGCCTTCAACGACACCCGGCTGGATGGCACGACGACACGAATCGTACCGGTGCGCCACCGGGCTGCCGAAACCGACCGTCAGCCGGCGTCGAAATACGACGTTTCCAGGTAGTCGTGCACCGCCTTCGCGTGCACCCGGAACGATCGCCCGACCCGCACAGCAGGCAGTTCACCGCTGTGCACGAGTCGGTACACCGTCATCTTCGACACGCGCATCAACGCCGCCACCTCGGCGACGGTGAGAAACTGCGTGCCGCCGAGGACGGATTGACCTTCCGGTCCCGGACCCTTCGGCTTGTTGGTTGACACCATTTGTCCGCATACCTCCGGCACGTGTCGCGCCGCCGGCTTCCCCTCCGGCGGAACAGACACGCACGTGCTCCTCCGAGCTTAGCGGGACAGGTGGGATTACTGCGACGGGTGTGAGCTATCGAATTGTCACTCCGGGGCAGCGCCGAGGGCCGCGGAACGCTCCTTCGCCGCCACCAGGGCCTCGTTGAACGCGGTGCGCACGCCGCCTCGTTCGAGTTCGCGAACCGCCACCGCGGTCGTACCGCCGGGCGAGGTGACGTCGGCCCGCAATTCGTTCGGCGACCCCCCGGAGGTGTCGAGCATCGCCGCCGAACCGACCATCGTCTGGACCACCAGTTCGGTCGCGGTCGCCCGGGTCAGCCCCAGCGCGACGCCACCCTCGATCATCGCCTCGGCGATCAGGAAGAAGTAGGCGGGCCCGGACCCGGACACCGCGGTGACCGCGTCGAGCTGCGACTCGGACACCGTGACGACCTTGCCGACCGCCCCGAGCACGTCGCGGACCTTCTCGAGGTGCTCGGCCGTGGCGTACCGGCCGGCCGCGATGGCGCTGACACCCTCGCCGACCAGCATCGGCGTGTTCGGCATCACCCGGACCACCGAGAAACCGGCGGGCAGCTTGCCCTCGTACCGCACCGTCGGGATGCCCGCGGCGAGGCTGACGATCAGCTGCTCGACGTCCCCGTTGAGATCGATGGTGTTCAGCTCGGTCAGTACCGAGTCGACGTCGGCCGGCTTGACCGCGACGACGATGACGTGAGCGCCCTCGGCGGCGTCGGCGACGGTGGTGACCCGGATCCCGTACTGCCCGGCCAGTTCCTGAGCGCGGGGCGGATACTGCTCGGCGACCACCAGATCCTTGGGTGCGTGGCCCGCCTTCACCAGTCCGGCGATCAGCGCCTCGCCGATCCTGCCGCCACCGATCACTGCAATTCTCGTCATGCCTGCCAGCCTGCCATGCAGCCCGAAGGCGAGGACCGCCAGTACCGGGTCAGGACTTCGGGATCATCGCCAGCTGCCGGCTCTGCACGACCACCTGCCCGGTGGTGTCGAGAACCAGGTGGTCCTCCTCGAACCAGGTGCCTCCGATCACCGTGGCGCTCGCCATCACCCGCAACCATCCGGCGGTGGGCAGCCGGCGCAGGTAGGTGGTGAGCTGGACCGTCGGCGCCCAGCCGAGCATGCCGCGGTTCATCGTCACCGGTGCGCTGATGTCGCCGAGCATGATCGCGAAGAGCACGGCGACGTCGACGTCGGTCTCGTCCTCGGTGAGCGGACGCGCCCACAACCGGTTCACCGGATCCCCGATCTCCCCGGTGAGGTAGCGCGCGGCCGCCGGGTCGACACGCAGCTGACAGCCCTTGGAGACGTGGACGATCTCGCTCATCGGATGGCCGTTCGCGACCACGATCGCGTCCGCGGTCGGCTCGGCGGGCAGTGCGTCGAGGGCGAGCGGCTCCCGGTGGCGCGGCTCACCGGCGTCGGGGAAACCGAGTGTGACCGTCGCCGAGACCGCGAGCGAATCACCTTGCAGCAGATCGACATCCACCACGCAGACCTGACGGCCACGCTTGCGGACGGTGGTCTCGAGCCGGATGTCCCCGGGGTCGGGCGCGGCGAGGTAGTTCGCGCTGATCGACATCGGCTGCAGGCCCCGGTCGCCGCCGGCGGCCCGGATGCTCTCGCGCGCCGCGGCACCGCAGACGGCGGTCATGCACCCGCCGTGCACCTTCGGCCCGATCGTCCAGATGGGATCGATGTGCGCCGCGTACGCGCCGTCGCCCAGCGCGGTGAGCGCGGTCAGATCCGTGAACGGGCGGGTGGAGGTGAGGGTCTTGACCTCGGTCATCGGTGATCCTTCTCGGGAGTGTCGGCACCGCGGGACGCCGCGGAGAGGTGCTGGTGCGCGAGCCTGCGCATGGCGGCGATCACGGGCTCGTAGATCGCGGTGCCGAGTACCGCGTACTCGACGGCCGCCTGGGCGGATTCGGTCGGCATCAACGCGAGGTCGAGTTCGGCGATCCCCCGGATGTGCCTGCCGTAGGCGTCGAGGCGTTCGTCGGTCATCGGGATACCGACGTTCTCGACCGCCTCTAGCGCCCGTTCGAACTGCGCGACGGCGGGATAGCCGGGGTCGTAGACCTGACCGAGCCGGGCCAGTGCCCGGCGGGCGCGGGGGTGATCGGTGCGCCGCTCCCCCTCCGGATAGGGAGGCAGGGTGGCGATCGCGCGGCCGATGGTCTCGTGCAGGTTCTCGCCGGGGTTCTCGATCAGCTCGACGATGAGCCGGATCTTGTGGATCGGCAGGCCCGCCCCGGCCAGGGCCTTGATCAGGGCGAGACGGTGCAGGTGTTCCTCACCGTATCGGGCCTGGGTGGCGCTGGTGCTCTCGCCCGGCATCAGGACACCCTCGCGCAGGTAGTACTTGATCGTCGCGAGGGGGACGCGGGATCGGGCGACGAGCTCGGAGACGCGCATGCACCCTGCCTCTCTCCGGTCTTGACACGCGGGCAAATGGATACCAATACTATCCATTATCGGATAGTGAAGCTATCCAAATCGTCCCCAGAAGAATACGTGCCCTCGTCGAGGAGACCGCCATGGACCCCGTTCTCGCGCTCGTCACCGGCATCACCCTGCTCACCGTCGTCGGCATCGCCTTCGGCGGCACCTTCATGCTCCGAGTCGTCAGCGGAGCCCACGGTGCCAACGACCTGCAGAAGACGATGTTCCGCGCCGGACACGCCCATGCCGGCGTGCTCGTCACCCTCGGACTCGTCGTCGCGCTCCTCACCCAGGCCGCCGGAGTCGGCGCCGTCTGGTCGACCACCGGATCCGTGCTCGTGCTCAGTGCGGCGATCTTCGTCCCACTGGGCTTCTTCCTGTCGGTCCTCGGCACCGACCCGCAACGCCCGAACGGTTGGATCCGCTCCGTGTGGGCCGGCTTCGTCGTCCTCGTCGCCGGCCTGATCGTCTCCGGAATCGCGACGATCGCCGCCGCAGCCACCGCGCTGTGACCCGGCCGCCCTCCCCGCCCCGGCTCCCCCGGCCCTCTCGGCCCCGCCACGGCTCCTCCCCTCCCCGGCTGAAGGTCCCGTTCATGCGGTCAGATCGAGCGAAGGCCACCTTCACCCCCGGGGGCGGACGGTCTTGGGGCGTGTCTCCCCATCCCGTTTCGGCGCCCCCGGAGACAAGCCCTCAGCGGGTGAGGTGTTCGCGGGCCAGGTTCTCGCGGGCGAAGGCCAACGACTGCGCGAGCATCGACTTCCGCTCGGCGACCGTGCGCGCGTTCTGGGTGTTGACCTCGAGCACCACCTGTCCGGCGAAGTCCGACGCCGCCAGCGACCGGCACACCTGCGCGCAGGGTTGGGAGCCGTGGCCGGGGATCAGATGCTCGTCGGTGGATGCGCCTCGCCCGTCCGCGAGATGCAGGTGCGTCAACCCGGCCCCCATCCGGTCGGCCAACGCGACGGCGTCCGTTCCCGCGGTCGCGGTGTGCGACAGATCGAGCGTGTAGTGCGCGTGCCCGACATCGGTCGGGTCGTAGGACGGCGCGAACACCGACACACCGCGCCCCGGGCCGCCGCGCTTCTCCATCCGCTCCGCCGACCGCGACTTCGCGCCCCAGAACCGGTCCGCACGCATCGGGAACATGTTCTCGACCGCGATGGCGATGTCGCCGCGCTGCTCGAGTTCGTGCACCTGGTCGGCGAATCCGTCGGCGTAACGCCTCTGCCAGCGGAACGGCGGATGCACCACGACGGTCGGCGCGCCCAGCGACTCCGCGGCACCCACCGACCGGGCGAGCTTGGCGACGGGGTCGGCGCCCCAGACCCGCTGCGAGATCAGCAGGCACGGTGCGTGCAGCGAGATGACGGGCACCGAGTACTTGCGGACCAGACGCCGCACCGCGGCGATGTCCTGGCTGACGCCCTCGGCCCAGACCATCAACTCGACGCCGTCGTATCCGAGGTCCGCGGCGAACTCGAAGGCGGCCTCGGTGTTCTGCGGGTACACCGACGCAGTCGACAATCCGACCAGGATCCGGCCGGCGCGTGCGGTCCCGACTTCCGGGGAGCCCTCGACGCTCACGGCGTCAGCTCGAGCCGAGGACGAACACGAGTGGGCCGATGGTGACGAACACGCCGACGATCACGGCGATGAGCAGGCTCAGCAGGTCCTCGGTCTGACGCAGGATCCGGACCACCGCGACCAGCCCGGCGATCACCAGCACCGCCAGCACCAGCGCCACCCACGGCAGCGACTCCCACAACTTCTCGAAGCCCTTGAACAGCAGCGCCCCGGCGACGACCGCGACGACGGCCTGTCCGGCCAGCACCGCCCACTGCCGGATCGCGCTCCTCGCGGGCACCTCCTCGGAGGTGTCGACGTCGGCCTCGGCGGACTCGTCGGTTTTCGCGGCGGACGGGGACGCGTCGCCGGACGCCACGACGGCACGCGGCAGCTCACCGGTGGTGTGCACCTGTGCGCGCGCCTCGTCCAGCGTTTCGGTGCGGGCGCTGCGGGCCTGCCGCATCAGGTCCGCCTCGAGGCTGGACCCCGACAGCAGCGCCGGCTCGCGGACATCGGGTGTACCCGAGTACGCCGACTTGGCCGCTGTTACCCCGCCGGGCTTCGCCGCGGGCGACGGCTGCGTCGCGGGCGGCTCGGCGTCCTTCGTCTTCGTGGTCTTCGCCTGCGGCTCGACCTTCCTGGGGAACGGCACCGGCGCCGGCTTCGCGACGACCGCGGTCTTCTCGGCCGGCGACTCGGGCGCGGCCGGGGTCACCGGGCCGGCGGCCTTCGACGTCGATCCGTCCGCGGAGCGTTCGGCGGCAGCCTTGCGATCCGCGTCGACCTTCGCGAACACGGCCCGCCGCAGCGCGGGAATGGCCTGGGTGGGCTCGGGAACCGAGGTGTCGGACTTCCCCGGCGCGGACGCCGCAGCCGCAGTCTTCGGGGCCGCGTCGGTCTTCGGGGCAGTCCCGGCATTCGGCGCAGTCCCGGCCTTCGGGGCAGTCCCGGCCTTCGGGGCAGTCCCGGCCTTCGGGGCAGTCCCGGCCTTCGGCGCAGTCCCGGGTGTCGAGGCAGTCCCGGGTGTCGAGGCAGTCCCGGGTGTCGGCGCAGTCCCGGGTGTCGGCGCAGTCCCGGGTGTCGAGGCGGTCACCGGCTTCGGGGCCACGTCGGGTTTCGCCGGGGCGGACGCGCCGGCCTCGGGCTTCGGCGCTACGGGCGCCCCAGCGGCAGCCGCGGGCACCCCAGCGGCAGCCGCGGGCGCTCCAGCGGGAGCCGCGTTCGTCGCCGCGGGCTGGGGTGCGGGGGTGGCTTCCTCGTCGGGGTCGGGTGCGGCCCGGCGGTTGCGGACGGGCGCGGTGCCGCCGCCCGTCCCCGACACGGCGGGGAATTCGCCGGTCAGTTCGGCGACGCTGATGCCGCCGGCGTTGCCGCGCCTGCGTCGACCTCCGCGGGATTCGACCTGCTGGCCGTTGCGGGCGAGCAGCTCGGCGACGGAGATCTGTCCGGTGTTCTCGGTTTCGTCGCTCATCGCGCCACCACCAGTTCGCCGCCCATGTCGGTGTCCAGTTTGCGCAGGATAAGGCCTTCGCGCAGCGCCCAGGGGCAGATTTCCATTTCTTCGACGGACAGTGCCCGCATCGTCGCCTCCGCAATCAACGCACCGGCCACGATCTGCTGCGACCGGTCCGCGCTCACGCCCTCCAGTTCGGCGCGGTCCGCCGACGTCATCCGGGAGATGAACGCGATCAGCTGACGCACACCGCTTGCTGTCAGTGTCCTCCTGACGCGGGGCCCTGCGGCGGAGGGCGCGGCGCCGGTGAGTCGGGCGAGCGACCGGAACGTCTTCGAGGTGCCCACCACGCGGTCGGGGGCGCCGGCGGCGCGCAACGCCTTCGCCGGTTCCACCAGTTCGGCGTCCAGCCAGTCCCGCAGCACGGCGACGCGGCGTTTGCCGGGCGGGTCGGCGAGCAGCCAGTCCCGCGTCAGCCGGCCCGCGCCGAGTTGCAGCGAGAACGCGACATCGGGGTCCTCGTCGGCGCCGGTGCTGACCTCGAGGGATCCGCCGCCGATGTCGAAGTTCATGATGCGGCCGGCGCTCCAGCCGTACCAGCGGCGCACGGCGAGGAAGGTCAGCCGGGCCTCGTCGACCCCGGAGAGCACCTCGAGGTTCACGCCGGTCTCGGCGCGGACGCGGGCCAGCACGTCCTCGGAGTTCTTGGCGTCGCGTACCGCTGAGGTCGCGAACGCCATCAGCTCACCGCAGCCGGACGTGGACGCGATCGACGCGAAGTCGTCGACGGCCGCGATCAGCCGATCGGCGCCCGCGACGGTAATGTCGCCGTTGTCGTCCGTGTTCTCCGCGAGCCGCAGCGTGGCCTTCGTCGAACTCATCGGTGTGGGATGCGCACCCCTGTGCGCATCCACCACGAGAAGGTGGACGGTGTTGCTTCCGACGTCGAGTACCCCTAACCGCACGGGACCACGGTACTGGGTCTACCGTCGGGCACTGTGACAGCAGGTAGCGCGCCGCAGTTCGCGAAGATGACACCCACCCCGGAGGTGGGTCTCGACTTTCCCCGCGAGTGGATCGAGTTCGTCGATCCCGCGAACCCCGAACATGTCATCGCCGCGGACCTGACCTGGCTGCTTTCGCGCTGGACCTGCGTGTTCGGCACCCCGGCGTGCCAGGGGACCGTCGAGGGCAGGCCCGACGACGGGTGCTGCTCGCACGGCGCGTTCCTGTCCGACGACGACGATCGCGAGAAGCTGGACCGTTGCGTGAGCATGCTCACTCCCGCGGACTGGCAGTTCATGGACAAGGGTCTCGGCAAGAAGGGGTACGTCGAGGAGGACGACCTCGACGACGAGCCGGCGCTGCGGACGCGCCGCTACAAGGGGGCGTGCATCTTCCTGAACCGTCCGGGCTTCGAGGGCGGCATCGGGTGCGCGTTCCACATCATGGCGATGCGCGAGGGCATCGAACCGCTCGAGGTGAAGCCGGACGTGTGCTGGCAGCTGCCGATCCGCCGCACCCAGGAGTGGGTCGAGCGTCCGGACGGCGAGCAGATCCTCAAGACCACCATCACCGAGTACGACCGGCGCGGGTGGGGTGAGGGCGGCGCGGACCTGCACTGGTACTGCTCCGGATCGCCGGACGCGCACGTCGGCACCCGGCCGGTGTGGCAGTCGTACGGGCCGGAGCTGACCGAGCTGCTCGGCAAACCCGCGTACGAGGAACTGGTGGGCCACTGCCGCCGCCGGGCGGGTCTGGGGCTGATCGCGGTGCATCCGGCGACGACCGCCGCCCGGGAGGCGAAGGCCGCCGCACGCACCGAATGGGCGTAGCCCAGTGGTGCACTTTCGGACGTCGGACCGTCCGTAAGTGCACCACGGGGCGCTAGCCCTCCAACTTGTAGCCGAGCCCGCGGACGGTGACGAGGTGTTCCGGCTTCGACGGGTCGGTCTCGATCTTCGACCGCAGCCGCTTGACGTGGACGTCGAGGGTCTTGGTGTCGCCGACGTAGTCCGCGCCCCACACCCGGTCGATGAGCTGCCCGCGGGTCAGCACCCGGCCGGAGTTGCGCAGCAGGTACTCGAGCAGGTCGAACTCCTTGAGCGGCAGCGTGACCCCCTGGCCGCGGACCTGCACGGTGTGCCGCTCGACGTCCATCCGCACCGGCCCCGCCTCGAGGACACCGTCGGAGAACGACGCCTCCGTGTCCGCGGGGTCCGCCCCGCGGCGGAGCACGGCGCGGATCCGGGCGATCAGTTCGCGCGCCGAGTACGGCTTGGTCACGTAGTCGTCGGCGCCGAGCTCGAGCCCCACGACCTTGTCGATCTCGCTGTCGCGGGCCGTCACCATGATCACCGGCACGCTCGACCGCGCCCGCAGCTGCTTGCAGACGTCGGTGCCGCTCATGCCGGGCAGCATCACGTCGAGCAGGACGATGTCGGCACCAGCGCGATCGAATTCGGCGAGGGCGCTCGGCCCGTCCCCGACGACGGTGGCCTCGAACCCTTCCCGTCGGAGCAGGAAGGCGAGCGGGTCGGCCAGCGACTCCTCGTCCTCCACGATCAGCACATTCGTCACCGGTTGGCCTCCAAATTGGTCGCGACCGGATGCGGTCGCTGTGGGTGGATGGTGGACAGGATCGTCTCGGATGCAGGCGATTGGCCCGGCAGCCTGCCGGGCGCGGGTGGGTCGACGGGCTCGTCCGCCTCCTCGCGGTGCGCGGGCACGACGAGTGTGAACGTCGATCCCGTGCCGAGCTTGCTCCACAGGGTGATGGCGCCGTTGTGGTTGGCGGCGACGTGTTTCGCGATGGCCAGGCCCAGACCGGTGCCGCCGGTGGACCGGGAGCGGGCCTTGTCGACGCGGAAGAATCGTTCGAACACCCGCTCCTGATCCTCCTTCGCGATGCCGATCCCCCGGTCGGTGACGGCGATCGCGACGTCGCCGCCACGCAGCGCCCGGCTCACCGACACCGGCGCACCCTTCGGCGAGTACGCGATCGCGTTCTGGACGAGGTTCGACAGCGCGGTCACGAGAAGGGCACGGTCACCGAGGACCTCGAGTCCGCTCGGTTTGTCGGTGGTGACGGTGATCCCCGCGTTCTCGGCGGTGAGGGTGCTGCGCCGGATCGCCTCGTCGATCACCTCGTCGACGGCGACCGGTTCGAGGTCGGGCAGCTTCTCGGCGCCCTGCAGCCGCGACAGCGCGATCAGTTCGCCGACCATGTTGCCGAGCCGACGCGACTCCGACAGCACGCGTTCGCCGAAGTGCCGCACCGACTCCGGGTCGTCGGCGGATTCGAGGAGCGCCTCCGCGAGCAGGCTCATCGCGCCGACCGGCGTCTTGAGTTCGTGGCTGACGTTGGCGACGAAGTCGCGCCGGGTGGCCTCCATCCGCGCCACCTCGGAGTCGTCGTCGGCGAACACCACCACGAATCGCCGGTCCTGATCGCTGAGTAGCTGGGCGAGGCCGCGGACCGCGATCTTCGCGCGACCCCGGACGGGGTTCTTGGCGCTGAGGTCCACCTCGACGGGCGCCCCGGTCTCGAGGACGGTGAGCACGGCCTGCCAGGCGCGGTCGTCGATGGTGCGGTTGTCCACGAGGCCGAGTTCTTCGGCGCGGGGGTTGAACAGGACCACGTCGTGGAAGCGGTCGACGACGGCGATGCCGCTCTGGCTGGCGAGCACGATCAGGTCGAGGACCTGGGACATCGTCAGTCCGCCCTGTTCGGCTTCGCGGCGGGTGTGGCGGGCCTTGAGCCGGGGAACCACCACCGCGCCGATCAGGTAGCCGACCAGCGCCGCGACGACGGCCACGACTACGACCTGAACAACAGTCACAAGCAAATCGTACGGCGGTGAAATCGCCCGCCGGGGCCGGGTGCGGCCATTTCACCGCACGTCACGAGCCTGCGGCGAGCCGTTTGCCGGTTGTTCACCTTCTGTTCGACCCGGGTCCACGCTCGTACGCGCGGAACCCGGGTCGTGAGCACCGGAAACCTATTTGGCGCCCTGGTTCGCGACCGCCGCCGCACCGGCCGCGGCAGCCTCCGGATCGAGGTACGTACCGCCCGGGTTCAACGGCTTGAGGTTCTCGTCCAGGTCGTAGCGCAGCGGGATGCCGGTGGGGATGTTCAGGCCGGCGATGTCCTCGTCGGAGATCCCGTCGAGGTGCTTGACCAGCGCGCGCAGCGAGTTGCCGTGCGCGGCGACCAGCACGTTGCGGCCCGCGAGGAGCTCCTGCGAGATGGTGTCCTCCCAGTACGGGATGAGCCGCTTGACGACGTCGAGCAGGCACTCGGTCAGCGGGACCTCACCGATGTCGGCGTACCGGGCGTCGCCGTCCTGGCTGTACTCGCTGCCCGCCTCGATCGGCGGCGGCGGCGTGTCGTAGCTGCGACGCCACAGCATGAACTGCTCGTCGCCGTACTCCGCCTTGGTCTGCGCCTTGTTCTTGCCCTGCAGCGCGCCGTAGTGCCGCTCGTTGAGCCGCCAGTCGCGCACCACCGGGATCCAGTGCCGGTCGGCGGCGTCGAGGGCGATGTTGGCCGTGCTGATCGCGCGGCGCAGCAGCGAGGTGTACAGGACGTCGGGCAGCAGGTCGTGCTCCTTGAGCAGCTGGCCGGCGCGCTTGCCCTCGGCGATGCCCTTGTCCGTGAGCGGGACGTCGACCCACCCCGTGAACAGGTTCAATGCGTTCCATTCGCTCTCGCCGTGGCGGAGCAGCACAAGAGTTCCGGTACTCATGCGGTCAATCGTGTCACGCGTCGCGAAACCGCTCCCGACAGCCTCGCGTATGAGACCGGGCGGCCCGGGTCCCGGAATACTTAGTGGACGCTGAGTAGCGCTGCCGTGGGCCCGTCCAGCGCGGTTAGTGTCGGGTTCGTGCGACCCCGACTGCCCGCCTGGACGAGCCGGGCCCGGCGCCGGGTCCGGCCGGTTCGCGTGCGCCTGACGCTGTTGGCGACCGCACTGGTGGCACTGACGCTGACCGTCGCGGCGGGGATCGTGCTCGTCGCCCTGTACCGGTCGACGGGGTACTCCGCCGACCTCGCGACGACGGCGCGGGCCAGGCAGATCGCGACGGTCGCGGAAACCGACGGTGTCGGCGCGCTCGACGAGTCGCTGATGGCTTTCGGCCGGCACGTCGACATCGTGCAGGTCGTCGACGCCGACGGAAACGTCGTGGCCAGCGGGCAGCGCTACCCGAACGGGCCGCTCAGCGAGGGACTGCAGCCCGGTGAGGAACAGCGAGCCGGCGATCTGTCCTTCGGCCCGGACGGCCCCGAGTTCCGCACGACGCTGGTCGGCGTGGTCACCCCGGACGCCGGTCCGGTGACGGTGGAGGTCGGCACGAACGAAGGACGCCTCTACGCCCGCGTCCGCTTCTTCGGCGCCCTGTCGGCCGCGGTGATCCCGATCGCCGTGCTCGGGACGGCGCTGCTGAGCTACTGGTTCGTCACTCGCACGCTGCGACCCGTCGACGACATCCGCAGGCAGGTCGACGACATCTCCGGTGGCGCCGCGGGCCAGCGCGTCCCGGTGCCCGACACGGGCGACGAGATCGCCACCCTCGCCGTCACGATGAACGCGATGCTCGACCGCATCGACGCCGCCCGAACCGAGCAGATGCGGTTCGTCGGCGACGCGTCCCACGAACTGAACAGTCCCCTCACCACGCTCGTCGGCCTGCTCGACCTGGCGAGCGCCACCCGGCAGCCCATCGACCCCGAGACCGTCGACACGGTGATGATGCCCGAGGCCCAGCGGCTGCAGGGGATGGTAGCGGATCTGCTGTTCCTGGCCCGCGCCGACGAGAACGGGGTGCCGCTGCGGCTGGCGGAGGTGGACCTCGACGAGATCGTCAGCGCCGAGATCACCCGACTCGAGGCGCTCGGTCACACCGTCACCGCCGACATCGCCGCGGTCCGGGTCCGCGGCGACGGCGAGAAACTGGCCCGCGCGTTGCGCAACATCGCCGACAACGCGGTCCGCCACACCCGCGACCGCCTCCACTTCGGGATGCGCGTCGACCGGCCGTCCGGCGGGGACACAGCCGGCGCGGGCACCGTGACGGTGACGGTGAGCGACAACGGCCCCGGCATCCCGGACGCCGACCGCACCCGGGTGCTGGAACGTTTCGTCCGCCTCGACTCGGCCCGCGACCGCGACAGCGGCGGGTCGGGTCTCGGGTTGGCGATCGTCGACGAGATCGTGCGCGCCCACCACGGGCGGATGGTCATCACCGACGCGGCAGGTCCGGGCGGCGGCGTCACCGGCGCGGCGGGTGACGGCGTCACCGTCGGTTTCACACTTCCGGTGCGGACGTGGGACTAGCCACCGCCGTCGGCGGCCAGCCGATACCCGACGCCACGGATCGTTTCGATCGCCTTGCACCCGAACGGCGTGTCGATCCGCCTGCGCAGGTAGCTGACGTACACCTCCACGACGTTCTCGTCGCCGCGGTAGTTGACGTCCCACACCGAACGCAGGATCTCCGCCTTCGTGACCACCTCGCCCTTGCGCCGCATCAGGAATTCGAGCATCGCGAATTCCCTTGGGGTCAAGGTCAGTTCGGCTCCCCCTCGGGTGGCGGTGTGGGCGGTGGGATCGACGGTCAGCGACCCGGCGGTCAGCACGACGGGGCGAGCCGGCGCGCCGCGACGCACCAGCGCCCGCAGCCGGGCGATCAGCACCACGAACGAGAACGGCTTCGTCAGGTAGTCGTCGGCCCCGAAGTCGAAGGCGTCGGCCTGGTCGTACTCCCCGTCCTTCGCGGTCAGCATCAGCACCGGCGTCCACACTCCCCCGCGCCGCAGTTGCCGCACCACCTCGTACCCGTTGAGTCCCGGCATCAGGATGTCGAGCACCACGACGTCGAAGTGCTCGGTGCTCGCCTTCTCGAGTCCGGTGCGGCCGTCGTGGACGACGTCGACGACCCAGCCCTCGGCGACCAGCATCCGCCGCACCGTCTCCGCCACGTTGCGGTCGTCGTCCACCACCAGTACTCGCACGCCACCACTATTCCCGTTCCCAGCCGAAAGCGGTGTCCCGTCCCGTGAAGGACCTCGTCAACACCACCGAGATGTACCTGCGCACCCTCTACGACCTGCGGGAGGACGGCGTCCCGGCACGCCAGACCCGGCTGGTCGGGCGTCTGCACCAGACCAGTGGGACGGTGTGCCAAACGGTCGGACGCCTCAAGCAGTCGGGACTGGTCTCGATCACCACCGACCGCACCGTCGAGCTCACCGAGCGGGGACTCGCCCGCGCCGTGCAGGTGACCCGCAAGCACCGGCTCGCCGAACGCCTCCTCACCGAGGTCGTCGAGATGCCTGCCACCCTCGCCCACGTCGAGGCCTGCCGTCTCCAGCACGTGATGAGCGAGGCGGTCGAACGCCGCATCGTCGACATCCTCGACGGGCCGGTGACGTCGCCGTGGGGGAACCCGATCCCGGGGCTCGCCGAGTTCGGCGTCACGACCGAAGCCCCCACCGCCGCAGTGCGACTCGCCGACCTCGCCGCCTGCGGGTCGCCCGCGACCGGAACCGTCCGGTGCATTTCCGAACAGGCGCAATCCGATCCGAAGCTGATCGCAATGCTGATCGACGCGGGCGTCATTCCCGGTGCGCGCGTTACGGTCACCCGCCGCGCGCGGGTGTACGCGCTGCGCGGACTGTGCACGGTCGAACTGCCTGCGAATCTCGCCCACGTCGTCGGATTCGAATCCGGGTGACCGTGTTGACCGGGATTACCGTGTCGGCCCGGGGATTGCCGTGTCTTCCGCCGGCTTCCGTGGAATCCGCAGCGCCTGCGGGTGACGCGACCGCACCCGATCCGAATCAAATCCGAAGGTAGATAGGCGATTCGGGCATTTCAGTCATCCGCAGGCGGTCGAGAGGGGGCTTGTGCCCGGTGCTATCTTTGAGCACGATGCAATTAGGTTCGCCTAGCCTGACTCGGCCGGGCGCGTTCATGTGGAATCGAGGTTGGCCGTGCTCGCTCTCGCCACGGAGTTTCGTACCGCCACCGAGGCCACCGCACCGGGAATCGCAACGCAGCTGTTCGGCAGCGGCCTGATCGGCCTGCGCGAAGGCCTCGAAACCGGGATCGTCGTGATGATCCTCGTTGCGTTCCTGGTCAAGTCGGATCGCCGGGACGCGCTGAAATGGGTGTGGCTCGGCGTCGGCGCCGCCGTCGCCATGGTGGCCGCCATCTTCGCCGGCATCCACTTCGGCACCTCCACCGTCACCGGCACCGCCGCCGAATTGATCAGCGGTATAGCCTCTCTCGTCGCCGTCGCGATCGTCACCGCGATGGTGCTGTGGATGCGGACCGCCGCCGCGTCGATCTCCGGTCACCTCAAGAACAGCCTCGGCCGGGCGCTGGCCGTCGGACCTCTCGCCGTCACCGCCATAGCGTTCTTCGCGGTCGGCCGCGAGGGCGTCGAGACCGCCCTGCTGCTCGTCGGATACGCGGAGAACGCCGGCGACAGCATCTGGCCACTGATCGGTCTGCTGATCGGCATCGCGGTCGCCGCAGTGCTCACCGTCCTGCTGTACTTCGGTGCCGTCCGAATCGATTTCGCGGCGTTCTTCAAGTACACCGGCGTGTTCCTCGTGATCGTCGCCGCCGGGATCCTGTCGTACGGGGTGCGTGCCCTGCAGATCGCGGGGATTCTCCCCGGCGGGTCGAACCTGGCGTTCGACGCGTCGTCCTGGTTCGACACGTCCAGCTGGTACGGCACCGTGCTGCAGGGCATCTTCAACTTCCGCCCCGATCCGACGGTCCTCCAGGTCGTCGCGTGGGTCGCCTATGTCGCGATCGTCCTGCCCCTGTTCCTCCGCCCGGTCACCTCCCCCGGGCCGGCCCGCGCGACACCCGCCCCGTCGGACGCGTCCGACCTACCCACGTAGTCCGCCCACCCGCGTGACGCCGCTCCCGCACAACCGAAAGGCCCGTTCCGTGCGTCGATCCACTCCCGTCCTCGCCCTGGTGGCGTTGGCGCCGCTCGCCCTCGCCGCGTGTACATCGAAGTCCGATCCCACCTCCGACGCGATCGCCGTCACCGCGACCGACACCACCTGCGACATCGCATCGAACACCGCCGAGACCGGCAACACCACCTTCGAGATCACGAACAACGGGTCGAAGGTCACCGAGTTCTACGTCTACGGCGCCGGCGATCGCGTGATGGGTGAGGTCGAGAACGTCGGTCCCGGCCTGACCCGACAGCTCATCGTCAGCATCCCGGAGCCCGGCACCTACCACACCGCCTGCAAGCCCGGCATGGTCGGCGACGGCATCCGCGCCGAGTTCACCGTCACCGGCGAAGCGCAGACCGCGACCGACGAGTCCGGTCAGCTCGCCGAGGCCGCCGACGGGTACAAGCGGTACGTCACCAGCCAGGTCACGGCGCTGCAGGAGACGGCCGCGAACTTCGTCGCCGCGATCAAGGCCGGCGACATCGCCGCCGCGAAGGCCCAGTTCCCGACCACCCGCACCTACTACGAACGCATCGAGCCGATCGCCGAGTCGTTCCCCGACGACCTCGATCCGCGTCTCGACCTGCGTGAGGTCGACGTCGAACCCGGCCAGACGTGGACGGGCTTCCACCGCCTGGAGAAGGACCTGTGGGTCACCGGCCCACAGCCCGACACCAACGCGATGGCCGACCAGCTGATCGCGGACCTGCAGGAACTGGCCGACGGCATCGCCGCCGAGGACTTCGTCGTCGATCCGATCCAAGTGGCGGGCGGTGCGCAGACGCTCCTCGACGAGATCTCGCGGACGAAGATCACCGGTGAGGAGGACATCTTCAGCCACACCGACCTGTACGACTTCCAGGCCAACGTCGACGGGTCGCAGGCCGCCATCGCCGCGCTCCGCCCGATCATCGACGAACGCAACCCGGAGCTGGGTCAGCGGATCGACCAGCGTTTCGCCGACCTCGACGCCGCCCTCGCCCAGTACCGCGTCGGCGACGGCTACGTCTCCTACGACACGGTGACCGAACAGCAGCGGCAGGAACTGTCGCAGAAGATCGACGCGCTGTCCGCCGAAGTGAGCCAGGTGCAGGGTGTCGTCGCCGGACAGTAGCCCTACCGCCCGCAGCGGGAAGCTCTCGCGTCGCGCACTGTTCGGGACGGTCGGCGTCGGCGTGGTCGCCGCCGGCGCCGGTGTCGCCGTCGGGCGTCTCACGACCCCGGAGGCCACCACCTACGCGGACACGACGGTCGTCGACTTCCACGGCGTCCACCAGGCGGGCATCGTCACGCCCGCGCAGGACCGGATGCATTTCGTCGCGTTCGACGTGATCACCGACTCGCGCGACGAGCTGGTCGCGCTGCTGAAGACCTGGACCGCGATGGCTTCGCGGATGACGGCCGGTGAACAGGCCGCCCCGGACGGCGCGCTGGGCGCGGGGCAGTACAACCCCCCAACCGACACCGGGGAGGCCCTCGACCTGGCCGCCTGCCAGTTGACGCTGACGATCGGGTTCGGCCCGACGCTGTTCGAGAAGGACGGGGTCGACCGGTTCGGCATCGCCGGCATGCGACCGGCCGCCCTGGTGGAACTGCCGAAGTTCACCGGCGACGCCCTCGAACCGGCCCGCAGCGGCGGCGACATCTGCATCCAGGCGTGCGCCACCGACCCGCAGGTGGCGGTGCACGCGGTGCGCAACCTGGCGCGGGTCGGGTTCGGCACCGTCGCCGTCCGCTGGTCGCAGCTCGGGTTCGGGCGGACCTCGTCGACCTCGACCACCCAGACGACGCCACGAAACCTGTTCGGCTTCAAGGACGGAACCCGCAACATCAAGGCCGAGGACGACGCTGCCGTCGACCGGTTCGTCTGGGTGGACCGATCGGACGACCAGGAATGGATGGGCGGCGGATCGTATCTGGTGACTCGCCGCATCCGCATGCTCATCGAGTCGTGGGACCGCACCGTGCTGCACGAGCAGGAACGGGTGATCGGACGCAGCAAGGGCAGCGGCGCACCCCTCGGCCAGGAGGACGAGTTCGACGAACTGGACCTCGATTCGAAGGGACCCGACGGGCCGCTCGTCGACGTCGCGGCGCATGTGCGCCTGGCGTCGAAGGAGGAACTCGGCGGCATCGAGATCCTGCGCCGCGGCTACAACTTCACCGACGGCTCGGACGGATTCGGCCACCTCGACGCAGGCCTGTTCTTCATCGCCTACTGCCGCAACCCGCTCGAACAGTTCGTGCCGATGCAGCAGAAACTGGCACGCAACGACGCGATGAACGAGTACATCAAGCACGTGGGCTCCGCCGTGTTCGCCGTGCCGCCCGGTGTCGAGGGCGACGCCTTCTGGGGTTCGACGCTCTTCGGAGGTGGGCTCGCCGCCGACGACGAGGCGGAGCGCTGACACGGTCCGGTGCATCACCCTCACCAATCCACGACGTCGAGAACGGTCAATCCGATTCTGCACCAACAGCAGTCGCGCTCTCACGCGTCCGCTGATCCGTACACCAGGAAGGTTTGACCGTCTCGGCGTTCGATGAGGTGCGACCATTGGCCGACCAGTCGCCACGGCGCACCGTCACCACCCCGGTCACCGTCGCCGCGTCTGTCCCTCGCCGACCTCACGTAACCGGCCACGCCGCCGACAGCGGTGAGGATCTCGGCGATGCGATGCCGGTGGTTGACCCTCGGTGTCTGCTCCGGTTCGATGTGTCTCGGCGCGATCCACTGCGTCCGGCCGGGGTGGTCGCTGCCGTCGGGCGCCACCCGGGTCTGCCAGCCACCCGGACCGTCGTGGACCAGGGCATGACAGGCATCGCACGCGAGGTCCTCGTTGTCGATGTCGGTGCGGCCCCCGGCCTTCCACGCCCGAACGTGGTGCACCGCGGTCATCGACGCCGGCGCATCACAGCCCGGCCGGGTGCAGCCTCCCGACGCCGCGGTCAACGCCAGGCGCCGATCGGGCGACGCGGTCCGTTTCGCCCGACCCAGATGCAACGGCCGGCCACGATGATCCAACAGCGCCAGCACCGGATACGCGTGTTCGGCCATCCGCAGTGCATCGGAGATCGGCACGATGCCCCCGGACGCGGTGGTCACCACCCCGGTCGCCTCCTCCACCTGCTGCACGGGGCTCCGATCGCCCCGGCCCACACCGCGGCCGCGGTCTCCGGCAGCGTCGGATCCATCGACTCCCCGGAGACGGTGTGCCAGATCCCGGTCTTCCGGGCCCGTTTCACCCGCGCCGCGGCGTCACCACCGGAGATCCGTTGCGTCTGGACCAGGAACTGGGTGATCGACCGGCACCCCACGCTCCCCGGCAACGACCGTTCAACGGCCTCGACAACCAGTCGGTCCCCGACCGCGGTCGCCTTGCGCAGCGACGTCTGCACCCGCTGCACCACCTCGACCACATCGTCGCCGGACAACCCCGTCAACCCCACCGCGAGCAGGCCCTAGACGGCAGCGTCGAGGGCGGCCAGGTGCATGTCCACCTGGCCACCGCCGCCCTCAACCCCACCATTCGAAAGCATGTTCGAACCATACGGCGACCCCCCCGACAGGTTTCGGGATATCGCGTCATCCGACCCCCGGAAACAGGGCCTACCAGCCGGAACAGTGCCGCCAGCCCCGAAGCGGCGGTCGCCCGGCCTGCCTCGCGCCGAGCAGGTGGCCCGAGGCACGGACCGAACAACAGCACGGACCCGAACAACAACCCCACCAGCACCCCTCTGACGGCACCTCTCAACCGGTGGTGGAGCCGATTCGAGCACATCTCCCGACTCACCGCGCCGACGGCCCACGGGACTGAGAGCATTGCCTGCATGGCACTTGTCGCGGCGATCATCGTCATCGTCACCCTGGCCGTGATGACGACGGGGCGGATGCCGGCGGTCTTGGCGTTGACGTGTGCGTTGGTGGTGGCGGGGTTTGTCGGGATCGCCACGCCGGCGGAGCTTTTCGCGGGGTTGAGCAACGGTGGTGTCATCACGGTGGCAGCGATGCTGGTGATCGCGAAGGGGGTGCTGCGGACGGGTGTGGTGTCCCGGGTGACGCATCGGTTGCTGGCGGGGGTGCGGACTCCGACGCAGACGCTGAGCCGTCTGATTCCACCGGTGGGGCTGATGTCCGCGTTGATCAACACGACGCCGATCGTGGCGATGCTGATTCCGGCGACGAAGGAGTTGCAGCAGCGGTCGGGGGTTCCGGCGCGGGGTGTCCTGTTGCCGATTGCGCACGCGACCACGCTGGCAGGGTCGGCGACGCTGATCGGCACGAGTTCGAACCTGCTCATTGCGGGGATCGCCGCGACGGCGGGTGTGCAGGTGTCGATGTTCTCGTTCGTGCCGATCGCGGTGCCGGTGGCGCTGGTCGGCTGGGTGGTGCTGTTGGTGACGTCACCGTTGATGTTGCACGGCACACCGGAGGTCGCCGAGCGCGATCTGTCGTGGCGGGCGGAGATCCCGATCTCGTCCCGCGCCACCGCCGTCGGCCGCACCGCGGCCGGGCTCGGCATCCACACGACGGCGGAGTTCGAGTTGCTGGAGATCCGGCGGTGGGGCAAGCCCGTCGACCCGGATGCGGTGTTGGAGGTCGGCGACGTCCTCGTCTACCGGACCACGGAGGCAGGCGTCCGGATGCTCTGGGCGAGCCCCGGATTCGGGCTCGATCCGCAGCACCTGTACCTGGTCGCGATCGCCACGAACGAGCAGCAGACCACGGTCCGCGATTTGGAGGAGGACGAGGACATCACGGTGATCGCCGCGCAGACCACCCGACTGCTCCGGGAGGCGCCCGCCGAACCGGGTGCGCTGTGCCTGGTCGCCGCGGCGTCCGCGGATGTCCTCGCCGACCATCCGTTGGTGAGCCTGTGGCAGCGGCTGCCGGGCACGTCCCCGCAGACGAGGAAGACGTGGATCGCGTTGACGATTCTCGCCGCGGTGATCGTCTCCGGATCGTTGGGCCTGGCGCCGGTCGAGCTGAGCGCCGTCGCGGGGGCCGCGCTGATGGTCCTCACCGGTATCCTGACGCCGCGGTCCGCGGTGCGCGCCCTCAACTGGAACATCCTGGCGATCATCGCCGGGTCGATCGGCCTGGGGACGATCGTCGTGCAGAGCGGTCTCGGCTACTACATCTCGGACGCCGTCCTGACCCTGTCGAGCGGCAACACGGCCCTCGTGGTGCTGGTGATCGCCGTGGCGACGACGCTGCTGACGAACGTGGTCACCAATGCGGCCGCCGCGGCGATCCTGACGCCGGTGGCCCTGTCGATCGCCGCGGAGACGGGGCTGAATCCGGTGCTGCTGCTGACGCTGATCGGGACGTGCATCTCGTTCACGTTCCTCAATCCGTACAGCCATCAGTCGAATCTGATGGTGATGCGTCCGGGCGGGTACTCGTCGGCGACGTTCCTGCGCTTCGGTGTTCCGCTCACCCTGGTGTCGCTGGTGACGGTGTTCGGTGTCGGCTGGGCTCTGCTGTCGGTGTGGTGACACACACCGAGCCGAACACGGTGCGGCACAAATCATCTCGACAGGTGAGACGGCGCCGGCGTCACCGGCGTGGCGCAACGGACGCTACCCGGCCGAGCGGCCCGTGACCCACTAGGCTTCTCCCATGCACCTGCTCTTCGTCTGTACCGGAAACATCTGCCGCTCCCCCACGGCCGAGCGACTCGCCGTGGCCTTCGCGGAGGAGTTCGGGTTGCCGGGGCTGACGGCGGAGAGTGCGGGCACGCGGGCGATGGTCGGGTATCCGATGGAGCCGACGGCGGCGATGGTGCTCGAGAGTCTCGGCGGCGATCCGGCCGGGTTCACTGCGCGACGCCTGACGCCGGAGATCGCGATGGGCGCAGACCTGATCCTGACGATGACCGCGACGCAGCGAGAGAAGGTGCTGACGCTGGCGCCGGCGCAGATGAAGAGGACGTTCACGCTGCGGGAGGCGGCCCGCCTGTCGCAGGTGTCGGGTGCCACCACCGTGGCCGAACTCGCCGCGGCCCGGGCCGCACTGACGTCGCCCGACTCCGAGGACGTGGCCGACCCGATCGGGCAGGACGCCGAGACGTTCCTCGAGGTGGGCACGCAGGTCGCGGACCTGCTGGGCCCGGTTCTGCACCAGGTGCGCGGCTAGGAACGTCGCGTCGCGGCGAACCCGTCGAGGTAGTCCCACGGTGCGCGTTCGCGGCTCGGGTCGTGGGACTCGCGGGACGACGGCACGACGCGGGCGCGGTCGATGTACGACCCGGAGGGCGCGGGTGTGCGCCCGAGGATCGCGTCGGCCATTTCCTTCCGGAAGTGGGCACCCGGTCGACGAGCGGGGTGACGGCGAGGGCCGGCAGCACCCGCCGACGACCGAACCCCGCTGACCACCGGCCCCCGCCGACGACAGAGCCCCCGCCGACGACAGAGCCCCGATGCCGTGGGGCACCGGGGCTCGGTCGTGACCGCCTGCGTCAGTTCTGCGGCGGCTGTTGCCGGGCAGGCCACTGTTCGGTCGGGGTCGGGTACGGCGCCCGGTAGGGCTGGTCGCCGTAGGGCCGTTCCGGATTCGGCTGCGGCGGGTAGGTCTGCCGCTGCTCGGGGTGGCTGCCGTATCCCGGCTGCGGCGCGGCCGGTTGCTGGGTGAAGTCCCAGGCGCGGTGGCCGCCGCCCGCGGGCTCCGGATGGTTGTCCTGCCCGTTCTGCGGCCGACCGTTCTGCAGGTACCCGTTCTGCGGCTGACCGTTCTGCAGGTGACCGTTCTGCGACTGCCCGTTCTGCGCGGCCGCGGGGGCGAGCGCCACCGGAGCGGCGGTCGCCGGACCGGAAAGGGCCGCGGTAGTGGTCTTCTGCAGCTGCGGGATCGTCTTGTCGGTCTCGTAGTAGTACCGGTACGCGTACACGCCGCGTCCGTTGGCGGGCGACATGGTGATGACGGTGCCGAGGATGGTGGCGCCGACGGCGTGCAGGTTGCCGACCGCCCGGGTGAGCTGTTCGCGCTTGGTCTGCCCGTGCCGGGCGATGACGAGGGCACCGTCGGACATCGCGGTGAGCACGGTCGCGTCGGTGACCGGCAGCAGCGGCGAGGCGTCGATGATCACGTAGTCGAAGCGGGCACGCAGGTCGTTCAGGACGTTCTGCGCGGTCGCGGTGCCGAGCAGCTCGCTGGGGTTCGGCGGGATCGGCCCGGACGCGAGGACGGTCAGCCCGGGGAACTGGCTCTCCTGCAGCACGTCGTCGAGGTGCGCCTGACCGGCGAGCACCGAGCTGAGGCCGACGGAGCCGAGGATGTTCAGGTACTTCGACACGCGCGGCTTGCGGAGGTCGCCTTCGACGAGGCACACGCTGCGGCCGGCCTCGGCGAGGACGAGCGCGATGTTGATGGCCGTGGTCGTCTTGCCTTCGGCGGGCAGCGAACTGGTGACGACGATGACGCGCGGCGGGTTGTCCACCTCGAGGAACTGCAGGTTGGTGCGCAGCTCGCGGTACGCCTCGGCGCTGCCGGAGTTGGTGTCCGCGAAGCTGATCGCCGCGTGGTCCTGCCGGTCCTTGTCGAAGGGGACGACACCGATCATCGCGACGCCGGAGACCTCTTCGATGATCTTGCGGTCCTTGACGGTGTTGTCGAGCCGGTCCCGCAGCACCGCCAGTGCGACGCCGAGCAGCAGGCCGACGGCCAGACCCAGCGCGAGGTTGCGCTTGGTCTTCGGGCTGACGGGCGTGGTCGGGGTGTCGGCGTGCTGTTCGACGACGACCCGGGCCGCGGCCTCCCCACCGCGCTCGGGCGTCTCGAGTTGCTTTGCCATGACGACGAATTCGTCGGACAGCGCGTTGGCGATGTCCCGTGCCAGTTCCGGCGAGGAGTCCTGCACCTTGGTGTCGATCAGGACGGTGTCGGGTGCGGAGGTGGCGGTGACCTTCGCGGCCAGCTGCTCCGGCGTGATACCGGTGAGGTCGAGCTTGTCGATCGTCCGCTGCGCCAGCGTTGTTCCGGTGAGCAGCTTCGTGTACGAGGTGACGCGCTGCTGGGAGAACAGGTTGCCCTGGTAGATCTCGTTGACCGAGGCTCCCGAGGACGTCGAGACGAACAGCCGGGTCCCGGCCTGGTAGGTGGGTGTCGTCAGCAGCGACGCGGCGAGCGCGCCGAGGACGCAGGCCACCGTGGTGACGGCGACGATTTTCCATCGGGCCTGCAGGATGCGCAGGTAATCTTGTACTTCCACTATCGAGTCTCCCATCGACCATCGGCACGCAGTAGGTCGGTGCCCCCAGAACTTGTTGCCCAAGAAACCCGAACAGACCGCCACATCTTAGTTAGCTGTGCGTCTGCCCGGACAATCGCCTTCACCCCGACGGGGCCTCCCTTCCCCGGAGGAGTGTGGCGACGACTGCGAGGTGCTCCGGTTTCCCCATCGCGGAATGCGTGGTGTCCACCGGATGCGTGTGGACGCGGCCACCGACGTGCGGGCGCCAGGCGTCCGGTAGGTCGGGGTGCCGGTCGAGGTCGTGGGTGGCGACGAACAGGTCGACGTCGCCGTCGAAGCGTCGCGGTCTCTGGCGGGCGAACCGCTGGTGGCGGTCGGTGAGGTCGAGGATGTCCCGCACGCGGTCGGCGGTGACGAACCGCAGCTGCGGGTGCGCGTCACGCAGTGCGGACGCGGCCTGCTCGGGCGTCACCTCGACGGCGACGGCGGTGCCACCCGAGGGTGCGGTGGCGCCACCGAGCATCCCGAGCTCCCCGACACCGAGCTCCCCGACACCGAGTTCACCGACACCCAGTTCGCCGACACCGAGCTCGCCGAGGAAGGCGCCGAGGTCGGGGTGGCCCGGGTCGTCGGGCTGGTGCTGCGGCAGCAGGGTGTCGAGGAGGGCGAGCGTGGCGACGCGGTGGCCCGCTTCCTGCAGCTGCACGGCCATCTCGTGGGCGATGGTGCCGCCGACGGACCAGCCCAGCAGGTGGTACGGCCCCTCGGGTGCCACCCGCCTGAGTGCGGCGATGTAGCGGGCCGCGGTCTCGGCGAGGGTGTCGGACGGGTCGCCGCCGCCGGTCGCCTGCAGCCCGTACAGCGGCCGGCCGCCGAGGTGGTCGGCGAGCGGCGCGTAGCCCCAGGAGAGACCGCTGACGGGGTGCACGCAGAACAGTGGCGCGCCGTCCCCGCCGCCACCGAGCGGGACGACGGTGTCCAGCACTCGTGATTCGGCGGGCGGCGCGGTGTCGGCGATGCGGGCGGCGAGCCGGTGCACGGTCGGGTCGGTGAACACCCACTCGACGGCGACGTGCCGGTTCAGGCGGGTGCGCAGTGTGGCCGCGGCGCGGGCGGCTCCCATCGAGGTGCCGCCGAGGTCGAAGAAGCCGACGTCGGCGGGAATGTCGGTGAGGCCCAGCAGGTCGCCGTACACGGCGGCGACGGCGATCTCGAGGTCGCCCTGCGGGACGGTGACGCCGCCGACCGCGCTGCGGTCCGGTTCGGGGAGCGCGGCGCGGTCGATCTTCCCGGACGGCAGCAGCGGCAGCTGCGGCAGGACGGTGACCGCGGACGGCACCAGGTGCCGGGGCAGCCGCGCGGCGAGGTGGTGACGGACGCTCTCGCCGGTCAGGGCGTCGTCGCCGACGACGTAGGTGGCGAGCATGGCGGTGCCGTCGGGTGCGGTGCGGGCGACGGTGGCGCAGGACTGCACGCCGGGATGGCGCAGCGCGGTCGCGTCCACCTCGCCGGGTTCGATGCGGACGCCCCGCACCTGCACCTGCGCGTCGCTGCGGCCGAGGTACTCGAACTGTCCGTCGCCCTTGCGCCGCACCAGGTCTCCGGTCCGGTACAGGCGGCGGCCGGGGTGGAACGGGTCGGCGACGTAGCGGCCCGCGGTCAGGCCGGGCCGCCCGTGGTAGCCGCGGGTGACGCCGGCGCCTCCGAGGTACAGCTCGCCGACCACCTCGTCGGGCACCGGTCGCAGGCGGCCGTCGAGAACCAGCGCGAAGACGCCGTTCATAGCTGGACCGATCCGCACCGGGCCACCGGTCAGGGGCCCGGCGACGGTCGCGAGGACGGTGGCCTCGGTGGGGCCGTAGGCGTTGAACAGTCGATGCCCGGACCATCGTTCGGCCAGTTCGGGAGGAAGCGTCTCGCCCGCCGACCACACCGTCCGTGGACTCAGGGCGGCCGCGTCGAGGGTCGCGAGGACGCTGGGCGTCACCGCGACGTGGGTGATCTCCTCGAGTTCCAGGAACCGCGCGAGTTCGTCTCCGGCGTAGCAGTATTCGGGTGCGGCGATCAGCGTCGCGCCGGTCGCGTGGGCGGCCAGCAGTTCGAACGTCGAGGTGTCGAACGTCGGAGAGGCGAGCTGCGCGATCCGCGGCGCCGGGTGGTCGCCGAGCACCCGCGGCAGCAACGCGAGCAGGTTGACCAGACCGCGATGCGGCACCGACACACCCTTGGGCCGGCCGGTGGTTCCGGAGGTGTAGATCAGGTAGGCGGGGTTGTCGATCCGCGCGGGCACGGGTTCGGCTGCGCGGGTGTCGGTTTCGTCGAGTGCGAGCCACTCGACGTGGCCGGAGAGGGTGTCGGCCAGCGCGCGGACGGTCAGGCCGATCCGGGCGCCGGCGTCGGCGATCATCCAGTCGAGGCGTTCACGCGGGTGGGTGGGGTCGAGCGCGATCCAGGCGGCGCCGGATTTCGCGACGGCCCACGCTGCCACCGTCCACAGCGCGCCGCGGGGCACGGCGATCGCGACCACGGTCTCGGGGCGGGCACCGCGCGCCGCCAGGGACCGCGCCCACCGCTCGGATTCGGCGTCGAGTTCGGCGTAGGTCCACTGCCGGTGCCCGTCGGACAGGGCGAGCGCGGACGGTGTGGCGCGGGCCTGGGCGCGGAGGATGTCGGCGAGGGTCCGCGGCGCCGGGGTGCCGACGGGCTCGCGGACCACACCGGCGAGGTCGGTCGGCGTCACCAGGTCGCCGACGGCACGGGACGGGTCGTGCAGGGCCGCGTCGAGGATCCGGTCGAACAGCGCGGCCATCGTGTGCGCGGTCGACGCGTCGTACAGGTCGGTGGCGTAGCCGAGCCGCAGGTCGAGGCCCTGCCCGGTGTCGGTGACGTCCCAGACGAGGTCGAATTCGACGGCGGGATCGTCGGATCGCGGGTCCGCCCCCGGCAGCTCGGGAGTGTCCGCCCGGTAGGTGAGCACCACCTGGAACAGGGGGTTGTGGGCGGTGGTCCGGTGCGGGGCGACGCGCGCGACGACGTCGTCGAACGGGACGTCGGCGTGGGCGAGGGCGTCGAGGACGACGCCGCGCACCTCGTCGAGCAGTCCCGAGAACGGCTGCTGCTCACCGACTTCGGTGCGCAGAGCGACGGTGCCGACGAACATGCCGACGAGCCGGTCGAGCGCGGGCAGCGGCCGGCCGTGGACCGCGGTGCCGATCACGATGTCGGGCTGGCCGCCGAGCCGGGCCAGCAGCACCGCGAGCGCGGCGTGCAGCACCATGAACGGGGTGACGCCGTGGGCGCGGGCCACGGCGTGCAGCCGCCCGGTCCGTTCGGTGTCGACGCTCCACCTCACGAGGGCGCCGTCGCCGCTCGGGCGGGCGGGGCGCGGCCGGTCGACGGGCAGCGGCAGCGGACCGGTGATTCCGCCCAGCACCCGCGCCCAGTGTTCGAGCTGGGTGTGGGCGCGACTGCCGAGACTCTCGTGCAGCCAGAGGCTGTAGTCCGCGTAGTCGACGGGCAGCGGATCCCAGTGCGGCGCGGCACCGTTCACCCGCGCCCGGTACGCCGTCTCGGCGTCGACGAGCAGCGGCGCGAGCGACGCCCCGTCGAACGCGATGTGGTGGACGACGACGGCCAGCAGGTGGGTGCCGTCGGGGCGCGTCCACAGCCGGGCCCGCAGCGGTGGCTCGGCGGTGAGGTCGAACGGGCGTCGCACCCACGCGTCGACGTCGGGATTGGCGGAGCGGCCCGCGGTCACCGGCACCAGGTCGGCGCCGACGATCTCCTGGCGGGGTCCGTCGGCGTCGACGGGGAACACGGTCCGCAGCACCGAATGCCGCTGCGCCACATCGCGGATGGCGGCGAGGACGGCGTCCGCGTCGACGTCCGCGCCGAGGCTGCGCACGACGGGCATGTGGTGGACCACCGAGTCGGGGGCGATGCGGGTGAGCAGCCACATCCGCCGTTGCGGCGGCGCGAGCGGCACCCGCGCACCCGGCTGCCGGGGCACCAGCGCCGGCCGCGGCGTCGCGGTCGGCGGGTGGTCGAGCCAGCGGGCCAGGTCGGCGACGGTGGGGTGCTCGAACAGCACCCGGGCGGTGACGTCCACCCCGAACAGGTCGGTGAGCCGCGCGACGACGGCCGTCGCGGACAGCGAGTTGCCGCCGAGGTCGACGAACCCGTTCCCCGCACCCACCACGTCGACGCCGAGGACGTCGGCGAAGAGGCCCGCGACCAGTTCCTCGGTCGCGGTGCGCGGCGCGAGATATGTTGTCGCGGAGTCGGAGTCGAGGTCGGCGCGGAGAGCGGCGACGTCGAGTTTGCCGTTGGCGGTGGCGGGCAGGGCGTCGCGGTGGACGATCCGCGGGGGCACCAGGTGCGCGGGCAGGCGCCGGGTCAGCGCGTCCCGGACGGTATCGGGGTCGGTGGCGCCGGTGACGAACGCGGCGAGGTCACCGCGCCATTCGACGACGGCGGCGCCGTCGACGCCGGGCACCGCGAGCAGCGCGGCCTCCACCTCGCCGGGCTCGATGCGGACGCCGCGGATCTTGACCTGCCGGTCGCTGCGACCGAGGTACGACAGCCGTCCGTCGGTGCGTCGGTGCACCAGATCGCCGGTCCGGTAGAGCCGCTCCCCTCCCGGGGCGGCGACGAAGCGGGCGGCGGTCTCACCCGGCGCGTCGACGTATCCCTGCGCGAGGGCCGCGCCGCCGACGTACAGCTCGCCGACCGCGCCGGCGGGGACGGGCCGCAGCCGCGCGTCGAGGACGTACGCGGTGACGCCGGGGATCGGGGTGCCGATCGTGACGTCCTCCCCGACCTCGGCGAGTGTCGCGACGACGGTGGTCTCCGTCGGGCCGTACGCGTTGAGCATCAGGCGGGTCGCGCTCCACTCGCGCGCGAGGTGCGGGGCGAGGGTGTCGCCGCCGACGGCGACGACGCGCAGGTCGTCGAGGCCGGCGGGGTCGAGGGTGGCGAGCACCGCGGGGGTGGACAGGTAGTGGGTGACGCGCTGGTCCGCGAGCAGCCGCTGCAGCGGCGGTCCGCCGACGACGTCGGCGGGCGCGACGACCAGGCAGGCGCCGGTGGTGAAGGCGAGCAGGAATTCGAGGACGGCGGCGTCGAAGGCGGGGTTGTAGCCGTGCAGCACCCGGTCGTCGGGGCCGACGCGGTACCGGGTCGCCGCCTCCGCGGCAAGCGGCGCGAGCCCCCGGTGCGTGACGGCGACGCACTTCGGGGTGCCCGTGGACCCGGAGGTGTGAATCACGTACGCCACCGAGGCGCTTCGCACCTGTGCGCGAGTTCGGTGGTCCTGGCTACCGAACTCGCGCACGGGCCCGGAGGGCATCACGGCGGCGCCGGTCTTGACGACGGCCCACCACTGCACGACGAAGTCGAGGGAGCGGGGCTCGGTGAGGGCGATGGTGACGCCCGGGCCGGCGCCGTCCGCGGCGAGGGCGGCGGCGCGCTGCCCGGCGCGTTCGTCGAGCTGGCGGTAGGTGAGGGTGGTTTCGCCGTCGGTGACGGCGTCGCGGTCGGGGTGGGCGGCGACGGTGGCGGCGAGCAGCTCGGCGAGGGTGCGTTCGGCGGCGGGCGCGGCGCCGGTGAGGGCGGGCGCCGGCGGCAGCGCGACGGCCCCGACCGGCAGGCTCGGGTCGGTGGTGACGGCGTCGAGGATCCGCGTGAACAGGTCGCCGAACGCGACGGCGGTGGCCTCGTCGAACAGGTCGGTGGCGTACCGCACGGACGCGTCGAACCGGTCGCCCCGTTCGACGAACCCGAACAGGACGTCGAACTTGGCTGCGCCGGGGTCGATCTCGTCGGCGGTGACGGTGAGCCCGTCGACGGCGAGGTTCGGCTCGGGGAAGGGGTGCACGGCCAGCGCGACCTGCGGTGTGGCGCCGCCGAGCGAGCGCGCGACGGTGTCGAACGGGACGTCGGCGTGCTCGAACGCGGCGAGGTCGCGCTCACGGACGTCCGCGAGCAGGTCGGCGAACGTCCGGTCCGGTGCGGCGTCGGCGCGCAGGACGACGGTGCCGACGAACATGCCGACGAGCGCGTCGAGCGCGTGGTCGCCGCGGCCCGCGACGGCGGTGGCGACGAGGACGTCGTCGTGGCCGCCGAGCCGGGCCAGCAGCACCGCGAGCGCGGCGTGCAGCACCAGGAACGCGGTCGCGCCGTGCTCGTCGGCCAGCGCCTGCGCGGCGCGGTGCGTCTCGGGCCCGATCGCGAACTCGACCGTCCCCGAAGCCGATTCGCCGCCGTGTCGGGGCCGGTCGGTGGGCAGCGGGGTGGCGGTGACGTCGCCGGCCAGTGCCCGACTCCAGTACTCGGCGCCCCGCTCGTCCGCGGCCAGGGACTGCTCCCACACCGCGTAGTCGGCGTACTGCAGCGGCAGCGGCGCCCAGCCGGGTGCGGTGCCGGCGCGGCGGGCGGCGTACGCGGTGAGGAGGTCGCCGACGAGCGGGCCCAGCGACCAGCCGTCGGCGGCGATGTGGTGCATCGCGACGACGAGGACGTGACGGCGCGGCCCGCGGCGCAGCAGCCGCACCCGCAGCCCGGGTTCGGTGGTGAGGTCGAATCCGGCGAGCGCGACCTCGCGGACGGCGGCGTCGAGCCCGTGGTCGTCGACGTCGAGGGGCGTCAGGTCGACGGGCCGCGGCGGCAGGATCACCTGGTGCGGCTGCTCCCCCGCCGGGTAGACGGTGCGCAGCACCTCGTGCCGGGCCACGACGTCGCCGAGGGCGGCGGCGAGCGCGGCGACGTCGAGGTCGCCGTCGAGGCGGATCGCGGACGGCAGGTTGTAGGCGGCGGACGCCGGGTCGCGGCGGTTGATCACCCACATCGCAAGTTGGCTGCGGGACAGCGGGATCCGGTCGGGCCGCGGCAGCTTCCGCACGGCGGGACGCGCGGGCGCCAGGTCGGCGGCGTCGACGGCGGCGGCCAGTTCCGCGACCGTCGGGTGCGCGAACAGGGCGCGCAGCGGCACGGCCCGCCCGAGGTCGCGGCGCAGCCGCGCGACGGCCTGGGTGGCGGACAGCGAGTTGCCGCCGGCGGTGAAGAAGTGGGTGTCGCGGCCGGCCGGGACGCCGAGCAGGTCCGTGTAGACGGCGGCGACGGCGTGTTCGGTGTCGGTGAGCGGCGCGTCGGGTGCGGCGGCGAGGTCGGGTTCCGGGAGGGCGCGCAGGTCGAGTTTGCCGTGGGCGGTGGGCGGCGCCGCGTCGAGCACGACGACGGCCGCCGGCACCAGGTACGACGGCAGGACCGCGGCCACGGCGCGCCGCACCGCGTGCGGGTCGACGGGTCCGCGCGGGAGCACGTAGCTCACCAGCATCGGGTCGCCGGTCGGGGCGGTGCGGACGACGGTGACGGACAGGTCCACGTCGGCGACCCGCGCGACGGCGGCGTCCACCTCGCCCGGTTCGATGCGCACGCCGCGGACCTTGATCTGGGAGTCGGTGCGCCCCAGCACCTCCAGCGTCCCGGCCGCGCGCCACCGCACCCGGTCCCCGGTCCGGTACAGCCGCTGCCCGTCGGTTGCGGCGACGAACCGGCCGGCGGTCGAGGCGGGTGCTCCGGCGTAGCCGCGGGCCAGTGCGGCGCCCCCGAGGTACAGCTCGCCGGGGATCCCGATCGGGACGGGGCGCAGGCGGTCGTCGAGGACCACCGCCCGGACGCCGGGGATCGGGCCGCCGACGGTCACCGGCTCCCCCGCCGTCAGCGCGTCGGAACTGGCGGCGTAGATGGTGGTTTCGGCGGGTCCGTAGCCGTTGAGCAGGCGCCGTCCGGGCGCCCAGTGGCGGACCAGTTCGTCGCCGAGCCGTTCGCCGCCCATCATCAGCACCCGCAGGTCGGGCAGGTCGGCGTCGCCGAGGGTGGCGAGCGCGGTGGGTGTGAACGCGGCGTGGGTGATGCGTTCGACGCGCAGCAGATCGGCCAGCTCGGGCCCGGCGAACGCGGTGTCGGTGGCGACGACGAGAGTGGCGCCGGACGCGCCGGCGACGAGGATCTCGACGAGCGCCATGTCGAATCCGGGTGCGCCGCGGTGCAGCATCCGGTCGCCGGGGCGGGCGGCGGTGCGGGCGGTGAGGTCGGCGTCGAGTCCGGCGAGGCCGCGGTGGGTGACGACGACACCCTTCGGTGTGCCGGTGGTGCCGGACGTGAACACCACGTAGGCGGCCTCGTCCGGGTGGGGCTGCGTGCACGCCGGCGCACCGATGCCGGTGTCGCCCACTGCGACCCACGTCGGGCCCGGCACGGGGCCGGACGCGTCGGCCGCGATCCCGAGCGTGGCGCCGGCGACGTCGAGCATCTCGGTGAGGCGGGCGGCGGGCTGGTCGGGGTCGAGGAGTACCGGCGCGGCACCGGTTTTCGCGATCGCCCACAGCGCGACCACGGAGTCCGCCGACCGCGGCACCGCCCACGCGACGGTGGTGCCGGGCCGGGCGCCGCGGGCGGCGAGGACGCGGGCGAGCGCGTCGGAGCGGTCGTCCAGCTGCCGGTAGGTGAGCTCGCGGCCGCCGGGTTCGCGCACCGCGACGGCGTCGGGCACCAGGCGCGCCCCGCGGGTGAGCATGTCGCGCAGCGTCACCGGGGCGGGCGCGTCCACCGGCGGCGCCGCCTCGTCGGGGCCGCGCAGGTCGACGGCGCCGGGCACGGTGTCGGGGTCGGCGGTGACGGCCCCGAGCAGCGTGACGAACCGCTCGGCGAACCGGGCGATGGTGTCGTGGTCGAACAGGTCGGTGTCGTAGCCGAATTCGAGGCGCAGCGGCCCGCCGGTGTCGAGGGCGGTGACCTGCAGGTCGAACTTCGCGCTCTCGGTGACCGGCGGCACGGACGTGACGGTCAGCCCGGGGAGTTCGACGGTGTCCGGGTGGTGCCGCTGCATCGACAGCGCCACCTGGTACAGCGGGTGGTGCGACGGCGAGCGGGTGGGGTTCAGCCGCTCGACGAGCGTCTCGAACGCGATGTCGCCGTGGGTGTAGGAGGCGACGTCGCGGGCCGCGACGTGCGCGAGCAGGTCCGCGAACGTCGCGTCGGGGTCGACGTCGACGCGCAGCACCAGCGTGCCGACGAACATGCCGACGACGTCGTCGAGTTGCGGGTCGTCGCGGCCCGCGACGGCGGTGCCGATCGGGATGTCGCGGCTGCCGCTGTAGCGGGCCAGCAGCGCCGCGAGGGTCGCGTGCAGCACCATGAACGTGGTGGCGCGGGACGTGCGGGCGAGGTCGGTGACGGCGGCGCGCAGCCGCTCGTCGACGTCGACGGTGATCGCGGCGCCGCGCCCCGACGGGACGGCCGGACGCGGCCGGTCGGCGGGCAACGTCACCTGGTCGGGCAGGCCCGCGAGGGTGTCGCACCAGTACTGCAGGGCGGCGCCGTCGGGCAGAGCGCGTTGCCAGCGGGCGTAATCGCTGTACTGCACCGGAAGCGGGGTCCAGTCGGGTGCGTCGCCGTCGACGCGGGCGCGGTAGGCGGTGGTCAGGTCGTGCAGCAGCGGGGTCAGCGACCAGGCGTCGGCGGCGATGTGGTGCACCACCAGCGCGAGGACGTGGCATCGGATGCCGGTGCGGTACAGCTCGATCCGCACGGGCGGTGCCGCGGCCAGGTCGAACCCGGACGTGGCGACGGCGCGGAGCCGATCGGTGAGCGCGGCCTCGGTGACGTCGACGGGCGTGAGGTGCAGCGGCGCGGCGGCGTCGATCACCTGGTGCGGACCGTCCGCGTCGGACGGGTAGCGGGTGCGCAGGATCCGGTGCCGCTCCGCCACATCCGTCAGCGCCGCGGCCAGCGCGGGCACGTCGAGGCAGCCGACGAGCCGCGCGACGAGCGGAATGTTGTAGTGCCCGGCGTCCGGGTCGAGCTGCGCGAGGATCCACATCCGCTCCTGCGCCGGGGAGAGCGGGATGCGGCCGTCGGTGCCGGTGGCGCGCAGCGGCGGCCGGGTACGTCCGCCGCCGACCCGGTCGACGACGCGGGCGGCGAGCGCGGCGACGGTCGGTGCCTCGAACACGTCGCGGACGGTGATATCGATGTCGAACAGCGCGGCGACCCGCGCGGCGAGCCTGGTCGCGAGCAGGGAGTTGCCGCCGAGGTCGAAGAAGCTGTGGCCGGCGCCGGCGTCGATGCCCAGGAGATCGGAGAACGCTTCGGCGACGGACTCTTCCACCGGCCCGTGCGCGCGGTGGTCGACGTCGGCGACGTGCGGTGCGGGCAGGGCGCGGACGTCGAGCTTGCCGTGCGCGGTCAGCGGCAGTGCGGCGACGGGGACGACGGCGGCGGGCAGCAGGTGCGCGGGCAGCAGCCCGCGCAGGTGCCGCATGAGCTCGGCGGACGCGGCGTCGGTGACGGCGTAGGCGACGAGCTGCGGCCCGGTTGCGGTGTCGCGCGCCGTGACCGCGGCCTGCCGGACGTCCTCGTGCCGGACGAGGGCGGCGCGGATCTCACCGGGCTCGATGCGGTGCCCGCGCACCTCCACCTGGTCGTCGCTGCGCCCGACGTGGTCGAGCCGGCTGTCACCGTTACGGCGGGCGAGGTCGCCGGTGCGGTACATGACGGAGCCGGCCGCGAACGGGTCGGCGACGAACCGTCCGGCGGTCAGGCCGGGACGGCGCAGGTAGCCGCGGGTGACCTGCGGTCCGGCGACGTACATCTCGCCGGTGCTGCCGGGCGGGACGGGACGCAGCGAGCGGTCGAGGACGTAGACGCGCAGCCCCGGCAGCGGCTCGCCGATGAGGCCGTCGCCTTCCGACGGGTCGAGGTCGCGGGCCGTGACGTGGACTGTGGTCTCTGTGATGCCGAACATGTTGACCGCCCGCACCTGCGGGTGGCGGCTCAGCCACGGCCACAGCGGCGTCGGGTCGAGGGCCTCGCCGCCGAAGATCAGCAACCGCACCGCCAGATCGGCCTCGCCGCCCTCCGCGAGTTGCGCGAACGCGGACGGGGTCTGGTTGAGGACGGTAACCTGCTCCCGGACGAGGAGGTCGGTGAATTCGTGCGGTGAGCGGGCCACGTCGCGGTCGACGAGGACGACGCGTCCACCGGTGGTCAGCGCACCCCAGATCTCCCAGACGGAGAAGTCGAAGGACGGTGAGTGGAACATCGTCCACACGTCGTCGGGGCCGAACCCGAAGTCGGTGTTGGCCAGCAGCGTCAGCAGATTCGCGTGCGAGACCAGCACCCCCTTCGGCTGCCCGGTGGAACCGGAGGTGTGGATCAGGTACCCCCCCTGCCCGGGGTGCACCGTCACGGGCTCCGCGGGCGTGACGTCGCCGAGTGCGTCGACCGCGACGACGAGGTGCGCGCCGGCGGGCAGCGACGCGGCGTCCGCGGACCGGCACACCGTCGCGGCGGGCGCGGCGTCGTCGAACAGGTAGTCGATGCGCTGCGCCGGATAGTCGAGGTCGACGGGCAGGTACACGCCGCCGGCGCGGAGCACCGCGAGGAGAGCGACGACCAGGTCGGCGGTGCGCGGCAGCGCGACCGCGACGACGTCCTCCGCGCCGACACCCGCCGCGATCAGTCGGGCCGCGAGCCGCGCGGCACGGCGATCCAGCTCGGCGTAGGTGAGGGACTCGTCGCCGGCGGTGACGGCGACGGCGTGCGGGGTGCGCGCGACGTGCGCAGCGACGAGGTCGTGCACCGCCGCGACGGTCGGTGTCGCGCCGGGACGCCCGGTGACGGCGGCGGCACGCTCGGCGGGTGAGAGCAGGTCGATGGCGCCGACCTCGAGATCCGGCGAGTCGGAGACGAACTCCGCGAGAAATCCGAGGAACCGGGCGTGGTGACCGCGCAGCTCGCAGTCGCTGTACCGGCGCGGGTTGGCTTCGAAGTCGATGCGCGTGCTGAGGCCCGGGACGGGCGGATAGACGTTGACGGACAGGTCGTCGACGGGGCCTGTCGTCAGAACGTGCACCTCACCGACGACATCGCCGAACATGAGCGTCGAGTAGAAATTCATCACGTTGACGACGGGACCGAAACTTGCCGTGTCTGTGCCGTTTCCGAGGTCTGCGCGGATGTCTTCGACGCGGTAGCGCTGGTGCCGCAGGGCCCCGGTGATCTCGAGCTGCACGTGTCGCACCAGCTCACGCGCGGTGGCCCGCCCGGGCACGGGCACCCGTAGCGGGACGACGTTGGAGACGGTGCCGGCGGAGCGGCGGGTCGCGGCGGTGGTGCGCCCCGACATCGGCAGGCTGAGCACCACCTCGTCGGCGCCGGTCATGCGGGCCAGGTAGGCGGCGAACGCGGCGGCGACGATCGGGACGTCAGAGCTGTTCCAGTCGCGGGCGCGGTCGGCGATGGCGTCGGCGAGCGCCGGGTCGAGTTCGGTGCCGACGCGACGCGGCGGCGCCGTGAGCGGCGCGCGGCCCGGCGCGAGCCGCACCGGGGCGGGCAGGTCGTCGACCCGCTGCGCCCAGTACGCGCGATCGGTGGACTGCCTGCTGCTGCCCTCGTAGCGGGCCTCGCCGTCGTAGAGCTCACGAAGCGTCAGTGCCCGGGCCAGCGGCGGCTCGGTGCCGGCAAGGAGGTGGGTGTAGACCTCCGCGATACGGGTGGCGACCACCATGCCGGCGTGGCCGTCGAGGACGAGGTGGTGCATACGGCAGAACATGAAGTGGTGGTCGTCCGCGAGCCGGATCAGCGTGGCCGCGGCGAGCCGGTCGACGAGCACGTCGAGAGGTCGACTGCCCTGCTCGGTCATCCATCGCACGGCCTCCGCCACGGGCGTGGGGTGGTCACGCAAGTCGAGGAAGGACATGGCGTCGACCATGTCGCGGTCGGCGTACTGGAGCGGCTCACCACCGCGGTCGATCAGGACAACGCATCCCGACTCGAGCTCGCGGCCGACTCGATCGCACGTGGCGGTCATCACATCGGCATCGATGGCGCCGCGGATCTCGACGTACTGCGCCACGTTCAACGGAACATCCGGATTGAGCTGCTGCGTATACCAGAGTCCCTGCTGTGCTCGGGACAGCGGAAAAGCGCCCACGACACACCTCCCCCCGACACCCGGGCCCAACCGGATATCAGCCCCCGACGGACTGCTCCCCACCCCCACGGTGGAGAACTTGCATAGCAAAGGACAATACTGGCAATACTTCGCGAGTGCGGATGCGAGACAGCGCGTCCCACCCAATCGACGAGGACCGCCTCGAACCACGACAGGAGCCGAGCTGAATGGATGACAACGGCACGGGCGATTCCCTCACCAGCGGCGGAGATTCCTCGCAGCCCGGTCAGCGGCGGCGGCGGACAGTGCAGCCGATGGTGATCAGACGGCGCCGACGCCGCATCGTCGTCGGCGCAAGTGTGACCGGAATCATAGTCATCAGCTTCGGTTTGTGGCTCGGATACACGGCGCGCGAGGCGCATTCGCACCTGAACGAGGCCCGCGATCACGCCACCGCGGCGAAGGACGCGTTGCTCGACGGCCGCAGCGAGGATGCGCTGCGCTCGGCGACAGACGCGGACAAGTACGCCGCGCTGGCCGAGTCCGACACCGGCTCTGTGCCGTGGCGGATCGCCGCGGCCGTGCCGTGGCTGGGTGCGCCGTTCGAGAGCGCACAAGAGATTTCGGCGGTGGTGCGCGGGCTCACGCGGGACGTGCTCACCCCGGTCGTCGACGCGGGCTCGTCGCTGGTTCCGGATCACCTGATCCAGGCCGGTGGACGAGTGAATCTTCAACCACTGCATGACGCTGCGCCCGTTCTGGCGCGGACGTCGGTAGCTGCGCAGCAACTGGCGGACAAGGCGGCGGCCGTTTCCGACGCCGGCTATCTGTCTGTGGTCGATGACGCCCGCACGCAACTGCAGGACCAGACCGCGGACCTGTCGAAGCTGTTGACCAACACCGCAACCGCCGCCGAACTGGCCCCGGCCATGCTCGGCGCGGACGGGCCACGGAACTACTTCATCGGTTTCCAGACCAACGCCGAGGCACGCGGAACGGGTGGCCTCCTGGGCGGTTTCGGTGTGATCCGCACGAATAGCGGTGCCATTGCCGTGGACACGCTCGGCGCAAACATCGAGTTGGCCCCTGCGGACATGCAGCCAATCGATCTGGGTCCAGATTACGCCGCCCTGTACGGACGCAGCCGTCCCACAACCGATTTCCGTAACAGCAACCTCAGTTCGCACTTCCCGTATGCGGCGCAGATCTGGCAGTCGTTGTGGCGGCAGGAGTCGGGTGAGACGGTGGACGGCGCCATCGCGACCGATCCGATCGCGCTCAGTTACATTCTCGGCGCCGTGGGTTCGGTGAAGATGCCCGACGGCGAAGTGATCACGAAGGACAACGTGGTGGAGCTGACTGAATCCACCGCGTACGTCCGGTTCGCCGACGACAACGCGGCCCGCAAGGCGTATCTGCAGGCGGTGGCCGCGAAGGTCGTGGAGAAGTTGACCGGCAACCTGTCGAATCCGCAGGCGGTTCTCGATGCCCTCGGCAGGGCGGCCGGCGAGGGCCGTATTGCGGTGTGGAGCGCGAACCCCGCCGAGCAGGAGGTGCTGACGGGAACGATTCTGGGCCACACCATCCCCGGCGATGCCGCACCTTATGCGGGGGTGGTGATCAACAACCAGTCGGGAAACAAGCTGGACTACTACCTGACGCGAGAGATCGACTACACGTCAGGGTCGTGTGAGGGCGAGACGCGCGAGTCGACAGTGACTGTGCGCCTGACCAACAACACTCCGGCGGGTGACCTTCCAGATTACATGGCGGGAATGTTTCTGAACCCACAGAATCTGCCGAAGGGCACCAACGTGTCCGGCGTGAAGCTCGTGGCGACACAAGGCTCGACATTGAGGAAAATTACCGTGGACGGTGGGCCATTGTTCAACACGACCGGCAAGGAACTTGGCCACGACACATTCGAGGTGTTTGCGCCAGTCCCCCAGGGCAAGACGGTGGAAGTCAAGTTCGAGTACATCGAGCCGACAGTGCCGGGAGAGGCCCGGGTGCCCGTCCAGCCACTGGTTGACACACCGACCGTGTCGGTAGACGTACCAGTGTGTGGCAAGCCAGAGTAGCCGCGACACCGAGGTCACCCATCACCGATCCTCATTGGCCCGGCGACGTGCCTTCTCCGCCGGGGAAGACGCTAGTTTCCGCCCGCCTCTCCGGCGCGGACATCGCCGCCGACGCCAAGTACCCCACGCAGCAATTGCGAAGCCTCCGAGAGCAAGAAGATCCGACTCGGTGAGTCCGTTCTCAGCGCTGACTGTGAGCAGTATTCGCCCTTCCAGTGGACCGTTGAGGACCAACCAGAAGAATGACGCCATCGTGACGACTGAACACGAAACGCAAGTGGGCCTGGACAGGCACCAGGCGCACGACGAAAAGAGGAGACCCATAACAACAAGGCCATGGAACATCACTGGATCGACGATGACGCACTCCCTCAGCTACGATTACTATCCCAACTCACCCTGAATACCATCCGTCCCAGCACTCTCACTGGGTGCATGGTCACGTTCAAGAAGTGACGATACGCATCACTCCGCGTATGCTGTTCTCGATCCATACTAAGGAAGTCGATCCGGGGGGATAAATGAATCAGAAAGTACTCAACAACAACCGTACAGATACTCCAACAATATCGCCTGGCGGAACCATTTGGGTAGCTATCCTGGCGATTACTCCAATCTATAGGCTGATCTCAATTGAAGTAAGCCCTCTCATCACATATGCGATACTGGCAGTCGTTATCTCCTGCGCTTTACTTGGCAGACTGTCACCTCCCCCAAAATCAGGGATCTGGATTTTTGCGCTCCTAGCGACACCTATTGCAGCTCTCATTTCAGGAGCGTCCTCCAGCGTATCCATGAGCACCTCAGCTGGGATCAAGCTCGCCATTCTAATCGGCATAACCCCCTTCGTGGTGAGATACTATGCAGAAAGCGAGTGCAATTTTGTGAAATACTCAACAATTGCATTCACCACAGTTCAATCAGTTTCTGCCGCGGCAGGACTTTTCCAGCTCGCCGGAGTTTCCATGCTCGGGCGGGAGGCTAACGATGGTCGGGCAAACGGCCTCGCAGTCCATCCGAACGTACTCGGGATCATGGCAGTAATCACCATTCTTGCATGCTTCTACATGCAACCGAAGCTCAAGGGCAAAACACGAGCTCTATGCATCGCAGCTATAGCACTTAACTTTGGAGCCCTAATCGGCAGCGGAAGCCTAAGTTCAATGATTTCATTGACAGTTGGGGGCGCCGTCCTGCTCATATCGATGCGGGTTACAGTACGCACTGCAATTAAGACAGCAGTGGCCGCGACCATCGTAGCCGCAATTTCGATCGTTTGCGGATACAATCCGTCATCATTCAAAGATCCGATCGAGGGAAGGGTTGACACCGTTCTCGGGCTCTCCGACGGTGTCGCTTCAGTTTCTATTCGAGAATCGACCTATGACTACGCGATTACCCACATCACTTCCGATCCATTGTTCGGCGTCGGCATGGATCCAACAAACGAGGGCACATTTGACGGCGTAACCGTTGTTCACAACTACCTACTTCGATCATGGTATCAAGGTGGACTATTGCTATTCATAGTCTTCCTCGCCATCACTGCAGTTCTCATTACAATGGTGGCCCGATCGCTTATATCAGGGATGAACGCTCCACAATCCGCGGTCATTGCTGCCGTCATCGGATTTGCAATTACATCAGCCTTCTATGACCAACAGCAGTACTGGATTCCGCTCATTTTTGCAGTCGCATTCTCCAGCCTCCCAAATCACTACGAAACAACAACCAACACAGAAGCCCAATCCGCTGTCAGTAGCATCTAGTCGATTCGAGGAACCATGACTTTCGCCAAATCCAATCTGGACCTGAATGTCGTCATCCCAGCTTTTAGGGCAGAGAAAACAATTCGCAGGGCGATCAAATCGGCGTACGACGCGGGGGCAACCGCTGCAATTGTTATCGATGACGGGTCCGACGACCGAACTGCGGAGGTTGCACGATCTGCTGGCGCATACTGCGTGACGCAGGAAAACTCCGGAGCTGCGCGTGCTAGAGCGGTCGGTGCGGAAATAGCCGACTCAAAGTACATCATCTTCCTGGATGCTGACGACGAACTCATACCCAGCGGGGTACGGATGTCGGTCAACATTCTAGACGACTCACCGCATCTGGCCGTCGCGGCGGGAACAGTGGTCGGAGTGGCCGAAGGAGGAACAGAACGGCCTTTTCCGATCCGATTCAGTCCCGTTACAACGAAAACACTTCTTTCCCAAGGTTTTGGCCCTTGGCCACCCTGTGCCGCAGTGGTGCGGCGAGAAGCATACAACCATTCGAAGTCGCTGGATCCCGCACCGCTCGCACCTCGATTTGCCGAGGACTATGAACTACTGATACGGCTCTCGATGATCGGCGACATCGACGTCCGAGATGAGCCAACCTGCCGCTACAGCCTCGCTGGCGGAAAGTCGGTTCGATCTGCGACGACTGCAATCGAAGCCAAGGAAAACATTCGACGGCACTATGCTACCCATCTAGGACTAGCAATCGAATCGATGAGCGAGAATCAGATCCGCATGGCTGCGACAGCACGCCGTGCCCGCGCAGAGTGGGCCGCCGGCAATCGGTTCGCGACAGCGGGCCAGCTTACGCGGTGGTTTCTGGCTGATCCCAAAACTGCCACTCGAAAGCTGGTTTCACAGCCATGGAAGCGTAACTGAATTGTCGAGGCCTCCAGCACCGTTATGTTTTCTGCACGACCTTCCGAACTGCACGAATACCGGTTCGATATGTCTCTAACGCGTAGCTAGATACGAACCCAAGGAGAATTAGATACAAGGATGCACCGACCGAACACAGAAGCAGTTCAACGATCGCACCGTCGACTAGAGACTGGATAAACACACTGATCATTCCCACAGGGATTGTGAAACACAGGATCCCCTTCACCGCCGCCCGGAGCAGCGGGGCCATATCCGTTTCGGTCTCTCTACCACACCACCAGTAGGAAAGCAGCCAATTGAGTCCATAGCCGATCGAATGCCCAATAGCAACGCCAATCGCGCCCCATGGGAGGCCCGCCAACATCGATGCCACCACAAAGGGTTGCGAAAACAAGTAGAATCTAAATTGTGCTCCCGTGGCGTCTTTCGCCAGAAATATCCAGAAGGTTACTTGATTGAGCGCCCTGAAAACTCCGCCTACTGCAAGAGCCTGAACAACTGGGACCATCCCCGACCATTCGGATCCGAATGCCACCTGAACTAGTGGGCTCGCCATTCCAAAGAACACTCCGTAGACGACACCCAGCCCAACACCACCAATAAGCTGTCCGGTCATTAGGAACGACATGAACCGATCCCGTTCAGTCACGACACGCGTCAGGATCGGTACCGCCACTCTGGTGAGCGGTGCGGCGATTTGATTGATTGGCACCATCAGCAGTTGATATCCACGACTGTAAATTCCAAGTACAGTCGGGCCCCAAAAGTATCCAAGCATCAAATTGTCCATGTTGCGGGTCACATAAGCAATTGACTGCGTTCCGAATAGTCCGAGACCGAAGGACAACAGGTTGCGGATTGATCCTTTACGATTGGGCAGTCCTGGCATCCATTTCGCAGCGATGACCGCGAGAACTAGACCAACAATGGCCGTAGCCAGTTGTTGGCACACCAATGCCCAATAGCTTGCCTGGCCAAGAAATATGAAAAGTATCGCCGCAATCAAGCCCACGACAGGAGGAGCGGTGTCAACAACAGCCAATGACTTGAAATCAAGCCTGCGGTTGAGCTCGGCACGGAATTGCGTAGCGAAACCATTAATTACGAAAACCAGCGAAAGTGACTCCACCATCCCAACAAGGTCGGGTTGACGGAAGATCGCTGCAATAGTTTGGGCAGAGAAGTAGGCCGCAACTGTAAGCACGCCGCCGAGTGCGGAGTTGACCCAGAACAAATTTGACTGCTGCGCACGCGACAGCTCCACCTCACGGGCAGCAGCCGTCGACAGACCAAAATCACGCACTAGCTCACCGAATGCGACCAGTGAAACTACAATTGCCATCAACCCGAAGTCACTGGGCGTCAGCAAACGGGCAAGAATCACGGTCCCGACAAACATTACGGCCATGCGGACGATTTGGCCGAGAATAGTGAACGTGGCGCCGCGCGCGGCCGTAGACGAGAGTTCGCGTCCGTCTACAGCCTCAAGGGAAGTCGCATTCGCCTTTGTCATGCTGTCGATTCCCGCATTTCATTGCCGACGCGATCTAGTCTGATCCGTGCCTCGGCCACTGCGACTTCCAATTGATTGACCATAGACGATAGAGCACTTTCCGACAGAACTTCATAGTCGGCCGCGGGGCTGCCCTCACACTTACCAACCCATTCAAGCCCAATAACACCAAAATGCCGCTGGATTTTTCCAGTAGCCGATTCTACCCATCCAATCGGGACCGCGCCCTCCGTCGCAGCCACAATTAGCCCATGCAATCTATCGCCGACGACAACCCTTGACTCAGCATAGATCCGCCTTACCGTGGCCTCACGACGCGAATGATCGCTATCATCCCAGACCGACACAACACAATCTAGCTCCCGACCAAGCCATTCAGCCATCTCATTGTCTCGCTTGACCTGCACTACGACGATCGGCTTGAGGTTTAGCGCCTCGGAAATTTGCTTAACCCACGTTATCCACTCTGCACTCGGCCGAGCGCGATCACCTCGCATAACCAGAGCAAGATGAGCCCGTGAACTTGGCGTACTCCAGTGCTCAATTGGAGTTCCGAGCGAGAACGCCCAGTCGGGCTCAACCTCTACGGAGTCGGCTACAAGCGAGACGGACTCCGGATCCCGAAATCGTACGTACGTGCATTGGCCTGCGACCAGTGAATACGGCCGAACAAGGTAGCGATTAGCGCTGCGAACCGGAATTCCTGCACCTACCCAAACCCCGCGACCCCCTCTCATTCGAAGTGGACCTAGGAGGAATGCCAAGGTCATCATCCGAAAAGCCCCTCTACGAGAAATTGGGACCTCGCCGGCATTGACAGCCACCAACGTTGGCCTGCGAATACCAGCGATCAACGCATGCGCGAACCAGCGGAAGTAGTTGCCGATTATTCGATCTGATTCCGATAGCCCCAGACCAGCAATGAATTGCTGGCTCGACTCGCCGACCCAAACGACAACCCTGCCATGTGCCCTCAGTTCACTGATATATGCCCTACGTAGCAGTGAATCTCCGATATTATCGTCCTGGCCAGTAGCCCAAATATAGACTTCCGAACTGGACCTGTCTTTATCAACCATGGGTGTCATTCCGAGACAGTCTGTCGCCGGCTCATATGCAACAGCTCACGAATTTCGGTCACCAGTTCCATACGCCGCGTGAATGCGATATCAGATGCTATCCGTTGCTTGGATCGGTAGGTCGCACGTTCCACCGACAGTGTAGTCAAATCCTCGACCTGCTGAAGTACTCGTTGTGGCTCAAACATATTGACGTTATGCACATACTCTTCGAGGCCAAGATCCGCGAAAGCCCCAAAGCCCTTTCTCTCATATGCGAGATGAATAACGAAGTGCCCGGCCATGAGAGCCATTAGCGCCGCATGTAGCCGGACTGCGACAACGACACGCGGCCGACGTCCGCCGTTGAGGAATTCCTCGCGGCTAAGGATGCGCACAGCACCCAGTTCTTGCATGTACTCACGGTCATCGTTCCCAGCGATCGCACTCTGCACATACCCGTCGAAATCTCCGATGTCGCGGGCCAGCTGAAGCACCAGTGGCGGAACCGCACCCCGCAGTGCTCTCACACTGACGACGGGCCTCGGCAGTGGCTCATTTCCGGGCAGCATCGGCAATCCTCTAAGTACCGCAAGATCAGAGGTACGACGGACGCCGAACTCACGAAACTCTGACAGAGTCCGATCATCCCTGACAAAGAAGCGGTCGATTCGGGAAATTCCCATGCCACAGAGTCTCCTAGCAAACGCCCTAGCAGGGCCGACGCTCTGTGGAAGATAGACAACAGGGGTCGATGTGCGAGCGGCTGCCATTAGCTGAGGCCCATGGACCAGACCGGTTTTCACAGCCTCCTCAAGGTGACCTGCCCGAAGGTACCCGCCACCCACCCCTACAACGAGGTCATAGTCGTTCAGTGTCCTCAGCAAGCGCAGGTACTCCGGTGCATAGCCGCGCCTGCCGGGTTTCGACTTCACAGTGGGTATTCCCAAAGACGCGAAGCTCTCGGGATCCGACGCTGCCAAGACGAATGTGGCGTCGGTGCCGACGGCCTCCTGTACGAGTCCAATAGACTCCTCTACCAGCAGGCCGTCACCTGCGTTTGAAGCGCTGTAGCCGTGCAGCATTGCCACTTTCACGCGTGCACCACCGAACTGTAGACCCCAATATGCGAGTCGATGCTCTTCTCCCAGGCGAAGGTCGAAGCCCAGCGCCGTCCGCGTCCAGCCGCGTCACGCATCCAGCTGCCATCCGACACGGCATCGACGATCGTCTCCGTGATCGAATCCGCATCCAGTCCCGGGATAATTTTTGCTGGGCCGGCCACTTCTCGCAGTGCGCCGCGGTCGGTCGTAATGACGGCGGCACCGGCTGCCATCGCCTCAAGAACTGGAAACCCGAATCCCTCGTATTTGCTGGGGAACACGAACGCAGCGCAATTCTGCATCAACGCAATCTTGTCATCTTCAGAAACGAAGCCCACGTAAATGACATTCTTGCTAGCCACGATCTTGCTCATGGCCTCATCAGCGTCCCAAGCAGCTTTGCCAGCGATGACGAGCGGGAGACCTAGTTTGCGGACTCCCTCCGACCCTGCAGCAGCGACCAATTCGATTAGGTTCTTTCGTGGTTCGATGTTTCCTACGTAAAGAAGGTAGTTCTCCGGCACGACAGCTCGGACCTCCGGGGACAGCGAGCAGGCCTGTGCGAACTTGTCAGATTCGATCCCGTGTGGGATTACAGCAATTGATGCACGAGCGATCCCGAAGACCTCGGCAATATCGTCAGCGCTCGATTCAGACACCGTAATGACCTTGGCAGTACTGGCAATTGCGGCCTTCACTCGGTGCCGCCACACCGCCTCGGCCCGTCGTGTGCGGACTCCTTCAACCCACTTACTAGCCACCCCGTGAACGGTCACCACCGATGGCGTGCGCGAGTGGATAAGGGGACCCGTATCCGCAACGAAATGAAGAACGTGCCCTGCTCGTGAACGCTTCAACGCATAGGCTGACTCAATGGCGGCCGTACCTACAGGGTTCGACGCAAATCTCATGGCATCAACTGCTATTCCCTTGTCGCGCAGTCCCGATGCCAGGGTCCGCGCATACGTGGTATTTCCTCCCACGTGCCGTTCAAGAATTCGTCCAGGCATCAGTACTCTCATGCCACACCCTCGCCTTCGCGGCCGTAGATCTCAGCCAGTGCCCTTCGCTGTGCATACGCTGAATGCACACTTACTGTGCGCAATGATTCATTGCGCACAGAGGTCCGAAATTCTGCGTCACGGATGAACTTGCGAATTGTCTCTGCTGCTTGGTCCGAAGTCTCTCCCGCCGTGACGAATCCCAGGCCGCACAGAGTGTCGATATTTCGGGTCAGAACGGCGGTACCGACGGCCGCTGCTTCGAGCAGAGTCATTGGCGCCCCCTCCCACGAGGCGGGGTGAAAGTACAGATCCGCACCTGCAATGAGAGCCAGCGCTTCGGTGTTCGGTACCCATCCGGTGACTTCGATGCCGGAGTCCAGCAGCGCTGCCTTGAGCGCGGGGTCTCCATCGCCGACCCACATCCAAGCAACCGAATGCACATCGACTAGTTGTGCAACCCGTGCAAGGAACAGCGGATCCTTCTGTGCGGAAATCCGCCCGACGGTGACGATCCGAAGCCGGCCGTCGTTCGAGGTTCTCTCCCTTGACGCCACAGGCAGCCCTTCTCCAGCGGCATTGGGGAGGTATGCAACCGGTCTGCGGCCGCCCACAATTCGCGACGCAGCTGCGGCCTCGTGGGGACTGATTGCGGCTATCAGCTGTGGGGACCTGCTCAGAAGCCGTTCGGCCACCCAGTAGGCGCCCTGGGTAGCGCGCCCTGTATCCCTTCGCAGGAATGAGTAGGAGTGCGGCGTGTAGATGACCCTTACGCCGGGATATCGGAAAATTCGCAGGGCGCCAGCAAGACTGGAATGTAGGTGGACAACGCGAGGGCGAGTCTCACGAATCAACCTTCTCGCTTGCAGAATGAATGAAGCCGTTGATCCAGCGAAGTGGACCAGGTCAACCTCCGGATCGGCACCCACATCATGCTCGGTCCGAGAACGGACTGCAAGGCGATGCCGCAGCCCCGGAGAGTTTCGGATGTACTGTCCGATCGCCGTCTGGACACCTCCACCGTAGGCCTCCGAGACATGCAGGACATCGGTACGACTGTCACTTTCACCGGTGGTGCCAGGCTGAATCTCAGTACTCATGCTGGACTCCAATCCGATGCCTGGAGTGCGCGTTGTTCCCCGCCCAATTCCCTAGGGTTGACTTCACGATCTCCCCATCCCTCGGTACTGCCAGCCGTGATCGCGCCAAAGACTGGGAGACAGGCAGTTCCGTCCATCTATTACACTGCGCTGACGGACAAGGCCAGCAAGCCGCGACGGATCGAGGGTTCGAAATTCCTTCCACTCCGTCAGAACGAGAATCACATCGGCCCCCACTACGGCATCCTCCGTGCTAGCCGCATAACTCAATGTAGGGAATAGCTTTCTCGAACTGTCCATCGCCTTCGGGTCATACACAGTCACCGCCGCGCCCTGAAGTTGGATCTGACCGGCCACATTGAGTGCAGGCGAGTCACGTACATCATCAGAGTCAGGCTTGAACGCAGCTCCCAATACCGCGACGCGAGCTCCCAGAACGCTCCCTCCACACGCTTCACGCGCCATCTCCACCATTCGTGTGCGGCGACGCATATTGATGGCATCCACCTCACGGAGAAAGGTCAGCGCCTGATCGGCCCCCAACTCGCCAGCTCGAGCCATGAACGCTCGAATATCCTTCGGTAAGCATCCTCCACCGAAACCCACTCCTGCATTGAGGAATCGTCGCCCAATGCGCACGTCGTAGCCGATGGCATCCGCAAGCACAGTTACGTCGGCACCTGCAGCTTCACATACCTCGGCCATGGCATTGATGAATGAGATCTTCGTTGCAAGAAAGGCATTCGCTGAGGTTTTCACCAGCTCGGCGGTCGCTAGGTCAGTCACAAGGAACGGGATCTGTTCCCCAAGGAGTTGCGCGTACACGTCTCGAGCCACTTCTTCAGCCCGACCGACCCCACTTCGCTCGACCCCTAACACAAGCCTGTCGGGGTGCAGAGTGTCCTGTACTGCAAAGCCTTCCCGCAAGAACTCAGGGTTCCATGCAACCTCGACGTCGTCGCCAGCAGGTGCGAGCGAGCGTGCGCGGTTTGCTAGACGTGCCGCTGTTCCTACTGGCACCGTCGACTTTCCGAGGATAACGGCTGGTTTTGTGAGTAGCGGCGCCAACTCCTCAATTACCGCGTCGACGTAGGTCAAGTCGGCAGCGAACTCGCCCTTCTTCTGGGGGGTTCCGACACCGATGAAATGAACGTCCGCGTAGTCTGCCGCCTCGCGATACGAGGACGAGAAGCGTAGGCGGCCCGCGTCGATATTGCGTTTCAGTACTTCTTCGAGACCTGGCTCGAAGAACGGAACCTCGCCGGCCTCCAACTTCGCAAGCTTGCTTTCATCTACATCAACTCCGAGGACCTCATGCCCTAACTCGGCCATACAGGCCGCGTGAGTCGCCCCCAGATACCCTGTGCCGAACACCGCGATTCGCGTCATGACTTGGATCCTTGATACTCGAAATTCGTTGCGGCTCAGTACGCGCCGTCGCTACCCACGACAGCCTTCAGTGTCTTTGCGATGATCAGAACGTCACTAACCATCGACCAGTTCTCGACATAGGCAAGGTCGAGGCGCACCGACTCATCCCAGGAGAGGTCCGATCGGCCGCTGACCTGCCACAGGCCCGTCACCCCGGGACGTACAAGCAGTCGCCGGCGGATGACGCCGTCATACGCCTCCACCTCCCGACGGAGCGGCGGCCGGGGACCCACCACACTCATCTCACGGCAAACCACGTTGATGAACTGAGGCAGCTCGTCGATGCTGAAACGGCGAATGAACTTGCCCACCCGCGTCACTCGCGGATCTTCGCGCATCTTGAACAGCAGGCCAGCACCCTCGTTGCGGTCCATCAATGTGGTCACCTGCTTGTCCGCGTCGGTGACCATCGACCGGAACTTCAGCATGCCGAAGGGCTTTCCGTCCAGGCCGATGCGTTCTGAGCGGTAGAAGACCGGTCCCCTGCTGTCGACCTTGATAGCCAACGCGACAGCGGCGAAGACCGGAGCGAGTATGAGAATCGCCAACAATGAGAACGCCAAATCGAAGATCCGCTTGCCACTTCGTTTCGCACCGTGATAGCTGGGCTTCTCGACATGGATGAGTGGGAGTCCGGCAACTGGGCGCATCTCCATCCGTGGCCCCGCAACGTCCACTACTCCCGTGGCAACCACCAGGTCGGCTTCGTAAGGTTCGAGTTCCCAAACCAAGTCACGAATGCCTTCGTGGCCCAGCGTTTCCGTGGCAGTGACGACCACTGTGTCGGCACCACTCTCCGCAAGTGCCGACACAACTGACCGCTCGTCTCCGTAGATGGCGATCTGATGCCCGTCGATATCGATGTGCTCACCCTTGGCGCCGGCATACCGGGGGACACAAACACCCACCACTCGGTAGCCATCCGAGGTGCCCCGCTGGAACGTGGTGGTCATCAGTCGCACAGCGCGTTCGCCACCGACGACCAACACCGATGTCTGATATGAACCGTGCGCGCGCTTGTGGGCGACGACCCTGCGCCATCCCCATCTGCTCAGCAGCAGGGCAAGCAGTCCGACAGGCAGTGCTATGGCGAGGTAGCCACGCGCCAGATCCAGCTTAAACACAAGCGCGGCGATGGCAATCGTACCGAAAAGCCTGAGCGTGCCAGAGATTACGCGCTGATACTCGTCGTATCCACTGCCAATCACCCGCCGAGAACGGGTTCGGAAGAGCGCCAAGGTACCTATCCAGGCAAAAATCAGGCACGCGGAGACGACGACGTAGTTCTTCTCGCTGACCGGACCGACAGCCGAGAGGTCCGCCTCGCCGAACCGAACGATCTGCGCCAGCACGACTGCCATCACAACCACCAGCACGTCGGACCAGAACAACCGTGTCACATACGCGTGTTGCCATGCCCAACGGGTGTTGCCGCTTCGATCACCGACCAGTGCCGGCCTGCGCGGTGCCGCCGTTCGACCCACAGTCCCAGAAGGCCTGGGCATCCAATCAGATTGCTCTGTCAACACTTCCACGTAAGTACCTCCCCCGACCCCACGTCCCAGGCTGGCGCCTGCGACGACCACAGGCGACGCTGCCGGAAACAAAACCGCGAGCCCTACCGGGTCCCTCCCGTGACCCGCCAGCACTCGCGTCCGAATACTTTCCTTTGGTGTGCAATATTTTGGGCCATGCCGACGGCAAATGCATCACCGAGCTCGCCGACGAGTGGCGCGAAGGACCCGCTTCGAACCCGATCCGATACCTGAACTCAACCGAGGTCTCAGCAAAATCACAGGTCAGATCTGGTAATCCCCGTTACACCTTCCCATCCAGCGGAATAGTTCATTCACGGCAAAGTGGGCAAGATCACACCAGGTGGTCGGTATCTTTTCGTTGCAGCGCTGGCTGCGACGGGTTGGCTGCCAATGATCCGCATTGAATGCACTCCTGTCGTTCCAGCCGCCCTCTCCATCGGCGCGGTCTTGGTGACGCACCTTGTTCGACACACTCCAAGACATCAGGTGTCGCTGTCTCAGCTCGAACGTTCTAGACTGCCGACACCTCCCGATCTCTGCGCAGCTGCAGTGCACCTGCGCGCCACTAGTTCACCTTCCGCGAGGCCAGCAGTGGATCCGTTGACAGCTGGTCTCGCCATCAGAGAGATGTGGAGCAACTATGACCGACCCGACGATCGTCCGGGCATTCCGCACCGCCGTCGTTCCCGCCGCTGGCATGGGCACCCGATTCCTGCCCGCGACCAAGACCGTGCCCAAGGAACTACTGCCGGTCGTCGACACCCCCGGAATCGAACTCGTCGCTACCGAAGCCGCCGCCTCCGGCGCCGACAAGCTCGTGATCGTCACCGCACCAGGCAAGGCCGGCGTCGTCGCGCACTTCGTCGAGGACCTCGTGCTCGAGGGCCGACTCGAGGCGGCCGGGAAGCACCACCTGCTCGAAAAGGTCCGCAGGGCGCCAAACCTCATCGACGTCAAATCCGTGGTCCAGGCCGAACCTCTCGGTCTCGGCCACGCTGTCGGCTGCGCCGAACAGGCCCTGACCACTGACGAGGAAGCTATCGCAGTGCTACTGCCCGATGACCTGGTCCAGCCGTCAGGGGTGCTCGATGTCATGGCACGGGTTCGCGCGAAACGAGGCGGCAGCGTCCTGTGCGCCATTGATGTCCCCAAATCGCAGGTCGGCTCCTACGGCATCTTCGACGTCCAGGAAGTCCCCGGCATCGCCAACCCCGACGTCATGCGCGTCCGCGGGATGGTCGAGAAGCCCAAGCTCGGCGACGCCCCCTCCACCCTCGCGGCCGCCGGCCGCTACCTTCTCGACCGCGCCATTTTCGACGCCCTCCGCCGAGTCGAGCCCGGCGTTGGCGGCGAGCTCCAACTCACGGATGCCATCGCTCTCCTTATCGACGAAGGCCATCCCGTTCACGTAGTCATCCACCGCGGACCCCGCCACGACCTCGGCAATCCCGGCGGGTTCCTGCGCGCGAGCCTCGACCACGCTCTTGACCACCCCGACTACGGCCCGTCACTGCGAACCTGGTTGAGCGAACGACTTGAGCAGCCGGCGTCCGAGCTCTGAGGATGGAGCTGACTACATTGCGAGCGGCAGACTCGCAAAGACCCATAATGAACACCTATCCTGCTTGTGAATGAAATCGGTGACCTTGGGCTCCATCGATCCAGGTCAGCAAGTGCGTTCCCTGCGCAGGCGGGGATGAGCCCGAATGGCGTAACGCGTTCTGGCGGAAGAAGGCGCGTTCCCTGCGCAGGCGGGGATGAGCCGGCATCCGCCTCGGCAAGGGGCAGATGGAAGGCGCGTTCCCCGCGCAGGCGGGGATGAGCCCTCCATGCCTGGCTCATCGCCGTCGGCCAGGATGGCGTTCCCCGCGCAGGCGGGGATGAGCCCAACGCGACGACGGTGCCCGCGAAAAGCAGTGCGTCCTCCCCGCGCGAACGGGGATAAGCCCGGCAGTGCATCACCTCGGAGAAGTGGCGGGCATGCTCCCCGTGCGAGCGGGGATTAACCATCGGCGCGGCGTTGGGTTTCGACGTCCAGCAAATGATCCCAGCGTTGGGTCCAGCAGGCCGCTGCGCATCGCGCCCCGCCCTTATGCGGGACACCCGACCGCTGGAGCGCAGTCCGAGCCCGAAAGCTGATCGACGCGCGCCGCCACAAAGTTGAAGGAGAAGTACGGGTGAGCACGCAGCGCGCAGGAGGCAGCCACGGGGCCGTCTGCAGAGGCGCCTGAATTTCCTCCCCGTGTGGCGCTCGACCAGCAGCGGCACGAACTCTCGAATCGGTCGGCCGTGGAACAGGAATCGAGACCGGTGACGGCGTCGTTGATTCTCGCGAACGACCTGACCGGTTGCTTGCCGCGAGGCGGCCGCCCGCCATCGCGCGCCGCCGGCAGTTCGACCTCACGCCAGCAGGATGAACGCCGCCAGCAGCAGGGCGCCGAGCAGTCCGCCAGCAATGCCCCAGGCGAGGTCGCCGTCGATCACCCTCGATCTGTTCCGAGGCGGGCTCGGCACGCGATGTCTCGACATGGTCGGAAATTTTGCCGTACCCCTCCGATCCCGTCACATCCAGACCCTCATTGCAGGGCGGTGTGGGGCGACACGACAGCAACCGCGCAGCGCGCGGGTGTCAGGAGATCTGTCGGAACTGCTCACCGACGGCGGTGACGCGGCCGTCGGTGTAGAGGGCGGTTTCGGGGCCCTCAGGCCAGGGCGGCAGGGAGAACCACGCCCAACGCTGCAGGTACGGCAGCGTCATCATCATCAGCGCTGCGGCGGCGAGGAACTCGGCCTGGACCCGCGGCTGCATGGCGTCGATGCCGGGCTCGTAGGTGATGAGACTGAATTCGGTCAGCCACAGGGGAAGGCCGTATCGGTCGTGCACGGCGTCGAGGTACCGGCGCAGATCGTCGACCGCGGCCGCCGTGGAGAAGCTCCTCCGCAGCCGGGGCGCGAGATACCAGTGCACGGGGATGAAGTCGACGCGGTACCCGCGCGAGCGGGCACCGACCATGAACCGGTCGAGCCAACCGCCCGGCGCACTTGCGTCGGTGGCGACGGCCGGCGCGCCCAGGACGAGTCCGGTCTGTTGCAGCCGCGGCCATGCGGCGAGCGCGTCCTCGACGGACATGTCGGCCTGCGTCGCCACGTCGGGTTCGTTGAAGCCGAGCAGGACCGTGCCGCTGGCCTGTGCGCGCCGCAGTGCGTCGTCGGTCAGGTCACGCCTGCCCCAGATCATCGGGACGAACTCGCAGCCGTTCGGGGTGTCGACCCCCTCGTGGTCGGGTGTCCACGTGTAGTACCAGCGGGCACCGGAATCGGTGAGTCCCGCACTGACTCCCGGCCCCTGCCACAGGCCCACACCGGGCAGGGGGCCGGGCGGTGGCGGGCGGCGCGGTGGCTGCTGGGACGAGGCCGTTCCGCAGCCGATGAACCCGGCCGCGGCGACGGCCACACCGCCCGCGAGCAGTGCGCGACGAGTGAGCCCGCGGGCCACACTCACCGGCGGTACCCGTCGGGGTTGAGCTCCTGGAATCGCCAGCTGTCACAGCACATCGTCGCCACATCGTACTTCGGCGCCCACCCCCACGCGTGGCTCACCGCGTCGATGTTCGCGACCAGTCGCGGCACGTCACCGAGCCGGCGGTCCGTGACGACGTACGGGATCTCCCGGCCCGCGGCCGCGGCGAAGGCCGCCCGGAGCTCGAGCACCGAAGTGCCCTGTCCGGTACCGAGGTTGAACAGCTGCATGCCGGCCCGGTCGTCGACGTGGTCGAGGGCGGTCACGTGGCCGCGGGCGATGTCCACGACGTGCACGTAGTCGCGAATCGCGGAGCCGTCGGGCGTCACGTAGTCACCCCCGAAGACCTGCACCCGCTCCCGCCGGCCCACGGCCACCTGCGCGAGGTACGGCACGATGTTGCGCGGCGTGCCGTGCGGTTCCTCCCCGAGCAGCCCGCTCGGGTGGGCGCCGATGGGGTTGAAGTACCGCAGGCTCACCGCCCGCAGGTCGTCGTGGTGGCGGCAGGCCTGCTCGATCATCTGCTCGCAGGCGAGTTTCGACCACGCGTACGGGTTCGTCGGGGCCGCGGGTGCGGACTCGTCGAGGTCGTCGGCGCCGGTGCTGCCGTAGATCGAGCACGACGAGGAGAAGACGATCCGGCGGACGCCCGCGCGCCGCGCGGACGCGAGGAGGGTCGCCGTGCCGCCGACGTTGGTGTGGAAGTAGTCGAGCGGGATCTCCGTCGACTCCCCCACCGCCTTGCGCGCCGCGAAGTGGACGACCGCATCGATGGTGTGGCGGCGGAAGATCGAGTCCAGCGCCGTCGCGTCGGTGACGTCGGCGACCTCGAGGACGGGACGGGTACCGGTGATCTCCCCGACGCGGTCGAGCGCGACGGCGTGCCCGTTGGACAGGTCGTCGACGACGACGACCTCGTGCCCGGCCTCAACGAGTTCGACGCAGGTGTGACTGCCGATGAACCCGGCGCCGCCGGTGACGAGGACGCGCAGCGGGCCGGTGATGCAGGTGGTCATGTCAGAGAACCTTCACGAGGTGGGAGAGGTAGACGAAGGCGACGACCGCGACGGGGACGGCCGACACCGCGCACACGAGCAGCGGTGCGCGGACGAGGCGGGCGGCCGCCGCCACGCTCACGGCGGTGCGGCGTCGGGTGTCACGTGCGTGCAGCACCGTGACGAGTGTCGCCACGGCGGTCTGGCCCGAGGCGGTGAGGAGGGAGAGCCCGACGTACCCGACCACCGGTGGGCTGTCGAGACCGGCTGCGGCGCAGGCGGTCAGGACGAGCGCCGTGACGCAGAACGGCAGGACGAGTCGCACCGGGAACACCTGCGGACCGGAGCTGCCCTTCGGTGTCACCTTGAAGTCGACGGTGCGCGGCACGACCCGCTCGACCATCGCGACGACCACGCCGAGGAGGAGGAACGGCCAGCGGCTCGCGGCGTACAGCCCCCGTTCCCAGCTGACGATCGGAGCGTCGGCCGGGCGCATCAGTCCGCCCCGCCGGACCACGACGCTGACCAGGAGCATCCACCCGGCCAGCGCGAACCACAGCCCGAAGAAGACCACGAAATGCACCGACACCCAGGGTGATCCGGTGGCGCAGGCGACGGCGAACAGGCTCAGCCCGCCCACCGACATGAGGGCGAGCAGCATGTCGAACCCGGACTGGAAGACGAACTGCGCGGCCAGACGGCGCGGCAGGACCCGGCAGGTGCGCAGCACAAGCCCGAAGAACACCGTGGTGAGGCTGTGCGCCCACTGGAACTCCTGGGTCACCATCGCCGCGAAGTCCGGGGGCCCGTCGCCCCGGGCGGCGGCGTCGATCGCGAAGGCGCCGCGCCAGCCGGCGACGTTGAGCAGGTACGAGGTGGTGAAGTCCTCGGCGAGGTCGGGGCCGAGTCCGCCGATCTGCCTCAGTGCCGCGGTGCGGACGGCGTAGTGCGAGCCGATGCACACCGGGGTGCCGTCGCCGTTGAAGCCGAGCTGCTGCGCCCCGTGGAACATCGCCTCGTCGTGCGGTCGGCCCCGCACCGTCCAGGAGACGTCGGCGTTGGCGTCGCAGACACTGGGCGCGGCGACGTAGCCGACCGCCGGATCGGCGAAGTGCCGCACGATCTCCCGGAGGTAGCCGCGGTCGGGGACGTGGTCGGAGTCCAGTTGCGAGACCACGTCGTAGTTCTCGTAGCCGTAATGATCGTAGAAGTAGGCGAGGTTACCCTCCTTGCACCGTCGTCGGCGCGGCCACGTGGTCCGCTGGTAGCGGGAGTCGTGCTTGCGCGTCGAGATGAACACGCCGCGCGCGGTGCACCACGCGACGGTCTCGTCGCTCGGGTCCTCGTCCGCCAGCCAGATGTCGTGGTCGCCGAGGTAGTGCTGCGCCAACATCGCCTCGAGGGTGGTGCGCACCAGCGGCCACGGTTCGGACGGTGCCTTCGTCACGATCATCGCCACCCGCAGGCGGGGCGGCGTGATGCCCGCCTCCAGGCTGCGCATCCGGTTGACGGCCTGCAGGAAGTAGATCGACAGCGACAGGATAGCGAGCAGCAGAACGGAATTGACGACGAAGCCGAGCATCGAGATCCGGTGTGCGGGCAGCAGCCACCACACCACGAAACCGGCGAACGTGACCACCCAGCCCGCCGTCAACCAGGCGATCGTGCGCGCGGATCCCCGCGGCAGCCGGCGGTGCAGCATGCCGGGAACTGCGGTGCGACGGGGCGGAAGCGGCCCGAACACCGGCCCCGACGGCCGCACGTCCACGACGCGCCCCCCGGAGAGGTCGTACAGGTAGGCGCGCAGTTCCTCGGCGTCCGTCTCGGCGTCGGCGACGTCGGGTGCGCGGTGGCGTCGGACAGGTTCGGCGGGGGCGTGACCGGCGAGCGGCCCCGGGTCGACGTCGGGCCCGGTCAACTGGCGCACCTCGCCTCCTGCCCCGAGTGCGCCTCCACCACCCCGTGGGAGCGGTTCCAGTCGATCGTCGCCCGCAGCCCGTCGGCGACGGCCACGGTCGGCGCCCAGCCGAGTTCGGCACGCGCCCTTCGGATGTCGGGTCGACGGCGGGTCGGGTCGTCCTGAGGCAGCGGCCGATACTCGATCTCCGAGGTCGACCCGACGATGTCCCGGGTCAGTTCGGCGATCTGCAGCACCGTCATCTCGTGCGGGTTGCCGAGGTTGACCGGCCCGGTCACGGGAGTGTCGATCAGGGCGATCAGCCCGCGCACCAGGTCCGACACGAAACACAGGCTGCGGGTCTGGCTGCCGTCGCCGTATACGGTCAGGGGCTCACCCCGCAGGGCCTGGGCGATGAAGTTGGTCACGACCCGGCCGTCGTCGAGACGCATCCGCGGCCCGTAGGTGTTGAAGATCCGCGCGATGCCCGCGTTGGTGCCCTCCCTCGCGTAGGCCGCGACGAGTGCCTCGGCGTAGCGCTTGGCCTCGTCGTACATGCTGCGCGGACCGGTGGGATTGACGTTGCCCCAGTAGTCCTCCCGCTGGGGATGCACGGCCGGGTCGCCGTAGACCTCGCTCGTCGACGCCTGCACGAACCGGGCGTCGTGCGCGGCGGCGAGGTCGAGCGCGTTCTTCGTGCCGACCGATCCGGTGGTCAGGGTGAAGACGGGCCGGCGGCTGTAGCCGGGTGGGGACGCGAGGCTCGCGAGGTTGGCGACCGCGTCGATCCGGCCGCTGATCTCCAGCGGGTTCCGGATGTCGTGGACGTCGAGGAGGAATCGCGGCGACTCGACCAGGTGACGGACGTTGGCGACCCGCCCGGACGCGAGGTTGTCGACGCAGATCACCTCGTCGCCGCGCGCGAGAAGTGCTTCGCAGAGATGGGATCCGATGAATCCGGCACCGCCGGTGATGACGACACGCATGGGTGTGTGCTCCGTTTCGGGAATGTGGTTCAGCGTCGGCCGATGCCGCGGTACGTCCAGCCGGCGGTGCGCCACGCGGCGGGGTCGAGGCAGTTGCGGGCGTCGATCACGACGCGCTCGGAAACCGTGTCGGCGAGGTCGGACGGCGTCAGGGCACGGATCTCGTCCCACTCGGTCATGACGAGGACGACGTCGGCCGCCTTGCACGCAGCGAGCGGAGAATCGAAGTACCCCAACTCCGGATGCAGCCGCTCCGCGTTGTCCATGCCGTGCGGGTCCCAGGCCTGGACCGTGACGCCTGCGGCCGCCAGCCGCGATGCCACGTCGAGGGCGGGTGAATCGCGCACGTCGTCCGAGTCGGGTTTGAACGTCAGCCCCAGCACCGCGGCCCGAGGGTTGTCGATGCCGCGGCACGCCTCGAGCGCCATGGTCGCGACGCGGGTGCGCTGGCGGGAGTTGATCCGTTCCACGTCGGCGAGCAGGTTCGCCGCCGCCGAGACGCCGAGTTCGGCGGCGCGGGCGCGGAAGGCCCGGACGTCCTTCGGCAGGCATGCGCCGCCGAAACCGAGACCGGCGTTGAGGAATCGGCGTCCGATGCGCTCGTCGAAACCGATCGCATCGGCGAGGACGGACACGTCGGCGTCCACGGCGTCGCACACCTCGGCGACACTGTTGATGAACGAGATCTTCGTCGCCAGGAACGAATTCGCCGCGACCTTCGTCAGTTCCGCCGTGGCGAGGTCGGTGACCACCAGCGGCGTCCCGTCGGCCAGCGGCCCCGCGTAGACCTCGCGGGTGACGGACTCGATCCGGCCCCGATCCCCCGGGCCGACGCCGAGCACGATCCGGTCGGGGCAGAGCGTGTCGTGCACCGCGGTGCCCTCACGAAGGAACTCCGGATTCCACCCGACGACGATCTCCGGCGACGGGGCGAGTGCCCGGATACGGTCCGCGATCCCGGTCGCCGTGCCGACCGGCACCGTCGACTTGCCCAGCACCACCGCGTGCCCGGTGAGCAGGGGGCCGAGGGCCTCGACGACGGCGTCGACCTGGCTCAGGTCGGCCGCGGCCGAATCCGGCCGTTGGGGCGTGCCGACGGCGATGAAGTGCACGTCGGCGGACTGCGCCGCCACCTCGTACGAGTGCGTGAACCGAAGCCGACCGGAGGCGGTGTGCCTGCGCAGCAGCTCGGGCAGTCCCGGCTCGAAGAAGGGCGCCTCACCCTCCTGCAGTCGGGAGACCTTGGCCGGGTCGACGTCGACCCCGATCACCTCGTGTCCCAGCTCGGCCATGCATGCGGCATGCGTCGCACCGAGATACCCGGTGCCGAATACGGCGATTCGCATCAGACGTGACTCCCTCGATAGGCGGGTCCCCGAGCCCGATGTGCGTGTCTGTCAGTGGCCCCGGTTTCGACCGCTGGTCTCAGCCGTGGAGCCTGATGTGGCCGCATCGCGACGACCGCCACACCAGAGCATCGCAACCACGGAGCTAATTGTTAGCAACCTCTTGGATGAGTATTCAACTAACGTGTCCGGGATCACCCCGCCAGCGCCCCAGCTTGCCGCGGACGTAAAGTCACCAAGGGCAGCCGAATCGGCGTACATGGGTTAACCTGCAATTAACGGCGCCTCTCCCCCCGGGCACCGCCAGGGCCCGTCGGCCGAACCCTCCCCCAGCCGACGCCGACGGGCCCGACCCGCCGGCGACTCCGGTCCCGACGCGCCACGCGCGCAGTCCCGCGCAACCCTCGACCGAGACAGGGGCCAGTCGGCGATGTCATCGTGCGGCGCATCCCGGGCAACGGCCGTCGAGCAGTCTCTCCAGGCCAGTGGCCTGGCCGGCGCGCGGGCCACGAGTTCGACCGCCGGCCTCACCGATTCGATGTCGCGGCCGGCGACGGCGACCGACGACTCGGCTGCGGATGTCCGGTGCATGCCCCGGCGGACGATGATCGGTGTCGCCAGGCGCGGGCCGGAGTTGTGCTCGTCGCGCGCCTCGGAAGTCACCCCAACCAGATGAATGCCACCAGCAGCAACGCTCCCAGTAGCCCACCGGCGAGACCCCAGGCGAGGTCGCCGTCGATCAGTCTCGATTTCTCCCGAGGCGGACTGGGCACTCGACGACTCGTCATGACCCGAAGCCTGCCGCACCCGGCCGGACTCGGCACGCCCAGAGGCCGGTATGTCGGTCACGTGAATGACAACCCGCTCGACCGCCCGGCACGCGGACAGGTGCCGCGGTGAGGCGGCCTCGACTAGCGGACCGTCGGCGGGGAGACGCTGAGTTCCCTGTCGGCGTGCCGCTCGACCAGCAGCGGCACGAAATCACGAATCGGTTTGCCGTCGAACAGGATTCGCGCCCGGGTGACGGCGTCGCTCACCTCCGCGAACGATCTGTCCGAGTGCTTCGCGGCGAGGCGACCGGTCGCCAGTTCGATCAGGCGCTGTTCCTCGTTGGGCAACATGAGGAAGTTTCTCCCCGCCCGGGTCCGTGGGTCAATAGCCCCGATCGGTGCAGTTGACACGAGTCCCGTCACCCCTGCTCTGCGAGCTGGGCGCGGATGCGTCGTTCGATGAACAGCGGGACGAACTCCCGGATGGGGCGGCTGTAGAAGTCCTCGTGCGCACGTTCGATCATGGCCTTGACGTCCCCGTCGGTCAGATCCGGGAAGTCCTTCTTGATTGCTTCCGCGATTTCCTTCAGCGCCGCGGCCTCTTTCGACGCCGCATCTTCCTTCTTCTTCGCCATACCGGACAGTTGACCAGGATTAGGTGAACGGAAGGTTGCCATTTGCTGGCAATCAGGTTCGCGCGGACGGTCACGACCGAGACCACGCGTGGGCGCACACTGAGGGCATGGACCGCGACCGCTGGGTACTGCACGTCGACCTCGACCAGTTCATCGCGGCCGTCGAGGTGCTCCGCCGCCCCGAGCTGCGGGGCCGGCCCGTCGTCGTCGGTGGACGCGGCGACCCCACCGAACGCGGCGTCGTCTCCACCGCCTCCTACGAGGCCCGCGAGTACGGCGTCGGATCCGGGATGCCGCTGCGCCTCGCCGCTCGCAAGCTCCGCGACGTCCCCGACGCCGTGTTCCTGCCCGTCGACGCCGAGGCGTACACGGCCGCGTCGGCCACCGTGATGGACACCCTCCGCGGCCTCGACGCCGTCGTCCAGGTCCTCGGCTGGGACGAGGCGTTCCTCGCCGTCCACACCCCCGACCCCGAAGCGTTCGCCCGCGAGGTTCAGGACGCCGTCCTCGCCGCGACGTCCCTGCACTGCTCCGTCGGCATCGGCGACAACACCCTGCGCGCGAAGATCGCCACCGAATTCGGCAAACCCCAGGGCATGTACCGGCTCACGGCCGACAACTGGTTCCACGTCATGGGCGATCGCCCCACGTCCGCACTGTGGGGCATCGGTGCCAAGACCGCGAAAAAGCTTGCCGCACTCGGCATCCACACCGTGCGCGAGCTCGCCGACACCGACGACGCCACCCTCGCCGCCGCGCTCGGACCGACCACCGGGCCGTGGCTGCGTCGCCTCGGCCTCGGCTGGGGCCGCACCGAGGTCGACGCCGAACCGTACGTCGCCCGCGGACACGGCCGCGAAACCACCTTCCAGCACAACCTCACCGACCCCGACGTCGTCGCCGACGAGGTCCGCACCCTCGCCGACCGCGTCGCCGAGGACGTGAAATCCGAAGGGCGTCCCGCCGTCCGCGTGACCCTCAAGGTGCGCTACGCACCCTTCGAAACCCACACCAGCACAAAGGCACTACCCGAACCGACCCTCGACGCCGCGACGATCGCCGACGCCGCCGTCGAACTCCTCGACCGCCTCGACCCCACCCGCGCCGTCCGCCTGCTGGGGGTCCGGCTCGACATGACGCCGCCTTCAGCCCCATAGGCTCCACTTGTGATGAGATACGACAGGCGACGGCACGTCCGAGAATTGCCGACAGTTGCATTGATCCGCTGATCAGGCGGCTCACCCAACAGCAGTTCGCGTGAACACGCTGCTCGGATCCTCCTCGTAGCGTCCGAAGGGCTGACACCCCTCGCCGGTCCCGCCCACCTCCTCCATGGGCGGGACCGGCATCACCGCACCCGGGTCTCGAGTGCGAGTACCTCGCGGACCATCGCCCAGAGGTCCTGGCGGGCAGGCTCGGTCAGCGACAGCGAGGGGAAGGTGAGGAACCCGTGGAAGAGGCCGGTGAAGCGGCGGTGCCGGACGGGGACGCCGGACGCCACCAGCCGCTGCGCGTAGGCGTCGGCCGCGGCGCAGGGCGGGTCGAGTTCCGCCGTCACCACCACCGTCGGGGGCAGTCCCGCCAGTGTGGCGGCCCGCGAGGGGACGACGCGCACGTCGTCGGTGCCGGCCGGGGCGTACTGCTGCCAGTACCACTTCATCGCCGCGGCGGTGTTGTAGTAGCCGGTGCCGTACAGCCGGTAGGACTCCGTCTCGAAGTCGTCGTCGATGACCGGGTACAGCAGCACCTGTGCGGCGACGGCCGGGCCGCCGCGGTCGCGGGCGGCGAGGGCGACCGTCGCGGCGAGGTTGCCGCCGGCGCTGTCCCCGGCGAGGACGATGCGGTTCGCGTCAGCGCCCCACTCCGCGGCGTTCTTCGCGGTCCATTCGAGCGCCGCGTACACGTCGTCGTGCGCGGCCGGCGCCGGTGACTCGGGTGCCCGGCGGTAGTCGACGGAGACCACCACGGCACCGATCGCCGCCGCCATCGAGCGGCAGAACTCGTCGTGACTGTCGAGGTCGCAGAAGACGAATCCGCCGCCGTGTGCGAACACCACGATCGGGAGGTCGCTCGAATCGTGGTGCGGGACGTACACCCGGAGCGCGAGGTCGCCTCCGGGGCCGTCGATCGTGAGGTCGTGGACCGCCCGCATGTCCGGCTGCCGCTGCAGCGGCCCGCGGCGGGCGCGGACGATCTCGCGCAGCTCCGCCGGCGGGATCGTGGTGACGTCCGGGAAGCTCTCGTTCAGGGCGGTCAGCATCGACGCCACGTCGGGATGCAGTTCCATCTCCACACTCCTTGGTGCTCACGGTGTTTGCGGTTCGACTCGCGGCGCAACGGTAGTGACGCGAACCTGAACGCCGGAAGGCCGGTTCCCGGCCAGCGGTCACCCGCCGCCCTCTCCGGACTCGCCTGTGCCCCGGTCACACCCGGCCGGACCTCCCGGGAAACCAGGTCATCGCCCGGTGGAGGACGAACCCAAAGTTGGGCGGACGCGTGCGTGTCTCGAGCTGTTCGTGACGGTCCTGTGAGTGGGATGTCTGGTCGACATGATCTGAGCCGACGAGTACGAACCCCGTGACCGTAGTTGAAATCACCCTGATTGAAACCGTCTGCCCGAGCCACACATCAACTTAGGTTTGATAACAATCAATTGTGTCGTGGCAACGGGGGATCGCCGTGCACCGGCGGCCCTCGTGGCCGGACTCGGGGCCCTGCGGTTCCCCCTTCCACGCGTACGTGGAGAGCAGTGGGTCGAGATGAGCAAGAGCCGGAGGCAACCGAGCGTTGCCGCCGAGTTGTACGGACTGGGCGCCGCCCCCAGTGCATGGTCACGAGGCACCCGGACGACTGTGGACGTCCTCGATACCCTCGTCGACGCCGCCGTTCACCTCGATCGCGGGGAGGCCGAGTACCTCCTGATCGCCGACTCCCCGGAGCCCCGATTCGGGCCCGACATCGACTCCGCCCGCCCCGACGCCCTCCTCGTCGCGGCGGCGCTCGCACTGCACACCGACACCGTGGGACTGATCCCGTCGGTGGGCCTGGCGACGACGGAGCCGTATCACGTTTCACGAGCTGTGGCGACGCTCGACATCGTGTCCGGAGGCCGCGGCGGTTGGAATCCCGTCCTCGACAGCGGCGCACCGCGGGTGGACCGGGCCCGCACGGAACGTGAGCCCGCCGCACCGGAGGACCGCCTCGAGCGCGCCGGCGAACACATCGACGTCACCCGGGCCCTCGCCGCCACGTGGGCGCCCGACGCAATCCTCTGGGACACCGCGAGCGGCCGCTTCCTCGACGCGACGAAGGTACGGCCCGCCCCCGAGACCGGCCCCTACTACCCCGTCGGCGACGCCTCTCCCACCCCGCAACCGCCGAGCGGAACCCTTCGGACCGTCCTCGACGCGACCCTGGACACCGCGGTGTTCGCGGCACAGCGGGCCGACGACATCGTCGTCCGAGCATCGACTCTCGACGAGGCCGGCGCCGTCGCCGCCGCCGTCCGTGCGGCCGCCGGAGGCCGCGACCCGGTCATCCGCATCGCGGTCACCCCGTACCTCACGCAGGACGACGCGACCCGATCCGCCACCGGTCGCGCCCACCCGTCTTCCGCCAACGGAATTCCGGTGACGGGAACCGTGACCGAGGTCGTCGACGAGATCGCTCGGATCACGTCAACACTCGCGACGACCGCACTCCTCCTCGTCCTGCCCGACACCCGGACCGCTCCGCGCCTGTGGCGCAGCGTCGTGACCGGCGGACTGCGCGCCGCCACCGTCGACGCCTGACCGTCCTCCCCACTTCTCGTCCGAAGGTTCGTGATGTCCACACCTGTCGCCCATCTGGGCGTGATCTTCCCCGGCAACAACGAAAGCACCATCTGGCGCCACCCCGACAGCCGCTCGTTCATCGAGGTGGACACCTTCGTCGACTTCGCGCGCGAGGCCGAGCGGGGTGGGTTCGATTTCCTGTTCCTCGCCGAGCGTCTCGGAATCCGCGGCGCCGGTGGTCGCGTCCACGAGCACCTCGCGGCGGGACGCCCCGACAACCTGACCATCCTCGCCGCACTGGCGCGGGCGACCAGCAGGCTCGGCCTGGTCGCCACGCTCAACACCACGTTCAACGATGCCCTGACCCTGTCGCGGCAGCTCGCCACCCTGGATCAGCTCAGCGGCGGCCGGGCGGCGTGGAACATCGTGACGACGGAAACCGTCGGGTCGAACTTCTCCACCGGCAACTACCTCGCGCACGACGACCGATACGCACGAGCCACCGAGATCGTCGAACTCGTGCGGACCCTGTGGCGAAGCAGTCCCGGGCAGCCGGTGCAACACGAGGGTGTGTACCAGAGCTATACGGGCACACCGGGCCTGGACCGCAGCCCACAGGGAGAGCCGGTGCTCGTGCAGGCGGGTGCGTCCGCGGACGGCCGCGCGTTCGCCGCCCGCTACGCCGACGTCGTGTTCACCAACTCCGGCGGAGATGCGGACCGCGCCCGCGCCTTCCGCGCCGACCTGCACCGGCGGGCTGCGGAGGAAGGCAGAGATCCCTCCTCGGTGCTGGTACTGCCGGAGTTCGGATACGCGATCGGCGCAACGGAAGCCGAGGCCGAGGAGCAGGCCCGGTACCTCACCGATCTCAAGGTCTCCCCGCTGTTCGCGAAGGCGTGGCTCGAGGACATCTGGCGGCGGAGGTTCGACGACCTCGACGTCGACGGCCCGCTCCCTGCCGAGGATCCGGTCCCGGACGCCGGAGCACCGGAGGACGACCGGTTCGCGGTCCGCACCGCCGTCACCTTGGCCGAACGGGCCGCCGGATACCGCGCGCTCGCGGAGGACCACGGGTTCTCCATCCGCCAGCTCGTCGCCCACCTCAAGCGGAGCTCGCTGTTCGCGGGAACACCGGACACGATCGCCGACGAGATCGAACGCTGGGTGACCTCGGGCGCCTCGGACGGGTTCATCCTGTCGCCGCCGGTCATCGTCGACAGCCTCACCCAGTTCGTCGACCACGTCGTTCCCCGGCTGCGGGACCGCGGTCTGCTGCGCGACGGCTACCCCGGCGCCACCCTCCGCGACCACCTCGGCCTCGCCGCCGTCTGACCACCTCCACCACCACATTTCGAAACGGATCGACCTTGTCTTCTCACGAACCACCCCGCCAACTCCTGCTCGGCGCCCTGCTGAACGGTGCCGGCCACCACGAGGGCGGCTGGCGTCTCCCGGGCAGCCGCGCCGAGGAGATCTACTCGCTCTCGCTCTACCAGCACCTCGCCCGGCTCGCCGAGGACGCCAAACTGCACTTCCTGTTCGCCGCCGACAGCCCCAGCCAGGACCTTCGGCAACTCCGGCTCAAGGCCCACCGCAACCTCGAGCCGTTGACGCTGCTGACCGCGCTGACCGCATCGACCGAGAACATCGGCCTCATCGGCACGTTCACGACCTCGTACTACGAGCCGTACAACCTTGCCCGACAGCTGAACTCGCTCGACATCCTCTCCGGTGGCCGCACCGGATGGAACATCGTCACCTCGCATTCCGGGGCCGAGAACTTCACCGATCAGCCTCATCTCGAGCACGGCCTGCGGTACCGCCGCGCCGAGGAGTACGTCCGCCTCACCAAGGCGCTGTGGGACGGCTGGGATCGCGACGCGCTCACCGCCGACCGGGCGACGGGCCTGTGGGTCGACACCGACAAGGTGCGGGCCGCCGACTTCCACGGCGAGTTCCTCCACTCCCAGGGTCCGCTCAACCTCCCGCCCTCGCCGCAGCGGTGGCCCGTCCTCGTCCAGGCCGGCGCCTCGACCGACGGCAAGGAACTCGCTGCCGCGCACGCCGAGCTCGTGTACACGGCGAGCAGCAACGTCGACGCCGCGCGCGCCTGGGCCGAGGACCTCCGCGACCGCGTGGAGGCCCGCGGACGGGCCCGCGACTCCATCAAGGTGATGCTCGGTGTCGCCCCCGTCGTCGCCGAGACCGACGCCGAGGCGCAACGCATCCTCGACGAGCTCGACGACTTCATCGACGACCGGGCAGCGCTGCCGATGCTCGAGAAGCTACTCGGCGGCGTCGACCTGTCGGGACTCGACCTCGACGAGCGAATTCCCGAGGAACTCCTGCCCGAAACCTCGCAGGTGTGGGTCGAGTCCCGGTACCGCCTGCTGCGCGGACTCGCCGTCGACGAGGGCTTCAGCGTCCGAAAGCTGATCCGCGTCGCCCAGCGGGGCGGTGGGCACTGGAGCCCGGTCGGGTCCGTCGAGCGGGTCGCCGACCAGATGGAGGAGTGGTTCCGGGCCGGCGCCGCCGACGGATTCAACTTCCTCCCGCTGTACAACCCGGCGGGACTCGAGGCCATCACCACCCTCCTGGTCCCGGAACTCGTGCGCCGCGGCCTGTTCCGCAGTGAGTACGAGGGCGCGACGTTGCGGGAGAACCTCGGCCTCACCGCGTTGGAGCACTGAGATGACCGTGCTGGATCGGCCGGAGACGGCCGCGTTGCCCCGCCGTTTCCGGATCCGTGAGATCGCCGGCACCCGCTTCCTCGTCGGCCGCGCGGTCACCGGGGCGTGCGCCGTCGTCGGCGCGTTCGTCCTGCTGTTCTTCGCGCTCTACGGAACCGCCGATCCGGCACGCGCTCTCCTGCCGCAGGACGCGACGGATGCCGACATCGAGGCGGTCACCCGCGAGTACGGCTTCGACCAGCCGATCTGGGTGCAGTTCGTCAAGTTCGTCGGATCGATCGTCACCGGTGACCTCCCCGACTCGTTCCGGTACGGGGAGAACCCGTTCGCCCTCGCGCTCGACCATCTGGGCGCGAGTCTGCTGCTCGGCGCCGTCGCTCTCACCCTCGGCGCGCTCGTCGGCGGCCTCATCGGGTACCTCTCGGCGACCGGACACTCGTGGTGGCGGCGCAAGGGCTTGCTCGCATTCGCGATCGGCGCCCACGCACTGCCGACCTTCTTCCTCGCCGTCGTCCTCGTCTACGTCTTCGCGGTGGTGTTGAAAGTGCTGCCCACCAACGGTTTCTCGTCACCGGCAGGTCTGGTGCTGCCCGTGGTGGTGTTGGCGACGAGCGTGGTCCCGGAGATCGCCCGGGTCGTCCGGACCTCCGTGCTCGGCCTCGTCGACGCCGACCACGTCCGCGCGGCCCGCGCTCGCGGGGTCGGCTCGCGCCGCATCGCGTTGCGGCACGTCGTCGGCAACGCGCTGGCGCCTGCGGTCAACCTGCTCGGCGTCCAGGCCGGCTACCTGCTCGGCGGCGCGGTCGTGGTCGAAAGCGCCTTCGGCTGGCCGGGATTGGGCCAGTTGTCTGTCAACTCCCTTCAGAACCGCGACTATCCGCTGGTCATCGCCTGCGTGCTCGTCCTCGCCGTCGGATTCGTGATCGCGAACTTCCTGGCCGACGTCCTGTCCGCCCTTCTCGAACCGAGGATCACCGCGTGACCACACTCGTCGAGTCCCCACGCCGACGCCGACGCCGGTCCGGCCGCACGGCAGCCGTGTGCGCGGCCCTTCTCGGTCTGATCGTGCTCGTCACGATCCTCGCGCCGCTCGTCGCCCCCTACGATCCGCTGTCCGGCGACCTGACCCGCGTTCTCGAGGGTCCGTCTGCTGCGCATCCGTTCGGGACGGACGAACTCGGCCGGGACGTCCTGAGCCGCGTTCTGCACGGCGGGCGTGGGGCACTCGCGATCACCGCGGTTGCCAGCGTCCTCACCGCCTTCATCGCGCTGCTGCTCGCCCTCACCGCGAGCACCCTCGGTCCGGCCGTCGACGCGTTCGTCAGCAGGCTCGGGGACGTCGTGCTGGCGGTGCCCACCATCGTCATCGCGATCGTGCTGCTCAGCTTCGCCGGCAACTCACCGGCCATCCTGATCACCGTCATGGTGCTCGGCGGCTGGGTGGCGACCTTCCGCCTCGTCCGGTCGACGGCCCGCACCACGCTCTCACTCCAGTACGTCGCCGCGGCCCGGGTCGCCGGTGTGCGACCGGCGCGCATCGCGTGGCGTCACGTGGTGCCCGCGGTCGCACCGATCCTCGTCGTGTCGGCCACGGCCGCGGCCTCGGTGGTGCTCATCTCGTTGTCGAGCCTGAACTACCTCGGGCTCGGTCTGCAGCCGCCGACCCCGGACTGGGGACAGATGGTGGCCGCGGGGCAGTCGAAACTCGGTACCGCACCGTGGCTCTCCCTCCTGCCCGGGTGCGCGCTGGCGCTGACCGTCTTCTGCCTTCACATGGTCGGCGACGCACTCGCGGATCGCTTCGGAGGCCACGAGGAGGTGTCCCGATGACCGCGACCACTCTCGACGTCGAGACGACGTCGGTGCTGTCCGTCACCGATCTGATCGTGGGTGTGCGAGGAGTTGCCGACCCTCTGGTCGCGGGGGTGTCCTTCGACCTCCGGGCCGGGGAGGCGGTGGGTCTGGTCGGCGAATCGGGTTCCGGGAAGACGTTGTCCGTGATGGCCGCGGCCGATCTGCTTCCGAAGGGTGTCGAGCGGCGGTCGGGATCGATCGTGCTCGCGGGTACGGATCTGGATTCCCTGGGCGCCCAGGTCCGTCGGCGGCACGTCACCGACCGCGTGGGTGTCGTGTTCCAGAATCCGACCGCCTCACTGAACCCCCGGCTCACCGTGGCGGCGCAGCTCACCGAGGTGGTCCGGGCGCACGAGACGTCGGGGTCTGCGGCCGCGCGGGTGCGGGAACTGCTGGAGCTGGTCCGAATCCCGGACGCCGATCGGGTTCTCGCTGCCTATCCACACGAGCTGTCGGGCGGATTGAACCAGCGCGTCGCGATCGCGATGGCACTCGCGGCCTCACCGGCCGTCCTGGTCGCCGACGAGGCCACCACCGCTCTCGACGTCACCACCCAGCGCGAAGTGCTCGAGATGCTCGGCGACCTGCGCCGCGACCTCGGGCTGGCGCTACTGCTGGTCAGCCATGACATGGGTGTCGTCGCCGACACGACCGACCGGGTCCTGGTGATGCGGGGCGGCGAGATCGTCGAGGAGGGCCGCACGGCATCGCTGCTCGCCGCACCCGAGCATCCCTACACGCGGGAACTTCTCGACGCGCTCCCGCAGCGCCTGACGCACGACGGCGCCGGCGTGACACCGACGGCGGCGGATGCCGACCCGATCCTGACGTTGCGTGGGATCACCGTCGACTTCGCCGCACCCGGCGGGGTGCGACGGCGCGCCCGCAAACGGGTACTCCACGGCATCGATCTCGACGTCGAGCCGGGCCGGTCGCTGGGAATCGTCGGCGAGTCCGGTTCGGGCAAGACCACGCTGGCCAGAGTCATCGCGGGTCTGCAGGCGCCGTCCGACGGTGAACTGTCCCTCGGGAGTGCGGGCGGATGGAACAACCTGCGCCGCACCGACCGCGCCCGCTGGCGCCGCGAGGTTCAATACGTCTTCCAGGACCCGTACGGCTCACTGAACCCGAGACTCACTGTCGCCCAGTGCATCCGGGAGCCCCTCGACGCGAACCCCGAGACCCGGGGCACCGCGGCGGATCGGGTGAGGGCGCTGATGGACGAGGTTCACCTGCCCGTCGAACTCGAGCACCGCCGCACCTCTTCCCTGTCCGGCGGTCAACGGCAGCGGGTCGGCATCGCCCGGTCGCTCGCCACCAACCCGCGGGTACTCATCGGTGACGAACCGGTGTCCGCACTCGACGTTACCGTCCAGGCCCGCATCCTGCGACTGATGAAGGATCTCGTCGCCCGCCGAGGCATGTCCCTGCTGTTCATCTCGCACGATCTCGCGGTCGTGAGCTACCTGTGCGAACAGGTGGTCGTCGTCCGCGACGGACGGATCGTCGAGTCCGGCCCGACCCGGGAACTGCTGTCCTCCCCCACTACCGAATACACCCGGAAACTCGTCGACGCCATCCCCGGCGCGTCGCTGCCGGACCTCCTGCCCACCTTCAGCTGAGTAAGAAAGTTCTCCAATGTTCTCCAGGTCCAGACGCTTCTTCTTCGCGGCCGTGCTCGCCGCCCCGCTCGCCCTGTCGGCGTGCGGTTCGATGTCGGACTCGTCCTCCGGCGCGACCGTCGACGACACCCTGAACATCTCGCTGTCCCGCGCGATCAAGACGATCAACCCGTATTCGACCGGGTCGCCCGACGCGGACCGCGCCATCCAGGGCGCGGTCTACAGTGCGCTGACCCGGACCGCACCGGACGGGACGATCGTCCCTGAGATCGCCACCGAATGGACGCAGGTCGACGAACGGACCTGGGAATTCACCCTGCGCCAGGACGCCGAGTTCCCCGACGGCTCGCAACTGACGAGCGAGGACATCCTGTGGAACTTCTCGCACCTGCTCGACCCGGCCGACAAGACGCAGGCCGGGGGCGCGCTCCGCGGCTACGTCGCTGGCGTGCGCCTGTCGCAGCCCGACGTCCTGCGGTTCGACCTGAGCAAGCCCGCCCTCGATCTTCCCGGCCGGCTCGCACTCACCTATCTGACGTCGCCGGAATTCGCCGCGGACAACAACCTCGACACCTCCGCTTGGGGCACTGGACCGTACAAGATCGACAGCTTCGACCTGGAGAACGGGGCGACACTCTCGCTCAACCCGAACTACTTCGGCGAGGCTCCGGACTTCGATTCCGTCGAATTCTCTGTTCTCTCTTCGGAATCGGCCCGTGTCGCTGGACTTCGATCCGGTGAGATCGACTTTGCGCTCACCGTCGAGCCGTCCAACCTGTCGCAGTTCGACGGATCCGACTACACCACCGTGCTCACCGCAGGTCCCCGCGCGCACACACTCGCAATCAACGAGTCCAACCCGGTGCTCGCCGACCCGCGGGTGCGCCAGGCCCTGAACTACGGCATCGACAAGAAGGCCATCGTCTCGTCGATCTTCGGTCCCGACTTCCCGGTGCTCCCGGGCCAGGTGCTGTTTGCTCCGTACCAGGATCCGACGCCGGGAGTCACCGAGTACCCCTACGATCCCGAGCGGGCGAAGGCGCTCCTCGCGGAGGCCGGACACGGCAACGGACTCACCCTCGAGGTGTCCATCCCCGCGGGTAGCTACGTGGCGGGCGAGACCGTCGTCCAGGCCATCGCCCAGCAGCTCGCCGAGGTCGGCGTGACCCTGAAGCTGACCCCGGAAGCGGATTCGTTCGACCGGCAGTCGGGGCCGACTCCTCCGGACCTGGCGTACATCGCATGGACGACGGAGTACAAGGGCGGCTACCAGTGGCTGAACTACTACACGACCACCTTCTCGATGAGCAACACCACGAACACTCGTTTCGACGAGCTGCTGACGCAGGCACTGAACGCCGGTGACACCGACACCCAGCGCGGCCTGATCGACGAGGCCACCACCCTGTACCACGATCAGGCCGATACGGTCTTCCTGTGGCCCGCCCCGCTGACCGCTGTGCACTCGTCGTCCCTCGAGTGGACCCCGCGCGTCGTCGCGTGGCCGCAGGAGATCCACCGCGCCTCCTGACCCCGGACCTCTTCGCCTCTCCGACAGGACATTCCATGACCCTCCTCACCACCCGCGAACTCATCGACCTCCTCGCCGCCGATCGCCCGGTGCGGGTGCTCGACATCCGGTGGTCGCTCGCCGAGCCCGACGGATCGGCAGCCTTCGCCGCCGGACACATCCCGGGCGCGGTCTACGTCGATCTCGAAACCGAACTCGGCGACCACTCGGTGTCCGGCCGCGGCCGGCACCCGCTGCCCTCCGGCGCCGATCTGCAGGCCTCACTTCGACGTGCAGGTGTAAACGACGGTGACACCGTCGTCACGTACGACGACTGGAACCGCGCCGGATCGTCGCGGGCCTGGTGGGTGCTCCGCGCGGCGGGACTGACCGACGTCCACATTCTCGACGGCGGTCTCGGCGCATGGACGGCGGCGGGTGAGCAGCTGGAGTCCGGGACGGTCGAGGCGGAGCCCGGTTCGGTGGCCCTGCCGCACCCGGACCTGTATGCGGGCTCCCTGCCGACGCTCACGGCCGAGGAAGCCGCGAAGGTCCCGGGCACCGGGGTGCTGCTCGATGCCCGTGCTCCCGAACGCTTCCGCGGTGAGGTGGAGCCGGTGGACTCGGTCGCCGGGCACATCCCCGGTGCGCAGAACCTGCCGTCGACGTCGCTGCTCGCAGCCGACGGCACGTTCCGGCCGGTTGCCGAGTTGCAGCAGACGTTCGCGACGCTCGGGGTCGACGGAAATCGGCCGGCCGGGGCGTACTGCGGGTCGGGCGTGACCGCCGCGGTCGTCCTCGCCGCCGCCGACGCGGCCGGAGTCGACCTCGCGTTGTTCCCCGGCTCGTGGTCGCAGTGGTCCTCGAACCCCGACCATCCCGTCGAAGTCGGCGACGGGCGGAATTAGAAGTCGGTTCTGTGCGCTCCGGCCGCTCGATCCGGCGACGGACAGCCGCGCCCGAGCAGTTGGCAACTCGCACGTCTGGACCGCGTGGACGGCGGGGAGGGTATTGACCGCGACGACCTCACCGAACTTGGACGTCTCCTTCCGGACAGGTGTCACTCGGGGGATCGATCCGGTGACTGCTCGCGCGGCGGGCCGGTGGCGCCGCGGTCAGGACACGGGTTCCTTGGAGGACGGGAACAGCTTGCCGACCACGGCGTTGCCGGCGATGCCGACGACGATCATGGCGATGCCCACGGCGTCGGGCAGGGCGTCGGTCACCCAGCCGAAGATGCCGGCGATCAGGACGAAGGTGGGGATCCAGTCGAACAGGCCGGCGGCGGAGGGGGCGGGTTCGGATTCGCCGCGGGCGGCGGCGTCCTTCGCGGCCGCGCGGTCGGGGTAGTACGCGGTGAACTCGACGGCGAAGAAGACGGCGGCGAGCGGGAGCACCCATGCGGTCCAGAAGTTGCCCGGGTCGTCGAGGACGGCGTCGCCGAAGGCGCCGACGGCGGCCGAGAACGCGAACGCGCCCGCCCAGACCGCCGAGATGACGTAGTTGATCCGCAGGAACAGCGGCGTACCCCAGTACTCTTGGGGCGCTTGCTCTTTCGCGTACGGCAGGGTGAATGGCCTGCGGATCGCGAGGGTGACGAGTACGAACAGGGCGAGCGCGAGGTTGGTCAGCTCACCCGCCCACGTCTGCATCCAGTCGATGACACCGTCGGATGCGAACAGGCCCACGACGGCGAGCGCGACGAAGAACAGCGCACCGAACACCTCGAGGGCGTGGATCTTGATGCCGCGCCGGGTGCCCAGCCACATCGTCAGCAGTGTCAGGCCGAGCGCGGAGCAGACGGCGACCTCGAACCTGCCGGGCGAGGACAGCACCGACATCAGGATCCACGGCGCGATCCCGGAGAGCGGCGACTTCAGGTAAGCATCAACGAGCTTGACCATGGGGACACTGTAGAGGAGCGGGCGGGCGGATGTACGCCCTACGAGCATTCCGTGACCAGCCGGCGACCACAGCGATTGGCGCGTTAACTGTGCAGCCGCTAACATTGTGCACCGTCGTTCTCGCACCCCAAGGCATGGGCGACCGCCGGCCCGTCGGCAACTCCTCCGAGTTCGACGGGCCGGCCACCCACTTCGAGATCAAACCTGGTTGCCGCACAGTCTCATTGGTGACGTCGTTCTCGACGATCTGGCCTCGCGACAGTCGGCGCGGGGCGCCGTTTCCCACGCCGCGCCGGCCGCACGATCACACCGGAACGCGCCGAGGATCGGTAATTACCAGATCGTAACTCGCCGAGCTGGACAGCAGTGCCGCACGCCGCCGAACCTCCCCCGGTCGGCGGCGAAGGCACGCCCACGTCGCTCCCTCCCCCTCGGTAGCGGCGGGCGGGCCGCTTCGACCGCTGGTGTTGTACAGCGCACAGCTGTTAGAACTTCGGTGGCCCAATCGGGCGCGGAGGGGAATGCTCGCCGATGCGGGTGCCGCGACCGATTCGAGGGGCCGCCGGAGCTGAACGCACGCCGTACGCTCCGACGGCCCCGAACCCCTTCCGACGAGCCGCCGAACCACCAGCATGGGAAATCAACCGCAAATAGCCAGCTAATGGCAACCTGCCGTTCACCAGCTGCTGGTCAACTGTCTGGTAACCGAGCGAAGCCCCGGGAGGACGCCATGATTCACGACCGGTTCGACAACGCCCACCCCCGTATCTGGCCCAGCATGATCGCGGCCGCGTCCGTCGTCGTCCTCGTCCTGACGCTGGTGACGTCCCTGATGTGACCTCTGCGCCGGGCCGTCCCGTCACGGGCGTTCGCGCTGCGCGACCCAGGCCGCGATCTGGGCGCGCGACGAGAACCCCAGCTTCGTCAGGACGTGCTCGACGTGACCGTCGACGGTGCGCCGCGAGATGGTCAGCCGCGCCGCGATCGCCTTGTTCGTCAGTCCCTCGGCGACCAGTTCGGCCACCTCCCGCTCGCGTCGCGTCAGGTCCGTCGGCGACGCCGCGGCGGCGGGCGCCGGCCGCGGCCGCTCGCCCAGCGCCAGGTCGAAGGCCTCGTCGAAGTCGAGCTTCCGGCCCTCCGCGTACGCGCGGTCGAACGCCGCGGACCCGATCGACTCCCGCGCTCGACCCTCACTGTCCGCGTGCGGGTCGAGCATGTGCGCGTAAAGGGCGATCGAGTTGCCTATCTGTGCCAGCCCCTGCGCCGCGCCCATCAGGGTGGCGGCGCGTCGGTGATCGCCGTCGGCGGACGCGACCCAGGCCATCACCTCGAGGCACACGGACGCCAGGAAGTGGTCCTGCCTCGGACGGCTCACCCGCAGTGCCTGCGTCGCGGCGTCGAGCGCCCGCTGCCGGTCACGTCCATTCCATGCGGCCACCGCGGTGGCGCTCAGCGCCTGCGACCGGAACACCGTTTCACCGCGGGGTTCGGTGAATCTCAGGACCTCCGCATAGGTGGCGATCGCGCCCTCGGCGTCACGCTCGATCAACCGCGCCGTTCCGATCGCCAGCAGCACCAGCACCTGCGAGAGCACGTCGTCGTGCGCGACGAACACCTCCTGCGCGCGCTCGAGCAGTCGATGAGCGCGGGGCAGGTCTCCGACGAAGGTGGCGTGGCGTCCCTTCGCGAGGTCGACCCAGGCGCCTGCGACCGGGTCCGCCAACCGGGCGGCGACCGCCTCGGCGCGCGCCACCGACGCTGCTCCCGCGGCGGCGTCTCCCTGGATCTCTGCCACTATGCAGTTGTGGCACAGGGCCTTCACATAGGTCACGGACGGCTCGTCACCCACATGGTCGAGAACCCGACCGACCCAGTGCCGCCCCTCCCCCAGACCGTTGCACGCGAACCAGAACGCCTGCAACGCAATGGTGAACTCGAGCACCTCCGCAGAGGCCACGTCCGCCGACTCCGCACCGATCGCGAACTCGAGCGCCTCACGCAGATTGGGCC
>NZ_JBIAOU010000018.1:0-91389 GCF_042879035.1 Rhodococcus sp. NPDC003318 | reverse complement strand
CGACGGCTTGAGCCCGGTCACATACCGGGCCCAAGCCCTCGCCGCCTAGGCTTCCGATTACCCAGTCCAACTTCCGGGGACCAGTTCACGCTCGGTCTGACCGAACGAAGGCCACCTTCAGCCGGGGTGGGGGCGGGGCCGGTGGTGGGGGCGGGGGCGGTGGTGGCGGCGGGGCCGGGGGCGGGGGCCGGCTACCGCAGGTGCGGAAGCACCTTCGACTCGAACAGTTCGAGGCTCCGCCAGCCGATCTCGGGGGGCAACCCGCCCATCAGCGGCTGGAACATCAGCTCAGAGTGATCACCCCGAGAGCGGGCGAACTCGACGCACTCGTCGGGCGTCACGACGACGAACTCGGGCAGCGCCTTCAGGTCGTCGACCGACTCGACGAACCGGTATCCCGTCGTGCCGGTGCCCCGCTCCTTCGCCCACTGGGCGTTCGCGTTGGTCGTGTAGCTCAGGTGCGGGTACAGGACGTGCCAGTCCCGCTCGGGATCGTCGGTGACGTGCAGGAACAGTGGACCCGCCGGGGCCGGCCGCGGCGGAGTCGCACGACCCAGCCGCTCGCACTCGGCGTCGAACAACGAGTACAGGCGGTCCTTGTCCGAACCCGCCGGGTAGTAGTTGTCGCCGAGGCGGGCGGCCCTCACCGCCGACGGATCTGCGGAGCCGCCGATGTAGATCGGCGGACGGGGACGGGTCACCGGCGTCGGCCGCACGCGCACGTCGCGTCCCCGGAACTCGAAGGTCTCCCCGGTCCACGCCTTGTCGAGGGTCTCCACGATCTCCTCGAGGATCGGCACCCGACGCTTCATCGGCACGTCGAACATCTCGAATTCGTCGGGCCGGTAACCGATTCCCAGCGTCATCTCGACCCGGCCGGGACCGATCAGGTCGAGCGTCGCGAGATCCTCGGCCAGGCGCAGCGGATGATGCAGCACCGCGACCAGTGCCGAGAAGTGGACGCGGATCCGCTCCGTGCGGCCGAGCATCGCGGACGCCAGGATCATCGGTGACGCGCAGTAGCCGTCCTCCGCCCCGTGATGCTCGGCGATGTACACGGTGTCGAACCCGTGGGCGTCACCCCAGGCGGCCTGTTCGACGGCGGCCCGGTACAGGTCCACCGCCGGCGCGCCGATCGCGGGTGCGCGCATGTCGTAACGGAGTGAGAATTTCATCGTGGTACCGCCTCGTGTTCGTCATCCACCAGTGCGAAGGTGGGCAGGGTGTGATTGTCGAAGACAGTGGGAGACAGGGTGACCCGGGCACCGATTCGGGGCGCGGCCGAGCCCGGACCCACCAGGTCGGTCACCAGCCGCACCCCGGGCGCCTCGTCGAGGTCGACGAGCGCGACCGTGTACGGCAGTACCGAACCTCCGGGCAGGAACGCCCGCTCCACCCGTGTGAAGGTGTACAGGACGCCCGTCCCGCGCACCTCGGTCCAGTGGAAGTCGCCCCCGAACCCGCACCTACAGCCCGGTCCGGGATACCACTGCCACACAGCGCATTCCGGGCAGCGCGGCAGCGCCAGACGGCCCTCGTCGACGGCATCCCAGAACGGCTGCAGCTCGACGAGGTCGCGTGGGGGCGCGTGATCGGGGACGGCCCGGACGTTCTCGATCTCGACCACGTCGGTGGTGTCCACCATGTCAGCCGTCCTCCGTCAGGATCAGGGTCGAGTGCTCGCCACCGGAGAGCGCGGCGACGAGCGCGGTCCGCGCGTTCGGCACCTGTGCGGCACCGCGCTCACCGCGCAGTTGGCGGACCGCTTCGATCACGTGCACGATGCCGGGGATGTAGGCGTACGCGAGGTGCCCGCCGTGGGTGTTGACCGGGAGCGCACCACCCGGCGCCGTGTTGCCTTCCGCGGTGAGCGCGAAAGCCTCACCGCGACCGCAGAAGCCGAGGTCCTCGAGTTGGATCGCCTGGGAGATGCTGAAGCAGTCGTAGATCTCGGCGACATCGATGTCGACGGGATTCAGGCCGGCCTCGGCGAAGGCGCGGGGACCCGACCGCACCGAGCCGAAACTGCACAGGTCGTCGGCCTGGGTGAAGTACGACGTCATCGACGGACCGACGGCGACCGTCGCGGATCCCGCGACCCGCACGGCGGGCGCCCGCAGGTCGCGCGCCCGCTCGGAGGACGTCACCACGACGGCACCCGCGCCGTCGGTGATCAGGCAGCAGTCCGCGGCGCGCAGGGGCGAGGCGATCATCGGACTCGCGCGATAGCCCTCCACGGTGAGCTCCTGCGGGCGCTGCGCGCCGGGGGTCAGTGCGGCCCACTTCCGGTTGGAGACGGCGATCGACCCCAGCTCCTCGGGCGAGAGACCGTAGGAGTGCAGATACCGCTGCGCCCACGCCGCGAAGTACACCGGCTGCCCGTACCAGCCGAACGGCATCTCCAGGCTCGCCTTGACGGGGTCGTGCGCGTGGAACGAGTAGGGGCCACCCGGCTTCGACCCCGCGTACCCGTAGTACACGAGAACCACGGAGGCGCGGCCGGATTCGACGGCCAGCCGGGCGGCCTCGACGCCGGCGACCGGCCCCGCGCCCGCCGGGATGCCCGGTGCCGCGGTGTGATCCCGCGCGATCCCGAGCGCCTGCGAGACGGTGTCGGGTCCGGGCCAGGAGGTCGTGGCGACCACGCCGTCGACATCGGCGGCGGTCAGTCCCGCGTCGGCGAGGGCCGCGCGGCACGCGTCGACGACCAGACGGTCGAGTGGACGGTCCACCGAGCGACCGAACTCCGACTCCCCCACGCCGACCACGGCGGCGGAGACGGTCATCACTGCTCCCGGTGTCCGCGCCACGCGGTGGTGCCGCCGTCGACCGGGACCACGACCCCGGTCAGGAACGACGCGTCGTCGGAGGCGAGGAACGAGACCACCTTCGCGATCTCGCCGGTGGTGCCGAACCGCGGGATCAGGTGCGCGCCGGTCATCCCGAGCAGCCGCGCGTCCCGCTCCTCGGGCGCGGCCGCTGCCAGGAAGCCCGCACTCATCGGCGTCTCGATCGATCCCGGTGCGAAGGCGTTGACCCGGACGTCGGGGGACAGCGCGATCGCGGTGGTGCGGGTCAGCGCGATGACCGCGGCCTTGCTGGCCGGGTAGGCGGTGCTGACGTAGCCGACCATGCCCGCGACCGACGCGGCGTTGACGATGGAGGGACCGCGCCCGGACGCCCGCAGATGCGGTGCGGCGTACTTGGAGGCGAGCCACACGGCCTTGACGTTGATCGAGAACACCTGGTCCCACACGTCTTCCGGCAGTCCCTCGAAGGACGGGTCCTCGGTGAACGCCCCCTCCATGATGCCGGCGTTGTTGACCAGGGTGTCGAGACCGCCCGCCGCGGCGACGGTTGTGTCGATCATGCCGCGGATCTGCTCGGCATCGGCGAGGTCGACGTCGATCGCCTGCGCCCCCACGCCGAGGGCCTCCACGGCGCGCGCGGTCTCCTTCGCCCCCTCCGCATTCCGGTCCGCGACACCGACGAACTCCGCGCCCTGGCGGGCCGCCTCCAACGCGATCTCCCGACCCATGCCCTGGGCACCGCCCGTGATCAGGATCCGCTTACCGGTCAACACTCGACAACTCTCCTTCTTCTCTGCACATGATGTGGTGCTGGGGAATTCAGTCGGCCGCCCGGATCCGGCCGGCTTCGAGCAACGTCACCGGATCCGCGTATCTGCCCGACGTGTACGGCGAGCTGCCGTGGACACCGGTCATCCCGGCGTCCACGGGCAGCGCCACCCCGGTGACGTACGCGGCGTCGTCGCTCGCCAGGTACAGGACGCCCGCGGCCACGTCGGACGGCCGCAGCGCCCGGTCCATCAGCGCCGACGCGCCGAGTGCCTGCTCGGCGCCGCCGATGTCGTGGGCCCCGTCCGCGACGACGGTCGCGGTCATCGGCGTGACGACGGCGCCGGGAACGATGGTGTTGACGCGAATCCCGAAGGGCCGCAACTCGGCGGCGACGGAGTTCGACAGTCCGACCACCGCCGCCTTGGTCGCGCTGTAGACGTGCGGGCCGACGCCCCCGAGCATCCCGCCCGGGCTCGACGTCGAGATGATCACGCCGCTGCGTTGCGGTTTCATCACCCGCGCGGCGTGTTTGAATCCGCACACCACCCCGCGGAGGTTGATCGCGATCGTGGTGTCGACCTCGGCCATCGGCGTCCGGTCGATGGGTCCGAGCACGCCCATGACGCCGGCGTTGTTGAACATCACGTCCAGCCGCCCGAAGGCGCCGACCGCGGTGTCGACGGCGGCCGCGACCTCCTGCTCCGCCGCGACGTCCGTGTGGACGAACAGCGCCCGCGACCCCAGTTCGGCCGAGAGGGCACGACCTGCGTCCTCCTGCACGTCGGCGATCACGACGCAGGCACCCTCCCGGTGCAGACCCCGGACCACCGCTTCCCCGATACCGCCCGCGCCGCCGGTCACCACCGCGACCCGGCCTTCGAACCTGTTCACGAGTCGTCAGTTCTCGACGAACTCGATCGCACGTTCCGGGCAGGCGTCGGCGGCGGCCTTCGCCTCGTCGACCAGTCCGCTCTCGATCGGCAACACCTGTCCCGCCTGCGCGACGAAACCCTCCTCGTCGTCCGTCAGCAGGTCCGGTGCCACCGCATAGCAGCGGCCGTGTCCCATGCACTTGCCCTGCGCGATGGTCAGTGCGCCCGCGGATGTCGCCGTGTCGGCCATGTCAGACCTCCCATTCCAGTTCGAGGTTCTCGAGGGTGAGCTGCGACCCGCGTTCGACCAGCGGGGCACCGCTCTTGATGCGGTAGTGCGGAATTCGCTTGTGCCACTCCTCGAGGACCACGGCCAGCTCCAGGCGGGCCAGGTGCATCCCGAGGCACCGGTGCGGGCCGGCGCCGAATGCCAGGTGCTGGTTGAGGCCCGGCCGTCCGAGCACGAACTTCTCGGGCTCGGGGTACATGCGGGGATCGCGGTTGGCGGAGCCGATCCCGAGCCACACCACGTCGTCGGGGGCGAGGTCGAGGCCGTGCACCTCGGTCGATTCCTTGACCTCCCGACCCGCCTGGATCACCAGGGGATACAGACGGACGAACTCCTCGACCGCGCTCGCGGTGAGGCCGGGATCGTCGATCAGCATCTGCCGGTCCTCGTCGTGCTGCGCGAGGTGGGCGAAGATGTAGCCGAGCGCCGACCTGGTGGTGTCGAGCCCGGCCAGCATGATCGACAAGCAGGTCGTGAGGATGTCGTCCTTGCTCAGCGGTACGCCGTCGATCTCCGCCTGCAGCAGCCGGGTGACGAGGTCCTCGGCGGGATCGAGCGGGTTCGTGCGCCGCTCCTCCACCGCGCGGTCGAAGTAGTCCAGGATCTTCGCCTGCCAGAGGTTCGCGCCGTCGACGTCGCCCTGCAACATGCAGTTCAGCATGTTCTCGCTCCACGGCAGGAAGAACTCACCGTCGGAGACCGGCAGGCCGAGCAGTGCGAGGAACAGGTCGGTCGGATAGCGGATCGCGAACTCCGCCACGAAGTTGCAGTGCCCGTGGTCGCGGATCTCCTCGATCAGCTCGATGCACCGCGAATGCGCGAGCGGCGCCATTCGTTTCACCGCGGCGGGCGCGAAGAACCGGTTGATGATCTTGCGGAACTTCTGGTGCTCCTCACCGTTGAGGTCCTGCGGGAGCAGTGGGATACCGCTCTTGGGGAACAGCGCGGTCCGCACGTCGGTCGTCAGGGCCGTCGAGTTCTGGAATCCCGCGAGAACGTCCTCGTACCGGGTGAGCATCCAGAATCCGTGCTCGGTGGTGTCGTTGAAGTGGAATCGGTCGCGCTCCCGTTCGGCGTCGAGCAGCGCGTAGTGACCGTAGATTTCGCTCGCACGCGAGTAGTCGTTGTGACTGACCGGGCATTGCAGTGGCTGCGCCACGTCTCCTCCTGTTGTGTTGGGGGCCCCGCTCGAACAGGTGACTCAAATCACCACATATGATGCGCATCATATGTGTGGTTGTCAACACAGTGGATGACGCGCCCGAGCTTCCCCAGTCACTCCGGACAACACGAAAAGAGTTGCGCTTCTTGGCCTTGAAACGCCGAAGGCGGAGGCAACCACAGGTTGCCTCCGCCTTCCTCGACGGCCACGTCGCGCGGAATCAGCCGCGCACACCCCACGCGATCGGGGTGTCCAGGACCTCCGGATAGTGCTTCTCCTCGTAACGCCAGATGCCGGCGATGTGCTCCTCCATCGCCGTCAGCGCACCGGCAGCATCCCCCGCGGCCACGGCCAGGTAGATCTTCTCGTGGATGTCACAGGTCGCGACCCGGTGCCGCTGTGGGTACTCCATACCCATCGCCGAACCGTCGAGCATGTCCAGCAGTGCGTGGATGAGGTAGCCGAAGAGCGCGTTGCCCGAGCCCTGCGCGATGCTGTCGTGGAACTCGCGGCTCGTCTCGACGAAGATCTCCTCGTCGTCGAGGTTCTCGCGCATACGGTCGACCGACTGCTTGAGCACCGCCAACTGGTCGGCGTCCATCCGCTCGGCGGCGAGCCTGGCCATCATGGGCTCGAGCGCCGTCCGCGCCTCGACGATGGTCCGGAAGGGTGCGCTCTCGAACTGCAGCAGCAGGGTGATCGCGGTCTCGAGGCCGGCACTGTCGGGTTGCTGGACGATCGGACCGCCTCCCGGACCCGGCTTGAGCGAGATCACGCCCTGCAGCTCGAGGAAGCGCAGCGACTCACGCAGCGTCCCTCGGCCGATGTCGTAGTCCTCGAGCATGACCCGCTCCGGCGGCAGCCGGTCGCCCACCTTGTTCCCGCGCTTGTTGATGTCCTCGACGATCCGCTGCGCCACCAGCATTGCGGTCTTCTGCGGACGAAGGGTCGGCCTTCCCACTGCACGTACCTCCACACCGTAGGGCCTCCCCCCAACCCTCCGGAGTTCGAGCCGATGACAAATCTATGATTATGTTTACACATTTCCCCCGCGTACACCAGGAGTGCCGCGATCAACGGACGTTTGCCCCGACGTCGCTGCCCCGGCGCGGAGTCCCGGCGGGACCGCCACGCTACCCGAGGGACTCCCAGGTGATCGGCGTCGTCATCGCGGCCGGGAACTTCTTGCGCAGATAGGTTGCCAGCTCGATGACGTGTGCCCGCATCGCCGCCTCGGCCGCGGCCGGGTCCCGCGACTCGATCGCCGCGAGGATGCCGGCATGGGCCTGGTGGACCTTCGCACGACGGTGCGCCGGATACTCCACGCCGACTGCGACGCCGGCGAGGATCCCGTCGACGGCGTCGATCAGGTATCCGAACAGGGAATTCCCTGACGCCCAGGCGATTCCGTCGTGGAAGGCGCGGTTCGCCTCGAGGAAGACGTCGAGGTCTCCCAGGTTCTCGCCCATCTTGGCGACCGACTCGGCCAGGGGGACGAGTTGGTCGTCGGTGATCCGGTCCGCCGCCAGCCGTGCCATCAACGGCTCGAGCCCGACCCTGGCCTCCACGATCGTCGAGAACGGCGCCCCCTCGAACTGGAGGACCAGACCGAGACTGTTCATCAGGTGCACGGCGTCCGGCTTCTCCACGGTCGGGCCCCCGCCCGGTCCCGGCTTCAGCGAGATCGCACCCGAGAGTTCGAGGTAGCGGAGCGCCTCCCGGAGGGTGCCGCGGCCGACCTCGTACTCGTGCAGCATCAGTTTCTCGGAAGGAAGGCGGTCACCGGGGCCCAACCCCCGACGTTTGATGTCCGCGACGATGCGCCGCGCTATGAGCATCGCCGTCTTCTGCGGACGCCCCGACCTGATGCTGACCATCGACATTCCCCCCTGGAAGTCCTCGACTCGCCACAATCGGCGGTCAGGACTGTACCGGCGGGCCCTCCACCCCTACACCGGCCCCGGCGCAATGTGGCCTCCGCCACCACCGTCGGTGCTCGTCGCGCCGGGTCGAAGTGAGATCTGTCTCGCACTACGCTCGCCAGCACATGCATTGACCCGAATGATGCCTATAGTTTCTTCCGTTGCCTTCACGGCAAGCGAACGCACCCGGAACCCGGACTCGCCCCTCACGAGCCCGCCGGGTCGCGGAAGAACACAGGCGCACGGTCCGCGATCCCCCTCCCGGACCGTGCGCCTGTGCCCGACGATCAGCCGAGAACCAACCCGTCCCCGCTCTCGGCGACGTTCACCGGCACGGTGTCACCGTCGTGCACCTCACCGGCGAGCAGCTTCTTCGCGAGCTGGTCGCCGATCGCCTGCTGGATCAGCCTGCGCAACGGCCGCGCACCGTATAGCGGGTCGTATCCGCGCACCGCGAGCCAGAACCTGGCCGAGGGCGAGACGTCGAGGGTCAGGCGCCGAGCCCGCAGCCGCGTCGCCAACTGGTCGAGCTGGATGTCGACGATCGACTCGAGTTGCTCCTCCGACAGCGGATCGAAGATCACCACGTCGTCGAGCCGGTTGATGAACTCCGGCTTGAACTTCGACCGCACCGCCGCCATCACCTGCTCCCGGTCGCCACCCGCACCCAGGTTCGAGGTGAGGATCAGGATGGTGTTGCGGAAGTCGACGGTCCGGCCCTGGCCGTCCGTCAACCGGCCGTCGTCGAGCACCTGCAGCAGGATGTCGAACACGTCCGGGTGCGCCTTCTCGACCTCGTCGAACAGCACGACCGTGTACGGCCGCCTGCGCACCGCCTCGGTGAGCTGGCCGCCCGACTCGTAGCCGACGTAACCCGGAGGAGCCCCGACGAGCCGCGCCACCGAGTGCTTCTCGCTGTACTCGGACATGTCGATGCGCACCATCGCGCGTTCGTCGTCGAACAGGAAGTCGGCGAGCGCCTTGGCGAGCTCGGTCTTGCCGACACCGGTCGGGCCGAGGAACATGAACGACCCCGTCGGCCGGTTCGGATCCGCCACCCCGGCGCGCGCCCGACGCACCGCGTCGGACACGGCCTGCACCGCCTCGGTCTGGCCGACGACCCGCTTGCCGAGTTCGGATTCCATCCGCAGCAGCTTCGCGGTCTCGCCCTCCATCATCCGGCCGGCCGGGATACCGGTCCACGCCGACACCACGTCCGCGACGTCGTCGGGCCCGACCTCCTCCTTGAGCATGACGTCGCCGTCGCTGGCACCACCCGACGCCTCGACCGCCGCGTCGAGCTTCTTCTCCAGCTCGGGGATGCGGCCGTAGCGCAGTTCCGCCGCCTTGCCGAGGTCGCCGTCACGTTCGGCCCGCTCGGACTCGCCGCGCAGCACCTCGAGCTGCTCCTTGATCTCACGCACCGAGTCGATGGCCTGCTTCTCGTTCTGCCACCGGGCGCTGAGCTGGCTGAGCTTCTCGCGGTCGTCGGCGAGCTCCTCCCGCAGCTTCGCGAGCCGCTCCTGGGAGGCCGCGTCGGTCTCCTTGGTCAGGGCCATCTCCTCGATCTCGAGCTGCCGCACCTTCCGCTCGACCTCGTCGATCTCGACGGGGCGGGAGTCGATCTCCATCCGCAGCCGGGACGCGGCCTCGTCGACCAGGTCGATCGCCTTGTCCGGCAGGAACCGGGACGTGATGTAGCGGTCCGAGAGCGTCGCCGCCGCGACCAGAGCCGAGTCGGTGATCCGCACACCGTGGTGGACCTCGTAGCGTTCCTTGAGTCCGCGCAGGATGCCGACGGTGTCCTCGACACTCGGCTCCCCGACCAGCACCTGCTGGAAGCGGCGTTCGAGCGCGGCGTCCTTCTCGATGTACTTGCGGTACTCGTCGAGCGTGGTCGCACCGACCAGCCGCAGCTCACCACGCGCGAGCATCGGCTTGATCATGTTGCCCGCGTCCATCGCCGACTCGCCGGTGGCGCCGGCACCGACGATGGTGTGCAGCTCGTCGATGAACGTGATCACCTGTCCGGCACTGTTCTTGATGTCGTCGAGGACGGCCTTGAGCCGTTCCTCGAACTCGCCGCGGTACTTGGCGCCCGCGACCATCGAACCGAGGTCGAGGGAGATGACGGACTTGCCACGCAACGACTCCGGGACGTCGCCCGCGACGATGCGCTGCGCGAGTCCCTCGACGATGGCGGTCTTGCCGACACCGGGTTCACCGATGAGCACCGGGTTGTTCTTGGTGCGGCGGCTGAGGACCTGGACCACCCGTCGGATCTCGGTGTCGCGGCCGATCACCGGGTCGAGCTTGCCGGCACGCGCGGCCGCGGTCAGGTCGGTGGAGTACTTCTCCAGCGCCTGGTAGCTGCCCTCCGGGTCGGGGCTGGTGACCCGGGCGCTGCCGCGGACCGCGGTGAAGGCGTCCCGCAACGCGTCCGGGGTCGCGCCGTGCCCGACGAGGATCTTGGCCACGTCGGAGTCGCCGGATGCGAGCCCGAAGAGGACGTGTTCGGTGGAGACGTACTCGTCGTCCATCTCCGTCGCCAGGTGCTGCGCGGCGGTGAGCGCGGCGATGGCCTCGCGTCCGAGCTGCGGCTGCGTGGTCGCGCCGGTGGCGCTGGGCAGCCGGTCGACGAGGGTCTGCGCCTCGCGGTGCACGACGGTCGGGTCGACGCCGACGGCCTTGAGCAGTGGCGCGGCGATGCCGTCGGTCTGATCGAGCAGCGCCACGAGCAGGTGTGCCGGACGGATGTCCGGGTTGCCCGCGGCGGACGCGGACTGCAGGGCGGCCGTCAAGGCCGCCTGAGTCTTGGTGGTTGGAGAGAACGAATCCACTGGTCACCCCTTCGGAAGACGTCGGTCGTCGCCTGCAAGCCTAGGTGGCCACACGGCGCTGTCACTCACACCAACGCACAAAAGGTTGAGTCTGTTCCGCTCAAGTTTGGTGAATTTCTTCGTGTCGGGAACCGAACAGTGTAGGGGCCGACACCACACATACCGGGATGCGAGATACTGGTCACCGCCACCACCACGTGGCTGAAACGAGATGCGACCACCAACGCGTCTGTCCAGACGGGAGCACAGAACAAAACATGAGCGCGGGACAACCGACAATCATTTACACGCTCACCGACGAGGCGCCGATGCTCGCCACCCACGCCTTCCTGCCGGTGATTCGCACGTTCGCCGAGGCAGCCGGGATCAATGTCGAAACCAGCGACATCTCCGTGGCCGCCCGCATCCTTGCGGAGTTCGGTGACCACCTGACCGAAGAACAGCGGGTGCCGGACAACCTGGCCGAGCTCGGCCGACTGACGCAGCTGCCCGACACGAACATCATCAAGCTGCCGAACATCAGCGCCTCCGTCCCGCAGCTTCTCGCTGCGATCAAGGAGCTGCAGGCACACGGCTACGCCGTGCCCGACTACCCCGAGAACCCGAAGACCGCCGAGGAAACCGAGATCAAGGACCGGTACACCAAGTGTCTCGGTAGTGCCGTGAACCCCGTTCTCCGCGAGGGCAACTCGGACCGACGCGCGCCGCGCGCGGTCAAGGAGTACGCCCGCAAGCACCCGCACAGCATGGGCGAATGGTCCCCGGCGTCGCGCACGCACGTCGCCCACATGCGGCACGGCGACTTCTACCACGGCGAGAAGTCGATGACGGTCGAGGGCGACCGCGAAGTGAAGATGGAGCTGCTGACCACCAGCGGCAAGACCGTCGTCCTCAAGCCGAAGGTGTCGCTCACCGACGGCGACGTGATCGACAGCATGTTCATGAGCAAGAAGGCGCTCATCGAGTTCTACGAGGAGCAGATGGAGGACGCCTACAAGACGGGCATGATGTTCTCCCTGCACGTCAAGGCCACGATGATGCGCGTGTCCCACCCGATCGTCTTCGGTCACGCGGTGAAGGTCTTCTACAAGGACGCATTCGCCAAGCACGGTGCGCTCTTCGACGAGCTCGGCGTGAACGTCAACAACGGCCTGTCCGATCTCTACAGCAAGATCGAGTCCCTCCCGAGCGCGCAGCGCGAGGAGATCATCGACGATCTGCACAAGTGCCACGAGAAGCGTCCCGAGCTGGCGATGGTCGACTCGGCGCGCGGCATCTCGAACTTCCACTCCCCCAGCGACGTCATCGTCGACGCGTCGATGCCCGCGATGATCCGCGTCGGCGGCAAGATGTGGGGCGCCGACGGCCGTCCGAAGGACACCAAGGCGGTCAGCCCGGAGTCGACCTTCTTCCGGATCTACCAGGAGATGATCAACTTCTGCAAGACGAACGGCGCGTTCGACCCGACCACCATGGGCACGGTTCCGAACGTCGGCCTGATGGCGCAGAAGGCCGAGGAGTACGGCTCGCACGACAAGACGTTCGAGGTCCCCGAGGCCGGCGTCGCGAACATCACCGATCTCGCGACGGGTGAGGTCCTGCTGACCCAGAACGTCGAGGAGGGCGACATCTGGCGTCTGTGCATCGTCAAGGATGCACCGATCCAGGACTGGGTCAAGCTCGCCGTCACCCGCGCCCGCAACTCCGGGATGCCGGTCGTCTTCTGGCTCGATCCGTACCGTCCGCACGAGAACGAGCTGATCGCCAAGGTGCGCAAGTACCTGCCCGATCACGACACCGAGGGCCTCGACATCCAGATCATGTCGCAGGTCCGCGCGATCCGGTACACGATGGAGCGGCTCATCCGTGGCCTCGACACCATCTCGGCGACCGGCAACATCCTGCGTGACTACCTCACCGACCTGTTCCCGATCCTGGAGCTGGGCACCAGCGCGAAGATGCTGTCCGTCGTGCCGCTGATGGCCGGTGGCGGACTGTACGAGACGGGCGCGGGCGGCTCGGCCCCCAAGCACGTCAAGCAGCTGGTGGAGGAGAACCACCTGCGTTGGGACTCGCTCGGCGAGTTCCTGGCCCTCGCCGTCAGCCTCGAGGACCTCGGCATCAAGACCGACAACAAGAAGGCCGCCCTCCTCGCCAAGACGCTGGACGCGGCCACCGGCAAGCTGCTGGAGAACGACAAGAGCCCGTCCCGCACCACCGGCGAACTCGACAACCGCGGCAGCCAGTTCTACCTGGCCATGTACTGGGCGCAGGAGCTCGCCGCACAGACCGAGGACGAGGAGCTGCGCGCGCACTTCGCGCCGCTGGCGGAAGCTCTCGCGAAGAACGAGAACACGATCGTCGGCGAGCTGAACGACGCGCAGGGCAACGCGGTCGACATCGGGGGCTACTACCAGCCCGACGCCGAGCTGACCGAGGCCGTGATGCGCCCGAGCAGCACGTTCAACCAGGCGCTGGCGGCAGCACGCGGCTAGGGACATGCCCTGACCGCACCGCCCACACGAAAGGCCCGCACCCGCGCAGGGTTGCGGGCCTTTCGCGTGGACGCTCACGGCCCGCGGACGGTCACCGGGTCCGGGTCCGGGTCCGGGTCGGGATCGGGATCCGGGTCGAGGCGCGGACCGGCGGCAAGGACCGGTTTCGGTGCGGTGACCGGACGCAGCAGCCGGTACAGCGCCCGCGCAACCGGCACGGAGAACGCGGTGGTCACGACGAAGACCCCGGCCGCGGACCCCTGGAACGCGGAGTAGCCGAGCAGGTCCATCACGAACTCCATCACGACCAGGTGCACGAGAAAGATCTCGTAGGAGATCTCCCCGACCCACACCAGCGGCGCGCTCGCGCACACCCGGCGCAGCAGCCCGGTGCCGTGCCCGATGGTCAGCGTCCCCACCAGCAGCATCGCGATTGCGAGGTACAGCACCGACTTCGCGAACGCGGCCCCGGGATCCTCCGGGACGATCGTCGCCTCCCCCGCGGCGGGCGTGCAGGCCAGCACGAAGGCGAACAGTGCCCCGGCGGTGGCGAGCGCCGGGGAGATCCGGTGTCCGGCCTCGGCGACCACCGCGAGGACCATGCCGCCGACGAACCAGGCGAGGAAACCGGGCAGCCACAGCCGCGCCGTGACGTCGAACGCGGAACTGTTGTGGGTGAACACGATCCACAGCGGCGTCACGCACGCGAACCCGCACAGCACCGTCACCAGCAGTCCCGGTCGCCAGCGGCCGCGGCAGCAGATCCGGATCGCCAGCCACGCCAGGACCGGCAGCAGGGCGTAGAAGCTCGCCTCGACGGCGAGCGACCACATCTGCGTCAGCCCGGTGTGCAGGTGACCGAACCCGTAGATCTGCGTCAGCGTCACGTTCCGGACGAAACCCGACCAGCCGAGCCCCGTCCGGCCGTCGTCCTCGTGAACGGCGTAGATCAGGTAGGTCGCGATCACCACGATCCAGTACGCGGGCAGGATCCGCCGCGCCCGGTGCCACGCGTAGGTGCGGGTGGACGGAGCCGGACGTCCCCGCGCGACCGACCGCACCCACGGCCGGAACAGCAGGAACCCGGACAGCACGAAGAAGACGGCCACACCGATCTCGAGGCGCGCCCACACGTAGCCGAGCGCGTCGTCGGTGTACTTGCCGGTCCAGAACCCGGCGTGGGTGCCGACGACGAGCAGCGCGGCCAGCGCCCGCAGACCGGTCAGCGCGCCGTCCCGCGTCCCCGCTGCGGTCACCGGACCGCCTCGGTGCCCGGGACCACGACGCCCACCGGGCCGGACCCCACGCACAGCTCGAGTCCGGGCGTTCGTGGCTGCACGGACAGGTGCGCGCCGGTCCCGTACAGCCGCACGAACGCCTGATTGAGCCCGGTCTGCACGGGCACCTCGACGGGTTCGCCCGCGCCGAGACCGACGGCGACGGTTCCGTCGGCGTTCGCGAAGTAGTTGAGTTGCGCCGTCCACTCCCAGATCATCAGCGGCCCGTCCATCGGCACGGTGCCGCCGGCCCCTCCGATGCGGGTGCCGCAGCCCGGCTCCGGTCCGGGAGCGGTCCACCGCAGCGGTTCGACGGTGGCGTGCACCAGGCGTCCGGACTCGTCGAGGACCCGCAACTCGGATATCGCGGCTGCGAAGGCGGGCCGGTCGGCCAGTGGGCCGAAGACGCGGGACGCCCGGTTCCACGGGGCTGCCACGGGCAGCAGGGTCATGAGCGACACCGGCTGGTCGAGGAGCGGGGCGTCCCGGTGCTCCGACAGCTGGGCGCGGGCCGTGGTCAGGTAGTCGGCGCCCGGGTTGTCGTTCCAGGCGCGCGCGAACGTGACCGTCGACCAGACGCTGGACGCGACCAGACCGGTGACGATCACGGTCGCGACCGCGGGCGACGCCAGGGGCGCGGCGAGCGCGCCGACGCGTCCGGTGTCGGTACGCCGCGGCGCCCGGATGATCAGGGCGAGTCCGAGCGCCAACAGCACCGCACTGTCGCTGGTGTACCGCAGGGTCTGCGCAAGCTCGTAGGTGGTGTCGGGTCCCGAGCGGGCGAGCATCATCGCCGCCTGCGACGCCGCGACGTACGCGACCATCGACACCCACACCCAGCCGGTTCGCTGCTTGCACCGCGCGGACACCACGAACGCGACGATCACCACCACCCAGCCGGCGACGACGAGCGCCCAGGGCGGGACGGCCCAGGGTGGTCCGGGAGGCCATCGTTCCCACCGCCACGGCCCTCCGACCAGCGTCGGCACCAGGCCCAGCGAGGTGCCGTGGTGGGCGAATCGGAGGGCTTCGCCGAGGGGTGGGACGCGCATACCGGTGTCGGCGACGTTCAGGTAGACGACCGCCCAGACCGCGAGCACCGCGGCGGACGCGACCCACAGCGTGCGAGCGGACCGCCACGCGGTCCGCACCGGCGACGCGGTCCCGTCCACCCGCAGGACGAGCGCGAGGACGGCGAACGCGACCCACGGCACCAGCACCGACTTCTCGAAGAACGCCAGCGCACCGACGGCCACCAGGGTGCCCGTCACCGCGTACCGGCGTCGGCCGGTGCGGGCGAGCAGCAACGCGTCCCCGGCCACCCAGGCCAGCGCCGCCTGCAGCGGCAGCGAGTTCAGTCCGGCCGCCCACCACGCGAACGACGGCACGGTCAGCGGGGCGAACAGGTACAGCGCGAGCAGGGCGGGCAGCACCGGACGCGGCCCGAGCAGCAGCCACAGCACCCGCAACACCGCGAGCGCGGCGAGGAGCTGCAACACGATCAGGGTCGAGGCGGCGGCCCACCACTGCAGGGGAGCCAGCGCGGTCGTGACACCCGCGGTGAGGAACGCGGCGGGCATGAAGTGCCCGTCGTGGTCGTAGAACAGGAACTCCGGCGAGAGCAGTGGCATCGCGGACGAGCGGCCGGTGAGGATCAGATCGTCCCAGTACAGGTTGCCGTCCAGCGCGAGGCCGCCCCGGACCACGGTCTGCGCGGCCACCAGCACGAGAGCGACGGCGAGGACGACGCGGGGCGTCCACGTCGTCCGGTGCGTGAGGCCACGGGCCGCGGCGACATCGGTCTCCACCGCCACCACCACGTCCGCACCGCCTTCCCACACCGGTCGACGACTTCCGCCGGACCGCCGAAAAGCTTAGCCTTGCCAACTATGGGGCTCCGTGAACGACGACCTACGACCCGAAGATCGTCAGTGCATCCACCGACGGTCCGGCGCCCGAGCCCATCCGGATCGGACCGATCTCGTCGGTCACCTCGTCGGTCACCGGGTCGACGCATCGCGCGTAGACCGTGTTGACTCCCCCGGGGCCACCCACCCAGGTCGTGACCGCCTCGACCCCCGGTTCGAGGAGCGTGGACGAGAGCCGCAGCCACGAACCCGCGTCGTACGTCGGTCCGTCCACCAACCGTGCCTCGCAGTTCGTCACGTAGCCCGCCGCGGCGCGCTGCGTCACCGTGACCTCGCCGTCCTCGCCGAGGCCGGAATCAGCACTGCCGGTGGCGCGACGACAGCGCCGGCAATCAGGCCGGGTATGACGGATGTGCGCATTCTCGTCCTCGTTTCTCTGATGCCTGTGACACGGAAACTGGCCAAAACACGCGCTCCAACGTAACCACATCGGCGGCCGCCGCAGACCGAAACTGCGGTAACCGCACGGTCGCTACCCGATCGTGGCGGTCCGGAACCCCTCGATCCGCTCGACCAGTTCGGCCGGCCGGGCCAGTGCGGGCAGGTGCCCGCAGTCGATCGCGTCCGGTTCGACACCGAGCCGCTCGCGGACGACCCGGCGCAGGAAGTCGGCGGGAAACAGGCGATCCGCGGTGCACAGCAGGAACCGGGTCGGCACGTCCGGCCACGGCGGCATCGGCAGCGTGCGCTCGAACGGCGTGTTCGACTGCGGTCGGGCACCGCCGCCCGCGACGGCCAGCGCCTCGGGAGGGAGGTCGTGCAGGAACGTCGTCACCGGGTCGAACTCGGCGTCCGGGTCGCGTCCTTCCCGTTCGTCGAGTGCGCGCCGCGCCGCCGCCTGCCCGGTGTTCGCCCACCAGTCGCCCGCCGACTCGCCCTCCGCCGGCACCATCGCGGCGACCAGCACGACGAGCGCGATGTCGATGCGCGGGAACACCAGCGGAACGAGGAAGCCCGCCATCGACTGCGCCACCAGCACCACACCGCGACGGTCGCCGACCGCCTCGACCACGACGTCGGCGTACTCCTCGAGCCCGGCGGAGTCGTCGGCGGTCGGCAGGTCCGGCGCGACGACGTCGTGCCCGCGTTGCCTCAGCAGCGGAATCACGAACTGCCAGTAAGTCGAATCCGAACCCGCCCCGGGAAGCAACACGTACGTCGCCATGCCTCGAGGCTATCGCCTGTGCGCGTTCTCGGTAGCCCGAGCCACCAGAAGCGCGCACAGGTCCGCAGCGCCTACACCGCCCGGGACGCGCCCTCCCAGTAGCGGGCCCGCAGCATCTTCTTGTCGAGCTTGCCGATCGGCGTCAGCGGTAGCGAGTCGACGAAGTCCACCGACTTCGGCGCGTGCACGGCGCCCTTCGCCTCCTTGACCAACGCGGACAGCTCGTCGCCGCCGACACTCTGGCCGTCACGGAGGACCACGCACGCCTTGACCGCCTCACCCCACTTCTCGTCCGGCACACCGACGACCGCGACGGACGCGACCGCGGGATGCGCGGAGATGACGTCCTCGATCTCCCGTGGGAACACGTTGAAGCCGCCGGTGACGATCATGTCCTTCTTGCGGTCGACGATGAACAGGAATCCGTCCCTGTCGGCGCGGGCGATGTCGCCGGTGTGCAGCCAGCCGCCGCGCAGCGCCTCGGCCGTCTCGGCGGGCTTGTTCCAGTACTCCTTCATCACCAGCGGGCCCCGGACGCAGATCTCGCCGAGCTCCCCCTGCGGGACCTCGTTCAGGTCGTCGTCGAGGAGTTTGACGTTGAGCCACGGGACCGGACGCCCGCACGAGGCGAGCCGTTCCAGGTTGTCGACGAGGTGTTCCTCCTTGCGCAGGACGGTGATCGTCATGCCGCACTCGGACTGGCCGAAGTACTGGAAGAAGATCGGGCCGAGTTTCTCGATGCCCTCCCGCAGCCGGGCCGGGGACATCGCGGAGGCGCCGTAGTACAGGGTCTGCAGGCTCGACAGGTCGCGGGTCTCGAGGTCCGGGTGGTCGAGCAGCATGTAGATCATCGTCGGCACGAGCATGGTCGCGGTGATCCGGTGCTTCTCGATGGCTTCGAGCACCGCACCGGGCTCGAAGGCCGGCAGCACGACGAGGGAGCCGCCGCGCATCAGCGTCGGCACGAAGAACGCCATACCGGCGTGGGACAGCGGGGTGCAGGCCAGGAACCGCATCTCGTCCGGCCACTGCCACTCGGCCATCTGGATCTGCGGGAGCGTGACACCGGACGCGAAGGTGTTGACGACGCCCTTCGGCTTGCCGGTGGTGCCGCCGGTGTAGACCATGCTCGACGGGGCGTCGCCGTCGACGACCGCCGCCACGAGCCGGGCCGGGGTGAATTCCTCTGCGAGCGCGAGGATGTCGACGCCGACCTCGGACGGGCCGAGGGAGAAGAGGTTCTTCAGGGTCGGGACGGCGGCCTTCAGTTCGGCGGCGCGGGTCTCGAACGCGACCGGGTCGAAGATCAGCGTCTCGATCCCGGCGTCGGACAGGATGTAGGTGTGGTCGTCGACCGACCCCATCGGCGCGAGCGCGGTGTTGCGGCAGCCGAGGATCATCTGCGAACCGACGCTGATGAGCACCTCGGGTCGATTCTTCGACAGCATCGCGACCGTCGAGCCCGCGCCGACCCCTCGCGAGGCGAGTGCCTGACTCAAACGGCTGATCTGGTCGCGCATCTGACCGCCCGTGAGCACGACGTCGCCGAGGTACAGCGCCGGACGGTCGGCGTTGCGGTCGAGCGCGGTGATCAGCAGGTCGGCCAGGAACGGCGGGCGGTGCAGGTCGTCGGTGCCGGTCATGAATTCTCTGCTCCTCGGTTGCAGGGCACGTGGTCTGCCTCACACACTAGATCGAAAACTGACACATGTTCCAGAAACTGCGCTTCGCGCAGTGGTGCACTTTCGGATGTCGGGGCATCCGAAAGTGCACCAGTGCGGCGGAGCCGCCTGGGCGTGTCTCCCGATTCCTCTCGGATGCACCTGGCGAAACAATCGTCGTCCGGCAAGGCGGAGGAGAGGCCGATACCGGGGTTGTATCGGCCTCGACGACAACGCCGCAGGGCGGCGATTGGGCACCAGGGGCGCCGACAAGGGAATCGGGAGGCAGGCCCTAGCATGTGGGCGTGAGCGAGCGGGAAGTGGAACTGTGGTCGGCGACGGTGGTGCAGCACCATCGGCTGCGCGAGGATCTCGCCGTGATCCGGCTCGAGGGGGAGTTCGTCCCGTTCGCCGCGGGGCAGTCGGTCGGCGTCGTCGTCCCGCAGAATCCGAATGTCGGGCGTCGCTACTCCCCTGCGCTGCCACCGTCACTGGACGGCAAGCTCGAGTTCCACGTCCGCGCCGTGCCCGCCGGGTGGCTCAGCGGGGCGATCGTCGCCGACACCGCCGTGGGCGATCGGTGGCAGATCGGCGCACCGAGCGGGCGGCTGTCCGTCGACCCCGATGCCCGTGAGGTGATCATGATCGCCGGCGGCACCGGCCTGGCACCGCTGCGAGCTCTCGTCCTCGACCTGGCACGCCGACCGCAGCCGCCGAGGGTGTTCCTGTTCGTCGGCGGTCGCCACCCCCGCGACCTCTACGCCTCGGACATGCTGTGGCTGCTCGACCAGGACCTGGACTGGCTGACGGTGATCCCCGTCGTCGAGGAGATCGAGGACCCCGACTGGACCGACGAGTGGTACGAGCGGGTCCGCGGCGCCGAGGGTTTCGGCGAGGACCACTGGCTCCAGGGCACCCTCGCCGAGGTCGCCAGCTCGTACGGCGCCTACACCGACCACCAGGTCCTCGTCGTCGGCTCCCCGCCCATGGTGCGGGCGACCGTCCGCGCGCTCGTCGACACCGGCACACCCGCCGGCGCCATCCAGGTCGGTTGAGGCGACTCCGCCGCCCGTGAGTCCTTTCGGTCCGCAGGCGGGCCGAAAGGACTCACGGGGTCAGCGCCTGGTGGAACCGGCGTCGACGGGCAGCGCGACGGCGGTGATGTAGCGGGCCTCGTCGGACGCGAGGAACAGCGCGGCGTTCGCGACGTCGACCGGTTCGATCCACGGCACCGGCAGCATGTTCATGTGCACGGCGGCCTCGGCGAACTCCTCGCGGGTCGGCGGCCGGTCCAGGTCCGGACGGAACTTGGACCGCACCGCGTCGTTCTGGATCATGTCGGTGTCGACGTTCGTCGGGTGCACGGTGTTCACCCGAACCCCGTGCGGCGCCAGCTCTTTCGCGAGCGACCGCATCAGCCCGACGACCCCGTGTTTGGCGGCCGTGTAGTGCGCGACCCCGACCAGCCCGCGCAGCCCCGCGATCGAACTGGTCAGGATCATCGCGCCGCCGCCCCGCTCGATCAGGTACGGCGCCGACACCGCGCAGGTCAGCCACACCCCGGTCAGGTTCACGTCGAGCATCGTCTGCCACACCTCCGATTCGAGGTCCAGCGCAGGCGCCGACGAGGTGATACCCGCTGTGGCACAGACGATGTCGAGACCCCCCAGCGCCCCGACCCCGGCATCGACCGCCGCCGCGAGTGCGGTCCGGTCGCGCACGTCGACGGTGCACGTCTCGGCGCGCCTGCCGAGGTCGCGGACCTGCCGGGCGGTGTCGGCGAGGTCCTGCGGCCGCGCCGGCGGGGTCACCGTCGTCTCGACGCGGTCGCACAGGTCGACGGCGATCACGTCGGCGCCCTCCTGCGCGAACCGCACCGCCTGCGCCCTGCCGATGCCGCGCGCCGCGCCGGTCACCAACGCCACCTTGCCCTCGAGCCTCATCTCACACCTTCTGCGTCAGGCCGGCGTCGACCACCAGCTCGGTACCGGTCACGTAGCGCGCCTCGTCGGACGCGAGGAAGAGCAGCGCGTTGCTGACGTCGACCGCGTCCACCCACGGCACCGGCAGCAGGTGGTTGCGGCCGAGCACCTCGGCGGCGTCGCGTTCGGTCGGGTTCTCCACGTCGGGGCACAGCCGCGCGAACGTCGCGGGATTCAGCGTCATCGCGGTGCCGACCGCACCGGGCAGCAACGCGTTGACACGAATCGACTTCGGCCCCAACTCGTTTGCGAGGGTCCGTGTCAGCCCGATCACGGCGTGCTTGCTCGCCGTGTAGTGCGCCGCGCCCGCGACGGCCTTGATCCCGGCGGTCGAGCCGACCACGACGACCGACCCCCCGCTCGGACGCATGGCCGGGACCGCGGCGGTCACGGTGTGCCACACGCCGGTGAGGTTGACGTCGAGTGTGCGATGCCAGACGGCGTCCTCGATGGTCCACGCCGGTCCGGGGTTGTCGCAGATGCCGGCGTTCGCGACCACGACGTCGAGCGGCCCCAGTGCATCCACCCCGGCCGCGACGGCGTCCCGCAGCGCGTCCGCGTCGCGCACGTCCGCGACCGCCGTCACCACCCGACATCCGGTTTCCCGCACCTGCCGTGCCGTCTCGTCGAGCGCCGCGGCCGAGAGGTCGAGCGCGACGACGTCCGCGCCCTCCTGCGCCAACCGGACGGCGTGCGAACGCCCCATGCCGCTGCCCGCGCCGGTGATCAGTGCGACCTTGCCTGCCATCCGTGCCACCGATTGCTCCTGTTCCTGGTTCACGACGTGCGCCGGTCGGCCTGCACGCGACCGAAGTAGGCGTCCCGCAGGACCGCGAGGTCGTCGATGGCCGCCGCCTCGGCGTCCATCACGACGCGGCCGATGTCGAGGACCGTGACGTGATCGGCGACGCTCATCGCCGCCTCGACGGCCTGCTCGACCAGCAGGACCGCCAGACCGGTCTCCTTGAGGACCTGAACCCGCTCCATCACCTCGCCGACGATGGCGGGTGCGAGACCGCCGGACGGTTCGTCGAGCAGCAGCAGCGTCGGCTCGGCCATGAGGGCCTGCCCGATCGCGAGCATCTGCTGCTGGCCGCCCGACATCGACCCGGCGAGCATCGCCCGCTTCTCCCCGAGCACCGGGAAGAGGTCGTAGATCCGCGAGACCTCCTGCCGCAGCGCCGAGCGGCGCATCCGGCGGACGTAGCCTCCGAGGATCAGGTTCTGCTCGACGGTGAGTCGGTGGAAGACCCGCTTCCCCTCCTGTACGTACGCGACACCACGCCGAACCCTCTGGTGCGAAGCGACTTTCGACACATCGCGACCATCGAGCTCGACCGTGCCCGCGGACACCTTGTTCAGTCCCGCGATCGCACGCAGGGTGCTCGTCTTGCCTGCCCCGTTGCGGCCGAGGAGCGCGGTGACCCGGCCCGGCCACACGTCCAGCGAGACGTCCCAGACCACGCGCAGGTCGCCGTAGCCGGATTCGAGGTTCCGCACACTCAACAGCGGCGTCGTCTCGCTCATGGCGTCACCTCCGCCGCGATCGCGGCCTCCTCGTCGGTAATGGTGCGAACGTCGCCCTGCTCGGCGGACACTCCGAGGTACTCGCTCAGGACGCGTGGGTTCCGCTCGATCTCGGCCGGTGGGCCGTCCGCGACGACCGACCCCTGCGCGAGCACCACGATCCGGTCGGCGAGTTCGAGGACCAGCCGGAAGTTGTGCTCCACCAGCACCACCGTCGCGCCGGCGTCCCGCAGTCCGCGGATCAGGTCCGCCAGCCGCGCGACCTCGTCCTCGTCCAGACCGGACGCGACCTCGTCGAGCAGGAGCACCCCCGGCGACGCGACCACGGACCGCGCCACCTCCAGCAGGCGCCGCATGCCGAGCGGGAGTGCGGCGGCCGCTTCGTCGGCCAGGTGCGCCATGCCGACCATCTCCAGCGCCCGCGTCGCCTCGGCCCGGTCGGCGGCGCGCACGCGGCGGAACCCGGGCAGCCGCAACACGGTCGAGAGCATCGACGCGCGGTCGGTGCTGTACCGACCGGAGGCGACGGCCTCGAGCACCGTGACGTGCTCGGGGATGTTCGGGGTCTGGAAGGTTCGCGCCACCCCGACCCGCGCCACCCGGTCCGGCGACAGACCGTGGATCTCCCTGTCCCCGACCAGGATCCGCCCCTCGTCCGGTTCGTAGAACCCGCACACCATGTTCAGGGTGGTGGTCTTGCCGGATCCGTTCGGCCCGATCAGGGCGGTCACCCGGCCGGGCTCGGCGCTCAGCGTCACCCCGCTCAGCGCCCGGTTCCCCCCGAACGACTTCGAGATCGCCTCGACGACGAGCCGCTGCCCACCGATCGGTGCGGGCGCGGGACGCGCGGTGCGGGCAGGGGCGTCGGCCGGGGTCCCGATCAGACCGGCCGCCCGGTCCAGCCGGGTGAGCGCGGCGCGGCCGAGTCTCGCCAGCCCGCCGCTGAGCAGCACCCCGCCGACGACGAGGAAGCCGCCGTAGAACACCAGCGCGTACTCCTGGAAGTCGGTGGCCTGGCCCGGACCGAGCTGCATGATCGCCGCGCCGACCGCGGCACCGTACACGCTGGCGGCCCCGCCGAGAATGCAGGCCGCGAGAGCCGCTGTGGCAAAGGTGAACCCGAAGGCCTCGGGTGCGACGAACATGTCGACGTTCGCGAACAGCGCGCCCGCGAGGCCGGCCGGGAACGCGCCGATGGCGTAGCCGAGGAGCTTCATCCGGAACACCGACACACCGACCGACGACGCAAGCACGGGGCTCTGCTTCAAGGTCCGGAAAGCGATGCCGTGCCGCGACACCACGAGATTGCGCATCACCGCGAACCACGCGACGGTCACCACGACGACCACCAGGTAGAACTCCCCGTTGTCGGGGTCGAGGACGTGGCCGAACAGCGTCGCGGGCGCGAGGCCGCTCAGTCCGTTGCGCCCGCCGGTGGTCTCGCCGAACACCGCGATGACGTCCGGCACCAGCAGCACGAGGAAGAACGAGGTCATCGCCAGCGACCAGCTGCCCAGGCGCAGACCGGGGATGCCGGTGACGAGGCCGACGACCAGCGCGACCGCGCCGGCGGCCAGCAGCTGCAGCAGGATGTCGGTGTGGCCGTGGATCGACATCAGACCGGCGGTGTAGGCGCCGGCGGCGTACATGGCTGCCTGGCCGAGAGCGAGTTCGCCCGCGTACCCCAGGCTCAGACTCAGGCCACTGACCACCAGAGCCAGGATGCAGGCCAGCTGCACCTGGCGGGTCATCGCGAAGCCGAGCCCCAGCGCGGGCAACAGCAGCACGAGGGCCGCGAAGGCGAGCGGAAACACCCAGCTGGGCAGCGCCCGCACGGTCCGCCAGATCTGCATGTCACACCACCCGTTCCCGGACCCGGCCGAACAGGCCGGCCGGCCGCACCATGAGAATCACGATCAGGACCACGAACACCGCGATGTTGCTGTACTGGGCGCCCAGTTCCAGCGCCGTGAACGACTCCACGAGCCCGACGGTGAGTCCGCCGACGAGCGCGCCCGGCAGCGAACCGAACCCGCCGATCGCCAGCGCGACGAACCCCTTGATCGCGAGCGCCGCGCCGAGCGTGGCCACTGCGAACGTCTTGGGCCCGACGAACAGTCCGAGGAACCCGGCGAGCGCACCGGACGCCGCGAATGCGCCGAGGGCCACCGCACGGACGTTGACACCGCGGAGCGTCGCCGCCTCGCGGTCCTCCGACACACCCAGCAGCGCGAGGCCGGTCACCGTCCGTGTGCCGAACCGGCCGAGCGCGACCACCAGCACGACGGCGAGGATCAGGAGCGCGATCTCGACCGGGTAGGCACGTCCGCCGAGCACCGTGACCGGGTCTGCCGATCCGAAGAACGGCACGGTCAGCGGCTCGGATCCCCAGATCAGTTGCGTGGCACCGTTGATCAGCGTTGCCACGCCGAGGGTGGTGACGAGCTGACTGTGATGGTCGTGCACCGGCCGGATCGCGACGAGCTCCTCGAGCCCGGCCAGGATCATGACGGTGACCGTCGCGATCACCGCGACGACGAGGACGGGAAGATCCAGCGTCACCAGCCCGGTGTACGCGACGAAGGTGCCGACCATCATCAACTGCGCCTGCGCGAAGTTGAACGTGTTGGACGAGACGAAGACGATGTTGTAGCCCACCGCCACCAGCGTGTAGACGGCTCCGAGCGCGAGGCCCGACCAGAGAATTGTCATTGCGCCCTCTCGTGAAGGCGGTGCGGCCGGACGTCGGCCGCACCGCCGGACGGTCGTCGACGGATCAGGCCGCCGGGTTGCCGTACTGGCCGTTCAACAGCTTGCTCGGCGGCACGAACCGGTAGCCGTCGGCGTCGAGATTCGGGGAATGCGACTCGGCGGTGTAGTGGTAGCGCGGGAGGAACGCGGTCGAGGCGGAGTCGAGTACCGACCGGTCTTCGAGCGCCTCCGCCAGCTTCTCCGGATCGTCCGTCCCGCCGACCTTCTCGGCTGCCGCGGCAACGAGGCCGAACGCGTCGTGGTTGTCGGCGAGGATCAGCGTCGACGGGATCTGGCCGAGCGCCGCCATCGAGTCCACCATCGCGTTCACCGGCGCGTCGTTCGCGTCGTACACGGTGCTCGGGAACACCTGGATCACGAGGTTCGCGGTGGCCGGGGTCCCGAGCACACCGTCGGGGGCGGGCTTGGCGACCAGCGCGGTCCCCGACACCGAGGTGTTGCCGATCAGCGGGACGTTCCAGTCCAGGCGCTGCAGGCTGTTCAGCAGGTAGCCGAGCGGCGCCCCGTAGGCGTCGACGACCAGTGCCTGGGTCCCCTTGTTCTTCAATGCCTGCAGTTGAGCGGTCATGTCCAGGGCCGCGACATCGTACTCCTCGGACCCGGACGCGCTGACGCCCTCCGCAGCGAGCGCGGAATCCATTGCCCGGCCGAAGACCTCACCGTAGGCGCTGCTGCTGTGGATGACACCGACCTGCTGGTAGCCCTTCTCCTCGACGTACCCGGCGATCGACGCGGCGTAGTCGGCGGCGGTGGGTGAGAGGTCGAAGTTGAGTGGGTACTGCGCCGGATCCGCCGAGTCGTCCGTCGGCCCGATGTTGAACGAGAGAATCCTGTTCTGCTTCAGGATCGGCAGCGTCGCGGCGGCGACAGCGGAGGGTCCCGAGTTCAGGAACAGGTCGGGCTTGGCGCCCGAGGCCACCGCCTCCCGCAGGCTCGACACCGCCTTGGTGGCGTCACCGCCGTCGTCGACGACGGTGAGTTCGACCTGACGCCCGCCGATTCCGCCGTTCCGGTTCACGGCGTCGGCGCCGGCCTTCGCGGCCAGGACGGATGTCTGGGCGTTCGCCGCGAGCGCGCCCTGTCCGCTGATCGCACCGGTGACCAACACGCGGTACGGGCCGTCGGCGGACTGCGCGGCGTCCGATGTGGAGCCGGCGCAGCCGGCGAGGGCGAGTGTGGACGCGGCGACGGCCGCGACCACAGCGGGGTACCGAACCTTCATGGAGTTCTCCTTGACGCTGGGAAGGGGAAGGGGAGTTCGGTGAATCAGCCGGGGATCAGCTCGAAGCCCTTGTACTCGGCCTCGGCGACCTCGGCGATGATCCGGCCGTACACGCCGAATCCGCCGACGAAGGGCATGAACACCCGTGGCCTGCCGGGGATGTTCGCGCCGAGGTACCAGGAGTTGGCGGTGGGCATCAGCGTGCCCTCGGCCCGTTCGGACACCTCCTGCACCCAGGCGTCGACGGCGTCCTCCGTCGCCTCGATGCCGACGGCGTCGTGGGCGGCGATGTGGGCGATGGCGTCGGCGACCCAGTTCACGTGCAACTCCGAGTGCAGCACCATGTTCGCGAGCACGGACGGGCTACCCGGGCCGGTCAGGTTGAAGAAGTTCGGGAATCCGTTTGTGCCGAGCCCGAGGTAGGTGCGTGGTCCCGCCCGCCATGCCTGCTTCAGCGTGACCCCGCCGCGGCCGACAATGTTCACCTTGTCCAGCGATCCGGTCATCGCGTCGAATCCCGTTGCGAGGACGAGCGCGTCGAGTTCGTGGAGGTGATCGCCGGTGCGCACACCGGCCGGCTCGACGGTGATGATCGGCGCGGCGCGCAGGTTCACCAGGGTGACGTTGTCGCGGTTGAAGGTCTCGTAGTAGTGGTCGTCGGTGCAGATCCGCTTCGCCCCGATCGGATGGTCGGTGGGCACGAGCAGGTCCGCGACGTCCGGGTCGTCGACCACCGCACGCACCTTGTCCTCCCAGAACGCGCGCGCCTCGTCGTTGGCGGCCCGGTCGGTGAGCTGGTCGGCGAAGGTCTTCGAGAACAGGACACCGCCCAGTTCCCAACGCTTCTCGTACGCAGCCCGGCGTTCGGCGGGCGGGACGTCGAGGGTCCGCTGCGTCAGCGCGGTGTGCGGCGAGCCGCCGCCGCTGGCGAACGATGCGCGGCGCCGCTGCGCGTATCCCTCCTTCTGGATCCGGCGGTCCCCGTCCGTCAGCGGTCGGTTCCCCGCCGGCACACTGAAATTCGGGGTGCGCTGGAAGACGTACAGGTGCCCGGCCTGCTCGGCGACCTTCGGCACCGTCTGGATGCCCGACGATCCGGTGCCGATGACACCGACCCGCTGGCCGGTGAAGTCGACGCCCTCGTGTGGCCACTGCGACGTGTGGTGGACGGGACCGGCGAAGTCGGCGAGGCCGGGGATCGCGGGCAGGTTCGCGTTCGACAGCGGCCCGACCGCGGTGATCACGTACTGCGCGTCGACGCGTTCACCGGTGTCGGTGTGCACGGTCCACCGCGTGGCCGTCTCGTCGAGGACGATGTCGGTGACGCGGGTGCCGAAGGTGATGTCGCGGCGCAGGTCGTGCCGGTCGGCGACGTGTTCGAGATAGCGCAGGATCTCCGGCTGGGTGGCGTACTTCTCGGTCCACTCCCACTCCTGTTCGAGAGCGGGGTCGAACGAGTACGAGTAGTCGACGCTCTCGACGTCGCAGCGGGCGCCGGGATAGCGGTTCCAGTACCAGACGCCGCCGACTCCGTCGCCGGCTTCGAACACGCGCACACGCAACCCGTCGGTCCGGAGACGGTGCAGCGCGTACAGGCCGGCGAAGCCTGCACCGACGACGACCACGTCGAGAACGTCGCCGGTTGCGGATGTCTGGTCGTTCACGGTGCCGCCTTTCGCTGTGGACTGCATGCGAAAGGACGCTATTTCCAGGGATGTTCACCCGACCACGGCGTCTCCCACTGACCGGTCGGGTGACACCGTCGTCCCGGTCAGCGGACGGCGGCTCAGGCCAGCGGGTCGTGCCGGATGTTCGCGAGCGGCGTGCCTTTGGCCTGCAGGCGGTACTTGACGGTCTGCACCAGTGCCGGCGACCCGACGATCTGGATGTCCCGGTCCGCCCACGCCCCGAACTCGGCGACCACCTCGCCGAGCTTCCCGGTCAGCCGCTGGTGCATGCCCGGCGGGGTGATCGGGGTCGGATCGATGTGCCACCACGGGTCGGTGTCCTCCTGCGACACCGGGATCACCGTCAGCCACGGGTTGGTCCGGGCGATCTGCCACAGGGTTTCCAGGTCGTACAGGTCGCACGGATACGTGCCGCCGACGAAGAGGTGCACGCGCGGGTTGTTGCCCCGCATCGCCATCTCCATCACCTGGGCGCGCAGCGGCGCGATGCCGGTGCCGGAACCGATCATCAGCTGATCACGCCCGGTGGACCTGTCGACCCCGAGGGCGCCGAGCGGCGACGAGATCAGCCACTCGTCCCCCAACGCGGTCTGGCCGACCATCGCCGGGCTGACCCAGCCTCCGGAGACACGCCGGACGTGGAACTCGATCTGGCCCTGGTCGTTTGCCGGGATGGACGGCGAGAGGTACCGCCACATCCGGGGCCGGCCCGGAACGCTGACGCCGACGTACTGGCCGGCGCCGTAGCGCAGCGGCTGGTCGAGCTGCAGACGGACCACGGCGACGTCGCGGAGCACCTGCTTGTGCTCGACCACCCGCCCGGTCCACGTCCGCGGTCCGGCTTCCAGGTGCGCCGCCTCCATCATCACCGACACGATCAGCGCGATCGCCTCCCGCCAGGCGAGGTCGACCTCCTCCGTCCACATCTCGCCGCCCGCGAAATCCTCGAGTGCGGTGACAAGTGCGTTCCCGACCGCGATGTAGTGCTCGTCGGCGACGCCGTACTTGCGATGGTCCCGGCCGAGCTGGGCGAGGAACGGCAGGATCAGTTCGCTGTCGTCGAAATTCTCGACGACGTGACCGAGCGCGCGCAGCAGCCGGTCCCGCTGGACGTTCATCGTCGCGGGGAAGAATTCACGCGTGCCGGGATAGTGCGAGAAGAGGATCGCGTAGAACGACCGCACCAGTCGCTCGGGGCCGTCGTCGGCCGCGGCGACTGCCTTGAAAGTCGTCCGGACAAGCGAAATCTTCCTTGCGTCCACCGCACTGTCCCCGTTCCGCGCGAACGGCGGCCAGTCGGCGCCTCGCGGGAGCGCGACCCGGCAGGCCGCCGAAGGGTCTCAGGAATTCTAAGCGACGCATCTCACATGTGAGAACGGGACCAACCGGGCGAAGGGCGGACTGTGAGGGATCCCACTAGGCTGCTGCTGTTACGCCTCTGGACGGTGTACGAAAGGAGTTTCGAAGTCGTGGCAACAGCCGTCGGGGACGACCACGCCAGCCGTACCCACACTCCCGCCGACCGGGTCGGACCGGCCGAGGACTCGACCCGGCGCCTGCGCGAGTGCACTGATTTCTACGCCCTGCCGGAGCTGGCACACCTCCCGAAAACCCGGGCGAGCGAAGCCATCGACGAATTCGCCGTCACCGGGCGCTACGCGCACACCACCGAGGAACTGCTGATCGGCGCCAGAATAGCGTGGCGCAACCACGCTCGCTGCGTGGGCCGCAAACACTGGCGCACCCTGAAACTGATCGACGCCCGCAACGCGGTCACCGCCGAGCAACTCGCGCAGGCGTGCTGGGAGCACCTGCGGGTCGCGACGAACGGCGGCGCCCTCCAATCGGTGATCACGATCGGTCCACGGCCACTGCCCGACGGCCGCGAGTACCGCATCCTCAGCCCCCAGCTCGTCCGGTACGCCGGCTACCGGAACGCCGACGGGACCGTCACCGGCGATCCGGCGCACGTGGAGTTGACCGAGACCGTGACCCGCCTCGGCTGGCGGGGCGAGGGCACCCGTTTCGACATCCTTCCCCTGCTGATCTCGACCCCGGACGAGCCGCTCCGTTGGTTCGACGTGCCACGCGAGCTGGTCCTCGAGGTACCGATCACGCACCCGGACCACAAGTGGTTCGCGAGCCTCGGGCTCAAGTGGCACGCGGTTCCGGCGGTGTCGAACATGGACCTCGAGATCGGCGGCCTCACCTACCCCTGCGCCCCGTTCAGCGGCTGGTACGTCAGCACCGAGGTCGGGGCCCGCAACTTCTCCGACACCGACCGGTACGACATGCTGCCGCAGATCGCCGCGAAGCTGCGGCTGGACACCAGCTCGAACCGCACACTCTGGCAGGACCGCGCCCTGGTCGAGTTGAACCGCGCGGTCATCCACAGCTACCGCCAGGCGGGGGTGATCATGGTCGACCACCACACCGTCGCCGAGCAGTTCATCGACTTCGTCGAGCGCGAGAAGTCCGCCGGTCGAACCTGCCCGACCGACTGGTCCTGGATCAATCCGCCGATGTCCGCGTCCTTGACCCCGACCTTCCACCGCCTCTACGACGCGCCGGATCTGGACGTGCGGCCGAACTTCGTCACCCGGCGCCCGGCGACGGGATGTCCCGTCACGGGGTCGAGGGGCGCGTAGTCCGGTCGTCCCCCGGGTCGCCGCCCGTCGGGACCCGGACCGCGACCCTGGTGCCCGCGCCGGGCGTCGACACCACGCCGAAAGTGCCGCCGACGCTTTCGATCCGCAGCGCCGCGGACGCCAGGCCGATGTGCCCCTCGCCCACCCGGTCCTCGAGGACGGCGGGGTCGAATCCGGTGCCGTCGTCGGCCAGGACGAGGTCGATCGCGTCCGCGTTCCGCGTCAGGTGCAGCGCGACGGTCCCGGCGCCGGCGTGCCGTTCCACGTTCGCCACCAGCTCGCGCGCGGTGCGGTAGAGCAGCGACTGGCAGGCCGGGCGCCCCACCTCGTCCAGGTCGAGGTCGAGGGCGTAGCCCGCCCGTCGGGCGGATGCCTCCGCCAGCTCCCGCAGCGCGGCGGTGAGGCCCAACTGTTCGAGGACCTGGGGGTGCAGCGTCGTGACCGTCGACCGCAGCTGCGAGGCGGTCTCGCGCAGCGCGGCCTCCGCCGCCGCCACCGACGGGTCCGGGGTCCGTTCCAACGCCTCGTCCAGGTCCATCCGGGCGGCCAGGACGGTCTGGAGCGGACCGTCGTGCAGGTACTCGGCGAGCCGGCGCCGTTCCCGCTCCTCGGCGTTCATCGATTCGGCCAGCAGCCGCCTGCGCACCTCGACGAGAGTGGCGACGGTACCGGAGCGGTGCACGAGCGCGGACGAGAGCGCGGTGGTCGCGGCGGTGAGCCACAGCAGCAGTCCGACGTACAGGTAGACGACGTCGGGCAGGTCGACGGTGTCGTCCCGGACCGCGTAGAACAACCACACCAGATAGAACCCGACGGCGGTGCACATCCCGAGCGCCGCGGTCAGGCCGGGCCGGTACTGGAACGCGACCGCGACCGGGAGCACGAAGAACACCGGCAGCAGTTGGGCGGTCGCGGCGCCGGAGGCGACGCACAGCGCCAACAGGGCGACGATGTCGATGGCCGTCCACACCCACCCCGCCCACGAGCCCACCTGCCTGCGCAGGACCACCAGCAACCACACCGCGGCGGCCACGGCGTAGCCGACCAGCACCGACCAGAACAGCACCGGCATCCAATGATCCACCGGGACAACCGGTCCCAGCAGCGCGATGAGCGCGATCAGCGGCAGCCGGAGCACCGCCGCGACCCGCACGGTCTCGGACTCGTACCGCCGCATCACCCGGTCCCCGAACGCGGTCACGTCACTCCAGCAGTCCGCGGCGCATCGCCTCCGCGACCGCGGCGGCGCGATCCGAGACGCCGAGCTTGTCGTACAGCCGCCCGACGTGCGTCTTGACGGTCGACGGCGCCAGGTACAGCTCCCCCGCGATGGCCGGAACGCTCAGTCCGCGGGCGATCCCGGCCAGCACCTCGCGCTCACGGGCGCTGAGCACCGGTCCCGTCGGCTCGGCCCGGCGCCGCACCTCCCCGACCAGACCGGCCGCGACGCCGGCGGGCAGCACGTCGCGGCCTTTCGCGCAGTCGAGGACCGCGGTGACGATGTCCGACCGCGTCGACTCCTTCGGCAGGAAGCCCGCCGCCCCCTCCTGCAGGGCGTGATACACGATCGCCGACTCGTCGTGGGCGGAGAGCAGCAGGACGCGGGTACCGAGCTCGTCGCGCCGGACCGCGGCCGCGACCTGCGCGCCGTCGAGGTGCGGCATCCGGTAGTCGAGCAGCGCCACCTGCGGACGCTGCTCGCGGATCAGCTCCAGGGCGGCGGCCCCGTCGTCGGCCTCCCCCACGACGTCGACGAGACCGCTCCCGGTCAGCGCCCGCACGACACCCTCGCGGAACATCGGGTGGTCGTCGCCGACGATCACCCGCACTTTCGTCACGTTCGTGCCCGTGGACCCGAGGCCGGCCATCGGACCACTGTCCCACGGGGCCGGGGCGTGTGCACTCGAATCACGCGGCGCGGCGCGGACGCCGGTGGGTCCCCCGATCGGGGGACACCGGTGTCGTCCGGTGCGGGGTCCGGACGGCGGACGCGGCGGACGCCCGCCGGCGCGCACAGTTGTCACATCACCGGGAACGGAAATCCCGCACCAGCCGAAACCCCCAGCACCGCAGGAGTGGACATGACCATCACGCTTCCCCGGATCACCCGATTCGCGCGGACCACCTCGACGAAACCCCGCCCGACCATCGCGATGGCCATCACCAACACCGGCGCCGCGCCCATCCACCTGGTGGACCACTCCCCCGGATTCGGCTGGTGGCGCGCAGCCCCGCCCGCCACGATCGCACCCCACACCACCGCGATCGTCACCGCGACCACACAGGATCCGGGCGGCACGGTCTCGGCCACCTACCAGCTGCCCGACGGTGCACGAGCGAGGTTCGCCGCCAACAACTTCGGCTCGGGGGTCGACCTGGACGACACGGACGTCGACGGCCCGTGGCGGATCACCCGCGCCCTGCACGCCGGATTCCCCGACCTGTCGGCCACCTACGCACTCGGCACACCCTGACCTCACCCCGCCCGAGGTGGTCGCCGTGCGACGCAGGTGCGCGCGGCGGCCACTTCAACACCGACCACCTCGACACCGACCACCTCGACCCGAGAAGCTCACTCACCCAAGGAGATCCGATCATGTCCACCACGACGCGCCGATTCGCCCGCTGGGCCGCCCTGCCCCTGGCCGCTCTGGTCGCCACGGGAACCACGCTCGCCGTCACCGGAACCGCGACCGCAGGCACGCTGCCCGCGACCGGACCGACCATCGCGATGACGATCTCGAACAACACCAACGACCCGATGATCCTGCAGGGGTCGGACAACCCGTACGGGCACTGGATCAACGGTCCGCAGGCGATCATCCCGGCGCACTCGCAGTCGATCGTCACCGCCGCGAACAACGATCCGGGTGGTATCGGCGTCGACGTCACCTACTCTCTCCCGGGTGGCGACGCCGTCTTCATGGCCAACAACTACAGCTACAACGGCGGCGACGTGAACGGCACCCGGATCGAGGGGCAGGCCGGCGACCGGTACCGGATCGACAGTCGTATGGACACCGGCTTCCCGTACTTCAACGCCGGGTACACCGTCGGCCCGCGGACCCTGTTCGGGTCCAGCTAGTGGGGCGGGGGCGGGGGTGGGGGCGGGAAGAGTGGGGTGGGCGGGCAGTCAGCGCTCGTGGCGTGGCTTCCACACGACGATGGAGTTGTTGCGGGGCACCGGGACGAGGTCGCGGCGGTAGCCGGCGGCGAGCCGGACGATCTCCGCGGCCATCTCCGCGACCCGGCTCTGCAGGGCCTCGACCTGGTTGGTCAGCTCGATGATCCGCTTGATCCCCGCGAGGTTGACGCCCTCGTCCTGGGACAGTCGCTGCACCTCACGCAGCAGTGCGACGTCGCGCGGCGAGTAGCGGCGTCCGCCGCCGGAGGTGCGGTGCGGGGTGACCAGACCGAGCCGGTCGTAGTTGCGCAGCGTCTGCGCGTGCATCCCGGCCAGCTCCGCGGCCACCGAGATGACAAACACCTGCGCGTCGGGGTCGAGCGTGCGGTCTCCGTCGGGCTGATCGGACATGACTCACCTCCGCAGGGTCCGTGGTGTCGGGAGCATCCGTGGCGTCGGGGCGGCGGGGCCCATCACGCACCGGCCCAACCGGAACGCGGGTCGAATCCGCTCGCCTTCTCGGCGTCGAGGTACGCGGCCAGCGCATCGGTCGCCTTCTCGTCGAGGTCCGTCGGGACCGCGACCTTGACGGTGACGAGCAGGTCGCCAGCACCGCCGGACCGCTTGGGTACCCCGCGTCCGCGCACCCGGAGGATGCGTCCGTCGGCGGTACCGGCCGGAACCTTCACGCCGACACGGCCTTCCAGGGTCGGCACCGACAGCGTCGTGCCGAGCACGAGCTCGCCGTAACTGACGGGCACGATGACCGTCAGGTCGTCGCCGCTGCGGCCGAACACCTTGTCCGGCTTGACGTGCACGGTGACGTACAGGTCGCCCGACGGCGCTCCGCGCAGCCCGGCCTCGCCCTGTCCGGCGAGGCGGATCTTCTGCCCGTCGCTGACGCCGGACGGGACGCGGACGGTGATGTTGCGGGTACGGTTCTGCACACCGGTGCCGTGGCAGTCGCTGCACGGGTCGTCGATGATCGAACCGGTGCCGCGGCAGTCGTCGCAGGGTTCGCTGAACCCGAACGCGCCCTGGTTGCGGCTGACGATGCCGGACCCGTTGCAGCGCGGACACACTCGCGGGCTGGTGCCGGGTTTGGCGCCGCTGCCGTGACAGGTGGTGCAGGAAGCCGGACTGGTCAGGCGCAGTGGCACGGTGACGCCGGTGGCGGCGTCCCGGAACGGGAGAGTGGTCTCCGCCTCGACGTCGGCGCCGCGCTGCGGCCGCGTCGACGTGGCGGTCCGCCCACCCCCGCGTCCCCCGAAGAGGCCGCCGAAGATGTCGCCGATGCCGCCGTCACCGCCGGCACCGCCCCCGAACAGGTCGCCGATGTTGAACTCGGCTCCGAATCCGCTTCCTCCGGTGGAGTATTCGGCGCCGGGCGCGAACCCGCCACGACCGAAGCCGCCGCCGGCGAACATCCGTCGGGTCTCGTCGTACTCCTTGCGCTTGGCCGGATCGGACAGCACGGCGTTGGCCTCGCTGACCGCCTTGAAGCGTTCCTCGGCGGCGGTGTCGCCGGGGTTGGCGTCGGGATGCAGGTCCCGCGCCAGCTTGCGGTAGGCCTTCTTGATCTCGTCGGCCGAGGCGTCGGAGGAGACGCCCAGGTCCTTGTAGAAGTCCTTCTCGATCCACTCCCGTTGACTCACCGGGCGCCTCCTCCTCTCGTTGTTTTCTGTGTACCTACTGTGCGGGCTCGTCGGCCGCAGGCTCGCCGTCGGTGACCGTCACCATCGCGTGCCGGAGCACCCGGTCGCCGAACTTGTAGCCCTTGCGGAAGACGGCACCGAGGACGGGGTGGTGTCCCTCGCCCTCGTGCTGCACGGCCTCGTGCAGTTCGGGGTCGAAGCCGTCGCCCTCCTCGCCGAACGGGGCCAGGCCCAGCCCGCTGAGGACGCCGGTGAGCTTGTCCGACAACGCCTTCAGCGGCCCCGTTTCGAGGTCGCCGTGGGCACGGGCGCGGTCCAGGTCGTCGATGACGTCGAGGAACTGCGCCACCACGGAGGCCTTCGCGTTCTCGACGGCCTGCTGGCTGTCCCGCAGGGAACGCCGCCGGTAGTTGGCGTACTCCGCGGTGACGCGCTGCAGGTCGGCGGTGAGCTCGGCGACCTGGTCCCCGGCGGGGGCCGCGGCGGTGTCCGCCGCGGCCTCCGCAGAGTCGGTGTCGGGCCCGGCGGCGGTGTCCGCCGCCGGCTCCCTCACCTCACCGGTCTCCGGGTCGACCTTGCGCTTGTCCGAGGTGGTGACAGGCTCGCGCTCGGTGTTCTGCTCGCTCACTTCTTGTCCTGGTCGCTCGGCTCGTCGACGACCTCGGCGTCCACGACGTCGCCGTCCTGGGCCGGTCCGGCGCCGTCACCGGCAGCCGCGGACTCCTCGGCCTGCGCCTTGTAGATCGCCTCGCCCAGCGCCTGGGACTCGGTGGCGAGCTTCTCGACCGCAGCCTTGACGGCGGCGATGTCGCTGCCGGCCAGGGCGGTGTTGGCCTCGGCGATCGCGGCTTCGACCTTCTCCTTGACGTCGGCCGGGACCTTGTCCTCGTTGTCCTTGATGAACTTCTCGGTCTGGTGGACGAGGGACTCGGCCTGGTTGCGGACCTCGGCCTCCTCGCGGCGGGCCTTGTCCTCCTCGGCGTGCGCCTCGGCGTCCTTGACCATCCGGTCGATCTCCTCCTTGGACAGGCCGGAGCCGTCCTGGATCTTGATCGTGTTCTCCTTGCCGGTGCCCTTGTCCTTCGCGGTCACGTGCACGATGCCGTTGGCGTCGATGTCGAAGGTGACCTCGATCTGCGGCACGCCGCGCGGGGCCGGCGGGATGCCCGCGAGCTCGAAGGAGCCGAGGAGCTTGTTGTGCGAGGCGATCTCGCGCTCACCCTGGAAGACCTGGATCTGCACAGACGGCTGGTTGTCGTCGGCCGTGGTGAAGGTCTCGGACCGCTTGGTCGGGATGGTGGTGTTGCGCTCGATGAGCTTGGTCATCACGCCGCCCTTGGTCTCGATACCGAGGGACAGCGGGGTGACGTCGAGGAGCAGCACGTCCTTGACCTCGCCCTTGAGGACGCCGGCCTGCAGGGCTGCGCCGACGGCGACGACCTCGTCCGGGTTCACGCCCTTGTTGGGCTCGCGGCCACCGGTCAGCTCCCGCACCAGGTCGGACACGGCCGGCATACGGGTGGAACCCCCGACGAGCACGACATTGTCGATGTCACCGACGGCGATGCCCGCATCCTTGATGACGGAGTGGAACGGCGCGCGGGTGCGGTCCAGCAGATCGGAGGTGATCTTCTGGAACTCGGCGCGGGTGAGCTGCTCGTCGAGGAACAGCGGGTTCTTGTCCGCGTCCACGGTGATGTACGGCAGGTTGATCGACGTCGACTGCGAGGACGACAGCTCGATCTTCGCCTTCTCGGCGGCCTCGCGCAGACGCTGCAGGGCCATCTTGTCCTTGGTCAGGTCGATGCCGCTGGTCGCCTTGAACTTGTCGACGAGCCAGTTGACGACGCGCTCGTCCCAGTCGTCGCCACCGAGGTGGTTGTCACCGGAGGTCGCGCGGACCTCGACGACGCCGTCACCGATCTCGAGCAGGGAGACGTCGAAGGTGCCGCCACCGAGGTCGAAGACCAGGATGGTCTGCTCCTTCTCACCCTTGTCGAGGCCGTAGGCGAGCGCGGCCGCGGTGGGCTCGTTGACGATGCGCAGCACGTTGAGGCCGGCGATCTGGCCGGCTTCCTTGGTCGCCTGACGCTGGGCGTCCTCGAAGTACGCGGGGACGGTGATGACGGCGTCGGTGATCTCCTCACCCAGGTACGCCTCGGCGTCGCGCTTGAGCTTCATCAGCGTGCGGGCGCTGATCTCCTGGGAGGTGTACTTCTTGTCGTCGATGGCGACGGTCCAGTCGGTGCCGATGTGGCGCTTGACGGACCGGATCGTGCGATCGACGTTGGTGACCGCCTGGTTCTTGGCGGGCTGGCCGACCAGCACCTCGCCGTTCTTGGCGAAGGCGACGATCGACGGGGTCGTGCGCGAGCCCTCGGAGTTGGCGACCACTACGGGCTCGCCGCCTTCGAGCACTGCCACGACCGAGTTGGTGGTCCCGAGGTCGATACCGACCGCACGAGCCATAGTGATTCCTCCTACGTGTTGCAGCACGCCGGCCAGGGTTCGGCCGGACTCGTTGTGCTGATCCTTCTCGGCTTCACACCTTAAGTGAGTGCCTTGGGCTCAAGTTTGGCACGTCCCGAATTCTGACGTCAACCAAACTTGAGTCGACCTCACTCAAGGTTGTCGATCTGCTCAACGGACGTCCTCCCGGGTTTGTTCCCGCGCGCCCGAACTCGCCCCGGCCACGAGCGGTGTCACAGTTCCCGGGACGTCGACTCTCCCGGGGACGCGGCGGGAGAATCGGTGCGAGCACGGCTGCGCCTACGATGCGTGACATGGACAACTCCGGTGAGCCGGACGGCAGCGCGCCGTCGCCGACAGCACCAGTCGCGGGGTCGGCCGGTCAGCTCGCCGAGCCGACGCACCGGCCCCCACCACCCCGCCCGGAGTTTCACGTCGAACCACGCCACGCGGGCCGCGGCGCCGCCGCGCCGGGCGCCGTCAGGGCCGCGCTGTGGTGCTGGGTCGCGTCCTTCGCGGTCCTCGTCGGGATCGCCGCCGCGACGGTGTTCGACCTGGCCGACGTCCGGCGCGCCCTCGAGGCGTCGCTCGCCGGGGAGAGCCCGTCGACCTCGCACGAGGACATCGCCGACGCCGTGTCGCTGACGCTGCTGGGATGCGCGAGCGCGGCGGCACTGCTGGTGGTGGCCGCGCTGATCGGCCTGCAACTGCTGCGGTTCCGGCGAGCGGCGGGACGGATCGTCCTCACCGTGGTCGGGGCACTCTCCGTCGGCGCGGCGTTCGCCTTCTGGTCGCTGCTCGCCGATGCCACCGACGCCACCGGCGGCGTTCTCCAGTGGGCACCGACCGTGTACGTGGTGTTCGTGGTCGCCGGAGTGGGCCTGCTCTACGCCCCCACGGCGGGTTCCTGGCTGCGCCGCCGGGGCTGACCGACCGTCGTCGATCGCGGCAGGCGAACCCGACCTCGGCATGCCCGTCGAGGTCCGTACCCGGACCGCCCGCGACCTCGACCGTCACGCGACGGACGGTTCAGTCGGGCGGAAGGGGAGATCGAGGGCGTGGCTGCCCGGCTCCGGAGCCGGGCAGCCACGCGTCACGAGATCCGGACGAAGCCTGTCAGCCGAGCGGCGGCAGTCCCGCAGGCAGCGGCGGCAGCTCGACCAGGAGACCCGCGTTGACCGCGCCGGCACCGCGGCGGGCACCCCTCCGGCGACCGCCCCGACAGCCGCGGCGTCGTTCGCCTTCGCCGGGTCCGGTGCCACGGGCCGTCGACGTCCACGAAGGGAGCACCGAGTCATGTTCTCCCCCAGTGGAAAATGACACGTCGGGCGCGACCGCGGACGCCTGACCGACACCGGCCGTGTCGACCACCCCCGGCGCAGCGGCCGCGACGCCCGTGCAGGTCACGGCAACGGCGACCGGAAGGGTCGCGGCGACCGCGACCCGTCCTGCGCGCATGACAATACGACGATGAAACATGAATCCCACCCGGTGACACTGATTGTCTGCACATGCCCGGCGAACGTAAGGAGACCACCCGGTCCGAGATCACGCTTCTGTGGCCGCCGTCACCCATGCCGCGGTCCCGCCGCCCCAGGGCGGTCGGATCACGCGAGATCGGCGAGGACACCTTCCGCGCTGCGTGCCGCGGTCGCGCAGGCGCGGGCCGTGAAGCTGTCCACCAGCGGATGGTCGGCCCGCGTGCGCCAGTACCGGATCGCGCCGAGGGCCGCGTCCCGCTGCTGCGCGATCCCCGCGTCCGGGTCGAGACCGAGCCGCTCGGTGTTCACGATGCCGTATCCGCCGATCAGCCGCTGCAGATGCTGCGCGTCCTCGTCCGACAACGTGACCCCCGCGGACCGCAACCGTCCCAGCAGCCGGATCTCCTGGAAGCCGTGCCCGTCCGACAGTGCGCGCTTGACGGCCGTCAGCACGCGCGGCGCCTCGGGACCCGGCAGGACCGAGAGCACCCGCTCGAGGGACAGCAGGGCCGTGTGCGCCTTCAACTGGTCGGCGCGCTGACCGAACTGGACGTCGATGACCTGCCGCAGCTCGCTCAGACCGCTGCGCTCGACGAGCTCGGCGGCGAGATTCGGGGAGTCCGGAGTGCCGAGCTTGATCAGCGCCACCGCGAGTCGAATCCCGAACAGCCCGAACCGGTGTGCGAGCTGGGCCCGCAGTTCGGCGTCGACGGGCAGCGGGCTGTCGGGGCGGGCGAAGCGGTCCGCCGACAGCATCGCCACCTCGAGATCCTGGGCCGGGACGGCAGCGAGGGCACGGAACGCGGCGTACTCGCTCTGCCGCAGTGTGCGCGCACCGAGCGCGAGGAGCCCCGCCACCGGAACGACGGCCTGGCACAGTCCGGTTCGCTCCAGTTCGGTGGCGAACCGCGCCGCGACGTCCTTCGCGGACGTCATCGCGTCGATCCGGCCGGCACCGACCTCGTCGGCCCGGGACACCACGCCGACGACACCGAGCGGACCGGACTCGCCGCCGACGTGCGCGCCGATCTGCCCGAGGAACTGCACGTCGGACGCGTTGAGGGTGCGCAGCAGGTACACCACCGCGTCCGCCCCCGACGTCGACCCCTCCGGCGTGAGCATCCGCAGCGTGCGCGCCGAGACGTCCCGCGACAGCGAGGAGGTGCCGGGGGTGTCGATGATGGTGGTACTGCGCAGCGCCCGCGCGGGCCATTCCACCTCGAGCCGGTCGACCTCGGACGCCGTCAGACCGCCGAGGTCGAAGGTGAGGCTGCCGTCCCGGCGCTGCACGGGGACGTTGACGGTGCGCTCCCCGTCGTACCACGCGGTGACGGTCGGGGTCGCGCCGCTGCGGTACCACGTCACGACCCGCGTGCACTCGGTGGCGTCGGTGGGCGCGATGTCCTGGCCGACAAGCGAATTGAGCAGGGTGGACTTGCCCGCCTTGAGGGAGCCGGCGAGCGCGATCCGCAGCGGTTCCTCGAGCCGCCGCGCGCAGTCGTCGAGCTCGAGGCGGATCCGGGCGTCCGAGCCGTCGAGGGTGCGGGCCGCGTCGATCAGGTCCCGTGCCGACGCGAGGGCGGTGCCGCTCACGCGGCGCCTGCCTCGGCCGCCGCGACCTCCCGCACGTGGGCGAGGATCCGCATCTGCTCCTCGATGTCCTTGGCCCGCCGATTACGTTCGGTCACTTCGAGATTCGCGGCCTCCTGAGCGGCCCGGAGGGACTCCGCCACCGACCGGAGGGTCTGCTCGGCCACCAGGGTGAAGTGGTCGCGCAGCAGCCGTTGGATCAACCGCAGCCGGTCCTTCGACTCCTTGCCGACCTGGAAGCTGACGTCGTCGACGAACCGCCGGATCGCCGCCTTCGCCTCGGCCCGCCGCTTGAGGACGCGACCCTCCCGATCCTCCCGGTACGCCTTGGTGCCGAGCAGCAGTCCCGCTCCGACCGAGATCGGGTTGACCAACGCCATGCCCATCATCGTCGTGATCAACCCGAACATCAGCACGCCACCGTACGAGCCGCGCATCCCGACCAGTACCTTCTGGGTGATCCCGATCCGTCCGGACTCCAGATCGGCAAGGGAGGCAACCGGTTCGAGGAGTCCGTCCAGGTCCGCGACGTCGAGGTGCGGCAACGCCACCGCCCCCGCGTCGGCGAAGTGCCCGGCGACCACCTCGGCGAGCCACACCGACCGATCGTGCGCCCACACGAAGTTGTCGCCGATCGACGTGGCGACCTGCTGCTTGAGCCACTCCCCCAGCTGCGGCCAGTCCTTGCCGGGATCGCCCTCGTCGACGGTCTCCTCCGCCTCGCGGGTGACCCGCCGCAACCGGTCGCGCAGGTCGTGGTCGATGTCCGCCGCGAGGTCCGCGATACCGTCGGCGAGGGTCTGCTGCCACCGCGAGGACTTCTTGTGCAGTTCCTCGGCCGCGGCCTTCGCCTTCGTGAGCTCCGCGACGGCGACGGCACCCTTCTGCGGATCCCGCAACGCGGCGAGTTCACTGCCCAGGCTCAGGCTCAGGTGCTCGGTCACCGACGCGACGTCGAGCGCGACCGCGCGGCGGGTCGCGGCGACGGTCCGGGTCCGGACCTGCTCCCGAAGGAAGTCGTACACCGCCGCGAATCCCGATTCGGTGTTCAGTTCGGTGTCCTGCAACCGCAGGGCGTGCGACCGCAGCACCGACGACACCGGGATCAGCGGGATGTCCAGGCCTGCCCGTTCCAGGTGGCCGTGGTCGGCCTCGATGATCTCGCGCCAGTGCGGGTACAGGTCGGTCTTGCTGATCAGGCACGCCACGGCGGGGCACAGCCCGAGCACCTGCCGGATGAACGCCAGCTCCGGTTCCGTGAACTCCTGGCTCGCGTCCGACAGGACGAACACCGCGTCCGCGGCCGTCAGCAGACCCAGAGTGCTTGCCGCATGCGGGTTTCCGTGGCCGCCGACGCCTGGGGTGTCGACCAGGACGAGACCGTCCGCGAGCAGCGGGCTCGGCACGTGCACCTCGACCCGGAGAACCTCACGACCACCGGCGAGCGGTGTCGTCGGGGTGAGGGTCGCGAGATCGTCGACGGAGATCGGCACCCGGACCGGGTCCAGGCCGGGCTCGGCGAGGACGAGTTCGGCGGACGGCGTCTGCGCGTTCTGGACGACCGTCGGCACCGCCGTCGTCTCGTCGTCCCCGACCGAGCAGATGTTCAGGTTCAGCAGGGAGTTCACCAACTGGCTCTTGCCCTGTTTGAGCGGGCCGACGACGACGACCCGCATCCTCGGGTCGACCAGGCGGTTGCGGGCGCCGTCCAGGCGTGCCACCAGATCCGCCCGGCCCGCGGCGCGGGCGAGGGCACCGACCCGGTCGACCAGGTCCACCAACGGCGCCGTTTCCGGGGTTGCCGACATGGACGGTGCCACCGCCATACCGGATGCGTTGTCCATCAACCCGACTCCCCACTTCTCTCTCCACGAAGACCGGCCCCGCACGTGGTTCAACCGCGTGCGGGGCCGGTTTCGTTACATCGTGAGTGCTACGGGTGCAGCGGGTCCACGTCGACCGTGGCGTGGTGATCGACGATCGACGCGTCGCCCGAGTCGGCGAACAGCGAGTCGCCCGAGTCGGAGAACAAGCCGCCGTCGGTGGCGCCGGAAACGGTCCCACCGAGGTCGCCCGAGGTCTCCGAGCCGAAGGCGTTGGACGCGTCCAACGAGGACCAGCTGTCGGTCACTCCGGAGACCGCGCCGCCCAGTCCGGACGTCACCCCACCGAGCAGGCCGGCGTCGCCGGATCCCGCCGCGTCGACCGCGCCACCGATGCTTCCACCGACGCCGGCGTCGAGGCCCGCACCGAGCCCGGCGCCCGCGTCGACCACACCGGAGACCGCGCCACCGAGGCCCGCACCGGCGTCCGCGACACCGGACACCGCACCACCCAGGCCCGCACCGAGCCCGGCACCGGCATCGACCACACCGGAGACCGCACCGCCCAGGCCCGCACCGGCGTCCGCGACACCGGACACCGCACCACCGAGACCCGCACCCAGCCCGGCACCGGCATCGACCACACCGGAGACCGCACCGCCCAGGCCGGCGCCGGCGTCGGCCGCAGCGCCGACGGTGCCCGCGAGGTCACCGCCCAGACCCGCACCGGCGTCGACGAGTCCGCCGAGTCCGCCGCCGAGCCCGGCGGTCAGGCCCGTGCCCAGACCTGCCGCGGTCTCGATGCCGCCGTCCGCGGCGCCGGTGATCGCGGTGTTCAGGTCCGCGGCCGCACCCGCGCCCGCGCCGACCGCCCCGTCGAGGGCGGTCGCCAGGCCGCCGGTCAGGTCGGCCCCCGCATCGACGACACCTCCCACTCCGGCCACCGCGCCGAGGGCGCCGTCCAGAGCACCACCGACACCCAGCGCACCGTCGAGGGCACCGCTGGCGCCGAGCACACCGTCCAGGGCGCCGGTCAGACCGGCTCCGGCACCGAGCGCGCCGTCGAGGGCACCGGTGAGGGCGCCGCCGACGCCGAGTGCAGACTCGAGAGCCGCACCGAGCGACGCACCGGCCTCTCCGCCCGCTCCGAGGGCGCCGCCGAGCGCGGCACCGAGATCCACTCCGGCACCGGCACCCAACCCGCCTTCGAGGTCGAGGGCACCGCCGAGGTCGGTGCCCAGCCCGGCGCCGAGCACCCCGCCGAGCGCGGCGCCGAGGTTGGAACCGACCTCGCCGCCGACACCGAAGGCGCTCTCCAGGATTCCGGCCAGACCGGCGTCGGCACCCAGGTCGAGGTCCGCGACGTCGAGGGCGCTGTTCAGGGCCGCACCGAGTTCCCCGGTCAGGCCGCCGTCGACGCCGAGCGCACCGCCGAGGGCGGAGCCGATCACGCCGCCCAGGCCACCTTCGGCGCCCAGGAGCCCACCGAGGCCCGCCTCACCGCCGAGCAGACCACCCAGACCCGCCTCACCGCCGAGCAGACCACCCAGACCCGCCTCACCGCCGATCGCGCCGTCCAGCACGGTGCCGAGTGCGGCACCGAGCTGAGCCCCGACTCCGGCGTCCGCACCGAGAGCCGCCCCGAGAACCGCGCTCAGATCGGTGCCGATCTCGCTGACGACGCCGACGTCGAGGCCGCCGCCGAGGAGACCGGACAGGTCGATCGCCGTGAGGCCGCCCGCACCGAGTGCACCGCCCAGCGCGCCACCGAGATCGCCGATCAGGCCACCGTCGAGGTCGAGCGCACCGCCGAGCACGCTGGTCAGCGCGCCGCCGAGGTCGAGACCACCGCCGAGCGCGGCTTCGAGGGCCCCGCCGAGGCCACCGTCGAGGTCGAGGGCACCACCGAGGACACCGCCGAGTGCGGCACCGAGGTCCGCGCCGACCTCGCCGCCGGCTCCGAGGACGGTGCCGAGCACGGCACTCAGGTCGGCGCCGAGGCCGCCGCCGAGACCGCCGGCGATGTCCAGCAGCCCACCGGCCGCCAGGACCGCGTCGAGGGCCGTTCCGAGTTCGGCGGTCAGGTCGCCACCGACACCGAGCGCACCGCCGAGCGCACCGGCGAGGTCACCGCCGATGCCGAGCGCGCCACCGAGGTCGAGGGCGTTGCCCAGATCCAGTGCTCCACCGAGGTCCAGGGCGCCACCGAGGTCCAGGGCACCGCCCAGGTCGAGCAGGCCACCGAGGTCCAGTCCGCCGCCCGCGTTCACCAGGGCACCGAGCACCCCGCCGAGGGCGCCGCCGAGATCGGTGCCGATCTCACCGCCGGCCCCGAGGGCGCCGCCGAGTGCGGCGCTCAGCGCGGCCGTCAGGTCGCCGCCGAGGGCGCCGCCCAGTCCGCCGGCGATGTCGAGCACACCGCCGAGGCCGCCGTCGAGCAGGCCGGACAGCTCGGCACCGAGGCCGCCGCCGAGGCCGAGCGCGCCGTCGAGTGCGCCACCGAGCGCGGCCGTCAGGTCGCCGCCGACACCGAGCGCGCCGCCGAGGGCCGCGCCGAGGCCGGCACCGAGATCCAGGCCGCCGCCGAGGGCCGCGGCGAGTTCGGCACCGAGGCTGCCGCCCGCGCCGACGGCGCCACCGAGCACACCACCGAGCGCGGCACCGAGGTTTGCGCCCAGTTCGCCGCCGATTCCGAACGCGGCGCCGAGCACCGAGCTGAGGTCGAGTCCGCCCGCGATGTCGGCGATGCCGCCGAGGCCGAGGTCGAGGTCGGTCACCGCGCCGAGGGCGCCGCCGAGGGCCGCACCGAGGTCGGCGGTGAGATCGCCACCGACGCCGACGACACCACCGAGCGCCGCGGCGAGGGTGGTACCGAGATCGAGCGCGCCACCGAGGTCGAGGACGCCGCCGAGGTCGAGGGCGCTGCCCAGGGCGCCGGACACGTCGAGGGCGGCCCCGAGCGCAGCTCCCAGCTCGGCACCGATCTGACCGCCCACCTGCAGTGCCGCGGCCAGGGCTGCGCTGAGGGCGCCGGCGATGTCGGCACCGAAGTCGAGGCCACCGCCGAAGTCGCCGCCGACCGCGGCGCCGAGGCCGAGGCCCGCACCCGCACCGAGGCCGAGGCCTCCGCCGAGCCCGCCGCCCAGGCCACCGCCCAGGCCACCACCGAGTGCTCCGCCGAGCGCTCCACCGAGGGCGCCGCCCGCGGCCCCACCGGCACCGAGGATGCTCGTCAGCTCCGTGCCCGCGCCGGCGAACAGTCCGGACTCCGCGACGACCGGGGCCACGGCCACGATGTCGGCGTGGCAGACGTCGCCGAGGCCCGCGGCGGCGAGGACCGCATCGGGGTTCTCGCAGTACGCAGCCCGCGCCTCGTCGTCGCGCAGCAGGCTGAGGATGAAGTCGAGCAGCGCGTTGGTGGCCATGTCGGTTCTCCTGACACGTCGTGTGGAGCGGCGACGCGTTCCACGGGGAAAGTTTCGACTTCGACGCTAGGCAGCGGGCCGCCCCCGCCCAACGGGGTTCGCTCCCCCATCCGCACCGGCCGCCCCGGGGGCGGGGGACATAGGGGATCCCCTCCGCATAGGGGAAAGGCCCCTCATCTGCGGATATGGGGCCTCGATCGGTAACGAAGGCGTCGAGGTCGACGACACTGAGAGCATCGGCGGTACCGAGGTGACCGCCCTTGATGACCGGGCGCGAGCGCCCCGACGACACGGGAGATGCACCATGGCGACAGGACTCGGACTGACCGTCGGTTCGACGAATTCGGTGGCGGTCACCGACTCGCTGGCCGGGTCGGGCGGGGGCGCGCTGGCCGGGTCGGGCGGGGGCGCGCTGTCCGGGTCGGGCGGGGGCGCGCTGTCCGGGTCGGGCGGGGGCGCGCTGTCCGGGTCGGGCGTGGGTGCGTCGACGATCACCGTGCCCACCGCGCTCACGCTGGGCGAGACCGGCCCGGTCCTGTTCGGGGGCTCCCCGGCCGGCGCGGTGATCTCCGGCTACGCGGACCGCGTCGGCGACCCGGTACCTCTGATCGCCGACGACGGCAGTGCGCACGCCGGCGCGGCTCTCGTCGCGACGACCATGCGCGCACTCGCCGACGAGTCGGCGCCGGCGGACGCGGTGACAGCGGCGCACCCGGCCGCGTGGTCCGAGTACCAGGCCGACGTGCTCTCGGCCGCACTCGTCGATGCGGGGCTGCCCGGCGTCACCCTGGTTCCGGAGCCGGTCGCCGCGGCGGCGTGGCTGCGCCACACCCATCCCGGCATCGACGACTCGCCCGTCGTCGTCTACGACCTGGGTGCCGGTTCCCTCGACGTGACCGTGGTCCGGCCGGGTGAGCAGCCCGAGATCCTCGGCACGCCGCTGCGGTCGGAGGACTTCTCGGGCGCCCGTTTCGATCATGCGACGCTGCGCCACGTCCTCGACGCGATGGCGGTCGACGCGGACGGGATGGATCCGTTCGACGCCGCCACCGTCGCCGCGCTCGCGGAGCTGCGGAGCCGGTGCCGGGTGGCGAAGGAAGCGCTGTCGTCGGACACCGACACCGTGATCGCGGTGGATTTGCCGGGCGTGCACACCGACGTCCGGCTCGTCCGGGAAGAACTCGAGGAACTGATTCGCGAGCCGATCGCGGAATCGGTGAACGTGGTGCACGAGGCGGTCCGCGGCGCCGGGCTCGAGTTGTCGGACATCGGTCTGGTCCTGCTCACCGGCGGCGGGGCCGCGATCCCGCTGGTCACCGAGTCGCTCTCGACGACTCTGCGTCTGCCGCTGGTGGCCGACATCGACCCGACGAGCACGGCCGCGGCCGGAGCAGCGGTGCTGGCGGCGGAACTCGCGGCGGCACCCGCCGCACAGGACACGGCGGTGCTCGCCGCGCTCGGCGCGGTGCTGCCGGCCGCCGCGGCGCACGGTGCGGACGACGCTCCGACCTCGACGCTCACGCCGATCGCGTCCCCCGCGCCCGCTCCCGCACCGGCTCCCCGGCGCCGCGGCGGCGGACTGCTCACCCCGAAGCGGACGGCACTGGTGACGGCGGCCGCCGCCGCGATCGCCGTTCTCGCGGCCGGCGGTCTCGCGCTGGGCACCGGCGCCTCGACCCCGACGTCCGGGTCGCCGTCCACGGGCGACGCGACGTCCTCGCAGACGACCACCGACGCGACCGCCCCCGGGTCCGTCGCGGCCACCGTGAATCCGGACGGATCGCTCGCTCCGGCTGCGGGTTCCGGGTCCACCCAGGCAGGCGCGTCCGCCGGTGCGTCGGCGGGGACCGGCTCCGGGTCCGCGGCGCAGCCGGTGAACGCCGCGAACCCGACCGCCGCCGGTGCACCGGCGGGTGCGGCCGCCGCGGCGACACAGGCCGGAGCGGCGGCGCCCGCCGCCCCGGCCGCCACCGTGCCCGCCGCACCGGCGGCCACCGTGCCGGCCGCCACTGTGCCCGCTGCCACCGCACCCGCCGTCAGCCAGCCGACCGTCGACGGCGGCCAGATCGCGACTGGGGTCGGGGAGGGCGTCGGCGGCGTGGTCAACGGCGTCGGCCAGGGTGTCGGCGGCGTGGTCAGCGGCGTCGGCCAGGGTGTCGGCGGCGTGGTGGGCGGCCTCGGTGAGGTCGTGAGCGGCGTCGGCGGCGTCGTCGGTGGGCTCGCGGGCAACTAGAGACCCACGAAGCCAGCCACCGTGAGGGAGAAGAGAATGCAGGCACAGCTGGTGCCTCCGGCTCCGGCAGCCGCGACCACGCCCGCAGCCCGGGCCCTGCTCGACGGCGTGCGAGTGGGCAACCCGCACATGCTGCTCCGCGGTCCCGCGGGCACCGGGAAGTCGGCGCTGCTCACGCTGGTCCGCGAGCGCGTGCCCGGCCCGGTGATTCCCGGCCCGGTCGCGGTGACCGAGGCGCAGCCGGGGGACGCGGTGATCGTCGACGACGCCCACCTGCTCTCGCCGAGCGGGCTGGCGGCGCTCACCGAACTGTCCGCCCGGCCCGACGTCACCGTTGTCGTCGCGTCGGAGCCGCGGCCCGGCAACGCCGGGCTGCGCGCCCTGACCGCCGCGCTCGACGGAACCGTCGCGCTCGGGTTCCTCGGCGCTCGGGACGTGGCCGCGCGCGCGGATCTGATTCTCGGAGCGAGCCTTCCGACCCAGCTGGTGGCCATGATCCACCGTCTGTCCGGCGGTGTGCCCCGGTGTGTCGACGCCGCCCTGACGGCGCTGCGGGACGCGCCGGCCGCGGCCGCCGCCGACCGCACCGTCACCACCGCGATTGCCGCCTGCCACTCCGAGGTCCTCGGGGCGATGGACCCGGAACTGCTGTGCGCGCTGGCCCTCGCCACGACGGGTACCGGCCTCGACGCGACCGAACTCGCCCGCGTGGTCGGCCTTCCGGGGGACGGCGGACGGGACCTGCTCGAGCGGGCCCGGGCGTGCGGGCTGCTCCAGCAGTCCGACGTCCTGCTGGCGTCGGCCGCCGAACCGCTACGTGCGACGCTCGGCGCCCAGCGCCTGACCGGGCTGCACCTGGAGTCGCTGCGCGTCAAACGCGACCTCGGCTCCCTCGACCTCCCCGCCGCCCGGGCCTATGCCGCAGCCGGGGTCACCGATCCGGCTCTCGCCGAGTATCTCTGCAGCCAGGCAGTTCTCGCGGAAGCCCGACTGGCGACCGCGCTGTACGAGGAGGCGGTGTGGGCCGGCGCCGACGCCGACGCTCTCGCGCTGCGCCGCGCCGAAGCGGCCGGCCTGTCCGGCGATCTGGACACCGCGGCCAGGCTCGCGGACGGCCTGCTCGAACGGGCCGCCGACACGTCCCCCGCGGATCTCGCCGCGGCCGTGCGGATCGCGGCGGCCGTCGCCGCGCACCAGGGCATGCTGGTGCGCAGCGCCGACCTCTACGAGTGGCTCGGACCGCACCGCACCGGTATCGACGGTCCCGTCGCCGAGATCGTCCTGCTGGCGACGGGACGCCCGGAGGCTGCTGCCGCCGCCGGTGGCGGATCCGCACTCGCGCCGCCCACGTCCTCGACCGCCGCCGAAACCCTGCTCGCGCAGGGACTGCGGCAGTCGTTCGAATCGTCCGCCCCGGTCGCACTCAATTCGTTGACGCGTGCGGTGTCCCTGTCCGCCACCGCCTTCCGGTCCAGGTTCCTCCCCGACAGCGCCGCCGCGTTGACGGCGCTGGCCGCGATGCACTGCGGCGAGCTCGCGCGGGCCCAGACCCTGTTGGTGCGAGCGACCGAGTCGGACGGCGACGGGGTGTACCGCGACCGGCACCGCCTGCTGGCCGCCTGGGTGTCGATGTTGCGCGGCGACCTCGAGGCCGCGACCGCGACCGTCGACACACTCTCCCCCGCGTTGGCGCCGCGGGACGCCCTGTTCGCGGCCGCGCTGCGCGTCGGCGTCGCGCGGCGCACCGGCGACATCGGGTCGCTGCACCAGTCGTGGGAGGGGGCCGGGCACGTCGTCGCGGAGCACTCCGTCGACCTGCTCAGCCTGCTGCCCCTCGGCGAACTGTGGCTCGCCGCAGCCCGATTGCAGGAGACGGACCGGGTGGCGCATCTGGTCGAGCAGGCCCGGGAACTGCTGACCCGGCTCGGCGAGCCCACGCTGTGGGGCACTCCGCTGCACTGGTACGGCGTGCAGGCGGCAATCCTCACCGAGACCCCGTCGGATCTCGTTCCCCACGCGCACGCGCTCGGCGTTGCAGCCGAGACCAGTTCGTACGCAGCGGGTCTGGCGCGGGCCGGCCGCGCCTGGCTGCGAGTGCTGCAGGGCGAACCCGATGCGGGCGAGGTGGAGAAGGCGGCACTGGAACTCGGCGTGATCGGGTTGCCGTGGGACGGGGCCCGGCTCGCGGGTGAGGCGGCCCTGCGGGTCACCGACACCGCGACCGCGACGGCCCTGCTGCAGTTGGCACGATCGCTGCGCCCGCTGCCTGCCGCCGCCACGTCCACAACCGAACGCGAGATCGGGTCGACGCTGACCGAACGCGAGTCCGACGTCGCCCGACTGCTCGTGACCGGTCTGACGTACCGGGACATCGGTTCCCGGCTGTTCATCTCCGCGAAAACCGTGGAACACCACGTCGCCAGGATCCGACGCCGGCTCGGCGCGCAGTCCCGCGCGGAGATGCTGTCCATGCTGCGCGCCATGGGGTACGGCGCGTAGGCTCACACCGGAACAGGGGGATTCGCGAGACGGCTGAAAGGTGGCCCCCATGCCGTACCAGGTCGGCGTTTTCGTAGGCAGTCTGTCCAAGTCCTCGATCAACCGCAGACTCGCGAAGGCGCTCGAGCGCCTGAGTACCGACACCGACCTCGAGCTGCAGGAGATCCCGATCGGCGACCTGCCGCTCTACAACCACGACTTCGACGCCGACTATCCCCCGGAGGGCACCGCCTTCAAGCAGGCGATCTCCCGGGTCGACGCACTGATCTTCGTCACCCCCGAGTACAACAGGTCCGTGCCCGGCGCCCTGAAGAACGCCATCGACTGGGGATCGCGCCCGTGGGGTCAGAACTCGTTCGCGCACAAGCCTTCCGCGGTGATCGGAACCTCACCCGGCAAGATCGGCACCGCGGTCGGCCAGCAGCACCTGCGCAGCATCCTGTCGTTCGTGAATTCCCCCGAACTCGCCCAGCCCGAGGCCTACATCCAGTACACCGAGGGGCTGATCAACGAAGCCGGCGAGATCACCGATCAGAGTGTCGCCGCCTTCGTGACCGACTGGCTGCAGAAGTTCGAGGTGTTCGTCGGAAAGGTCGTCACCGCCAACCCGAAATAGGGTCGCACGGTCCCGGTCTCCTCGCACCGCGGACGCGAGGAGACCGGGATTCGTGTCGTCAGCGTGCGAGGACGACGGCAGCTTCCGCGGTCAGCGACGAAAACGTCAGCGTCTCTTCCAGATACAGCGTCACCTCGGTGGCGGTGTGACTGTCGTATCCGATGGACAGGTCGACGCCGAGGGTGAGCTGGTTGTCGCCGCCGCGCATCGAGAGCACGTAACCCCCGGTGACCGCTGGCGCCCAGATGATTTGGTCTGCAAGGTCCTTCAGGTGGTGGAACACCGGATGACCCTCGTCGCGGGTCTCGCTGACGGCGGTGTAGGCGTCGGCGTCGAGGACCACGGCGTACGGCCCCTCCACACCGGCCAACCGCAACGCGGACAGCGCCGACGCCACCGCGTCCGGTACCGCGAGCGGATCCTCGGGAAGCTGGAGCACCGGGTTGCTCGACGACGGCCCCAGCCCGAGAATGCCCGCCTCCTCGTACCCCGCGAACACGGCGCGATCCTCCGCGAACGCGATCGCCTTCGCCGCGTCCTTGACCGGCTGCCAGTCCGAGTCGAGGGAGCCGCGCGCGACGTCGTCGATCTCCGCGCGGCTCAGGGTGAACGGGTAGCGCAGCTCGACCAGCGGGTGCACCTGCCGCAGCTGCGCACGAATCCTGCTGTCGGAGGACGGGATCGACTTGACCCGCCCCAGGTTGTGTGCGGAGTACGAGTACCCGTGCGGACCGGTGACGTCGACCACCCGCCGGCCGGCGACGTGACGCTTGAACGTCCGAGCGGCCTCCTCGCCGATCTGCTGCCACGCCGCCTCCGTCACGGGTGCGAGTTGGCGATGCAGATTGCTGGACTCGGTCATTGACTCACTCCTTTGAGATCACCGATGTTCAGGGACATTCCGTGGATGGTCGCCGACTCCGTCTCGACGGGCTCTGCGACGGGTTCCGCAACGGCCTCGGCCGCGGCGAGGGACTCGAGGACGTCGACGCTGGGGGCGAAGAACAGGGTTCCGGTCACCGCCGTCGAGAAGTCGAGGATGCGATCGTGATTGCCCGGCGGATCTCCGAGGAACATCCGCCGCAACATCTCCTCCGTCACCGAGGGTGTCCGCGCGTACCCGATGAAGTAGGTTCCGAACTCCCCGGCCTCGATGCTGCCGAACGCCATGTTGCCGCGCAGGATCTGCCGCTCCGTACCGTCCTCGTCGACGAGGGTGTTCAGCGCGACGTGCGAATTCGTCGGCAAGGTGTCGAGTTCGACGTTCTCGAGCTTCGTCCGGCCCACGACCCGCTCCTGGGCCTCGGTGCTGAGCCCGCCCCAGGCGTCGAGATCGTGCAGGTACTTCTGGACGATCACGTAGCTGCCACCGGCGAACTCCGGATCCTCGCCGCCGACGAGCGCCGCGTCGGCCGCCCCGCCCGCGACCGGGTTCTCGGTGCCGTCGACGAAGCCGAGCAGGTCCCGGGCGTCGAAGTAGCGGAAGCCGGTGACCGCGTCGACCACCGTGGCGGACTCGCCGAGCGCGGACCGGATCTGCCTGCCCAACTCGAAGCACAGATCCGCGCGGGAGGCCTTGACGTGGAACAGCACATCGCCCGGCGTCGCGGGCGCACGGTGCACGGGCCCCCGCAGGGGGACGAAGGGGTGCAGCTCCGCCGGTCGCGTCGACCGGCCCAGCCGGTCCCAGAAGTGGGGGCCGATCCCGACCACGCACGACAGTGAACCCTGCAACTGGCGGAACCCCACGGCCCGCACGAGGGACCCGACATCGGCAGCCACGTCGGCGACCTTCGCCGCGTCCGCCGGGTCCGGTCCGACGGTCACCACGAGGAACAGGGCCGAGGCACTGAGTGGTTCGAGAAGCGGCTGGGCAACCGGCGGGCTCATCTACTCTCCTGGACGTCGGCACGTTGTTCTGCCCGCCCGGCATGTGGCGGATCTCCCCGAGCCTAGGCTCGGGACAGACGATGCGCGGGGCGACAGGCCACGGCGCGCGGTGACAGGCCACAATCGGTGTGCACGCGACGCACCAGCACGACGGGAGAGCCGATGGCGGTCGCACACGGTATCGGGCTCGGTCTCGGCACCACCGAGGCAATCGCGGTCCTGCACGCCTCGGACGCACCGCCGACCGATCCACCGGTGCTCGTCGAGCCGATCGCAGCGCACGTGACGGCGGAGGCCGGGGAGCCCGCGGATGTCGTGGCCCACGCGACGGCGAGCCTGCTGGCGGCAGCGCACGCGCACTTCCCCGGCCTGCCCGCGGACACCGGTGTGGTCGCACTCCACCCGGCCCGCTGGGACGAGGCGGCCGTCGCCGCCGTCCGCGGCGCATTCGACCGCACCGGCCTGGCCGCCGTGGACCTGGTCCCGGACGCGGTCGCCGCCGTCGACTGGCTCCGCGCCGCACACGGGCCCCTGACCGACGGGGTGGTCGCGGTGTGCGATGCCGACGCGGAGGGCCTGACCGTGTCCCCGGTCGTGGTCGGCGCCGAGCCGCCGCGGCTGCTTCGGCCCTCGACGTTCTCGGTTTCCGACCTCGAGGCGACACTGCACGACCCGCACGGCGGCGGGCCCGCACCCGTGGAGACCGCGCTGCGCGCCCACGACCTGGACCCGGATCGGTTGCGGTCGGTGCTCCTGACCGGAGCCGGGGCCACGACGCCGCCGATGTCGGAGCTGGCCGGGACCCTGTCCGTTCCGGTGTGGACGACGCCGCACCCGGACCGGATCGCCGTCCACGGTGCGGCGGTCCTCGCGGCGTCCGGGGTCGCCGGGTCCGTCCCACCGCCCGCGGTCGCCGCCACACCCGACGATGACGCCGACACCGACGCGTTTCCGGTGGTGGCCGCGCCTGCGACCCCGACCGCGTTCACCGAGGCCGGGCCGGGGAGCGCGGTGACGCCGCTCGCGACGGGCGGCGCCACCCGCAACCGCGTCGCACTCGTCACCGCGGGAGTCGGCGCGGCGCTGGTCGTCACCGCTGTCGCCGCGGGGGCCGTGCGGTGGATGTCCGGCGGCACCGCAGGCACGCCCCTTCCGCAGATCGAGTCGGTCACCACGACGACGATGACGCCCGCGGCGACGACACCGGCTCGCACCACCCCACGCGCCGAGATCGGATTCCCGACCGTCGACCCGACCACGTGGCGGCCGCCGACGACGACCACGCCGCAGGTCGTGGCCACCACGCCCCCGCAGGTCGTGGCCACCACGCCCCCGCCGGTGGTGACGACCACGGCTCCGCCCACCCCCACGGTGACGACCACGGCCGAAGACACGCGGACCCGCGAGGACACCCCGTCCGACGAGAGCACGACGCCCGACGACGACGCGACGCCGACAACGGGACCCACCGAGAACGCAACAACCGAGGAGGAAGAGGAGGAACTGACGCCGCCACTGCTGCCCGAAGGGGAAACCGGCACCCCCTGAACGCCGTCACCTGCAACTACGGACGGTGCCACGATTGTTCACCTATGGTGGGTCGCTGACACCCGTCCGAAACGTACGAAGGGTTTCCATGCGTTTGCCGCTGGCGCTGCGCGCCGCCATCCTGGCCACTGCTTCACTGCTGACAGTCGGCGTCCTCGCGCACGCCGCGCCGCGTGAACCCCTGGTGACCGAGCAGCAGGCGCAGCAGCTGCCGCCGGAACTCGTCGAAGCGATCGCCCGGGACCTCAAACTCACGCCGCAGCAGTACCTGGAACGGGCCGAGCTGGCGCAGCGGCTGAGCAGCTACGCCGACGGCCTGCGGGCGTCGGAGCCGACCACGTACGCCGGATCGTGGGTCGCCACCGACGGCCGTCCGATCGTCGCGGTCACCACCACGGAGGCCGCGCAGAAGGTCGCGGAGGACGGTTACGACACCCGCCTCGCCTCCACGTCCGAACAGCAGCTCCAGGGCTCGCTGGCCCAGCTGAACCGGTGGATCACCACACTGCCGCAGGACGTGGCCTCGCAGGTCAACTCGACGTCGATCGACCTGATGAACAACAGGATCGTCATCGACATCGTCAACAGCCCGATCGGGCAGGCGCTGAACCTGCCGACGCTGGTCGCGCAACTGCAGGTCGTGCTCTCCCCCGATCGCGGCGGCCCGGTCGATCCCCGGCCCCAGGGTGGCGACACCTACATCACCACCGCGACACCGCTGAACTCGTCCACCCCGCCCACCGAGATCGGGGTGTGCTCGTTCGGGTTCAACGCCGTGGGCAGCGACGGTGCGGCCTACAACCTCAGCGCCGGCCACTGCGACCCGGTGCAGGAACAACCGGCAGCGAACGTCGGCTCGCCCGTCTACCTGCCGAACGTCGAGGACGTCGCGCGCAGCATCCAGGTCGGCAGTTTCGCGCACTCCGAGATGGGCATCGCGGCCGACGGGCTCGACTACTCGGTGATCGAACTGAACTCCGCCGGTGTCGGCGCCGGTCTCGACCAGCCGACGGTGCGCGGCGCGAACGGCACGACCGTGACGGTGACGGGCACCGCGCGTCCGGTGGTCGGCGCCCCGATCTGCAAGTCCGGCCAGACGTCGGAGTTCACCTGCGGAATCATCCTCGCCGACTCCGTCGAGGCCCCGCTGGCGATGTCGGACGGCTCGGTGCGCCTGGTCCGCGGCTTCGCCGGGTCGACGTGCACGCTCAGCGGCGACAGCGGCGGCGCGATCGTCACGGGTACCCGCGCCCTCGGCATCACCTCTGGGTCGAACGCGAGCGGCGCCCCGAACTGCACGGAGGCGAACCTCGTGCTGGCCCTCGACGGCGGCACGGCGAGCATCGGCATCCCGATCGAGCAGGTGGTCGACCGCGCCAACAGCACCACCGGTCTCGGCCTGCAGGTCCGCGCGGCACCCAGCCCGTCCTGACCGGACCGCCGTCTTTTTCGCCTTGACGCCAGACATCTTCCGGCAATTTCGGACAACCCACGCGAAATCGGTGAGACGGTGCGCCGTCGCCGCCCCAGGCCATATAGTCGAGTACATTCGACACGGCCACCGGCGGTGGCCGCGTCGTGCCTGCATGCATGTGCTCCCCGAATGAAAGGTCCCCATGCGTAGCCACCGAGCGCGCCGAGCCCTCGAGACCGGCGCGCGCCGCGTCGCGATGATCGGCACGGCCGCCCTGCTCCTGTTGACCCCCGCTCTCGCCCACGCGGAGCCACCGGCGCCGACGACACCGCTGCCGGACGATCTGGTCGCCGCCATCCAGCGCGACCTCGGGCTCACCCCGGAGCAGTACCTCGCCAAGGCGGAGGCCGGCCAGAAGCTGGTCGCGTTCGCGAACGAACTGCGCGCCAACTTCCCGGACACCTTCGCCGGCGCCTGGCTCAACCCATCGGGCACTCCGCTGATCGGCCTCGCCGACGGACCCGGTGCGGACGCCGCCCGCGAAGCCGCCCAAGCCGCGGGGTACACCGTCAAGGACCTCCCCCGCAGCGAACGCACCCTGCAGGACCAGCTGTCCCAGGCGAACGACTGGATCGGCACGCTCCCGGCCCCGGTGGCCGGGCTCGTGAACGGCGCCGCCGTGGACGTCGTGAACAACAACCTCGTTCTGCGGGTCGCGGACACCCTCGACGTCGGGGGTCTGCAGCTGCCCGACTTCCTGCAGGGTGCCGTCATCGCGCTGCAGCCGACGCTCGGATCGGTCGCCCCCCAGGCCGTCGACAACGGCGGCGCGCCCGCCGACGCGATGCTCGGCGGCGACTCGTACGCCGCGGAGAACGCCGCCGGCGCGTTCCGCTGCTCGCTCGGCTTCAACGGCACGGATGCCGCCGGCGCGACCGTGAACATCTCGGCCGGCCACTGCGACCCGAACCGCAACGGAGGCGGCACCGCGCAGGTGTTCCAGATGACCGGCGACGGCGTCTTCGGCCCGCACATCGGCTACTTCTCCCGGACCAACCTCGAGGGCCACGACTTCTCGATCATCCGCGTCGACGACGCCGCCGCCTACCGGTTCCAGAACAATCTGGTCCGGGTGCCCGGACGGTCCCCGCTCCGCATCACCGGCACCGCGGATCCCGTCGTCGGCGCTCCGGTCTGCAAGTCCGGCCTCACCACCGGGTTCACCTGCGGCAACATCAACGCCGTCAACCAGACAGTCGACGTCGGCTCCCGCACCCTGACGAACGGGTTCTCCGCCAACATCTGCGCGCTGCAGGGCGACAGCGGCGGCACCATCGTCACCGGCGACCGCGCACTCGGCATCTCCAGTGCGTCCAATGTCGGCGACCTCAAGTTCTGCGAACTCGCGTCCGTCGTCACCACCGTCCTCGGCGACACGCCGCAGCTGTTCGCGACCCCGATCAACGTGATCCTCGCCGACAATCCCGGCCTGACGGTGCGCACCAGCTAGCGAACCGCCACGACGACGGGGCATCGGACGCGGATCCGGTGCCCCGTCGTCGTGATGTCTTCCGCTGTGCAAGTCCGCAGCGAACACCGGGCCCGAACGTGTGGCGCACCGCGACCCACCGGGTATCATGCCCGATGGCGTTGTCGGCGAATACGTTTCGCCGACGACAACGGCAGCTCGCGACAGTCCGGACGCGCCTTCGGCCGGGGTGGTTTCCTCCCCGAACAACGGCTCCGTGCGGACTGTCGTCGATTCCCGGTCGGGACAGGCAGTGGGGGATCAGCGTGCTGGAACATCGACCGATCACACAGCGTCGACCCGAGTCGACACAAAGGGGAGGACAACCCACATGGACCTCAGCAGCACACTCGACGGCATCGACAGCGAGACGTTGGACAGTCTTCTCAGCGTCGCGTTCGACGTGTTCGGATACGTCTTCACGATCGCCACCAACGTGGGCTCGTAGACCCCGAATCACACAGAAGGGCCCGCCACCGTGTCGACGGTGGCGGGCCCTTCCCCGTGTGCGAGGCGAATCAGGCGTAGACCGTGGTGCCGGGCGGCGCCAGCAGGGTCTGGCCCAGGCCGATACCGGCGGCGATGAGAGTCGGACCACCGACCACGATCGTCCCGATCACGCCGCCGATTCCGGCACCGGCGGGGACGGAGGCGAGGCCGACCGGTCCGCCGAGGAAGCCGAGTCCGCCCGCGATCGCACCGATGATGGTGCCCATGAGGCCGCCCGACGCCGTCGCGATCGCCAGCTGGGAGCTGAAGTTCTGCTGCGCCTTGAGGTTCTCCTCCGGGGAGGCGATGTCCTTGATCGCGAGGCCGGCGCCGTTGATCGGCTGCGCGGTGACGTCGCCGGAGATCGACTTGGCCTTGCCGAGGTCGAAGACGGGGGTCAGCGTCACGGTCTTGCCGTCCTCGCTGATCGTCTGCTCGACGGGGAACTGGAGGGTGTTGAGCTGGAAGGCGAGCGGCAGAACCACGACGGGCTTGCCGGTGCTGTCCCGAAGTTCGATGCTCGTGCCGTCCCCGGAGACCTTGAACGCGCCGGCATCGATGGTGGTGACGACGGAGTGGCCCTCGACGTTCGAGGTCCAGTCGATCGTCTCCGGAGCCGGGTCGGCGTGCGACGTACCGGCGCCGATGCCCAGCGCTGCTACCGCGAGCAGCGAGGTGGCGGCGAACTTCTTCATTCTCATACTGGGAATCCCCTCAGGAAGAGCGCTCATGTGGCGAGCAATGTCAGAGCAACAGGCGAACTTTAATCTGTGAACCGGCCGAGAACAATGACCATGAGCGTCAGTAAGGACACCCTTACCGATTTCTCAAAGTTACTGGTCAGTTGTCTAAGTTAGGCTCACCTGCACTGAGCACCCGCTAGGGCAGCCTTTACCGTGGGCGTCAGCACCACTGCGTCGCCGGAGCACTTCGGGGTGAATGCAGCCGGAACGCCGCTTGATCCACCATGCTACCGACGGGTAACTTACGGTGGCTTACCCTTGTTGCCGTTGCCGTTGGAGAAGGAAAGGCCGTGACATGAACGCCCTGACGATCACGTTGGGCACGATCGGCGTACTGCTCAGCCTCGTGTGCTGGGCCTCGTTCCTGAACGGGGCCTGGACCATGGGCAAGACAGTCATGATCGGACAACCCGCCCCCGACCGCTGGCGCCCGTTCTTCCCCCGCATCAAGCAGATGATCGTCGAGTTCATCGCGCACACCCGGATGCAGAAGTTCCGCACCGTCGGCTGGGCGCACTGGCTCGTGATGATCGGCTTCCTCGGCGGCTTCCTGCTGTGGTTCGAGGCCTACGGACAGACGTTCGACCCCGAGTTCCACTGGCCACTCTTCGGCAACACCTGGGTCTGGCACCTGTGGGACGAAATCCTGGGCATCGGCACCGTCGTCGGCATCGTGACGCTGATCGTCCTGCGGCAGCTGAACCACCCGCGCGTGCCCGAGCGGCTCTCCCGCTTCAGCGGCTCGAAGTTCGGCCCGGCCTACTTCGTCGAGATCGTCGTCCTCGTCGAGGGCCTCGGCATGATCTTCGTGAAGGCCGGCCGGATCGCGATGACCGGTCACTCGAACCCGTGGACCGACTTCTTCACCATGAACGTCGCGAAGCTCCTGCCCGCCAGCGCGGTCATGGTCTCGGTCTTCGCGTTCGTCAAGCTGATGTCCGGCATGATCTGGCTCCTGGTCGTCGGCCGCAACATCACCTGGGGCGTCGCATGGCACCGCTTCTCGGCGTTCCCCAACATCTACTTCAAGCGTGAGGACGACGGCGGCGTCGCCCTCGGTGGCGCGAAGCCGATGATGAGCAAGGGCAAGGCCCTGACGATGGAGAACGTCGACCCCGACACCGACACCCTCGGCGCCGGCCGGATCGAGGACTTCTCCTGGAAGGGCTGGCTGGACTTCACCACCTGCACCGAGTGCGGTCGCTGCCAGTCGCAGTGCCCGGCCTGGAACACCGGTAAGCCGCTGTCGCCGAAGCTGCTGATCATGTCGCTGCGCGACCACGGCTACACCAAGGCCCCCTACCTGCTGGCCGGCGGCCGCAAGGACATGGGCGGCGACGAGGTCGGCCTGGTCGACGCCGAGGGCAACGTGAACGAGGCCGCCCTGGCCAAGATCCCCGAAGCCGCGCGCCTCGAGGCCGAGCGCAAGCTGGTCGGCGAGACCGCCGAACTGGTTGCAGCCGGTGAACAGGCCCCCGTCATCGACCTCGAGACCCTGTGGTCGTGCACCAACTGCGGTGCCTGCGTCGAGCAGTGCCCCGTCGACATCGAGCACGTCGACCACATCATCGACATGCGCCGCTACCAGGTGCTCATCGAGTCGGAGTTCCCCTCCGAGCTCGCCGGCCTGTTCAAGAACCTCGAGAACAAGGGCAACCCCTGGGGCCAGAACTCCAAGGACCGCCTCAACTGGATCTCCGAGATGGACTTCGAGATCCCGGTGTTCGGCCAGCACGCCGAGACGTTCGACGACTACGAGTACCTCTTCTGGGTCGGCTGCGCCGGCGCCTACGAGGACCGCGCCAAGAAGACCACCAAGGCCGTCGCCGAGCTGCTCGCCACCGCGGGCGTGAAGTTCATGGTCCTCGGCGCCGAGGAGACCTGCACCGGCGACTCCGCTCGCCGCGCGGGCAACGAGTTCCTGTTCCAGCAGCTCGCCATGCAGAACATCGAGGTGCTGAACAACGTCTTCGACGGCATCGAGGAGTCCAAGCGCAAGATCGTCGTCACCTGCGCCCACTGCTTCAACGCCCTCGGCAACGAGTACCCGGAGGTCGGCGGCCGGTACGAGGTCATCCACCACACGCAGCTGCTCAACCGCCTCGTGCGCGCCAAGAAGCTGATCCCGGTCGCGTCGGTGCAGCAGGACGTCACCTACCACGACCCCTGCTTCCTCGGCCGTCACAACAAGGTCTACGACGCGCCGCGTGAGCTGATGGCCGCGACCGGCTCGACACTCAAGGAGATGCCGCGTCACGGCGAACGGTCCATGTGCTGTGGTGCCGGTGGTGCCCGCATGTGGATGGAGGAGCAGCTCGGCAAGCGGATCAACATCGACCGCGTCGACGAGGCGCTCTCGACCGATCCGAAGAAGATCGCGACCGGCTGCCCGTTCTGCCGCGTCATGCTCACCGACGGCGTCACCGCGCGCCAGGAGTCGGGTCAGGGCGAGGGCGTCGAGGTCGTCGACGTCGCGCAGATGATGCTCGAGTCCGTCACCCGGCTCGATCCGGCGCAGCTGACCGAGAACCTCGTGGTCGTGCAGACCCCGCGGACCAAGGTCGAAGCCGCAGTCGTGACCGAGGCGGTCGCCGAGGTCCAGGAGGCCGAGCGGGTCGAGGAGGTCGCGTCCGCGGCCGCCGCACCGGTAGCGCCGAAGGCCGGCGGACTGCAGATGAAGGGCGGCCTCAAGGCACCCGGCGGTCCGAAGGCACCCGGCGGCGCCGCTGCCCCGGCGGCGAAGGCCGGCGGACTGCAGATGAAGGGCGGCCTCAAGGCACCCGGCGGTCCGAAGGCACCGGGCGGTGCGGCCCCGGCCGCGGAGGCCCCCGCCGCCGCTCCCGCCGCGAAGGCCGGCGGACTGCAGATGAAGGGCGGCCTCAAGGCACCCGGCGCGAAGCCGGCGGCTCCGGCCGCGGAGGCACCCGCGGCTCCCGAACCGCCAAAGGCCAAGCCCGGCGGACTCCAGATGAAGGGCGGCCTCAAGGCTCCCGGTGCGAAGGCGCCGGGCGCGAAGACTGCCGCTGCGGCTGAAGCACCGGTCGCCGAGGCTCCGGCCGCGGCTCCCGAACCGCCCAAGGCCAAGCCCGGCGGACTCCAGATGAAGGGCGGCCTCAAGGCTCCCGGCGCGCGGACGGCGGCTGCCCCGGCAGCTGCGGCTCCTGCTCCGGCCGCGCCCGCCGAGGTTGCACCGGTCGCCGAGGTTCCCGCACCGGCAGCCGAGGCGCCCGCACCGCCGCAGGCGAAGGCAGGCGGGCTCGGGTTCAAGGGCGGAGCAAAGGTACCCGGTGCCCGGCGGACTGCCGCTCCGGCAGCCCCCGCGGCGGCACCCGCCCCCGTCGAGGAGGCACCGGCCGAGGAGGCTGTGGTCGAGGAGGCTGTGGTCGAGGAGGCTGTGGTCGAGGAGGCCCCCGTCACCGAGGCTCCGGCACCGGTCGCCGAGGCCCCGGCACCGCCGCAGGCCAAGGCGGGCGCGCTGGGCTTCAAGTCGGGCGCCAAGGCCCCCGGCCGCAAGCAGTAGCGCGTCACGCGAGGCGCCCCCAACCGACATCGGTTGGGGCGCTTCGGCGTTCTCCCACCGCCCGCGAAAACCCCTGTGCACACCCCTTCTCCCGCACGCACACAGGTTCTGCACGCTCAGAACCCCTGCGCACCCCGCAGAACCCCTGTGCCAGATCGCGACGCGCGCCGCCCAGCACCAGCAGACGCCGAGCGCAAGCCGTCCGTCCACAGGCCGAATCGATCCACAGCCCGGCGCTGCGCCGGCGTCGAGGGACGCGCGGCCGTGCACGATTGCGTCCATGGGGGAACACATCATTCGACGGGACGAGTCGCTGCGCCGCGGCGTGACGGACCGCGAACTGCAGCGGCAGTGCAGGGTCGGTGCGTGGCGGCGGCTTCACCCGGGACGGTTCGTCCACGCGTCCGCGTTTCTCGATCTGGCCGCCGAGGCCCGACATCGACTGCTGGCGGAGGCGGTGCTCGGCGTGGCGTCGGACGAGGCGGTGCTCAGTCATCAGTCGGCGGCCGTCGTGCACGGCTTCGATCTGTGGAACACGCCGCTGTCCCACGTGCACCTGACGCGCAATCGCCGGTCCGGCGGCAGCCGCGGACGCCACCGTCAGGTGCACTCCCTTCCCCTCGCCCCGGACGACGTCACCACCGTCGACGGGCTCCGCGTGACGACGCCGGCACGCACGATCGTCGATCTCGCGTCGACGCTGCCGTTCGAGCAGGCCCTCGTCGTCGCGGATCACGCGCTGCACGGCGGCGCCACCACCGCCGACGATGTGGCGCTCGCCGTCGACGAGACCCGTCGCGGAGCGGGGAAGGCGCACCGTCTGCTGCGGTGGGCGGACGGCCGGTCCGAGAGCGTCGGCGAATCCCGCAGCCGCGCCCTGTTCATTCGCGAACAGTTACCCGTCCCGGACCTGCAGGCAACGCTGATCTCGGAAACAGGGGTGCGCCTGGGCCGCGTCGACTTCCTGGCCGGCGGCGTCGTGGGCGAGTTCGACGGCCGCGTCAAGTACGGCCGCCTGGTCCCGGCGGGGCAGGTTCCCGCCGACGTGCTGTGGAACGAGAAGTTGCGGGAGGACGCGATCCGCGACGCCGGCTGGCAGGTCGTGCGCTGGATCTGGGACGAGCTGGGCACCCCGCGCGTGGTCGTCGACCGATGGATGCGTGCGATCGCGCGAGCCCGCAACAGCCCACCACCGACGGGACGTGTCATTCCCCTGCCGATCACGTGACCCCGACCTCGGCATCGGCCGCGTGCACACACCCTTTCCCGCACGCACACCCCTTCTGCGCGCCGAAAACTCCCGCGCTCCCGGCAGAACCCCTGTGCACACACCTTTTCGCCGGCACCCGGGACGCCGGCACCCAGGACGCCCGCACCCAGGACGCCGGCACCCAGGACGCCGGCACCCGGGACGCCCACCCCACCACGTCCCGGCACCCCTCCCGACCAGGTGTGATCTGCGAATTTGTGCTGCCCGCCACACTCCCCGACCGAAATTCGCTTTACCCGCAGTGGCACCATGGACGGGTGACCGTCTCGGAGCCCTCCCACCACACCCACATCCAGCCGCGTGAACTGACGCAGTCCGCGAAGCTGCAGAACGTGCTGTACGAGATCCGGGGTCCGGTACACGCGCACGCGGCCCGGCTGGAGTCGGAGGGTCACCGCATCCTGAAGCTGAACATCGGCAATCCCGCGCCGTTCGGGTTCGAGGCGCCGGACGTGATCATGCGCGACATGATCGCCGCGCTGCCCACTGCGCAGGGCTACTCGGAGTCGAAGGGCATCCTGTCGGCGCGCCGGGCCATCGTGACCAGGTACGAGTTGGTTCCCGGGTTCCCGTACTTCGACGTCGACGACGTGTTCCTGGGCAACGGCGTCTCCGAGCTGATCACCATGACGATGCAGGCCCTGCTCGACAACGGGGACGAGGTGCTGATCCCGGCGCCGGACTACCCGCTGTGGACCGCGACGACGGCGCTCGCCGGCGGCACCCCGGTGCACTACCTGTGCGACGAGGCCGACGACTGGAACCCCGACATCGCGGACATCGAGTCGAAGATCACGCCCCGCACGAAGGCGATCGTCGTGATCAATCCGAACAATCCGACGGGTGCGGTGTATTCGCCGGAGGTGCTGAGCCAGATCGTGGCGCTGGCCCGAAAGCATTCGCTGCTGCTGTTGGCCGACGAGATCTACGACAAGATCCTCTACGACGACGCGAAGCACATCTCGCTGGCGACGCTCGCTCCCGACCTGCTGTGCCTGACGTTCAACGGACTGTCGAAGGCGTACCGGGTCGCCGGGTACCGCTCGGGTTGGGTCGTCATCACCGGACCGAAGGACCACGCGGCGAGCTTCCTGGAGGGGCTCAACCTGCTGGCGTCGATGCGGCTGTGCCCGAATGTTCCGGCGCAGCATGCCGTTCAGGTGGCACTGGGCGGGTACCAGAGCATCGAGGACCTGATCCTGCCGGGTGGGCGTCTGCTCGAGCAGCGGGACGTCGCGTGGGAGCGGCTGAACATGATTCCGGGCGTGAGCTGCGTGAAGCCCCGCGGCGCGCTGTACGCGTTCCCGCGTCTCGATCCGAACGTGTACGAGATCCACGACGACGAGCGGCTGGTGCAGGACCTGCTTCTGCAGGAGAAGATCCTGGTGGTGCAGGGCACCGGCTTCAACTGGCCGAATCATGATCATCTGCGCATCGTGACGCTGCCGTGGGCGCGGGACCTCGCCGTGGCGATCGAGCGCCTCGGCAATTTCCTGGCGAGCTACAGCCAGTAACGGAACGGAGACGCCTCGGCGTGGTCCCGGGCGCGTCGCCCGCACACGTGCACTCAACTCCGTAGGGTGAGCAACCAATCGTCCCCTACGTCATACGGAGCGCCCGCGCATGACTGGCAGACTGCTCTCCCACTCGCTCGTCGCCGGTGTTGCCGCGCTGTTGCTCGTGACCGCCGCCGCACCGGCGTCGGCGTTTCCTGCGCCACCGCGGCAGGACGCGACGCTGTCGCTGCCGACGGTGGGTCTCGGTTCGACGCTGACCTTTTCGGGACGCTCCGACGAGGTGACCCTCCAGGTGCCGGTGCCGGAGGCGATGTCCCCCGCCGCGTTGACCGGCACGCTGCAGGCCCCGGCCGGCGTGGGCCGCGGGTGGATCGACGTGCTGTCGGGGGGACGGATCCTCGGTCGGGTCGAGGTGCCGTCCGGGGTGCCGACGGTTCCGATCTCGCTGCCGCTGACCGGGGCTCGGGTCGTGCAGAACACCGCGCAGATCGTGCTCCGCTCGTTCCTCGTGCCGGTGGACGACCAGTGGTGCGCCGAGGACTGGTCGGACGGGTCGATGTCTATCGTGAACGCCAACATCGACTACACGGGCGACGAGGTGCAGCCCACTGTCCTCGCGGACTTCCTTCCGCCGGTGATGACGCGACTGTCGGTGTACGTGCCGCCGGAGCCGACGACGGACGAGACCGCGGCCGCTCTCGAGTTCGGCGCGGCGCTCACCGCCCGCTACGCGAACCAGGATCCCGCGGTGGAGTTGCGGTCGCTTGCTCCGGGGCAGTCGCTGCCGACCGATCCCGCCGCTCAGTTGGAGCGGCAGGTCGTGGTCACCGAGTCCGACGTCGCGTCCACGACTCTGCAGACCTCGCCCGCCGGGGTTCCGGTGCTCACTCTCGCCGGCAAGGGTGACGCGCTGCTCAACCAGACCCGGCTGCTGACGAGCGACCTCGCCGCGATCACGGTGGCGACCGAGGCGACCGCCGGTTCCCTCGCCGCGGCACCGTCGCTGGCGCCGAAGATCAACACCCTCAGCGACCTGGGCGTCAGCCGGCTCACCGCGACGTCGACGGGCCGGGTGCAGGTGAAGTTCGGCATCGACCAGACCCGCCTCGGGCACACGTCGGGTCCGGTGGGCATCCACCTGATCGGGAGCTACACGCCGCTGCCGAGCACGCAGAACGGCCAGGTGGTTGTGACGGTCGGGGACACCACCCTCGACAGCTGGCCGGTGGAGGCCGACGGCCGCATCGACCGGTGGATCGAGATCCCGACGGACCTGCTGTCGCGGTACACGGAGGTCGCGGTGACGCTGCAGGTGTCGGGCGCGATGACGTGCGGTTCGACGCAGGCGGTGACGTTGACCCTCGACCCGGCGGGCGCGGTGACGAGCAGCGAGGAGCTGCCGCCGCATCCGAGCGGGTTCCAGTCGGTGCCGCAGGCCCTGATGCCGGTCGCGCAGGTCGGGTTGAAGGACGGCACGTTCGCCGATGCACGTCGGGCGATGCAGATCGTCACGGGACTGCAGGGTCTGACGGTGACTCCGTTCCGGCCCACGCTGGTCGACTTCGACACCGCGGTGTCGTCGGACACGCCGGCGATCCTGGTCGCCGCGGACGGCGGTCTGCCCGACTCGGTTCCGCTGCCGTTGACGGTGTCCGGTGACACCGTGCAGCTGGTGGACCTGACCGGGGACGCCGCACCGCAGACGGTGGACGTGCCGGGCCTGCGGTTCGGATCCCTGCAGGCCGCGTGGGACGCCGACCGGGACCGGATGCTGATCGTCGCGACGTCGAACGACGATGCGGCCGCCGTGGACCGGATCCTGGGCTGGCTCGACGCGGACCGGTCGCGGTGGTCCACGCTCGGTGGCGACGCCCTGTTCCAGACCGGTGACCGCGATCCGGTGTCGGTGACGGCGACGCAGCCGGTGGAGACCACGTCGGAATCGTCGAGTGTGGTGCGGGGCGTGTTGATCGCCGGTGGGGTGCTGCTGGTGGTGGGTGTGATCACCGCGGTGGCGCTGTGGCTCGGCAGCAGGCGCCGAAGCAGGCCGTGAGCCGGAGGGCTCGATGACGACGACGGAGGACGTCCCGGAGACGCGGCCGGTGCTGCCGCCGATGTTCGCACGGTGGGTGCTGATCACGGTGTGCACGGCGGTCGCGTTCTGGACCTCACTGACGCGCACCCGGCTGGACACGCTGCCCGGCGGCCTGTTCGGCTACATGTTGTTGGTCCCGCTGGTGGTGTTCGCGATGGCGATCGGGATCACCCGCCGGCAACACGACGAGCTGCCGATCCACGACCGTGAGGTGGATGCGATCGTCGGCGTCATCGCGATGGCGCTGTCCGTGGCCACCTATCGGCTGCTCGTCCCCCGCTATCGGGACACCTTCTTCCTGCTCCGCACCGATCTGGCGGCGTTGCTGCTCTTCGTGTTCGGGGCGTGCGTTCTGCTGTTCGGGCTGCGGGCGGTCGGCCGGTACTGGCCCGTCTGGCTGCTGCTGGCCGTGGTGTCGCCGCTCGGCTACCGCACCTTGGTCATCTCCCTCGGAGGCGACTGGGTGGCGGTGGCCCTCGTCTCCACGGTGCTCGTCGCGATCGCGGTGGGGATCGCGATCGCCCGCACGACCCGGCGCGCGCTGATCGGGTTCGTCGCCACCCTCGCGCTGGGTCTCGTCCTGCTGGCGCTGCAGGTGTTGACCGGGTTCCCGGCCCTGGACAACACCTACGCCGCCCGCGCGGCTCCGGTCACCGCGGGAGCGGTCGTCGCCCTCACCACGCTCGCCGTGTCGCAGCGCCGCGACGTCAACGGACACCTGCGACCGGTCCGCCCCTCCCCCGTGACCAGGCCGTGGAAGGCGGTGCTGTTCATCCTCGCCACGACGGCGGGGCTGGCGGTCAGTTCGCTGCCGAGCGAATTGACCATCGTGATCGCCGAGGGCCCGCCGCCGACGGACTCGATCGGGCTCGCGGTCCCGGCCGGGTGGACGCAGACCGACCTGCGCGAGTACGACTGGGCGGACCGCTTCTTCGGTGCGGATTCGACACTCGCGCGGCAGACCTGGACCGCGGACGAGGTGAATCCCGACTGGGACACCAAGGGCCGCCGGCGCACCGTCGTCGTCGACACACTGCTCACCCACCAGCCGCAGTCGCTGTACATCTACCCGAACGAGACCCTGTACTCCACGCTCAACGGCAGGCGGTCCCCGATGGTCGCCGTCGACCTCGGGCACGGCGTCGTCGGGCAGCTGTACACGATCGTCGATCAGGAGCTGTTCCTGACCTGGACGAAACTCAACTTCGAGTGGACGCGCGGCGACGGCACCGTCCAGGTGGTCAATCTGATCACCGTCGACAACCACGAGCCCGACGCGACCTTCCCGACTCTCGACCCCGAGGCGGTGTCGGTGGTGTCGCAGTCGGTCAACGTCCTGATGAGGGGCAATGCGGTGGTGGTGGACGAGAACCCGGAGTACAAGGACGAGAACCTGCTGACCACCCTCGGTCGTGACGTGGTCGCCCGCCAGTGGGAGGTGGCAGCGTGACGACGCCGGAGACGGATCGGTCGACGACGGAGTTCCGTGAGTACGCCCTGCACGACGCGATCCACGGTCTGCGGGAACGCGACCCGGACGCGTCGGCGTCCGTCGCCTTCGTGCCGTGGCAGCGGAATCTGCTGATCCTGCTGGTGGCGATCGCGCTGGCCTGTGTCGTGTTCGCCCCGCTCGTGACGCTGACGGTGGTGACCGGTGTCTGCACGATCGCGTACGTGCTCACGCTCGCCGACCGCCTCGTCGTCTTCCGGAAGGGGTTGGCCGCCGACGCCATCCTCCGGGTCGGCGACGAGGAGGCGCTGGCGATCCCGGACGCCGACCTGCCGCCGTACACGGTGCTGGTGCCGGCGTATCACGAGCCGGAGGTGATCGGTCAGCTGATCTCGTCGCTGACCGCCCTCGACTACCCCCGGGAGAAGCTGCAGATCCTCCTGCTGCTGGAGGAGGACGACGACATCACGATCGACGCGGCCACGGCGGCCGGGGTCGGCGACTTCGTCACGATCCTGAAGGTTCCGGCGTCGCAACCGCGGACGAAGCCGAAGGCGTGCAACTACGGGCTGCACTTCTCCACCGGCGAGATCATCACGATCTACGATGCCGAGGACCTGCCCGAGCCGCTCCAATTGCGGCGTGTCGCAGCGACGTTCGCGAAGCTCGACGACCGGGTGGCGTGCGTGCAGGCCAAACTCGCGTACCGCAACGGCCTGCAGAATCTGCTCACCGGCTGGTTCACGGTGGAGTACGGCGTCTGGTTCAGCTACCTGTTGCCCGGGCTGATGCGGCTCGATGCCCCGATCCCGTTGGGCGGCACGTCGAATCACCTGCGTCGCGCGGTCCTCGACGACATCGGTGCGTGGGATCCGTTCAACGTCACCGAGGATTCCGATCTCGGTGTGCGGATCGCCGCCCGCGGCTACACCACGGCCGTGCTGGAGTCGACGACGCTGGAGGAGGCGAACAGCGACCCGATCAACTGGATGCGGCAACGCTCGCGCTGGTACAAGGGGTACCTGCAGACGTGGCTGGTCCACACCCGGCATCCGGTGCGACTGTGGCGCCAGATCGGCCCGTGGGCGTTCGTCCGGTTCAGTCTCCTGCTGGCGGGGACGCCGCTGATCGCGTGTCTGAACACGCTGTTCTGGTTCATCACCATCGCCTGGATTCTGGGGCAGCCCGTGCTGATCGGCGACGTGTTCCCCCCGGCGATCTACTATCCCGCGCTGGTGTGTCTGGTGTTCGGCAACACCGCGACGATCTACATGGGACTGATCGGTGCCCGCGAGACCGGTGTGCCGCGGCTGATGCTCTCCTGCCTGTTGGTGCCGGTGTACTGGGTTCTGATGAGCATCGCCGCGATCAAGGGTGTGTGGCAGCTGCTGTTCCGTCCGTCCTACTGGGAGAAGACCTTCCACGGCCTCGACAGCGGCGCGTCGTCCGAGGTCTCCGCTCCCACCGGTCCGCAGGGCGGGGGCGCGTCATGAGGGTGCTGTGGCGGCCGACGGTCCTGGTGTACTCGGCGAGCCTGCTCGTCTACCTGGTGGTCGGGTACCTGCTGGCCGTGCACGAGGGTTTCGCGCTCGGCGACGCACTGAGCCGCGTCCAGTCGGCGCAGGGAGTGCTGTTGAGCCGCGATCCCCACCTGGCGAGCATCGGGTTCATCTTCACACCGATGACGGCGATGGTGGAGATTCCGCTGGCCGCGCTCAGCTCGTGGTTTCCCGCCCTGACCCGGTTCGGCGTGGCCGGGGTGATCATGTCGTCGGTGTTCATGGCCGGTGCGGCGGTGCAGATCTGGGCGATCGGCGCGGACCGCGGAGTGCCGCGCTGGCAGCAGGTCGCGATCACCGTGCTGTTCACGGTGAATCCGATGATCGTCTTCTACGGCGCCACCGGCATGAGCGAGGCTCCGTTCGTGTTCCTGATGTGCTGGGCGGCACGGAGATTGATCCGCTGGACCAGCACCGACGACGTGCACGACCTCATCGCCGCGGGTGTCGCGCTGGGTCTGGCGTATCTCGCCCGCTACGACGCGGCCGCGCCGATCGGCGTCGGTGCGCTGTTCGTCGCGTGGGTGACGTGGCGGCGAACCACCGAGCATCGGTGGCAGACCGCACTGTTGGACGCCGTGATCCTGGCCGCGCCGGGGGCGCTGGCCTTCTTCGCGTGGGCGGCGACGAGCTGGCTGCTGACCGGGGAGGCCTTCGCCCAGTTCAGCTCGGTCTACGGCAACACGCAGATCCTCGAACAGTCCGGTGGTGCAGCCGATTACGGGTCGTCGGCGCTGGCGTACTCGTTGGCGGAGCTGCTGGTGCTCGCCCCCGCGCTGCCGCTGCTTGTGCCCGCGGTGATCGTCCTCGCGCGCAGTCGCCGCGATCTCGAGGTGGTAGCGGCGACGCTGATGTTCGGTTCGGTGCTGGCGTTCCAGATCGCCACCTACGTGATGGGCTCGACCTTCCCCTTCCTGCGCTTCTACATCTGCGTGATCCCACTGCTGTGCATCTACGCCCTACAGGTGAGCCCGGCGCGGGGGCAGATCTCCGCGCGCCGGCCCGGAGTGTTCGCCACACCGCGGCAGACGCGTGGGCCCGCACTGCGGGCCGTCGCCGTCGGCGCCACGCTGCTGGTGGCCGTCGGTCTGCCGATCACCGCGATCGGGATGGAGAGCCGCAGCCTGTCGGTGCAGCAGTACGCGATCGGCGCGCTGCTCCCGTTCGATCCACAGACGGGGACGGACCAGGACCGGCAGCTGCGGATCCTGGCGACGTACTCCACCGAACGTGCCATCGCCGATCACCTGGACTCGATGGATCTGCCCGAGGGGTCGATCCTGATGGACACCCTGTACGGGTTCCCGATCGTGGCGGCGTCGAAGTACCCGGAACGGTTCGTGCTGCCGTCGGATCGCGACTACGTCACCATCCTGGGCGATCCGGCGGCGCACGGCGTGCAGTACATCCTCACCGTGCCGAACTCCGGTCGCGGTACCTCCGATGCAGTCAACCGGCGCTATCCGACGATCTACGACAACGGGGCGCAGATCGCGATGCTGGAGGCGGAGATCCCGAACGACGGTGCGGACCAGCCGGACTGGCGACTGTACCGGGTGCTCGAGTCGGCCACCTCGTCGGAGTGAAGTCAGGGCGCGGTCGACGGTCCGGGCGGGAAGTCGGCCAGCAGGTCGAACAGCGGGTCGCCGGGACCGATGTCGAAGGTGCACTCGGTGGGCCGCGGGTCCGGAACGAACGACCACAGCAGGGCGCCCGCGGTACCCGCCGCATGCTGCCCGACGATCTTGGTCTCGATGTCGGCGGCCCGCTGAGCGTAGGACAGGCAGCCGCCCGCGGACTGCCCGATCTCGGCCACCAGCAGCGGCTTGTCCACCGCCTCGGCCTGTTCGATCCTGCGCGCCAATCCGTTCCACTGATCGCCGGGTAGCGGGATGCCGTCGGCGTAGTAGTCGTGGTACTGCAGCACGTCGACGTTCGGGGACGCGCCGACGTGCTGGTACTCGTCGCCCTGCGTGCCGCACTGGCCGCCGCCGGTCAGTCCGGCGGTGATCAGCCGATCGGGGTCCAGGGCCCGAACGCGGTCCCCGGCCTGGTCCATGAAGGTGCGGAGCACCGCGGCGGCGTCGGACGGGCACACCCGGTTGGCGAAGTCGCAGTTGCCGCCAGGGCAGACACTGGTCTCGGGTTCCCCGACGAGTTCCCACGCGGCGAGGGCCGGCGAGCCCCGCCACCGCTCGACTGCGGTGTCCACCCAGTCCGCGAACGACATCGTCATGCCGGTCGCCGTCTGCTGCCAACCGGTCGAGTACCAGTCACGCTGCTTGAAGACGTCGTTCTCGCAGGCGCCGTCCTGGGCGGCGAGTACGGGAATGACCAGCTGCCCATGCCTTTCCGCGGCGGCGAACACCGCGTCGATGGGGGCGAAATCCACCGCGCCGGTGTACTTGTCGGTGGCGAGCGCGGAGAAGGCGTTGAACCGGGTGATCGTCGTGCGCGGCAGCGACGAGAAGTAGGCGTCGAGGTCGACCTGGGCGCCGCATCCGCGGTTGATCGACCAGTTCGTGGCCAGTTGGTAGGCATTCAACCCGAGCGGCCACCACGGCTGACCGTCCAGGGTCAGTCCGGTGCCGTCGGTCCCTACCCGCGCGGGCGCGGGCGGAGCCGCGTTCGCCGCACCGCTGCCCGTCATCACCGCCACCGCCGCAAGGACGAGCGTGATGCACATCCCGATCCACCGTGTGAACCCTGTCCCGACCACACAGGCAGGCTATCCCCCTCGCCCGTCAACTTCCCGCCGATCCCGACGAGCCGCCACCGGTGTCCGGCGCGGGCTCGGGGTCGGGGACGTTTCCGACGGTGTTGTATTTCGCGAGCACGCCGAACAGCAGGTCGCCCGGCCCGACGTCGTACGTGCACAGGTCGTGCCGGGGGTCGGGCAGGTATGCCCACAGCCGTGCGCCGCCGGCGCCCGCCAGCGGTCGAGGAAGTTGCGGAGCACGAGGTCCGCGTCGGGTGGGCAGTACCGGACGTCGAGGTCGCACAGGGCCCGGACCAGGCCGACCGAACAGGCACTGGGCTCGGGTTCGCCGATCGCCTCCCACGCGGCGCGGGCGGACGAGTCGCGTCGCGCGAACGCTCCGGACACCATGCGCCCGACGCTACCGCCGCGACGCCGGTCAGGCAGATCGAAATCGACTGCGGGACCCATCGGTTACCGTGTGTCGGTGCTCAACGATACGAACAACGGCCCAGTTCAGCCCGTTTCCGACGGCTGCCCGACACTGTCGGTGTACGACGCGATCCGGATGCGACGCGATGTGCGTGCCGAGTTCACCGGGGAACGCATCGGCGAGGAGCAGCTGACGCGGATCCTGCAGGCGGGGCACAACGCGCCGAGCGTCGGCAACACCCAACCCTGGGACTTCGTCGTCGTGCAGGACGCGACCACTCTGGGCACGTTCGCCGATCATGTCGCGGACTGCCGCCGCAATTTCGCCGACTCCCTGCCCCCGGAACGACGCGCGACGTTCGACCCGATCAAGATCGAGGGCATCCGCGAGTCGGGCACCGGGATCGTCGTCACCTACGACGCGAGCCGGGGCGGCACCAACATCCTCGGCAGGCACACGATCGACGACACGGGCGTCTTCTCCGCGGTGCTCGCGATCGAGAACATCTGGCTGGCCTCGGTCGCGGAGGGTGTCGGCGTGGGCTGGGTGTCGTTCTACGACGAGCAGTTCCTGACCGAGCTGGTGCGGGTCCCGGCTCCGGTCCGCCCGATCGCGTGGCTGTGCGTCGGGCCGGTGTCGCAGTTCCAGGAGACCCCGGATCTGGTGCGGTTCGGGTGGCGGGAAGGGCGCCCCCTGTCCGCCGCGGTCCATCGGGAATCCTTCTGACCAGCACGAACAACAGCACCGTCTGGCCGCCGCCCGATAGTGATTGAGTTCTCAACACATATATGTCATCTCCGTGAGACATATCGGGCGGAACACGGTAGATTCGGTGACGACACCAATGGTGTCCAGCGCGCTCGATTGCACCTCCCCCCCTGTGTGCAATCGGGTCGGTGGCGGGGAGACACCCCCCTGTACCCCGCCACCCAGCTGGGGGGCCTTCTCATTTCCCGCACCGCGCACTCGCGCCTCGTTGTGCGCGTCCGTTCCCGTCCGGACCGCTCGGTACCCTGACGCCATGCGGAGTCAGGAGCGATGAGTCACGGCCACGGTCACGGTCACACCGGGCCGATTCCCGTCGGTCCGGTCGCGGCCCGCGTGGTCGTCGGGTTGCTCACCGCGATCGGCGTCGTGGTGGTGATCGGGCTGATCGCCCTGTGGCCCAGCAGGCACAGCATCGAGATCCCGCTGCCGTTCCAGACCTCCGGCGGCGGCGCGGTCGTCACCGAGGCGGGAACCGTCGCCAGTTCCGACTTCGGACCGTGCGGCAGCCCCTCCGTAGGGCGATCGTTCACCGGGGATCCCGTTCCCCCACCGAACAATTCGTACGAGTGTCAGCGCAGTGTGGTCGACATCGAGTCGGGGCCGAACGAGGGCACCCGGACGCTGCTCGAGATCGGTCCCGGCCCCGGGCAACCCGACCTCGCCGCCGGCGATCACATCCGCCTGGTGCGGCAGACCGACGCCAGCGGCGCCACCGTGTACTCGTTCGAGGACTACGCGCGGGGTTGGTCGCTGCTCGCGATCGTGCTCGTCTTCGTGATCGTGATCGTCGTCGTGGCCCGCTGGCGGGGCCTGCGTGCGCTGCTGGGTCTGCTGGTCGCGTTCGCCGTCCTCGTCGGGTTCATGCTGCCCGCCCTGCTGGACGGCCAGCCGGCGGTTCCCGTCGCGCTGGTCGGCGGCGCGCTGATCCTCTATGCCGTGCTGTACCTCGCGCACGGGGTGAGCCTAAGGACCAGTTCGGCGCTCCTCGGAACCCTCGCGTCGATGCTGCTGGCGGCGGTGTTGTCCTGGGCGGCAATCGAGTTGACCAATCTGACGGGGTTGTCGGAGGAACAGAACACGAACGTGCAGACGTACATCGGGAACGTGTCGATCACCGGCCTGCTCCTCGCCGGGTTCATCATCGGGTCGCTCGGCGTGCTCAACGACGTCACCATCACGCAGGCGTCGTCGGCGTTCGAGTTGGCGCAACTCGATCCCGGCGCGTCCCGCCGGTCCGTCTTCTCCGCCGCGATGCGCGTCGGCCGCGACCACATCGCGAGCACCGTCTACACGCTCGTACTCGCCTACGCCGGCGGCGCGCTGCCGCTGCTGTTGCTGTTCTCGGTCGCGGGGCGCTCGATCACGGACGTACTGACCGGTGACGCCGTCGCGATCGAGATCCTCCGCTCCGCGGTCGGCGGTATCGCCCTCGCGCTGTCGGTGCCGCTGACGACGGCCATCGCCGTCGCCCTGGCCCGGCCCCCGCGTGCGGGCGCTTCCCCCGGTGGAGCACCGTCGCCGATCCGGCCGCCCCGCAGCGGAGGCGGACGCCACGCCCGACGCTGACCGGCCGGCTCGGTCAGCGGGTCATGCCCGGCGGCAGCTGAATGTTCGGCGGGACCTCGATCTGGATCGGGGCGGGCAGGTTCAGATAGCGGGGTGCGGGCGCCGCGGGCGCCACCGACTCCTCGTAGATCGGTTCCGGCTCGGACTCGTCCACCGGGGCGACCGGCGCGGGAGCCGGGGTCGTGGTGGTCGGCGCCGGAGTCGTGGTGCTGGGCGGCGCCGGTGCCTCGGTGACGTCGACGACGTGCTGCTCACCCTGGCTGCTGGTGTCGTCGCCGCGGTCGAGGGCGAACCCGATGCCGGCGATGACGACCAGGCCCGCGGCGGCAGCACCGGCGATCCCGAGCTGGCGGCGCGACGGACCCCGCGGGGGGCGGTGCGCGCCACGCGACCGGGCGGTCGTCCTGACCGGTTCCGGTTCGGCCGGTGCCTCCACGGGCGTCGCCAGCAGTGCCGCGCCCTGCGCCGCCACCATCTCCGGTTCCGGCGGCACCACGGTGGGCAGCGCCAACCAGTGCGGCACCAGCGACTGGACGAGGGGGATGCGCGCGCCGCCACCGAGGAGCACGAGCAGGTCGGGGCTGCGCCCGGACTCGGCGACGACCTCGCGGGCCAGGCGCGCCGACCCCTCGATCGGCACCCGCACGAGCGACTCGAAACGTTCCCGGTTGAGCAGGATCAGGCCGCCGTCCCCGGAGACGGCGGCCGCACCACTGGTGGAGAGCTGTTCCTTCGCGGTCCGGCACCGGGACGCGAAGTCGGCTGCCGCCCAGTCGTCGGCGGGCGGGTCGATGCCGCGGTCGTGCCACTGCTGCTCGGCGATCAGGCCGTCGAACAGGTCGCCGCCGGCCACGTCGCTGCGCCGGACGGCGACCGCGGTGCGGGAGTACCGGTCGACGACGCTGACGGTCACCCCCGAACTGCCGAGGTCGTAGAGGACGAGGGTGTGATCGTCCGGTCCGAGCTGGCCGACGCTCTCGAGCAGCGCCACGACCGCCGCGGCCTCGGGCACGAGCTGATAGTTGTGCAGCCGCTGCAGCGCCATCGCCTGGTGCATAGCATCGGCCTGCAGGTCGTCACCGAACGCGACACCGGTGGCGCCGATGTCCTCGTGCTCGAGGAGGACACCGATCGACTGGGCGGCGAGTTCCGCACCGCGACCGGAGCCGACTTCGACCGCCTGGCACACCTTCGGGGTGGTCATGCGGACAGCACTCGTCCCCACCGACACTCCCAGTACCGCACTCATCGAGTCGTCCTTGTCTGACCGGTGTGCGCCCCCGACGGCGCGCACGCGAACCCGGCAAGTTTATCGAATCGAAATCCTTGCGCGAGTTCCGCACTCGGACAGATCAGGCATCGACCCTACTGGTCGACCGTCCACTTCGGGTTTCCCGCGAGTTGTCTCGGGGGCTGCTCCCGAGCGCGAAGTAGCGCCATCCCGCGGCATTCCACTGCGCGCCGTCCAGGCAGCGTCTGCCGTCGACGATCACCCGCGACCGCACCACCTCGTCGAGGTCAGCGGGCACGAGGCGGCGGAACTCGTCCCACTCGGTGGCGAGCAGCACGGCGTCGGCGGCGCGACACGCCTCGGCCGCCGATGTCGCGTAGGTCAGGGTGGGGAACAGTCGCCGGGAGTTGTCCAGCGCCTTCGGGTCGTAGACGCTGACCGCGGCGCCGTGCAACTGCAGCATCCCGGCGACGTTGAGCGCCGGCGAATCGCGCACGTCGTCGGAGTCGGGTTTGAACGCCGCACCGAGGACGGCGATGTTGGCGCCGAGCAGTGAGCCGCCGACGGCGCGGGTGGCGAGTTCGACCATCTTGGTGCGCCGCCGCATGTTGATGCTGTCGACCTCCCGCAGGAACGTCAGCGCCTGGTCGGCCCCGAGCTCGCCGGCGCGGGCCATGAAGGCGCGGATGTCCTTGGGGAGGCAGCCGCCGCCGAACCCGAGGCCGGCGCCCAGGAAGCGGCGGCCGATCCGGGCGTCGTGGCCGAGCGCGTCGGCGAGCGCGCTGACGTCGGCACCGGTCGCCTCGCACACCTCGGAGATGGCGTTGATGAACGAGATCTTCGTCGCCAGAAAGGCATTCGCCGAGACCTTGACGAGTTCGGCGGTCGGCAGGTCGGTGAGCAGGAACGGCACCCCCGCCGCGATCAGGTCGGCGTAGAGCTCGCGCAGCAGCGCCTCGGCCCGCCCGGGACTGGTCGCGTCGACCCCGACGACGAGCCGGTCGGGCCGCAGCGTGTCCTCGACCGCATGACCCTCGCGCAGGAACTCCGGATTCCACGCCACCTCGACGCCCTCCCCGGCGGGCGCGAGTTCGACTGCCCGGCAACGCAGCTCGGCGGCCGTGCCGACCGGGACGGTGGACTTGCCGACGATCACCGACGGCCGGTCCAACAGCGGCGCCAGGGTGTCGAGGACCGCGTGCACGTGCCGCAGATCCGCCGCGTACTCCCCCTTCTTCTGCGGAGTGCCCACCCCCAGGAAGTGCACGTCCGCGAAGGCCGCCGCCTCCGGATACGACGTCGTGAACCGCAGCCGGCCCGCGTCGAGGTTGCGGCGCAGCACCTCACCGAGTCCGGGTTCGTAGAACGGGACCTCTCCCCCGGACAGTTTGGCGACCTTGCCGGGGTCGATGTCCACCCCGAGCACGTCGTGCCCCAACTCCGCCATGCACGCGGCATGCGTGGCGCCGAGGTAGCCGGTCCCGAACACGGTGCAGCGCATGACACCGTGATACGCGGCGCAGGTGAGCGCGACCGGTCCCGCTCGCGTGCGCTCGGACAACGGCAGGTGTACATCCGGTGCCGCCGCGACAGCAGTGTGCTGCGAAAGGCCTTCCGCCATACCGGACGAACGGCCGACAGCGCGCTACGGCGTCGGCGCCTTCACGAAGTTCAGGTACGCCTTCGACGGCGTCGGCCCACGCTGCCCCTGATACTTGGAGCCGACCGCGGCGCTGCCGTACGGGTTCTCCGCCGGACTCGTCAGCCGGAACAGGCACAGCTGCCCGATCTTCATCCCCGGCCACAGCGTGATCGGCAGATTCGCGACATTCGACAACTCGAGCGTGATGTGCCCGTTGAACCCCGGGTCGATGAACCCCGCCGTCGAATGCGTCAGCAACCCCAGACGCCCGAGGCTCGACTTGCCCTCCAGACGGCCCGCGAGGTCGTCGGGCAGCGAGCAGAACTCCAACGTCGACCCCAACACGAACTCCCCCGGATGCAGCACGAACGGCTCCCCGTCCGCCGGCTCCACCAGGCTCGTCAACTCGTCCTGCTGCTGCGCCGGATCGATGTGCGTGTACCGCGTGTTGTTGAACACCCGGAACAACCGATCCAAGCGGACGTCCACACTGGACGGCTGCACCATCGCATCGTCGTACGGATCGATGCCGAGGCGGCTGCTGGCAATAGCGGAACGGATGTCGCGGTCGGAAAGAAGCACGACCCACAGGGTAGACGCACGCCCATCGGAACGTCTGCTAGAGTAGCCGATCGCAGGGAGTTGCACCGTGAACACGGCGGTATAACCCCTGCATGCCGATGTAGTTCAATGGTAGAACATCAGCTTCCCAAGCTGAATACGCGGGTTCGATTCCCGTCATCGGCTCCACTCTCCATCTCTAGGGTGTTCACCCATTGAGGCCCGTTGTGTTCATCTATTGGAACCAACACCGAAACCGGATCCCGATTTCCGTCACACTGCGCCTGAATAAACAAACTCGGCAGATTCTCGGTCCAGATCGCGGCGCAATTCCCACACAAACTCGGTCGACTCCTCCGCTTCCGACACCTCTGGCCGAGCAAGTCCACCAGAAGGAAAACGCCCAGACCGTCGCCTCCGGGTCGGTGTGACCAAGAACCTCCACGAGGGGTGATCAGAAGTCACCCTTCAGTGTGATTTGGCGGCGAGTCGATCGGTGGCAGGCATTTCCGATGGGTTCAGCGCTAAGGTCACCTCGTGTCGATGGGTGGCGGAACGAACGCAGCATTCGGGTTCAATTACCAGTACATGACGACGGCGGAATGGCTTCTCCGTTTCCTTCATGAGCATCCGACGGAAGCCCCAAACGTTGCGCTACTCGTCGAGCCCGCACACCCCAACGCGGAGGGGAAGGACGACGACGTTATCGACTTCGCAATCGAGGTCGACGGAGTCGTCACCGAACGGATCCAGGTCAAGGGCTCCTTCGCCCCGTCGACCGCGAGAGCGATTGGGCTCCCTGACGCACGAAGGATCTTCTCGCGACTCGCCGGCGATGTCGAAACTGGGAGCCGACTGGTAATCGCAACGAACCGACTTCTGACGGCCTCGCTTACCGACGTGTGTGTCCGTCACCCCACCCGACCCGACTCCCGCACCGAATACGTCCTTCCCGAGAATGGATCCAGTGCGCACCCCGCGACAGAATCAATCGTTGTCGATTCACGGACCCCGGCCGAACTGCGCGCTGCGCTGGTTCAGGCCGTGCGAGACGTACGCCGTGACCAACTTCTTGGTCAAGGAGCAAAGTCAGCTGGACTCCTCGCCGCGGCATTGCTCATCGAGATCTTCGATTCCGCAGCAGACCTGCACGCCAGCCGAATCGCGGCCACTGAGGTGCTCTCTTTGCTCTGTCTGCCCGATCGATCCGTCGCTCACGCACTGAGGCACTTCGACTGGGGAACCCCGATGCTTGAAGTGCCCCAGATTGCCTCCATGGTTCCGAGACTTGATGTACTTCAATCAATCTCGCAGGTATTCGACGAAGCGACCGCGACCCGAAGGCCCGGAGTTGTGGTGTTGGAGGGTGAAACCGGCTTCGGCAAAAGCACAGTTGCTGCGGACTTCTGCCAGCTTCATCGGCACTTCTACGAGAATGTCTGCTGGATCGACTGCCGAGACCCGGGCCTCATCCACGCCCAAGCGAAGGATGTCGTTACACGGATGACGCCGGATGCCGAAATCGACAACGATGTCGTACCGTCGGCGTTTCGTACCGCCCTCGGAAAGATTGCCGGCCCGTTCGTCCTGGTCTTCGACGGAGCCGAGCGCCGCCTCGACGTTGAACCGTATCTCCCCACAAGCGGATGCGGACTGGTCATCGTCACAACCACAAACAGCACCGGATGGTGGGCCACGAGCCACCGCCTCGACATCGGTCCCCTCACCGACGACGAAGCCGTGGCCTGCTTCCAGGCTCATGCAGGGATCGGCCCTGGGGCTACCGACGACGTGGTGCTCGACATTGTCCACAGGCTTGGCAACATCGCGCTCGCAGTGAGCATGGCTGGCGTTCACTTTCGGAACTGCGGTGACGATCTCGCCGAGTTGGCGTCGGACTACTTCGACAGTCTCGCTGCGCTTGACGACTCGATGGCGATACCCGAAGGCTACTCACGAACCGCGTTTGCGGCTGTTCGCTTCGCAGTTGAGCAGATCGGCAAGGGAGCCGAGGGACGCGAGTCAATGGCCCTCCTGTACCACGCATCTTTCCTTGCGCCCGAGCGCATCCCAGTCAACCTCCTGATGCAGACCGTCGAGGAGACAACAACCGTTGATCTGTACCGACCACCGAAGCCTGCGGACGTAGATCGCGAGCGACGCAACACAGTAATCGCCAACATTCGGTCCAAGTCGCTGGCCCGACGGCATCGCTACGTCGATGGCCACGGAGCAACGAACCCGGCCAGTGACACCATCACAGTTCATCCATTGGTCCACGAGATCCTTCGAACCATCTACAGCCGAAGTGCCCCGGAAGGCGTGGTTGACGAACGACTTGTTGTTTTGATTACCCTGCTGTACGGCTGGACTCTGGAGTTCCGTGGCCGCGGCGACTACTTCCCACTGGAGCAATTGCACGCTCACGCGGACATGATCCTGCGGTTTGCCGACGAACTGCCCCGCCGCCGGCCACCTGCAGACACCGACATCTCGCGAATTCTCGGATATGCGCAGTTGTTTCTACGCTCGGAGATGGCTACTACCCTCGCGGGACGCGGTAATCACGAAGGGGGCGCGGAACTCGCGCAACAAGCCGTCGACGGCACCCCAGTCGACCCTGTACCCGATCTCGTCAGGGTCAGGCTGATACTCACCCTGACCCAGGCAACGATCGACGCCTGCGAAAGCCACGTCAATCACGACACGATCGTCGCACTCGCCGAACGACTGCTTCTCGAAGTCCAGAAGGTGGCAGCCAGGGAGGACGATGGCTTCGACAATGTTGTCCGCAACACCTCACCGGCTGCAGGTCTTCTCGCACACTACAACGGCGGAACGGACAACCGACTTGCCGCAGTCGCAGTTGGCTTAGCGCGAGCTGTGAACCAAACGTCAAGCCGCGACGACAGCAGCGGCCGCGTTCTCACGGAACTGGAGAAGTTGATCACGCGCGGCAAGTACCCGGAGGCATTCGCGATGATCCCCCGACTCACCGCCGCTTCGAGCAGCATCCACAATGCCGTCACGGTCACCTCATTTTCCGCAATCACCCTTCTTCATATGAATCGGGAAGGCGAAGCGCTCCCACACATCGATCGACTGCTCGACGCCGAGAGCACACGAAGGCTAGCGCTCCCCCATCTAAGGCTCGGGCTGCAACAAGTCGAGCAGGCGCTAATCGATACCCGCTCGCAATGGGGCTCGTTCGGGCCGACGCTCGAGCAGCGGCTCGCGTCAGTAGAGGAACTCCACAGGGAGCTCGGTCCGAGCAACGACATTCAGGAGTGATCGCAGATGCCACCCGGGACGGCCCTTCCACGGGCAGCGCCAACTCCTCCGCGCGTACTTCGCCCCGAATGAGGGGGTCACAGTTCGAGGCTGGAGTCCACCAACAGAAGGTGTGATTTCCATACACGCAAGAGTGTGATTACCGACCGGTTGAGCTAATCAGCAAGCTTGGCCCGCTTAACTGGACGGCATAGGTGAACACCTCTCTCTCTTCTCTCTCCACCTCACTCTCAAGCAAAAGCCCCGGCCAGATCGTTTTCTGGTCGGGGCTTTCGCAATTCTCGGGATCTCTGTACCTTCGTGGTACCTCCGGCCACCGAGAGGCAGGTGGGCTGTCGGACTGGATGTCTAACGTGTCACGCAGGCAGTTCGGACACAGGAGGCGTCGCAAACTTGAGCGAACATGAGCGGGCGTGGCAAGCAGAGTGGGCCGTCGAGCGCGAGCGGAGACTGGAGGCGCTCGACCTACTGCCCGGCAAGTATCATCATGAGCGCTTCGAGGCCTTAAACCGCACCTCTAGGCTATTCGGGACGAATGGTGCCGAACTCTCCAACCACATCTCACAATTCGTCGGCAGGCACCGGCACGTGAACGACCTAACCGACGAGTTCGGCCACGAGACGGTGCGCCTATTTCACAACTACATCGCCTCCGTCGCCACACTTAGAGATAGTCAGCGCACTACGCATCGGAAGATCTGGTCGGAAAGAATTCCCGAATCAGACCGAAGCAGCAAAGATGACAAGCGGACGACCTGGGAATTAAGCGTTTACGAACCCAAGGTCAAAGAGATGTTTGGCGACGACGACATCAAGTTTCTATTCGACCTTCGCAACTGCACACTTCATCACACAGTGCCGGTCATGGCGATCGGTACGACGCTAAGCCACCGGCCACCCGAGCCGCCTCGATGGACGAACACGGTGCAGCTGAAGCGCGCCGAGCTCGAAAAATTCTCCGGCTGGGGCGGTCCAGCCAAACGGTTCCTCAGGACACACAGCAAGGACGTCGAATTCCTCCCACTTCTTGAGAAGTACTCCACCCGAGCAAGGGCATTTTACGGCTGGTTCTGGGACCAGGTCAAAACCGCTGTAAGAGATGACGTTGACGAATACTTGGGCAAATGGGCCGAATATCGACTTTGGCTCAACGAAGTAATGGTTGAACCAGATTGGGGAATAGTCGACGGCGTCAGTGAACCAATTCCTGGCTCCATGCGCCGGAACCGTGCAGGAGCGCACCTGGAACGATGCGCTTTCGGAACGGCGGGCTGGCGGATGATCACCGTTGATCCCGAGTGCTCCGCGATTATCGGAGAATCCAACTGGGACGCCTTACCTGCGGTTGGGAAGTATCTGAGGAGGCCAAGCCCCGCACCTGAGCCGCCTGCCACCTCTACCCCAACCGGTCCCGCCTGATCGACACCACGTTTTGTCGGGCCGGGGCGGTGGGCGGGTGAGCGGCTGGCCCATCGCCCCGAGCGCGGTCATCGCGTCAGCGTGGTCGTCCTCGAACAGGTGCGCGTAGACGCTGAGCGTGGTGGTGACTTTGGCGTGGCCCATGAACCGCGCAAGCTCCAACGGCGGGATACCCGCTGAATCGCCTGTGAGTGTTGGTCGTCGCCGGCCACCGCCAACACTCACAGGCGGATCAATCCGTTACTGATGTACCGAAGAGCACGTCAGCGTCTCTCCAACACTCCTTCGCTTTGGCGGTCGACAACTGTTCCTCATCTTGGAACTCGGCGCGGGTCAGACGGCGTTTGCGGGCGCTCGCCGCGCTCTGCGCCAACATGAGCCGATCTGAATCAGACGTGGGATTGGCGAAGAACTTCCCATCCCTGAGTAGCGACGCAACACCATCAGGGTTAATGCCGAGATGCTCGGATATCTGACTTCTTGTCGCGCCGCCGGACTGAAGCTCGACGGCTCTGCGGCAACGTTCCAACCGATCAGCGCGGAGCTTCGTATTGGTGGGGTTCTGTCCATTGGCTTTCGCGCCGGGGGTTGGTTTCGTCCTCCGGATGGTGATGGCTGGACGGGGAGGAAGGGCTGCGCCTCGTGGCTGATCATCTTTCTGCGGAAGCCATTTAGCGAATATCGTGGGCAGGTTCGGCAAGTCGGAAACGGTCACCGTGACGATAGGGATCTGATGCTTGGCGGCCAGGGCAATCTTGCGCTGCGCCTTGTCCATGTACGCAGTGTTGGTGGTGAAGCCCAGGGCCTCAACGAAAGTGCCGTCGGCAAGTTTCCAGTCGGCACGATAGCCGTTGGGATTGATCTCGGGGTCGAACGGGTAGTGCGGTTCGGGTTGGTGCGGCACTCCATGGTCAAAGAAGAAGTCGTCAATCTGACGTTCCAGCAGGGAACGGCAGATGTGGCCGTCCTTAGCCATCACGGTGACACCTCGGCTTGTGCGCACACCGCCCGCGAGGAGCCCCGCTTGGCCGAGCCAATCCGCCCAGGAGTACACCTTTCGCTGCCCACCCGGGACGGCCTTACCGTGTCTCGCCGTCAGCATTCGACAGAGCATCAACAGGTCGGCATGGGGTCCGTCCGTCGGCATCGCGCGGAGTTGATCCCGCGCCGGAGCACCGCCGAACTCGAGCGCTGCAAGCTGCTTCAGCGACCACAGGACGGCCGGAGCCCAAGGTTCGTCGAACCCGCGATCAGCGAAAAGGCCAGTGGATGCGTCGCCGACGCAGTCGAGGCAGTAGGGCAAAGGTTCCGCGTAGGGGTTCAGGGCTTCGCCGCACAGTCGACAGGGTGGGGCGTCCGGATTAGGGTCGTCGGCCGGTCGCTGATCGAAGAGGCCGGGTGGCAATTGTGGGTCATCAGGAGGGAACTGATCCACTGGCCTGGCGAACAGTATCGTCTGACTGATCTGCGTATTGCGTGACTGGATATCTTGTTTCGCGCGCCAACCTGACTCGATGTGCTCCGCCCATTCCGCGGGAATTAGTGCCCGCGCCTCGGGCCGCAACATCCTGGCGGCCTGCGGAGACTCCAGTCGCGCGATCAGGTCCTGGCCGAAGAACTGACCGGGATCGCGAGGATGAGGGCGGAGTACCACCTTTTCTGAAACATGACCGGCGCGGCGAAGGAGTCCTTGGATCGGCGTCTCTAGTTCCACCGCAAAGAGGTGCAGTTCTTTGTCATGAACGTCGAAGCTGGCGAGTATCGGTTCGACGTTCATTCCCGCGATCCTGCCGATCCACACGACGTGAATCCACCCGTCCGAATCGCGGTGCAGCGACGCGTTCAACCATCCGGGCGTCGGGTCAAACGGAGGATCGAATCCTTCCCGATCGAGCGCCTCAATCACTGCGGGCCGGTCGAATTCGTTTCCGACCACGACGAGGTCCGGTCTTGTCAGAACCACGCCAATACAGCCACCGTTCTCGTCGACGACCTTCGTCGCGAAGTTCCTCTGTCTGAGTACTTCGAGGGCGCCATGACGGTTGCTGTTCGAATGAGTGACCACCTCGCCGGCCAGACGCTCGACGAGTTCAGTGCGCAAGTCCTGGAGCCAGCGAGCCTTAGGTGTGAGCGGCTTGGCCAGCTGCGCCCGTATCGCGCGGTCTCGGCCTTGAGCTGCGAGCGTGGCGGATTCGTTCGTTTCGTGCTCGGAGAGGAACGCGCGGATCGCCGCGCCCATGATCCGGGCACCCGGAAGATCGAGGCGGAACTCCGGGAGCCGATAGTCGATGTCCCAGCCTTCCTCGTCATCGGAGCACCGATAGCGTTCTATGTCGGCGGGGTCAGTATCGCGCGACATGGTGGCGGTGAAGTGCACCTCCCCGCCCGCTGAGAGCGCTGCGAGTCGGGCAACGAGATCCTTGCGGCGGCCGCTGGCTATGCCCCAGTATTCGATAGTGTTTCGGTACAGGTAGCCGAGACATCGGTCTTCTTCGTCTCCGCCCATCGACTTCGGGAGTGCGATGGACACAGCGTCGCTGTCGTATGGGTTGTCTGGCCGCGGTATCAACACAAACGGGACGGAAATACTTCCCACACGTTTGCCGCTCGCAGCGAAGGCGGCATCCGCGAAGTCCACCAAACGACGGTCGTAAATGCCCTCGCCATCGTCGTCTGTGATCCACGCCCACGAAACACCATCCGGATTGAGGTCGCCGGCTGGCGGAAGAGTGACGGTCGTACCGTCCCATTCGATCGCGTAGCCCGTCACACTCCCCCCTGTACGATCCCGGTGTTCTCGGCGCGCCGGTTCAGATCGAGAGTCAGTGATAGCAGTGAACTCCGCGGCGTCGCGCGCGATATCGTTATGCTCAGCAACCACCGAAGAGATCTTGGCCGTGTGGGCCGGGAACTCTTCACTGGCGAAGTAGCGCTCCTTCGGGATGTGCCTGACTAGCCGGTACAGGAGATAGCTGATTCCCGCGACGAGGACGACCAGTCCAAGAGCCTTCATCGATGCAAGCGCGACGGCGTAGAGCGCTAGCACCACTGAGGCTACGATCCACACCCGCGCACCGTGCCCACTCCGTTGCCACATTTCCTGCCTCCAGTTCAAACGGGAAGCACGAACACGCCCCGATATCGGGGAGTATGCCCGGCGCAACCGACGGGGATCCCCTCGCACTAGGTCGGCGTCATCCGAACGCACGACGATCTGCTATCGCGTGGACGGGATCACCCCGGGTCTCAAGAACTGACGCCCGTCCAACTCACCTTTGGCGTGAATCGTCCGGGGTTGATGCCGCCTCGTCCTTGAGGAACCTGTCTGGCTCGCAAGGTGTGATCTGACGACCCCTCGAGGTGTGATTACCGGCTGGTCAGCTCAGCCACTACGCCACCAACGCATCACAACCCGCAATAGGTGAACACCCCTCCACAAGAAACCGGCTATGAACTGCCGGAATCCTTCTCCACCACCCTCACCGCGAACGCGGCTGTAGCCACAACTGTAGCCAAGCGATTCCGGGTACTTTCAGCTCGCGGAGCAGCGCCATCCCCAGCGCGCCGATCGCGGTCCCCACCATGCCGAGGTGGTTGACGACCGTCTGCTCACCCTTCAGAAATAAGTCGACCCGCCCCCACTGCGAATGAGGGCGGGTCGTTCGATCTCCAAGCTCCGGGAGACTTCCGTGAGCATACGTGTCATGACGTGGGTTATCGACTCTGCGCCAGTTCAAGATTCGACCCAGACCCTCGTCCTCCTCTGTCTCGCCGACTGGGCCGACGACAGCGGCCTGTGCTGGCCGTCCATCGACTCCGTCGCCCGCCGGGCCCGCTGCAGCGAGTCGACCGCCCGCCGCGCGATCCGCGCACTCGAAAACGTCCGGGCTCGTGATCCGCGAGTCCGCTTCGACCGGCCGCGACGAACCGGTACCCCATCATCCAGACGAACCCGGTCATGGTGACCGGGGTCGGGTCTGCAACCCTGGCACCTGTGACCGCCAACCCTGGCGTCGGTGACACCCGAACCGTCATTGATCCCCCAAGAACCCCCAGCAGCAGCGCGCGAGGTGTCCACCGAGTTCGGACACGAGACCGCTTCGCGGCTCGCCGAACTCGAAGTCGCTTCGCGCCGAGCAGGACTGACAGCACGCTTCGCCGGGATGTCCGCCGATCAGCGAGAGACGGCTGACGCGCTGGTCGTGCTGCACGGCGTCGACGCTCTGGTCCACGAAGCGCTCCGGCGGCACAGGCCCGCCGACCCGGCGCGGTTCGCGTCGGCGTGGATCAAGGCATGGCTCGACCTCCCCGCCCCGACACCCGCCGCCGCGGCGCTGTGCGGCCGCTGCGATCAGGGCTGGCTCGACGAGGACATGGACGGCCGTGGGGTGAAGTGCCCGTGCCACAGCGCTCGAGCGACGGTGACCGCATGAGCATCGCGGAGCAACTCGACCAGGTCCTCGTTGCGGCGCAGGCCCGCCTGACCGCCGAGCTGCACACCAACGACCCCGCATCCAAACGCGGCACGCGCCTACGCCCGCAACCTCTGGGCGCTCGAGGACGACGTCCGCGCGCTCGCGACCCGCATTCAACTCGAAGGAGACCAGCAGTGACCCGCTTCGCCGCCGCCACCTACCTGATCGCTGCGCTCGCGTTCGCCCTCTCGTACTCGGCGCTCGCCGAGCTGGCCGGCCAGCCGGATACAGCCCGTCGATGGCGCACGCGTGGTCGCTGCTCGCCGCGTCGAGCGCGGTGTCGATCGTCGCGGGCGCCGCGGCGCACCTCCTGCCCCCGGGCCCGCTTCCCGCGTGGGCTGGCGCATCCGTCGCGATCATCCCGCCACTGTGCCTGCTCGTCGCGCCCTCGAACTCATCGAGTCCGGGGATGTCGAACCGCGCCGCCGCCGCAGCACTCGGCACCAGCGAGGCCAGCGTGCGGTGATGGCCCGCCGCCGACACAGCACCCGCACTCACAACCGTCAGCGCGACAGGATGACGCGCCACGGTCGCGTCCGTCGTTCGACTGACAGCATCTTTGGCTGATCGGGGTAGCGCGCGGCCCCGAAGCCCCGCCGTCCGGCGGATTGCCCTCGGGGTCACTTCTCGCATCCGCGAATGATGAGCTGGCACAAACGGTATCAGGTGCCCGATCCACCGAAAGTGCCGTCGATCGTCCGAATGACAGCGGCGGGGGGCTTCCCAGGCTGAAACAAGACCGACAGGTACCCTGCATAGGTTTTATCTGGTCTACTTCTACGCATGAGACTTCAAATCGCCGCTGCCGCAACGCCTAAGCTTGCCGCTGCCGCAGCATTCGCAGCAATTCCTCTGATCGCAATGACCGGCACCGCATCTGCCGTCACCACCCATCAGTACGACAACGTCAAGTACGTGTTCTGTGCCGATACCCCCGGAGCAACCAACGAGGTGTCCTACTACGACAGCTACGGCCGTCGTGAACAGATCAACGTCTCACTTCCCGAGGCCGTGGGCGGCTCTCGGCACTGCGGCAGCCTCAGCTACACCGAGTACGAGAAGTACGGCAGCTACGTCGGCTCGTCCATCAGCAACACTGCCGCGCCCTACGTCTACTGCTCGATTTGGGTGAACGGTGTCAAGGTTGCCGAGTCCGAGGATTACAGCAACTACGGCTATTCCTCGGCCTTCTGCTGACCGGGCCCAGAAATGACGAAACGCCCCCACCCTGGTTCGGGTGCGGGCGTTGGAGTCACCAGGAGGACAGTGCCGCCCTCTTCCAGGTGTTGGTGGCGACGCAGACGTCTAGGGCATGTCTGACAATCGGCGGGTCCAGGCGATCACGGCGTGCAGGACCACCGCTGCCCGGTAGACGATGGCGAGTTTGTCGTAGCGAGTGGCCAGACCGCGCCACTGCTTGAGGTGGCAGAACCGGCGTTCGACGACGTTGCGGCCGCGGTAGTCGACCGGGTCGAACGCTGGTGGCCAGCCACCGCGCGAGCCGCGGCGACGACGGTGCCCGGCCTGATCGGACGGTTCGGAGATGACCGCGCCGATACCGCGCCGGCGCAGCAATTCTCGGTTGGCGCGGGAGGAGTACGCCTTGTCGCCACGAACCCGGTCCGGACGAGTGCGTGGCCGTCCACCTCCGACGCGAGGAACCCTCAGTTGATCGAGCAGATGCGGGAAGGCCGGGCAATCGCCGGACTGGCCGGGCGAGACGAGCACCACCAGTGGCAGTCCGTGGCCGTCGACGAAGTGATGAATCTTCGTCGACAGCCCACCGCGGGAGCGGCCGATCGCGTGGTCAGGCGGCTCGATCCGCGGATTCGTGTAATTCGACCCATCCCCCTGTGTGGCGGGTGACGTTCGTGGCGTGCTGATGAGCACGCGCGATGGTCGAATCCACCGACACCGCCCAGTCGATCATCCCGGTTGCATCGGCGACGGCGAGCAGACGTTGAAGGACCCGGTCCCACGTGCCGTCACCGGCGAGGCGGCGGTGCCAGGTCCAGATCGTCTGCCACGAACCGAACACCTCCGGCACGTCCCGCCAGGCAATCCCACACCGATACCGGTACACGATGCCCTCGACCATCGACCGCGCATCGGAGAACGGGCGCCCCCGCCGCCCCGTCCGTACCGGCAACAAATCCGAAATCGACTCCCACTGCTCATCCGACAACACCTGAAACCGCGTCACCCGAACAGCCTCACACGCAACGGTTCACATGTTTGTCAGACACGCCCTAGTAGGACTTTGTTAGGTGGGGAAGGTGTGGTGGCAGGTCGGGCAGGTCCCGATCCAATAGGCCAGTGCGCGTTGGAGTTTGCGT